>JAFXVY010000076.1 GCA_017534595.1 Ruminococcus sp.
ATTCGACGCCGCCTTGCAAGCGAAGTTCACTTCGCTTTGCGCAACGGCAAGGAGAATAGTGTCAACAAGTTGACACGGTAATAATGACGGAAAATATGCAAGCGGATGATGTACAAAGGCGTTAGCCGGTGGTTGTGCGGTGTTGCCCTTATATCCGAGCCGCACAGCGGCAAGGACAATAAAACCGGAGAATCAAAATGACAGACATTCACAACTGGACAGAGCAGTTCACCGCTGCTCTCGATAAGACCTTCCCCGGCAGGGTGCTGTTCATCGGCCTGCAAGGGAGCTACAGCCGCGGCGAGGCGACCGATTCGAGCGATATCGACATGGTCGTCATACTCGATGCGCTCTCTTATGAAGATATAAAACGCTATTCCGCCATGCTCGATACGCTGCCGAACCGTGAGCTCTGCTGCGGGTTTCTCTCCTGCAGGGCAGACCTTGCGAACTGGGACGTCCCCGACCTGTTCCAGCTTTACAACGACACCGTCCCGATACGCGGCAGCCTTGGGGAGCTCATCCCCCCTATCACCGATGAGGACGTAAGCAGGGCGATGAAGGCGGGGCTTTGCAGCATTTACCATATCTGCGTCCACAACTCGCTCTACGGCAAAAAGGAGCGGACGCTGCGCGGGCTTTACAAGTCGGCGTCCTTTGTGATACAGGCGAACGTTTTCCGGCAGACCGGCAGGTTCGAGCGGCATATCTCCGGGCTGTACGAGGCCGCGGACGAACACGACAGGCCGGTCATCGCGGCATTCACGGCGCTCAAGTCCGGCGGGGACTGCGAGCTTTACACGCTGTCGGAGCTGCTGTTCGGCTGGGCGTCATACAGACTGAAAGAGCTTGGTGATGAAAAATGAAACTGAGATCCATACCCTCCGATGACGGGTTCTGTATGCCTGCGGAGTTCTCTCCCCACCGGGCTACGGTCATCATCTTCCCCGAACGCCCCGGATCATGGGGCTACGGCGCGGAGCCCGCGCAGGCCGTATTCGCGGAGATAATCAGGCACATCGCCGAGGAAGAACGGGTGTATGTCATCGTTTCGGATAAGACAGAAAAAAAGGCTGAAGCCTTGTTCGGCGGGTACGACAATGTGATACTGCTCAACATCCCCACCGATGATTCGTGGGCGCGTGATGTCGCACCGACTTTTGTGACCGACGGCAGAGATGTCCGCGGGATAGACTGGCAGTTCAATGCCTGGGGCGGGAGCTACGACGGTCTTTACGCGCATTGGGAAAACGACAACGCCCTTGCAGAAAAGTTCTGCGGCCTCGCGGGCTATGAATGCTACGATGCGCAGCATTTCGTCCTCGAGGGCGGCTCGGTACACTCCGACGGCGAGGGTACACTGATGGTCACGGAGAGCTGCCTGCTGAGCAGGGGCCGCAACCCGCAGCTCACGAAAGAGCAGATCGAGCGGAACCTTTGCAGCTATCTGGGGGGCAAAAAAGTCCTCTGGCTGCCGAGAGGCATATACAACGACGAGACCAACGAGCACGTTGACAACGTCTGCGCATTCATCCGCCCCGGCGAGGTGGTCCTCGCGTGGACGGACGATGAGAACGACCCGCAGTACCCCCTTTCAAAGGCCGACCTTGACTATCTTGAAAGCGTCACCGATGCAAAGGGCAGGAAGATAAAGGTCCACAAGCTGCCGATACCCGATGTCCCCGTTACTATCACCGAGCATGACCTCGCAGGCTATACCTTCGAGGAGGGCGAGGATGAGCGCGAAGTCGGGGAAAGGCTCGCAGCCTCCTACGTCAACTTCTACTTCACGAACGGCTCGATCCTGCTGCCGCAGTTCGGCGGCGTAAACAAAGCAAGCGACGAACGCGCCGTCCGCATAATGCAGGAGCTCTGCCCCGACCGCCGGATCATCCCCATAGATGCGAGAGAAATAATCATCGGCGGCGGGAACATCCACTGCATAACTCAGCAGATACCCGCCGCGGGGAGGAACGCTTCCCGCAGCGATGAATAATTACACCTGACACCGGAGCGTGACAATGAGAAAAATACTGATAACAAATGATGACGGCATCCTCGCCGACGGGCTCATCCGGCTCGCCGCTGTTGCCGTTAAGTACGGCGAGGTGTGGATAGCCGCACCCGAGAGCCAGAGAAGCGCTATGTCCCACAGCATTACTCTGCGCGAGAGCTTCGATGCCTGGGAGGCGGACTTCCCCGTTGCGGGAGTACACGCCTTCGCCTGCACCGGCACCCCCGCGGACTGCGTAAGAGTCGGGGTGCTCAACCTTGTGCCCGGCAAGCCCGACACCGTATTCTCCGGCATAAACTACGGCTATAACTTAGCCACCGACCTCCAGTATTCCGCCACCGTCGGCGCAGCCTTCGAGGCCGCCTTTCAGGGGATACATACCGTGGCTTTCTCCGAGCACGCCGGCGATTGTCACAAGGTCACGGACAGATATCTCGATGAGATCGTCCGCGAGCTCATAGACGAGCCCCTCGGAAAGAATGAGATACATAACGTGAACTTCCCGGGCTGCCCGCTGTCGGAGTGCAGGGGCATCATCCGCGGGACTGTCGTCTCCGACGACGTCTTCTACCTCGACAGCTACTCCGAAAAGCTCTCCCCCGACGGCAGGATGACCTTCACCGTGGTCGGAGAACGCAGGTGGGAGGCCGCCGGGGGCACCGATCTGCGGGCTGTGCTCGATAATTACGTCTCCGTCGGGAAAGCCAAGAACATCACATAATAAGCGGTCTGACCGCCGAAACCATATCAAAGGAGTGGATACAAATGATAATAACAGTTGCCGCCGTACAGATGAGCTGCACCGAGAACGTCTCCGAGAACATCGAAAAAGCCGATGCGCTCGTCCGCGAGGCCGCCGAAAAGGGCGCCGACGTAGTGCTGCTCCCCGAGCTGTTCGAGAGACGGTATTTCTGTCAGGAGCGCCGCTATGACTATTATTCCTTCGCTAGGCCGGTCTCCGAGAACGAAGCCGTCCTGCACTTCAAGAAGCTCTGCTCCGAGCTTGACATCGTCATGCCGATAAGCTTCTACGAGCGGGCGGGGTACACCCTCTATAACTCCATAGCCATGATCGACGCCGACGGCTCGGTGCTGGGAGTTTACCGCAAGACCCACATCCCCGACGACCATTACTATCAGGAGAAATTCTACTTCACTCCCGGCGATACCGGCTTTGAGGTCTGGGAGACCCGTTACGGCAAGATAGGCGTAGGCATCTGCTGGGATCAGTGGTTCCCGGAGGCGGCGAGAGCCATGGCGCTCCTGGGGGCGCAGCTGATACTTTACCCGACGGCGATAGGCTCCGAGCCGATCCTCGAGACCGACTCCATGCCTCACTGGAGGCGGGCGATGCAGGGTCATGCCGCGGCGAACCTTATCCCGGTAGCGGCGGCGAACAGATACGGCCTTGAGGAAGTCACGCCCTGCGAGGAGAACGGCGGTCAGAGCTCGTCGCTGAAGTTTTACGGTTCCTCGTTCATCACTGACGGGGTCGGAGAGATACTGACCTCGGCGGAGCGTGAGGGAGACGCGGTACTGCTTGCGAAGCTTGATCTTGAGGCCTGTGACAGAGCGCGGCTTGAATGGGGCGTATTCCGTGACCGCCGCCCGGAGACGTACAGGGTGCTGACGGACAGATAAAAAAACTATGTAACTCAAACCCGACAGCGGTCCTCGGCGCGGACGGCGCAGTTCCGCCTTCGGTTTACGGAGTACAGGGATGCACCGTAGTTTGACGGCGGGCTGAAAAAAGTATAAGCCCAAAACATGACAGCAAAAGAGGGGTCAAGGGGGACGCTTCCCCCTTGACCCCATTATACTGTCGCGTTTTAAGCCGCAGCTTATTCCGGCCTGATATATTTCACCGCCATGTCAATGAGCATATCAAGCTCCTGCTCGGCACAGCGGTTCTCGCCCTCGAAAATGTCTCCTCTCGCAAACTTCTCGCTCAGAAGCATCATCGTGTGCGTGACCGAAAGATAAAGGATGTTGAAATCTATGTCCTTTCTGAGTGAGCCGTCTTCAATGCCGCATTTGTATGCCTCTTCAAATATGGGGTAGAAATCCATTATGCTCTCACGGTATTCCCTCAGAGATACCTCCGATACGCTCTCACTGACAATGTATCTGTCAAAGCTGTCAACAAAACGCAGAAAATCCTTGTGCGAAACGTAAAGCTCTTTGAACACCTTTACAAGCTCGCAGAGCCTCTCACAGCCGTTCTTTTCGGTGAAGCTCCCGCTCTCGAAAACACCGTCGAACATCGACCTTACCCTGCCCCACAGACAGCACCCCGCCTTTATCACAAGGGTCGCCTTCGTCCCGAAATAACGGTACAGCGAGGCTACGCCGATATCGCATTCCAGCGCTATATCGTTCATGGTCAGCTCGGAGACGTCGCGCTTCAGCAGAAGCCCCGCCGTCGCCTCGACTACTTCCGACATCCTGTCGTTACGGGCATCTTCGATCATTTTCCTGTATTCCACCTGGCAAGCTCTCCTTTCCGGATCGTAACAAAACCGTCTGATAGCCAAGCTATCACTTTATAAATATAGTCTATCTCATAAACCGCGGTTTGTCAAGGGCAACACCGATCTTCACTGTCCGCAGCACCCGAACGGGCATTGAAATGTTGACTTTTCGCCGATTTTGTATTATAATAAGCAATAGTTCAAGCCTTGGAATAAAGGGGGGATATCCGTTGTTCAGGAAAAAAAGCCGGAGACTCAAGATCAGAAAAAACCGCATCTGGCCGACAGCTCTGCTGTTTTTGCTGATGTCTGCCGCGCTGTTCGTGGTCATGCTGATAACCGGCAGCGTGTTTATTAGCTATCTGCTCGACACCAAGCTCAGTGACAGCTTTGAAACGCTCAACACGATGCAGAAGGTCTGGACGGATAAAGGCGATAAGGATCCCGAGCACATGAGCGAGTTCAATATGGACTGCTTTATCCTGAACAACGAGGGTAAGACCGAGCTGATGATCGGCAGCGATACCTGCATAAGGTCTGCGAGTGCGGAATTTTCAAGTGTACTGCAGCCCGACAAGGAGTATCTGATCTACGGTGACACCGAGTCGGAGGTGCTCGTTCCCGAGAAGGGAGAGCTCGAGTTCAAGCTGACGAAATTCCTCAGCGAGGTCGGCAGGTACCTCGACGAGAACAAAGACGCCAGCATCTTCACAACCGGCATCAATTCGGACAACACCATACCGAACGGCAGCATCAACATACCGATCTGGATAAGCACCGGGCTTTCCGACGGCAGCGGCACGATCTATGCAAGGACGGTCGTTTCCTTCAATGTGAACTATGTCTTTGCGATCATCAGGATAGTGCTGATAGTTATTGTGATCTATCTGGTGATATTCGTGCTGATGCTGATAAACGTCATCAGCAATCTGCGGGCGCGCAACAAGCTGGCGAGGCAGTTCTACAAGGACGTCACCACCGGCGGGAACAACAGGGCTTACTTCTTCGCCAAGGGAGAGCCCGCCGTCAGGGGCAGAGGAAATGCGAAAAAGAGATACGCCGTGCTCAGCATCAAGCTGATGAACTATCTGAGCTTCTGTGTATGCCACTCGGTATCGGAGGGTGAAAAGCTCATCTGCCGGATCTATGACACGGTCAATTCAAAGCTTGCACGCAGGGAGCTCGCTGCGCATTTCGATTCCGCCGACTTTGCGGCTCTGCTTGCCGTGAACAGTGACGGGGAGCTCACTGCCCGGCTCGGCACCCTGACCGAGGCTCTTGAAAGCGCGGACAGTGACCACAGGCTCGATTTCCATATCGGAGCATACATGATAGATGTTCAGACCGACGGCAGCGGAAGGATAAAGCGCCGAAAGGAGCTCGACCTCGAGGAATGCTACAACAACGCGTTTGCCGCACGGGAGTCGCTTCCGGAAAGCGGAGGCTCGGCTTACGCCTTCTTCGACGCCAAGCTGGTGGAGGAGCAGAAGTGGACCGATACGGTCGTCGAGCGTCAGCAGAGAGCGCTTGAAAGCGAGGAGTTCGTGGTCTACTATCAGCCGAAATACGATCCCCGCACCGACGAGCTGCGGGGCGCCGAGGCGCTCATACGCTGGCAGTCGCCGGAGCTCGGGTTCATCACGCCCTACCGCTTCATACCGATCTTTGAGCGAAACGGCTTCATCACCGAGATCGACCACTATATGCTCACCCATGTTGCCGTCGAGCAGAAGCGCTGGCTCGATCAGGGCATACACTGCGTTCCGGTATCGGTGAACATATCGCGTGCGCACTTCATAGAAGAAAACCTTGCCGAGCAGATCAGGGACACCGTTGACAGCGTGGGTACGCCCCACGGTCTCATTGAGATCGAGCTGACCGAGAGCGCCTTCTTTGACGACAAGCAGCTGATGATCGAGACGATCACCCGCCTCAAGAGCTACGGCTTCACGGTATCAATGGACGATTTCGGTTCGGGGTACTCATCCCTCAACTCACTCAAGGATATGCCTCTTGACGTGCTCAAGCTCGACGCGGAATTCTTCCGGGGCGAGAACTGCGACGGCAGGGACAGGATAGTCGTCGCCGAGGCAATAAGGCTGGCGCGCAGCCTGAATATGCGCACCGTTGCCGAGGGCGTCGAGGTCAGGGAACAGGTGGACTTCCTCGCCGAGCAGGAATGTGACATGATACAGGGCTACTACTACGCGAAGCCGATGCCGAAGGAAGAGTTTGAAGCGAGATTGGAAGTTAAAGAGCAATGATCTGAATAAACAGTGCGCCGCCTGCGGCGGGGATCTTTGGTGATCCCGCTGCGGGCGGCTTTTTGATTTGTACGGGAGGTTGTACGGTCGGGCAGACAGCTTTCAGGAGGAAATTGTACAGGAGAGAAAGATGTAAAGATATGATACATACCAATATATGAAAGTTGTAATGCTTACATTTCTGACATTTTATTTAAATTCCGATATATGTATGTGTATTATAGCCAAAAGTTTTGCACAGTTTTTTGCTACATCTCCGAAATTTACAGACAAATGACGAATTTGTATTTACATTTGACTGGTCAAGGTATATAATTGGTACAGATAAGGAAAGCATCTGACAGGACAAGTGCATACATCCCGGACGGATGCTGCTGAGTGGAGGGGTGGATATGGATAACTACAAGTATCTTGCGATAGTTGACTGGGTCAAGCAGTATATCGCCTCCGAAAAGCTCGGCCCCAACGACAGGTTCCTTACGGAAAAGCAGCTCTGCACCATACACGGCTGCAGCAGGCAGACGGTGCGTCAGGCACTGATGATGCTCGAAAGCGAGAACGTGATCTGCCGGGTGCGCGGAAGCGGCACCTTCGTAAGCGGCAGACCCGCTCCGCAGCCGGGTACGCAGGCCAAGAAGAGCATAGGCGTTATATCCACCTATTTCAGCGATTACATCTTCCCGCACATCGTGACAGGCATCGAGAGCGTCCTCAACGACGCGGGCTACGCGATGCAGCTGGCGATCACCCACAATCAGGTGCTGGAGGAAACGCAGGCTCTCGAGAATATGCTTTCTCAGGGAGTACAGGGGCTGATAGTGGAGCCTTCAAAGAGCGCTCTTCCGAACCCCAACGCCGGGCTCTACGCCGAGCTGAGGCGCAGCGACATACCTGTCGTGTTCTTCAATGCGAAGTATCCGTGGGCGGACTTCCCGTGTGCCGCCATGGATGACGAGACCGCGGGCAGGATAGTCACCGACTACCTTATAAGCTGCGGACACCGCAGCATTGCCGGCATCTTCGCTTTGGACGATATCCAGGGGCACAAGCGTTACAGCGGGTACATGAAAAGCTGTCTCGAGAACAACATCGCGGGCTGGGAGAACAACGTGTTCTGGTTCGCGACCTCCGACCGCAGCTCGATGTTCCGCTTCGCAAAGGGAAAGCTGCTCGACCTTATCGACAGCGTCAGCGCAGTTGTCTGCTACAACGACAGGCTCGCGATCAGCCTTTTGCAGATGTGCAAGGAAAAGGGCATAAGAGTCCCGCAGGATCTTTCGGTGGTCGGCATCGACGATTCGCGGTACGCCTCGATCTGCGACGTCCCGCTGACGACGGTGCATCACCCCCACAGCAAACTGGGAGAGGCGGCGGCAGAGCTGCTTCTCGGAACGATCGACAGGAGGATAATGCTTCCCGAGGACAGGATCTTCGTTCCCGAGCTCGTGATACGCGACTCGGTAGCAAAGGTCTGAGCCCCTGACAGGAGGTGGAAGGCATGTCTCAGACAGCAGATCACAGGGAATGCTGCAACGTAAAGAGGCTGGATGTAAAGCGCATAGATGCGCTGCTCCGGAGCGCAAGCAGCGAGACCTGCGCCGCCGGGCTCGACGAGATACTCGACGAGATCGGTTTCCGGACGCTGAGATCACTGGTGCTGCGGCTTTATGTGGCTACGGACATCTACCTTGCGGCAAGGAGCTTTGCCGATGAGCTGGGAGTCCCCGACGAGGAATTCACCGCCTGCTTCGGGAGTGCGGACGACCTCGAGGATAAGCTCTCCACAGTTGACGGGACGACCGCATTTCTGTATGAGATCGTTGAGCAGTGCATCAGGTGGAGGGGCTCCACGGTAAGGGACAGCGGCAGCGAGGCTGTACGCAGCGCAGTCGAATACATCGACCGCAACTATATGCACGACGATATCTCGCTCACCGCAGTGGCCTGCGCAGTAGGCCTGAGCCCTACCTATCTCAGCACGATATTCAAGCGCGAGACCGGGCAGAAGCTCTCGGAATACCTCAATCAGGTGAGGATCGGCAGATCGAAGGAGCTGCTGTGCTGCACCTCGAAGATGATCTACGAGATCGCATTTGAGGTAGGCTTCCAGGATTACAGGTATTTCAGCCAGATCTTCAAGAAATACACCGGTCAGACGCCGAGGCAGTTCCAGAGCTGCGGAAATGTTATCGTGTAAAAAAGGTCAAATTCTTTCGGATCGGTAACAGCACCTGAAAAAATTAAACATTTTAAGTAAAATTGCAGGTATAAATGTATGCACAAATTCAGTATAATGTAAGTACAAGTTAAGACCGTTGACAGAACGTTTTATTTAATTTTAAGGAGGAAACTATCATGAACGGCAAAAAATTATTCGCGATCTTCACAAGCACGGCTCTCTGCGCAGCAATGCTCGCAGCCTGCGGCAACTCAGACTCTTCTTCGGGCGGTACCGCTTCCAACGGCGGCGGCAGCTCCGATAAGATCATCAAGGTCGGCATAATCAACAACGACCCCAACGAGTCCGGCTACCGTACCGCTAACGACAAGGATCTGCAGGCTACCTTCACCAAGGAGAACGGCTATGACGCAAGGTTTTCTTACAGCCTGAAGAACGACGAGCAGATCGCTGCTGCACAGAAGTACATCCAGGACGAGGTTGACTATCTGCTCCTCTCCGCTGCTGATACCGCAGGTTGGGATTCCGTGCTCAAGGAAGCTCAGGAAGCCGGCGTTAAGGTAATACTCTTCGACCGTACAATTGATGCCGATCCCAGCCTCTATGCTGCTTCGATCGTATCCGATATGGCTAAGGAAGGCCAGACCGCTGTTGACTGGCTCAAGGGTCAGAATCTCGACAAGTACAAGGTTATCCACATCCAGGGCGTAATGGGTTCGGCTGCTCAGAAGGGCCGTTCGGGCGCTCTCAACGACGCTGCTGCCGCTGATCCTTCCAAGTGGGAGATCGTTTCTCAGCAGACCGCAGAGTGGAGCTCTGAAAAGGCTCAGCAGATCGTTCAGGCTGCTATCGACCAGAACAAGGAATTCAACGTTATCTACGCTGAGAACGACGACATGGCCAAGGGCGCAGTTGCTGCTCTCGACAATGCCAACATCTCTCACGGCGTAGGCAAGGACGTTATCGTAATGGGCTTCGACTGCAACAAGTGGGCTCTCAAGGAACTGCTCAACAAGAACTGGAACTATGACGGTCAGTGCAATCCGTTCCAGTCCTCCTACATCGTAGACATCATCAAGAAGCTCGAGGCCGGTGAGACCATTACCGAGAAGACCATCATCATGGAAGAGAAGGGCTTTGACGCCAACACCATCACCGAGGAAGATGTAAATACTTACGGTATCGGCGAAGAGGAAGCCAAATAATTACATCCACAATAAGCTATAAGATCTGATTTATAAGAACCGATAGGTGCGGTGAGGCATAGGGAAATGCTCTTATGTCCCTCCGCACTTATTTTAAGACCACACTCGGGAGGCTGGAGAAAATGCACGGAAAAACATTGCTGAAAATGCGGGGTATATATAAATCGTTTCCGGGCGTAAAGGCTCTGAAGAACGTTGATTTTACACTTTGCGAGGGCGAGATCCATGCGCTGATGGGAGAAAACGGCGCAGGCAAATCCACGCTCATCAAGGTGCTTACGGGAGTCCATATAAAAGATGAGGGGAGCATATTCATAACCGACACGTCGGGGGCAGATCAGGAGGTGCAGATCCGTTCGCCGCAGGAGGCGCAGAAAAACGGCATAAGCACCGTTTATCAGGAGATCTCGCTCTGCCCTAACCTTTCCGTTGCCGAGAATATCTTTCTCGCCCGCGGAGAGTCGGCTCTGGTGAACTGGAGAACTATGAATAAGAAGGCCGGAGAGCTGCTCGATAACCTCGGGATAGCAGTAAAGCCGACTCAGCAGCTCGCAAGCTGCTCGATAGCCGTTCAGCAGATGGTGGCTATCGCAAGAGCGGTGGATATGGACTGCCGTGTGCTGATCCTTGACGAGCCGACATCCTCCCTTGACGAGCACGAGGTCGCCAAGCTCTTCATGCTGATGCGTCAGCTCAAGGAGCGGGGCGTCGGGATAATCTTCGTAACCCACTTCCTCGATCAGGTCTACGAGGTCTGCGACAAGATCACCGTCCTGCGTGACGGCGCACTTGTGGGAGAGTACGAGATTGAGAACCTGCCGAGAGTACAGCTCGTTTCAAAGATGCTCGGCAAGGAGCTCGACGATATGGCCGACATCAAGGACGAGGTCCCCGAGTTCAAGGCCACCGGAGAGGCCCCTGTCTACGAGGGCAAGGGACTTTGCAGCTCCGAGGGCATCAGCCCCTTCGACTTCAACATCCACCGCGGAGAGGTCAACGGCTTCACAGGTCTGCTCGGTTCGGGCAGAAGCGAATGCGTCCGCACGATCTTCGGCGCGGACAAGGTCACGGGGGGCACCGTCAAAATGGACGGCAAGGAAGTCAAGATCTCCAAGCCCAAGGATGCCATGAAGAACGGTATCGGCTACCTCCCCGAGGACAGAAAGCGCGACGGTATCGTCGGCGACCTTTCGGTAAGAGACAATATCATCCTGGCCCTGCAGGTCAAGACCGGCTTCTTCAAGCCCTTCTCCAAGGCCAAGGCTGTTGAGTTCGCAAATGAATACATCAAGCTGCTCGACATCAAGACCGCTTCGGTCAACACTCCGATCAAATCCCTTTCGGGCGGAAATCAGCAGAAAGTCATACTGGCACGCTGGCTGCTGACCCACCCGAAGTATCTGATCCTCGATGAACCCACAAGAGGTATCGACGTAGGTACGAAGATCGATATCCAGAAGCTGGTGCTCAAGCTGGCATCGGAGGGAATGAGCATAACCTTCATCTCCTCCGAGACCGATGAGATGCTGCGTACCTGCTCGCGCCTGCTCGTTATGAGAGACCGCAAGCTCGTAGGCGAGCTCACCGGCGACCAGCTCACTCAGGCTACTATCATGAACACCATCGCAGGAGGTGATAAGAATGCCGAATAAAATGCCTTCGCCGCCCAAGACCTCGTTCTGGGCAAGGCTTTTCAGCCACCAGATCGTAATTCCGATCGCGGCGCTGCTGATACTGGCCATATTCAATCTTATCTCCGACCCTACGTTTTTCAGGATCGTGTTCAAGGAGAACAGCAGCGGAAATAAAGTTCTCAGCGGCAACCTTATCTCCATAATCGACAACGGTTCCGAGCTGGCGATACTCGCTATCGGCATGACTCTCGTTACCGCAGCCTCCGGCGGACAGGATATAAGCGTCGGCGCTGCCATTGCTATCGCGGGAAGCGCGATGCTCAGGATCCTCTGCGGCGGCAGCTCGAGCCCCACTGAGCTCCAGAGCCCCATAATCCTCGCTTTCATCGTAGGCGTGCTGGTAGCTATGTTCTTCGGCGCCTTCAACGGCGTGCTGGTAGCTTTCTTCAAGATCCAGCCAATGGTCGCAACACTAATTTTGTTCACGGCGGGGCGTTCGATCGCCTCATGGATAAACAACGGCGAGCTCCCGAACGTCCCAGGCAAGGAGTTCACCTACTTCGGCTCCTATATCCCCGGAGTCCCGGTGCCGACGCCGTTTTTGATCGCGATAGCCTGCTTCATCGTGATCTTCCTTGTGATGAAGTTCACGAACCTCAGACTGTATGTGCAGTCGGTGGGCATCAACGAGAAGACAGCCCGTCTCAACGGCCTCAATCCCGAGCTCATCAAGCTCATGTCCTTTGTGATACTCGGCATCTGCGTGGCTGTTGCGGCACTCATCAAGGTAAGCCGTATCTCGTCGATCAACTATTCGGTAATAGCCAAGGATATCGAAATGGACGCTATCCTTGCGGTCGCCCTCGGCGGCAACGCCCTGAGCGGAGGCAAGTTCAGCATCGGCGCTTCGGTGCTCGGTGCATACGTTATACAGTTTTTGACCACTACCCTCTACAAGCTTGAGGTCAGCGCAGTCGCACTGCCCGCATACAAGGCGGTAGTAGTAATCATTCTCGTTGTTATGAGCGCTCCCACGGTAAGAGAGAAGCTTTCCCGTCTCGGAAAGAAGCTTCGCTCCGGAAAGACCGGTGCCGAGAGCGCAAAGGCTTAGGAGGTGCTGTTCATGTTCAGAAAGAATATGCCCGGCTTCCTTAAAAAGCCCGGTAAGATGACCGACACCAACCTTCTTACCACGATCACCATAGTCGTATTCGTTGTGATGTATCTCTGCGCGATAATCTTCCTCAAGGAAGGCTTCCTCAAGCCGCAGACGATGCTCAACCTCATAAGCACCAACTCTTATCTGATAATCCTGGCCTGCGGAATGAGTATAGTAATGATCAACGGCGGAATAGATATCTCCGTCGGCGGCGTTACCGCTCTCGTTGCGATGTGCTGCGCCGTACATATCGAAAACAACGGCGGCAGCTTCTTCACCGCGGTGCTGATAGGCCTCGGCATAGGTCTCGCCTTCGGCGTGGTACAGGGCTTTCTCGTAGCTTATCTTGACATCCAGCCCTTTATCGTAACGCTGGCAGGTATGTTCTTCGCACGAGGCATGACCACCATCGTCAACAAGGACCCGATCAACGTATATAACGAGAGCTTCATGGCTATCAAGGATACGAAGATCACCGTTCCTCTGCTCGGCACCACCAACAAGAAGGGCATCTACGTTCCCGCGACCATCGAGATCGGAGTGATCATCGCGTTGGTCATCGTGGCAGTGCTGTTCTTCATGCTCAAGTGGACCAAGACCGGACGCAGCTTCTACGCTGTGGGCGGCAACAAGCAGAGCGCCATGATGCTCGGCATCAACGTCAAGAGAACGACATTTATCTCGCACGTTCTCTGCGGCCTGCTCGCAGGCATCGGCGGTATCGTGTACTTCATGCACATCGGTTCCGGTTCGCCCGCTCACGCCTCCGGTGCTGAGATGAGCGCGATCGCATCCTCGATCATCGGCGGAACGATGCTGACGGGCGGCGTGGGCAATATCATCGGAACGCTGTTCGGCGTGCTCTCGCTGGCACTTATTCAGAGCATCGTATCCTCCGTCGGTCTTGACAAGGCCTGGTGGACCGGTATCACAATAGCAGCGATGCTTTGCATATTCCTTATCATCCAGAGCATCATCATCGCCCGCAGAAAGAAAGCCAACAAGGCAGCAGGCGGAACTTGAAAAGGAGAATGAAGCAATGAATGCAGCTAAGTATATAGAAGAAGGCAAGGCCGTTATCGGCATTGAATTCGGCTCGACAAGAATAAAGGCAGTGCTCATCGGCGAGGGGTTCGAGCCCCTTGCCTCGGGCGTTCACGACTGGCAGAACAGTCTGTGCGACGGAATATGGACCTATCCCCTCGAGGAAGTCAAAGAAGGTCTGAGAGACTGCTTCGGCGACCTTATGAAAAACACCGAGAAGGACTACGGCGTTAAGCTCACAAGTGCTGCCGGAATGGGTATCTCCGCGATGATGCACGGCTACCTCGTGTTCGATGATAAGGATGAGCAGCTCGTGCCCTTCCGCACCTGGAGAAACACCATAACCGCTCAGGCCGCCGACGAGCTCACCGCAGAGTTCGGCTTCAATGTGCCGCAGCGCTGGAGCATAGCTCATCTCTATCAGGCTATTCTGAACGGCGAGCCCCATGTGAGCTCGGTAGCCTTTATGACCACCCTTGCCGGATATGTACATCTGCTGCTCACGGGTGAGAAGGTCATCGGTATCGGCGACGCTTCGGGCATCTTCCCCATAGATCCCAACGGACAGATCTACGACGAGAGGATGACCGAGCACTTTGACCTCATCACGCGGGACAGTGCCTTCGGCAAAAAGCTGCTCGATATACTTCCGAGGATAGTTACGGCAGGCGAGTGCGCAGGCACTCTCACCGAAGAGGGTGCAAAGCTCCTCGACCCCACCGGCACCTTCAAGGCCGGAGTACCCTTCTGCCCGCCGGAGGGCGACGCTCAGACGGGTATGGCTGCCACGAACAGCATAACCCCCAAGACCGGAAACGTGTCTGCGGGCACCTCGATCTTCTCGATGATAGTCCTCGAGAAGCCGCTCGAAAAGGTACACCGCGAGATAGACATAGTCACCACCCCCAACGGCGACCCCGTTGCGATGGTACACTGCAACAACTGCACCACCGATCTCGATGCGTGGGTAAAGGTGTTCGGCGAAGTGCTTGCGAAGGCCGGAGCCGATATGCCCAAGGGCAAGCTCTACGATATGCTCTATGAGCTGGCAGCCGAGGGCGACCCCGACTGCGGCGGCATAATCTCCTACAACTACTACGCCGGCGAGCAGGTGACAGAGCTGCAGAGCGGCAAGCCCCTGCTTTTCAGGAGCCCCGATTCTCCGTTCACGCCTCAGAACCTGCTGCGAAGCCTCGTTTATTCCACCGTGGCGACCCTCAAGCTCGGCATGGATATCCTCACCGGGGAGGAAAAGGTCTCCCTTGAGCGTATCTACGCTCACGGCGGATTGTTCAAAACTCCCGTTCCCAGCCAGGGTATACTGGCTGCGGCGCTCGGCACCGACGTTACGCTGATGCAGTCGGCGGGCGAGGGCGGTGCCTGGGGCATAGCCCTGCTGGCAGCGTACATGACCCGTGAGGACAGAGCTCAGACCCTCGGAGATTTCCTGAGCGGCTGCGTATTCAAGGATATGAACGGAAGCACAGTTTCCCCCGACCCTGCCTGTGTTCAGGGTATGGAGGCTTATATGAAGCAGTATAAGGCCGGACTTGCCGCCGAAAGAGCGGCAGCAGAGGCAGAGTAAGGAGGATCGCTATGAAATTCTGGTTCGTTACGGGCTCGCAGTTTCTCTACGGCGAGGAGACCTTAAAGCAGGTCGAGAAGAACTCCAAAAAGATAGTAAGAGGGCTCAAACTGCCCTTCCCCGTTGAATACAAGCTCACCGCGAAGACGGAGGCTGAGATCGAAAAGGTAATGAAGCAGGCCAACTTCGACGACGACTGCGCCGGCATCATCACCTTCTGCCACACCTTCTCGCCTTCAAAGATGTGGATAAACGGTCTGGCACTGTTACAGAAGCCGTGGCTCCACTTCCACACACAGTTCAATGAGTCTATCCCCAACGAGGAGATAGATATGGACTATATGAACCTTCACCAGTCCGCTCACGGCGACCGCGAGCACGGCTTCATAGGCGCCCGTCTGAGGGCTCCGAGAGCTGTCGTTGCCGGCTACTGGAAGGATCCCGCCGTACAGGCACGCATCGCCGACTGGCAAAGAGCCGCGATCGGCGCAGCCTTCTCCCGCAGCCTCAAGATCGTCCGCTTCGGCGACAATATGCGCGAGGTAGCAGTAACCGAGGGCGACAAGGTCGAAGTACAGCTCAGGCTCGGCTGGCAGGTGAACACCTGGCCGGTAGGCGATCTGGTCGAGGAGATGAACAAGGTCACCAAGGCCGAGATCGACAAGCTCATGAAGGAGTATGCCGAGCTCTACGACTTCGACAAGAAGGACAACGAGACTATACGCTATCAGGCCCGCGAGGAGATCGCGATAGAGAAGATACTCGTGCGCGAGGGCGCTATGGCGTTCTCGAACACCTTCCAGGATCTCCACGGCATGAAGCAGCTCCCCGGACTTGCGGCACAGCACCTTATGTCCAAGGGCTACGGCTTCGGCGCCGAGGGCGACTGGAAGACCGCCGGCATGACCGCGATCATCAAGGCGATGTATCCGGACGGTGCGGCGTCCTTCATGGAGGATTACACCTACGATTACAAGCACGAGCTGATACTCGGAGCGCACATGCTCGAGGTCTGCCCGACGATAGCCGCCGACAGGCCGAGGATCGAAGTACACCATCTCGGTATAGGCGGAAAGGAGCCTCCGGCAAGGCTGGTATTCGAGGGCAGAGAGGGCAAGGCAAAGGCTCTTTCGCTTATCGACGCCGGCGGCAGACTGAGGCTGATCGCACAGGATGTCACCTGTGAGAAGCCGTTCCAGGATATGCCCAATCTGCCTGTGGCAAGGGCTATGTGGAGACCGGAGCCGTCCTTCTTAAAGGGGCTTGAATGCTGGCTCATAGCGGGCGGAGCGCATCACACCGTACTGACCTTTGATCTTACGGCAGACACTCTGCGTGATCTGGCGAGGATACTCGGCATAGAGCTTGTAGAGATCGACAGCTCTGCGAGCCCGGAGAAGCTTGAGAGAGAGCTCATGCTGGGCGATCTGATCTACTCACGATAAGAACTTTACATTACCTTCCTTATTTTTCGCAACCCTGAAACAGAGCCCCGTGTGAAAGCACGGGGCTCTGTTTCGGTTCTCAGAAAGCAAGGGAGTCCTAACGCGGACAGCGGTCCTAACGCGGACGGCGTATTTCCGCCTTTGATCTATGAAGTGCAGAAAAGCACTGCGGTTTGACGGCGGGCTGAAAAAAGCTGTGAGACCCAAACGCGAAGCGAAATAGGTCTCACAGCTTTGTTGTTAAGTATAATTCTTCTTCAAGAACTCCAGCGTCTTCGTCCTTGCGTTGGCGTCGTCTGTGCCGGAGAATCCGTGACCGGCTTTGTCTATTATCATAAGCTCGGCGTGCGGTAAAGTCTCCGCCGCCCTCTCGGAGTAAGATACGGGCACTATGTTGTCCGCAGTGCCGTGTATCAGTAATGCGTTGCCAGTGTACCCCGCCATAACTTCGTAAATGTCAAAGGAAAGCGCATCTCTGTTGTAGATGCCGCCTACCGTAACTCCCATAAGATTGATGGTCTCCGGGATGTTGTTTACGTCAGGCGTGCTCTTCTTTGCGTCATCCTGCAGTACATAAGCGGGATAGTACGCAACAAGCCCCTTGACCTCCGACGGACGCTTTGCCGCAGTGTAGGTCGCCACAAAGCCTCCCTGACTGCATCCCATAAGGAAGATGTTGTCCGTGTCGATACGCTCCTGCTCCTTGAGACCGTCCAGAACGGTGTCCATATCCGCGGCCTCGGTCAGCACCGACATCTCCGTCAGCTTGCCGTCGCTCTTTATCCCGTAGCCTCCGCCGATAAAGTCAAAGACATAGGTCGCAAAGCCGTTCTTTGCAAAATATTTCGCGTACCCGTCGCACATCGAGAGATTGCCCCCGAAGCCGTGAGCGATTATCACGAGAGGCAGCTTGCCCTCACCCTCCGGCAGATAAAGCTTGCCGTAGATCTTTTGTCCGTCGCGTGTAAAACCAAGTTCCTGCATATTGTATTTCCCCGTTGTATTCAAGATTTTCGCCTCGCCCTGCGAGACCGTGCTGTTATTTTCGGATGTCCCGGATAGCTCGCCGGAGCTGTCCGCGCCCGAACAGGACGCCAGAAGCAGAGCTGCCGCGGCAGCGATAAAGAGTTTTCTCATAGCAAATACCTCCCCGGATCAACTACATTTGATTATAGCACAGCTTTGGAGATATGTAAATAGCGATTATTGCTCGGTGACGCCCGACGGATACCGCTTTTTGCGGGGCTGGGTGACGAGGAAAGCTGCGGCTCCAAACGCGGCAGCGAAACGGTCCCAAGGGCTAAGGCCGCCCTTGGGACCGGCTGGTTTTGGGCAAGTGCCTGCGGGCGTCACTCCACGTTCTTCAGCGCCTCATCCAGCGGTATCTTCTTTACCTTCCTGCTCAGAATGAATACTACCAGCAGGTACGTCCCGAGGCCGAGCCCCAGTACCTTGAACGCTACCCCCGGCGTCATTACATATTCAAACCAGCCCGAGTAGCTCTTGAAGACCTGGAACATTACTACCGCAAGCGTCCTGTCACAGATCAGCAGGCTCACAAGCAGTGAAATGACCGTCACTATCGTTGTCGAGTGGATGTACAGCGAGTTGATCTCACCGTCGTTGTAGCCGAGTATCTTTGTCATCGAAATGGACTGCGTGTTCTTCTCCACAATGATCTTCGCAAGCAGATAAATGACAAGCACATAGATCACCGTGCCGAACAGCGTGAATACTATCATCATGCTGCCCATAGAACGCATGAGCTGACGTGAGGTCTTGGTGAGCTCCGTTTCGGTTATCCTTGTGGCTATGTACTTCTCCTCGATGTCCTCGATCGTGTTGTCCGAGAAGTAGGCGTTGAAATAGCCGTCCTCATAGCCGAGGATGCCGTTTAGCTCCTCCCTGTCCATGAATACCGCGATTATCGCCGGGTATTCATAGTATCCGCCGACCTCGAGCTCGTATACCTTGCCGCTGTACTGATCCTTGAGCTTTATCTTGTCTCCGATATCGACGCCGTACTTCTTGTGATAGGCGGTGGAGATATCGACCTTGCCCTTTTCGGAGCTGAGAGCTATATAGCTGCTGCCGCGGTCGAGGCCGTAGATGGTGACGTCCTCCTCGACGATCCCGGTCTCATCCTCTATCGTCCTGAGAGAGGACGCGGTGTAAGCCTCGGCGCCCTCGGTCCCGGTGGGTACGGGTGCCTTGAGGATATACTGGCACTTGGCAAGCAGGTGATCGGTGGTGTTCTCCTGGAAGGTGTCGAGCATAGGCCCGAAGATCAGCGAGAACATTATCATGAACTCCGCGAACAGCACTCCGAAGAAGATCATGATGTAGTTCGGGAGGTTCTGGAAGATCACTCTCAGGCGGAACCTTATCATTATGGGGATCTTGGTGTTGAGCCTGAACGCCTTTTTGCGGCTGCGCTTCTTGAGGTCGCGGCGCAGGAAGCGCAGCGGCGAGAGCTTCAGCTTGGAAACGAGCATGATGAGGTTTATAAAGAACATCAGCACGAAGGGTATCAGTGTGGTCTTGACAAAGGCTTCGGGAGTGAATAAGGTCTCATAGGTGGTCAGCGAGTAGCTGTTGAGGTAGGCTGCGGCGAAAATGTCGTTGAGCAGCGTATAGCCCAGCAGGTTGCCGACGACCGCTCCCGCAGTAAGGGTGAGCATCGGCAGGATCATATAGTGCCTTATCATCTCGCCGCGGGTATAGCCGGAGGCACGCAGGGTGCCGATAGTGCCGGCCTCCTTGGTGATCGTGTTGGATATGGTGATCGAGAACACGAAAGCAAGGATAATGATTATCACATAGAGGAAAATGACTATACCCATCGAGTCGCCCTTCATATCGTTGAGGGCGAACTGTATCGCATTGTTGGAGAACGCGGGGATGAAGCGCTCTATGCTGCCGTGAGCGGAGAGCTTGGCGACCAGCTCCTCCGCGGCGGTCTTTGCGGCGGCATCGTCTGCGGGCTCATTATTGTAGAGCCAGCTGTAGCTGTAATGGATGTGGTCGTCCCTGACCTTATCGAAGCCGCTTTTTGTCAGCACGCCGACTCCGAACTTATCGTTGTCGAACATCATATCCGAAGGGTTCTGGTAGAGGCAGGAATAGTCGGTGAGGGCAACGATGCCGGAGATCCTGAACTCCTTATCGGCGAAGCGGATCGTATCTCCGATGCCGAGATCGTGGTTCTTTGCGAACAGCCTGTCGATGCCGAGCTCATCGTCGGCGGAGGGGAGGCTGCCCTCCCAGACATCGACGAGGTTTATCTCGGTGCGCTCGCCGAAGACACGGAAGGTGGTATCCTCAAGGCTCTGCACGAGCTCCTCCTTGTAGAAGTTCTCATAGATCCTTATGCCGCATTCCTGTTCTATGGCTTTGATATCCTCATCGGAGGAACGCTCGGTGAACTCATAGTTGCCGTGCTCGATACTGAACTTCGAGAAGGCATCCTCGGTGGCAGTTCTCAGGCTGTTGTCGGAGATAAGAAAGCCCGACACTGCAGAGATCGTCATTACAAAGAACAGAAAGATTATCAGATATTTCGGCAGCTCCGATTTAAGCTCGCGGGGCAGCCTCTTATTGAGCGGATTTTTCATAGCTGCGCCCTCCCGTTACCAGTCGAGCTCTTCGGCAGTGAGCTTGGTCTCGTTGAGGTAGTTTTTCCTAACGACGCCGTCGCGCAGCTTGATGACTCTGTCCGCCATATTCTTTATGGCATCGTTATGCGTTACCATAAGCACGGTCGAGCCGTATTTCCTGTTGAGGTCGCTGATGATAGCGAGTATCTCCTTGGAGGTCTTGTAGTCGAGGGCACCGGTGGGCTCGTCACAGAGCAGGATATCCGGGTTCTTGATGACAGCTCTGCCTATCGCCGTTCTCTGCTGCTGACCGCCGGAGAGCTGGTTGGGCAGCTTGTGGCGGTGCTCGTATAGGCCGAGAGCCTTGAGCAGCTCATCGACGTCGAGGGGGGAATCGCTCAAATATGCTCCGACCTCGATATTCTCCTTGATGTTGAGGTTGGGTATCAGGTTATACATCTGGAAGACATATCCGAGATGCTTTCTGCGGTAAAGGGTGAGCGCCTTCTCGCTCATGTCACGGGTCTTCTCCCCGCCGATAGAGATATAGCCGTCGTCGGCGGAATCAATGCCGCCGATGATGTTGAGCAGTGTGCTCTTGCCGGAGCCGGAGGGTCCGAGCAGCACGGTGAACTCTCCTTTTTCGATGCCCGCGTCGATGCCCCTGAGCACCTCCACCCTGCTCTCTCCCTGTCCGAAGCTTTTTCTCAGTCCGCTGATCTCAATAAACATAGTACCCCGTCTCCTTTTTTGTTATATCTTTTATCTGTTGTTAGCACTTGCTAACTTATGTATATAATACACCCCGAAAACGTTTTTGTCAAGAGTCTGGAACGATTATTTGCCTGTTCTGCGCATTTTCTCGGTAAATAACAATTACATCCCGCCTCTAAAGTATGATTTTGTACTTTACAACAGGTAAATGACGTTTACACTTCTGCACGCAAAAAAAGAGACTGCCGAAGCAGTCTCTTTTTGTTTAACGGATCATACTGTCAGCCTGCGCAGATCAGAGTCCCAGCTGGGAAAGATCAATGTTGGAGATCTGAGAGATAACTTCCATGAGCTGATCCTGGTCAAGCTCTGCAAGCTGCTCATAGGTGTAGCCGGCCTTCTTGAGGGCTTCCTCGGTAACGCCGAGCATGGAAAGAGCGGACTTGATAGCCTCTGTGGGCGAGGAAGCCGCAGCGCTGGGATCGTAAACGGTCATGCCGGAGGTATCGGGGAGCTCGATAGCCGGAGCGTCAAAGCTGATCGACTTGAAATTAACGACGCTTTCGCTGCCGCCGGAAGTTGCAGCGATCTTTGTGGGATTGCCGTCAGAACCGAAGAAGTACTTGTAGGTGTAGCCGTTGCTGTCCTCATAGGACTCAACGGTCTTGCCTTCCTCCTCGGAGGAGCCCTTATAGCTGAAGCCCGAAGGTACATTAAGCTCGCCGACGCTCATATTCATACCTTCCATAGCGCCTTCCATGTAAGCATTGAGGCTCGGGATAACGGTAACGGTCTTGCCGCCTACGGTATAGACCTCAATGTTCATTCCGCTGACGCTGGCGGTAACATACGAATCATCGCCGTTGCACTTGATAGTGAAGCCGCTGCCCATATTCAGGCCTGCGATCTGGGTCTCTACCTCTGCGGTAAACTTCTTGCCGGCCATCTTCTGGATGAATGCTGCGGTCAGGGGACCCATTTCATCGGTGTTGACATCGCCGCCCTTGGACTCATCTTCGCTCTCATCGGGAGCGGGCTCCTTGCTCTCGTCGGGAGTGGATTCTTCCTCCTTGGACTCATCCTTGCTGTCCTCGGTCTTGGAATCCTCATCGCCGTCGGAATCCGTAGCAGCCACGCTGCTGGTGTCCTTCTTGGAGGACTTGTCGCTCTTGGACGAAGAATCGGAATCGCCGCAGGCGGTCATCATCATGGCAGCCATTACGACAGAAACGAGTATCGCGCTGATCTTCTTTAACTTTTTCATAATTACTCTCCTTTCAAAGACGCGGGCTCTTTGCCCGCTATAAAGAGATAATAACACAAATTTTACGTTTTGTCAATCGGTATCATTTAACTATCCCGCCGACCCAGGCCTTTACCGCCTCTGCGTCCCCGGGATCCTTGAAAAGCTCGGCGGCGATGAGCCTGTAATCGCCCTTTATGAACGGCCTGAGCTTGCCGGGGGTCTTGCCTATATCGCTGCCGCCGGAGGTGGCGAAGAGGGCTATGCGCTTGCCTGTCCAGTCGAACTGCTGCATAAAGGTATTGATGATGTTCGGCGCACCGTAGTACCAGATCGGGAAGCCCACGAATACGGTATCGCACTCCTCAAAGGTCTCGGGGCTGCCGACAAAGGGGACGTCCTTCCTGCCGATCTTTTCCTTGTTGCATCGTGAGATCGGGTTTTTCCAGTTGATGTCGGATTTTGAATAGGGATTTTCGGGTCTGATCTCAAAGAGCTCTCCGCCCGCCGCCCCGGAGACGAGCTTTGCGAGGCCTGCCGTTGTGCCCTCTGCGGAAAAATAGACTGTAAGTACCTTGCTCATGATTATCCTCCTTCCGAAATATGAAACGGTCGTATTTGCTGCTTTCATTATACCACGCTTTGCGGCGGAAATCAAGCCGCTGCGCCGAATTGACCCGGAACATCCGCAAAAAGCACAGGAGCAGCTGCTCTTTGTCAGCTGCTCCTGCCCGGTTCAGATTATGAACTTCTTTGCTTTGTTTACGATACAGCGGTCGTTCTCGTAGGCAAGCACCTGCCCCGCCCGGTCGATCTCTACCCATTTGATCTCGGATATCTCGTCCTCCTGCGGAACATAATCGGTGTTTTTGGCCTTGGCTATGAAGTACACCACGATCTTCACGGTGTCCTTGCGGGGAGAATAAGTAACGATCTCGCGGAAGGTCGGATCAAGATTTACTTCGATACCGGTCTCCTCAAGGATCTCGCGCTTGGCTGTTTCTACTTCAGTCTCGTCCCCCTCGACGTGCCCCTTCGGGAATGACCAATGCCCGCTGTTGATATGCTTTATCAGCAATATCTCCGTGTTGCCGTGGTACTTTCTGTACACGATAGCGCCACAGGATTTTTCATGCAGCATTGTCAGGTTCCTTTCTGTGTTTTGGATTATTCGCATATATTATACCACAAAAAAACCTGTTTGTCTATGCTTTGAAAGAAATATGTCGAAATTTTGGTGATTTTACACAAAATCGTCAGACATCCCAGATGCCGTCGCCGAGGCGCGAGATGAAGGCGGTCAGCTCGCTTGCCATTTCATACTGCTCCGGGAGCCGAGGATGACCGGGCGTAGCCTTGCCGCAGCGCTTGAAATTGAAGTGGAGGATCTTCCCGTCCCCGAGCTCGGAGACGATCTCGTCAAGTGCTCTGTCCCAGGTCGGGTCGTGCATCAGGACGGTGAGCAGCAGTATGAACACCGCTTTCGGATAGTGCCCTCTCAGATCTCTGATGATGTCCTCGTACCTGTCCTTCCAGCGGCGCCTGTACTCAGGGTCGTTGATATCCGGGTCGCCGCCCTCGCGGTGCTGGTCGTTCTGCCCGACGGCGAAGATCACCGTCTGCGGGGTATACTGTGAGAAATCCCAATCGGTATAGCCGCACTCCTCCGGGAAGTAGCAGACCTTGTTGTAGGCGGTCTCCATGCCGATAGTATCGGGCATATGGTAATAGCCGGTGCCGTCGAATATCGCTATGCCGCCCTGTGCGATGTTGTTGACCTCGGCGCCGAGATTGCGGGCGGTGATGAGCGGGTAGGCGTGGTAGGCGTTGTCATAGACGCCCTCGGTGTTATCGGGGTCGCAGGAGGCGACATGATCCACCGCCTCGCAGACCGCTCCCGCAGACACCGAATCGCCGTAGCATTCGATCCTGCGGTCGGGACGGGGCAGCGGAGGCAGCAGCTCGGCGTCCTCGTCGAGCTCGAAGCCGAAGAAGTCGAAGTAATGGGTGGCGTCCTGACGCTTGAAAAGGGTGACTTCGTGCTCGGCACGGTCAAGCCCCTCGGCAAGGATCAGCGAGAAGCGCTGACGGTCGGTGTCGAAGCAGACCTTCCCCTCTCTGCCGTCGATCAGCACTCCGAGCTCCATTTTGTTGTAGAAGCGGTGATTGCAGAGCACGGCGCTTATCCGGGTGCTGACAAATCGCAGGGTCATCATTGTGCCCGCGAAGACGATCTTCGGAGCCCCGGGGTCGGTGAAGTCGATGCGCCCCATGTATCTTATCGCCGGGTCGGATGCCGGAACAAATCTGTTATCCATATTATTACCTCTCTTTCGGGGACAATATTCTTATACTGTAATCATTTTATCACCTGTTCGCCCGGATGTCAAGAAAAGTAATCGTTTTCAGGAAAATATTTGTTGCGCAACGGTTAAAAAACTCTTTCGGGGCTTGAATTTTGCAGAGGTATGCTGTATAATATATTCACATCAGATACGGTTCCGGAAACAGAAAGGATGAGATCATTATGAAAAAACTGCTTGCACTTACCCTCGCGGTGCTTCTGACAGGTGCGCTGCTTGCCGGCTGCGGGAGCTCGGACTCCTCATCGGCGGCGGAGAGCTCCAAGTCCGAAAGCAAGACCGAAAGCCCCTCCGGCGACAGCAAGGCTCCCGAAAGCTCCTCCGCCGCAGAGAGCGAGACCGAAAGCAAGGAAGACTCACAGCCCGGGGAGGTCAGGTACCCCGCTGCTGACGCTCCCTTTGACCCTGCCTCCGGCATGACGGAGAATATGCTCGCCCGCTCGGTACACTATGAGGGCGACACCTCCCGCCTCAAGGCCAAGCTTACACAGCTTTATGACGCGGACTTTGAGGGTCAGACGAATATCGTCTTTCTCGGCGACTCGATCACCGCCGGCAGCGGCGCCAAGAACGCAAGAAACGCCTTCTGGTCACGCATCTCCGAGTGGCTCGACGATACCGTCGAGAGCCTCTGCATCTGCAGGAACGCCGGCATAGGCGCGACAGACTCCTATCTCGGCGTACACCGCGTCGATAAGGACGTGCTTTCGCTGGAGCCGGACATCATCTTTATCGAGTTCATCAACGACCGCGACGACAGCTTCTATAAGGCCTCCATGGAGAGCCTTATCAGGAAGTGCCTTGCCGCGCCCAAGAATCCCGCAGTCGTACTTGTCGAGATGACCCTCAAGGGCGGCGGGAACTGTCAGAACGCGCATACTGCCGCAGCCGAAGCCTACGGGGTACCCGTGCTGTCCTATCACGACGCGGCAGCGCCGGAGGTCGAGGCCGGCAACTTCAGCTTTGACGCTATCTCGGATGACGGCACACATCCCAACGATATCGGTCACGGCTGGGTAGCGGACATCATCAAATACTTCCTCGAGAAAGTCAGGACGGAAGCCGGGCAGGGCGAGGTAACGGCATTTGATCCCTCGACACCGTCTGTCACCGGGGACAAGTATGCCAATGCAGGGATCTACGACAAGGACTCTACCGAGGTCACGGCGAGCCCTGATGAAAACTTCACGCTTGAGACTACGCCTTGGAACTTCAAGAAGGGCTGGGCGACCGACAACGGCGGCTCGATAACCTTTGAAGCGGAGTTCCGCAACTTCGGCCTCCTCTACTACAAGACGACGGACGGCAAGACGGGGATCGCGACGATAGAGATCGACGGTGAGAAAGTCGGCTATGTGGACGGCAACTTCCCGAACGGCTGGGGAGACTACCCGGCATCGGAGGAGGTTTACACTTCCGACGAGGCAAAGAAGCACACTGTTACGATAACCGTAAGGGACGGAGACAAGAAGCATTTTGAGATACTGAGTCTGCTGATGTCGTAAGTCCCCGGCGCGGACGGCGCTGTTCCGGCCATGGCTCCGCAGTCACTGATAATTCCATATAAACAAGGCGCTGCTCCCAAAACTCCAAAGGGCGCAGCGCCTTATTTATTGAGCTGCTTTTGCCTGCGGGACCTGAATTTACTCATCTTTTGAAAAAAACTGTTGCATTATTTGTCCGAACGTGCTAAAATAGTATTGTAAGTAAAATTCTGCAGCGAAAGAAGGCTTTACATGAAAGACTTTTTCTCGGTGATATTTATAAACTTCATCGGCTTCGATATGATAATATTTATCGTAGCCGTCGTCAACGGTGTCTTCTATCACTTCGCAAAACGCGCTACAAATGAGCTGTACGAGATGATGCACCTCACCGTCTTCGTCCCGGGCAGCGCCCAGTCCCAGGAGGAAGCACGCACCGCCGTCAGCGAGCTCAGAGAAACCGAGGTCGTCAAAAAACGCGACCTCATGGGCAGACTCTATTCGGTGTTCGTTAACCTCACCGGTATCTTTCCCCTGCTCGGTATCCTCGGTACAGTGTCTTCCCTGCTCGGGCTCGTCAAGGATATGACCGACGTCGAGGGGAGCTTCTACGGCGCTCTGACCTCTACCTTTTGGGGGCTCGTGTTCGCTATCACCTTCAAGCTGCTCGACGGCGTCATCAGCGCCAAGATCGAGGATAACGAGAAGACCGTCGCCCTCTACCTCGCAAGAAACGGCAGAGAGAACTGACCGGAGGTGGTACAGTGAGCAAGAACAAGGGGCTCGTCATCGAGCTCACCTCGCTGCTCGATGTCATACTTATCATGCTGTTCTGGGTCATGATGGTGTCCTCTGACAAGGCTGATAAGGCCGAGCAGAAGGCCAAGGAAAAGGTCGTGGCCGCCAATGCCGCCGCCGCTGTACAGATCGACGAGGCCAACAGCCGCGCCGACGAGGAGATACAGAAGGCACAGGAAGCCGCTCAGAAACAGGTGGACGAGCTTCGCGAGGAATACAGCCAGTATGAGGAGTTCGCCTCGACCGTCGAGGGGTTCCAGAACGGCGAGATGCTCTCGATAAGCATCACCTACGTCGATTCGCAGGAGCTGCTCTCGTTTACCCACAAGGGCGAGCAGATCTCATCCGTCGCGCTGACGACATACTCCAACATCGAGTATGAGATCAGGAGGGTGCTCGATACCCTGCCCAACAAGGACGGCATCATACTTGCGGCGTTCATCTATGACGGCAATACCGCGCTCTACCGCGATGTGGCTGCGGTGAGAAAGGCTCTCGAGAGCCTGCGCAAGGACTACACCGGCATATATTTCGCATATATCAACACAAGCGGCAAATCATAACAACGGAATATAATTTATCCGAAAGGAGTATATTACTATGGATGATAAAAAGTATATCCACCCTGCTCAGAAGCGTCAGGCCGAGCATGAGAAGCGCAAGGAGAAGAAAAAGAAGAAGAGGGGTCTCCTCTGGCTTCTGCTGCTCCTGCTGCTTATCGCACTGCTCATAGGCGGCATCGGCTTCGGTCAGGGCTGGTTTGACGGCAAGGGTGAGAACGAGGGCGACGGCAAGAGCACGACAAGCTCCGCAGACACAAGCTCTCAGGATCAGACCTCCTCTGTTGACGAGTCCTCCGAGGCAGCAAAGGAGTCCGTAAAGGTCGAGATCTCGGGCAGCAGCTATACCTTCAAGGGCGCAGAGAAGACCCTCGAGGAGCTCAAGACCGAGCTTGCGGCGCTTGACAAGTCCAAGGTCATCGTTGAGATCGCCGATTCCGACGCCGTAGCCAATGCGGTATCTACCCTGCACGATGTACTCGACGAGCTCGGCATAGCCTACACCGACACCGCGGCAGCCACTCCGGAGAGCAGCTCCGAGGCAGCATCCTGATCAAAAGCAACACTGAGGGACGGCCGTTCCGGCTTCGGAGCTGCCGTCCCGAGCTTTGAGAGCTCCCGGGACACATACCGGAGCTCCGGACACAAGACACCGAAAGGAGAATGAGTATGAAGCTTCCTGCCAAGCTCGGGCTGGGTGCGCTGATACTTACCGCTGCGGGCTGGACGCTCGTCCAGAACAGGATGCTCTCCGTTCAGAGGGTATCCGTGCCGGTAAAGGGTCTGCCTGCCGGATTCGAGGGCAAAAAGATACTTCATCTTTCCGACCTCCACAAAAAACGCTACGGCGAGGGCTTCAACAACCTGCTCAACACCTGCGCCTTCCTCGAGCCGGATCTCATATTCTTCACCGGCGACCTTTTCAGCCGGGACGAGACCAACATGGCTCCCAAGCTGGTGTTCATGCAGAGGCTCATGCGCATAGCGCCTGTATATTACATCGTCGGCAATCACGAGACCGACGCCCCCGACAGGATGACGGCTGTAAACGCCGCCCTTGAAAAGGCCGGGGTACACGTTCTTTACAACAGCTCGGAGACCGCCAAGCTCTCCGGGGACGAGGTGATGATCACCGGCACCGCGCTGCCCGCCTCCCACTACCGCAGACCGAAGGGTCAGAGCCGCACTCCCGTAACGGCGGAGCTGCTGCGTGAGCTTATCGGCGAGCCGGACAGCGAACGTGTGAACATCCTGCTCTCTCACGATCCCCTGCCCTTTGAGGCCTATGCCGAATGGGGCGCAGACCTTGTCTTCGCGGGGCACGTTCACGGCGGAGTGATAAGGCTGCCGTTCATCGGCGGGCTGCTCTCCCCCGAAAGGCGGTTCTTCCCCAAGTATTCAAAGGGGCTCTACCGCATCGGCGGCTCACAGATGATCGTGTCTGCAGGGCTCGGAAAATTCCGGCTGATGAACCCCTCGCATATCCTGCTTGTGACTCTGCACTGCGAATGATTGTGCATACTGCGGGAATATTGTCCCGTTTTTGGAAAACTGCCGTCAGAATTCACAAAAGTGAGGAAAAGTGAAAAAAGCTCTTGACAAATCCCCGATAATGGCGTATAATAGTTTATGTTGCGAAACACATCGGGAGCTTAGCTCAGCTGGGAGAGCGTCTGCCTTACAAGCAGAGGGTCATAGGTTCGAGCCCTATAGTTCCCACCAAAGGCACGGGCGGCGATAAGCCGCCTGCGCTCACTTTATTGAAAGATCTGCTCTCGCTGTCCGGCGGGTCGTAGATTTTCAGCAGCTTTCACACAAGCCTGTCGGCTTGCTGAAATAATGCGGCCGGGTAGTTCAGCTGGTTAGAACGCCAGCCTGTCACGCTGGAGGTCGTGGGTTCGAGCCCCATTCCGGTCGCCAACCTGCTTCTGTAGCTCAGTAGGTAGAGC
>JAFXVY010000077.1 GCA_017534595.1 Ruminococcus sp.
AGTCAGATTTTTCGTCAGATTGCCTAAATTCGACGCCGCCTTGCTGGCGCAAGGCAAGGAGAATTTGGGTTATATGACGGAAAATATGCAAGCGGATGATGTACAAAGGCGTTAGCCGGTGGTTGTGCGGTGTTGCCTTAAAGGCACTTCCGCCGGGAAACCGACAGAAGTGCCTTTTCGTTAGTTTGTGAAGAGCGGAAATAATGAATAGTTAAGCTATCGCCTTAATTATTCTTTATTCGTATTTATTCAGCGTCAGCGCCGTCAGAACATCTTCCCTCCCCGAGCCTTGCAGTAGGCTTCGGCGGCTTTGGCAACGGCTGCTATAGCGTCCTTTCTGCCGGAGCCGACGGTGCTGTCCTGAGTAAGGACGATGATGAGATAGTCCTCGTCGATAATGGCGCAGTCGCAGTGGGCGGGATAGGATGACTTGAACACCCAGCCGGACTTATACATCACAGAGTGCTGATCGGCGAGGCCGTCGGCGATGAAGGAGTATTTCGTGCCGGTTATCGAGCGGCGCAGCAGCTGCGAATAGGGTCTGCCCCCCGTTATGTATTTATACAGGGCGACCCATTCGTTGCGGCGCTGTATCACTGAGCCGCGCCCCCACTGGAGGCCGTCGTTCTCGCCGCCGATGCTGCGGTTGTAGACGTAGAAATCGCTGATCGTGAATTTGTCCTTGAGCATTTCAAATGCGATGTTGTCCGACTCGCTCAGCAGCACGCTTATCAGATACTCCACCGAGTAGCTGCTGCCGTATCTGCCGGAGTTGATGATAACGCCGCTTCCGGTGTGGTAATGGCGGCTCTGATAGGTAATGTAAGTCTTTGCGGGGTCAAGTCCCCTCTTTTCGCACTGCTCCAGCACGAATACTGCGTAGCTCGCCTTGATCGTGGAGGCGGAGTTCACCAGCTGATTCGGGTTGTATTCGTAGCCTGTCTTGCCGTCGAGGGTGTAGATCCCCACGCCGATGAGCATATTGGGGTACTTCGCCTTGCAGTCGTTCACGGCCTTGAGTATCTGCTGCGGGAGAGCCTTGCAGCCTGTAAAGCTCGGGTACTCCGGGGGATCCTCGGGGTCTCCGGCCTCGGGAGGTATCTCCGTTTCGGAAACTGTTGTGGTCGTAGTAGTGGTCGTTGTGGTCGTTGTTGTGGTAGTAGTTGTGGTTACTGTGGTCGTTGTGGTGGTCGTGGGAGGCTTTTCGTCGGTGGTCTCGGCAGCGAGGACATATCCCTTCATCCCGCCGAAGCCGATCCTGTACCAGCGTCCGTCCTCGGAGATGCCCCCGACGGTCAGTTCCGAACCGGGATCAAGAAATCTGATTATCGTGGCGCTGTCGTAGGGGTCGGTGCGGAAGGTCACATAGCCCTTGGCATAGACGAGCTTTGTGAGCTCGGAGAACTCAAGGGGCTTGGTCGTGGCGGCGGTCACGGTCTCGGAGACTGTTGTCCCGGGAGCTGTCGTAACAGTCGTTACGGTGGTGACGGGAGTTGTTGTTGTCACCGTTTCCGTCTCGCTGACGGATGAGATCTCGGTCTCGGTCGCAGAGGGGGCTGTCTCCGCCGTGCCGGAAACCGTGCTTCCGACGGGAGCGTCGGAGTTTCGCTTTTCCAGCGGCTCGGTGCTTCCGCAGCCGGAAAGCAGCAGTACCGCAAGCAATGCGGCTGCAAAACCTCTGTTCATATTCTCCCCTCCTTGTCCGTTAACATCTTTATCTATTGTAACAGACCGTCAGGGGATTGTCAATGTTCAAAGTGACGGAAAAATACGGCAGACAGCCGGGAACAGCTTTACTCCTCCGTCCCGCTCCCGAACCTCCTGTTGCAGAGATGCATAACGCCGTGTGCGAGCTTCATGTTGAGCATCATCGCAAGGACGGCCATAACGTTCAGGGATACCGTCAGCGCGTCAAAGGTCATCAGAGCCGAGGTCTTCACAAGTATGACCGCGCTCACCGGCAGACAGATCAGGCTCGTTATCAGCGAGGGTATGAACTTCCCGACATAGGCGCAGATACCTATATGCGCGATGAAATGACCGGTGAGCGAGAGCATCATCCCGAACCACAGCGCATAGAGTACCCTGCCCGGGAAATAGTAGGCAAGCAGTGTCACCCCGAAGAACGGTATGAACTCCTCATAGACCGCGGCGGCAAAGCCCTCGTTGGTAAAGCCGCGGTAGGTCGCGGTGAGCCTCGGGTGGCGGCGGAACAGCTCGGGGTTGCGCCTGAAAAACCAGCCGAAGCCGATGATCTCCTCCATATCGTGAAAGATAAAGATGATCGGTAACAGAAGCAGATATTCTTTCATAATTTTTTCCTCCTTTTACAAGTGACACACTTGTATCTTTTGTGCTTTTATGATATAATAGAAATCGGAAGATGTCAATACAAAAACCGAAAGATACACTATCCTGCAAAAATGTGTCACTTGGGAGGTACGCCATGAACGGATCAAACAACCCCTCGGCGGTAAGATCAAAGGCCGAGATAACCGAAGCGCTCTTTACGCTGATGAAAAAGTCCCCTTACTGCGAGATAACCGTCAAGCAGATCATACTTGAGGCGCGGCTCGCACGCAAGACCTTCTACCGCAATTTCGACTCAAAGGACGATGTGCTCCTCTCGTATATCCGCGGGATATTCCGGGAGTATTTCGACATCGTCAACGAAGCCCGCGCAGATGTCCTGACAACTATCTTCGCTTTCGCCGACAGGCACCGCGGCCTGCTCCTGCTGCTCGACAAAAACGCCATGCTGCACGTCCCGCTGCAGGTCATCAACGAGACGGCGCCGCAGCTCCACAGCACGCTGTTCACCGAGCGCAACCCATTTGTCGCGCTGTTCGAGGGTCTCGACTCGGATTATCTCATGGCGCTGAACATCGGTGCGATCTGGAACGTCATCGCCCTCTGGATCCACCGCGGCATGACCGACAGCCCCGAAGACGTCCGGCAGACTTTGGAAACGTATCTGCGCAGGGCGGGGGGAGCTTTGCTCGGCGCAGGCTGACACGCCGACGCACAAAAAAGCAGCCTGCATTTCGTACAGACTGCTTTGTTGATCTGGTTTATGCTTTGCTTCTGAACTCCTTCACAGTCAGAAGATACGTTTCGGTGTAACCGTTCCAGCGTGCGAAGGACGCGGAAATATTTGTGCAATACGCATATATTCCGCCGTTAGGGTAAGACAAATCGAACAAACATCTTTGCATTCATAGTAATTCAGATATTTATGCAGCAGTTGAAATAATGATCAAAATGTTGTATAATGATCAGAGAGTAAAAAGCACTTCAGAAGGAGATGAAAAAATTGAACGAGCTGTTGTATAAATCTAAAGATGACGCTCCCATAAAAGGGAAACCGAAGGTCTATTTTACCTGTCATCCCGATGATATGTCAGAGAGCTTTGAGATCATCTGCGAGGATATTTTCGCTGATCACAACTGCGTGATCTTTTACCGCAGGGATATGTCCGAGGCGCTGCCGGAGGGCAGTGAGACGGATCTCGAAGCGATGAACCTTTTTGTGTATCCGGTGACGGGAAAGCTTCTTGCGGAGCATTGTACCGCGATAGATACCGAACTGCCTTTTGCGCTTTCGCAGGGCATCAGGATCCTTCCCGTTGTGGTCGAGGAGGGTGCCGGGGATCTGCCGGGGTACAATCTGCATTTCGGTTCCTTACAGTATCTTGACCGTACACTCACCGATACGACGGGTGTACCCTACAAGAAGAAGCTGAAAGATTTTCTTGACCGCGTCCTGCTGGACGATGCCACTATGGAGCAGATACGCCGGGAGTTCGACGCCTACATTTTCCTATCCTACCGCAAGAAGGACAGAAAGCTTGCCAACGAGCTTATGAGGCGGATACACGACAACCGCACATTTCTCAGCATAGCGATCTGGTATGACGAATATCTTGTTCCCGGGGAGAGCTTTGATCAGTCGATTCAGGAGGCTATGGACAAGAGCAAGCTGTTCATGCTGCTGGTCACTCCGTCGCTGCTCGAAAGAAATGAGCTCGACGAGATGAACTATGTTCAGCGGGTGGAATATCCGCGGGCAAGAGAAGCCGAGATGCCCATCGTGCCTGTTGAGCCGGTGCTGCCGATAGAGGTCATCGCCGTGAGCAGGGAGCTGCTTGAAAAGAATTATCAGGGCATACCCGAGATCATAGTCTGCGATGACGAAAAGCGGCTGTTCAAGGTGCTGTCAGATCATATCGGGAACTATATCAGGAACATCAGCGACTGCTCCGAGCGCTTCTATCTGCTCGGTATGGCGTACCTCAACGGATACGATGTGGAGATACACCGCGAGCTCGGTATCGAGCTTTTGTCGATAGCGGGCGAGGCGGGAGATATCCGGGCGATAGAACAGCTCTTTGATATCTACTCTTACAAGGGCTATAACAGCAGGTCCGCACTTCGCTCGAAGTACAGTGCCAACGCTATGTACTGGCTGAAAAAGAAGCTCGAATACAGCACCAAGACTTTCGGCGAGAGTGATGAGAAAACTCTGCGGCTGATGTACGAGGTCGCGCTCAACGATGAGTCGCTCGGCAACGGACAGAAGCGGGATATGCTTGAGAAGTGTATGAAGCTCGCATCCGGGGTCATGCGTGAGGATGACATTTTTATGCTCGATCTCAGAAGAAAGCTCATAACGATGACCTGCGAAACTCCGGCTGAAAGATACAGGGAGTCGGAGCGGCTGTTCTTCCTTGCGTATAAACGGTACGGCAGAGAAAAGAATGAGCGGGGAGTGAGCATAGCCGCCGGATATGACAGATTTGCAAGCGTGAATACTTTGAGCCATATCCCGGCGAAGCTCCGCGGGGAGATACTGCGCGAGACCTACGAGAACAGGTGCAGGGAGCTGGGAAAAGATCACAGGAAGACCCTGTGGATACTCAAGCTCATAGAAAGAAACGAAGCGGGGAAACCCGGCCTCGGTGCAGCGCCTCAGAAAAGCAGCGGCGCCTGTATGACAGCCGAGGAAACAGACCGCTGCTTTGAAGAATACAAGCGCGAGAGGGATGCGACGAACTACGGAAAGGCCGGCTTCCTTCTGGCAAAGATACTCCGGGCGTGCGCCGAGCAGGAGGATCACCTTCGCCGCCGCAGGATACTTGAGGATGTCTGCGAGGACGAGGGCAGGAGATTTTCCGACGAAGAAATGCCTCCCGACGCTCAGAGCCATCTGCATGAGCTGGCAGCGGTATGTGCGAGGCTCGGTGATCTTCGGGAAGCTGTCCGGCTGACCGAGAGATATTATGAGATCACCAAAAAGCAGGAGGGCGACAGCCGCGGCAAAGGAGAGTTTATCGGTCTGGAGACCGAAAGAGAGCTCGCGGAGCTATACCGTCTGGCCGGTGACTTTGAAAAGGAAGCCGGAATGCTCGCCGAGCTGCTGAGAGTCAGGATACCGCAGGTCAGAAAAATCAGAGTTGCAAGCGATGTGAGCCAATATGAAAAGACAAGGAGATTCGATGTAAACAGCATCGCCGAGCAGCTGTTCGCAAACTGCTGCAAGCGCCGCGATCTGAGCATCGCGACCGGGCTCGCGGAGGAGCACCCGGTGATCCTCGAGCTGCTGAAAAGCTATGCGGGATTTTTAGAGTCCAAGGGTCAGAGCGAGGATGCGGAGCTTATCCGGGGGACGGTAGCTTTTTAACAGAGGATATAACGGTTGCTTCCCCGATCTGACATACAAAAAAAGCAGTCTGCATTTCGTACAGACTGCTTTTTTTGGATCTGTTCGTTGATCTGGTTTATGCCTTGCTCCTGAACTCCTTTACGCAAAAGCGGTAAGATCCACCGCCGGCACGGACAGTATAAGCATGGCAAGAGCCATGATGACCGCCGCCAGCCGCTTCGTAAACGTACTTCTCCCCATAGTTGTCATATTTATGCACCCCTTATAGTTTAAAGATATAACTATACGAGTTTATTATAACACAACTTATTTCAATAGGCTAAAGTAAAAAACATCTTCACAAAGCATTGATTTTTATCTAATTATGTGATAGAATACTAATATAATACCAAAACCAAAGGAAGTATTGATATGAAATTGAAAAAAATGCTCTCGGCTGCGCTCGCCGCTGCCGTTATGCTGACGGTCCCCCTCTCACTGCCCGACAGCAGTAAGCTGTTTATGATGTCCGCAAGCGCGGAGGGCACAAAGGATGTGACCGATTACACCTACACAGTTACTCCGCTGGTCTCACCCTTAAATTATTATTTCTATATCAAGACAGATAACCCGGATCCCGAGTCATTCCGGTTTATTGACAAGTCCAGCAAATATAAGGAAAAAAACTCCTACAATTGCGTTATCAGTCACTTTTCAATAGGTCCGTTAGAAGATGTGGACTACGAGAATACCGAGACCCTCAGAGTGAACGGAGGTTATATTTTTGATTGCACAAGCGGCAACGTTGACGGCGGAGAACTGGTGCTCCAGAGGGGGCTCGACTATGACGCGATTTCCGGCTGGTGCAGTGATTGGGAGGATACAGATGTAACCGTGACCGTTCCTGAGCTTGTGGATAAGTTCGACTACATCATCAACAAATATGCAAAGGGCAAGACTTTTTTCGATAAACTCAGCGCCTTACAGACAGGGCTGGATAAGGAGTCCCTTTACAGCGGGGCGTATGTCAGGGGTGAGCTCTACCGCTGCAGCGACTACTGGAGAGCAGAAGTCGCACACTATGTAGATCAGGGGCTGTGTATTGTCAGCCCTTATGACAGGAAGGATGACCGGGACCTGTTAGCCACCTATCTGTTCCCCTACTTCCTTACATCCATCGGTTTCCCGTCATTTATAGCAACTGCGGCAAAGCGTATGGACAGCAGTATCACCTATAAATGGAACGAAGACTCTCACTACCTTATCGACGTGACCTATAAAGGCAAGACCAAGTCTTTCGGCGGTCAGGGCGGCGGAGAGGGACAGGGCATAACCAAGGATAAGATAGCCCACCGCTACACCTTCAAAAACAGCGAAGCGACCTCTCTTGAACAGCTCAGAGAGCTCCAGAAGACCTACCGGACGGCCAATATCGAGGATGATATCCCGCACGATGACGAGCTGACCTGGGAACAGATCTATGCTACCGTCGCCCCCGGCGCATGGGTAAAGGGCAACAGCGGCACCGGCTATTACTACTGGTATGACGTACACAATGGTGATGATTTTTACTTTACCGAAGGCGGAGTGGGCAGCAATATATACTGGAGCGGCGACCTGAAATGGGCAAAAGACTGCTGGGCAGACGGAAGATATATCGACAGATATAAAAAGCTGTCATACGGCGATACCTTTGAGGATCACCCCACTGCAAATATACTTGTCCGCTCGATGCCGTTTTTTGAACTGATCTACTACTATTATTACGAAGAGAACTACGACACAGGTGAATTTGAAACGATCTATACGGAAGCTGAATTGACAGAAAAGGTCAAGGATGTGCTCTTTGTCTATAACGAAGAGAATGACCGCTGGGAAGCTGATCCGTCCTGCTATGCGAAGAACATGTATTATAATGATACAGATCTCGGAATTCTCGGGGAGCTGGCTGATAAGGGCTTTATCGACAAAAAATACCTTGACAAAGTTATCCTGACCCGTGATCAGGTCGAAGCTATGCACGTTGACAGCAAGACGAACCTTGCTCCGAGAAGCGGCTTCATCTATGACGGCACCGCCGCTCCGGGCACTCCGTTCTGTTATGCCAACGGCGACGTCAACGGCGACGGCGCTGTTGATACCACAGATCTTGCGTGGTTTGCAAGATACCTTGCCGGCTGGACGGATTACAGCTTCCTCTGCGAATCCGCCGACATCGACGGCGACGGAAATGTCACGACGACCGATTACTCACTTCTCGCCCGCGCCCTTGCCGGCTGGAAGGGTTACGCCGAGACGTATGAGATACCGGCCTGAGCGAGCTGACACAATAAAATGATCCCGGCGGAACGGAAAATGATCAGAGGCTGTTTTGGAAACAGCCTCTTTTTTTCGGCAGAAGTAAAATTGCCGAAAATCATATTTTCTCCTTGACAAGCCCTCGGCGTTTGTGATATCATAATTAGAGAAACAGCGCGGATATGCTGCGCAAGGGGGAGTTTTTCATGAGCGAGAAACGCTCAAAATCCAATAAGAAATTCATGCTGCTGTCTGCGATCGGCATTTTCATGGTCGCAGACCACCACACGTTCACGGCGTTCAACATCCTCGGGGACTTTATGCCCTACAACTCGTTTTTCATGCCGATGTTCGTGTTCATCTCCGGCTACTTCAACAAGGTGGACGGCTCCACGAACCTGTGGACGTATCTTGTAAAGAAGATCAAAACGCTGCTGATACCCTACATCGGGCTTTCGCTGACGGTCTTCGGGGTACAGCAGCTCATTAACTATATCAAGCTCGGAAATGAAATGGATCCCCTGCCCTCCGATTACTTCTCATTCGTCATCAAGAGGATCGTGACGACAGGCTCCTTCGGGGCGATCGTCGAGCCGATGTGGTTCGTTATCGCGCTGTTCTGCTCGCTGATGATCTACGCGGTGCTCAAAAAGCTGCTCGATAAGATGAAGCTCTGGAACAGCTTCGTTATGTTCGCTGTATTCCTCGGGCTGCATCTGCTGGCGATCTGGATAGCCAGGAACAACGACACCGAGAGCATCAAGCCGTTCCTGATACCGCTCAAATGCCTGTTCTTCTTCCCGTTCATCGAGCTGGGCGTGATCTACAGAAACAGCCTCGAGCAGAAGCATTCGGCTATGTCCGGCACCGGAAAGATCGCGCTGATGTTCTTCCTGCTGCTCGTGAACGCGATACGCACTCTCTGCCTGCCGGCCGCCTACGATATCGCCTTTGACAGCATCGACGAGATGGCGGGCTTCACGAGCCCCTACATCGTAACTCCGATGATCTCCTCGCTGGTCGGCATACTCTTCTGGCTGACGTTCGCGGAGCTTGTGGGCAAGCAGGTCTGCGAGAGCAGGTTCGTCAACTTCATGTCCTGCAACACCTTCTGGATAATGGGGCTGCACATCACGTTCTATAACATCTTAAACCTCATCCTCATGGGGATAAACAACGGCATCCACGCGCTGACGGATTTCGACACCGAAGCCTTCAAGAGCACCGAGTGGTATTTCTGGGGGATCGGCAGCAATATAAAGATACTCTATGTAATGGTCGGGGTACTCGGGCCGCTTGGCTTGAAATGGCTGTACGACAGACTGATGGCATTTATCGGCGGCAGGGTCGCTCGCCTCGGAGAGGGCTCGGAGCAGAAGGCCAAGCTGCTGAATACGGTCACCAAGCCTGTGCTCGCACTGCTGTTCGTGGGGATCGTTGCCGGGACGGTCGCGCTGACCAGACCCAAGATCTCCGACGGCGAAAGCTATATCCCCGATACGTCAGCCGAGACGGATATCGGCGCCGACAGCGAGCCTGATACCGAAGAGCCCTCCGCCGACCCTGAGGATGACGGTCGGGAGAGTACCCCCGACGCCGGACAGGAAAGCTACCCCGACGGCGGACAGGAAAGCTCCCCCGATAACGGCGGTCAGGAGAGCGAAGCCGCGATCCCCGCGGATGCCTCCCCTGTTTACGCCTATCTCGACCTTGCCTACGAGCATGACGGCGAGGCGGCAGATTACCTGACGAACGCCTGTGCCGTGAACGGCAACGGCAGCTTTACCTTCACTGTGAGCCGCAGCGACGATGCCGAAGTTCCCCTCGCCATCGACGGGCTCTCATATATGGGCATCAGGATCATGGACGACGACACCTCCGACCTTGATATCAGGTCGGCTGAGATCCCGGAGGTAAAGGTGAAGTGCGGCGGTGACGAGCTCCGAGCGGAGATCAGCGGCTTTGCCCCCTACGAGGACGGAGTGATAATGGTCTTTTTAGACTGCTTCGACCCGTCCGGCACAGAGACCTACGATTTCAGCGGCAAAGATGAGATAGAAGTGACCTTCACCGTTTCGAGCGCAAAGCTTAAATGATCAGAATATCAGTATATATAAAGCGCGGACAGCTGCACCTGTCCGCGCTTTGCTTTATTCGTGTTCGCTCGTTTTGAGAATTGTGCAGAAGTAAGAGTGATATGATCCTTTAGGCGTTGGAGAGGGATGGTGGGGAATGTTGGAGGGATGCTTTTGAAAATAAGAAAAACAGGGCAGCCGTAAGGCTGCCCTGTAAGTGGCTAAGATCAATCAATTAACCTCTATCTTCTTGACAATCAGGATCTGTAGTATCAAAATCACAATTTGATGTCATGATTACATCCTCATGGGAAAAAGATATAATCTCAAGCTCTATCTCTTCATATTGCATTTTTTTCAATTCAATTCATCTCCTTTTTATCTTCCAAACATATTACTTGATTCGCAAGAATAATAGTACATATTTCTTACTAACTCAACTCTCTTCATTGCGGATTCTGTACCTCTTTCAAAATATGAGCGAGCATAAGTATTTATAGAGTATTTATCCAACATTACTATTCCATCTATGCTAAATCCAAACAAAGAGTCTTTAGTCAGATCTACAGAATTAATACCATCTGTCTCAACAACAAATTCTGAATTAGAATACTTACTAATGGTAAATGATACACCTTTTCCGTTAATAGTTATTCTATCTTTATAACGCTTAATAGCTTCTTCTACTGTTCCTTCTTTAACCTTAAAATAATGACGTATAGAAACAGTCGATTCAAGATTTAGAGTTGCACCAGTATACTCAATATCATATATACCGTTATCAGACAATAAGCTTGCTCTTTCTGCTGGAGTCCAGTATTTTGTATAATCATCAGTTAAAATCTCGTCAAAATCGACTATACTATTGGTCTTCTGATAAGCAATATTATTTTTTGTTAAATACTGATTTGCTAAATCTGCGGTATTGTAATTAAAGAATAACTGAACTTGTGCTGCATAATTAAGTAATGCGATACAGGTTTGTTTTCTATTAATCTGGAACTGATTTGCTGGATTTCTTGCAATCATAGTCTCACAATACTGCCTTGCCTTATAGGTTTCAGATATAACGATTTCGCCGTTTACATACACATCACAAGTAATATCATCAGACATCTCAGCAGGAGCAATTGGCAAAGTAAAAATTCTTTCTGTTTTATTAACTGCGGCATCTTCAATATCGATGCGGAAATTATTATTTCTATTTGAATTGAATATTACATATGCATCCTGTATATCTGCAATGCCTTTAAAATCAACATAGAAATTAACCCCTATTGCATCACCAAGATTTAATGTGTGACCTGTAAACTGAATGCCTACAACATTTACCGTCAGCCGCTTGCCATCCTTGAACTTGCCTATGCCTTCGATCTCTACGGTGTAGGTGCCGGCCTTGTTCTTGGAGGTCGAGCCGAGGAATACAAAGTCTACGCCGGGATCGAGCTCGTAGGTCGTGCCGTCTGCCATGTCAAATGTCAGGCTTGCAAGAGCGGTCTGGAGATTGGTGAAGCCGGTAGGCTTGAGAGCGATGTCGTAAACTGTTGCTTCAACATCATAGAGGCTTGCTGCATTTACTTCAACAACAGCTTCGTCAAATATAAGACTATAATTTCTGAGGAATTTATATTTTTCCCTGAGAGCCTTATACTCATCACAGTCTTCATCTACATAGAGAAGGATAGCAGGATTTCCAAGGGGGTCATCTTTGGACTTAACGCACTTGAGAAGATCGGCCTTGAAGTCATCCCATTTGAGGGATTCATCATCTTCAGCTTCTATGTCAAGCTCAAGCGGGAATGCGTTATCGGTATAATCGTCGTAGGTCCACTGATCTTCGTACGAAGGATCCTCTTCTGTACCCGTATTGATCCGTTCGTATTCAGCATACTCAATGTCCTCTGCCACAGGCAATTCATCACCGAAGGTATAAGATCTGCTGACAGGAACGGGTCTCAGATGAGTTGCAACCGGCCTAATAATCAGTCTGAAGGTGATGTTTGTGATCGGAGGATCGAAGTTAGCTTCCTTATCGGTAACTGTTACCTTGACAGTATAATTTCCTGCATTGACAGGTGCAGTGGGATCGCCGTCATCATCTACGATCATAAGACCATCTCGATCATAGTATGATACTTCTACCTCAGGATTCTGATAGTTGCCGGTGTAGATCACGAAATCGAAGCCGTCGAGATTGTCTAACGTACTAAGATCGGTCGGGTCTTCTGTGTCATAATCATACGGAGGAATGACATTGAATACATCATAGCTAACCTGACCGCCGTCGTAAGTCTTTACAACGGGGGTGTTTTCACCCAACATCTCCGGACCATATGCCGCTATGCCGGTGGCTGCGCCGACTGTTATTGTCCAGGGCTTAGAAATGGTGCCTGTGAAGTTGCCGACGCCCATAACATCTACGGAGTATTCGCCGCTGTAGCTGCGGATGGTGTCGCCGCCGAGGACGTAGGTCTGGAGATTCTGCTCAGCATCGTTTGTAAGGCCGTAATAGAAACTTGTCTCGCCTACTTTGTATCTTACATTCAGGCCGGGCATCTCTCCGATGGTAGCAGCTATCTTCACGCCGTGCTTTTCTCCGTTAAAGTAGAACGCATAGCCCTCATCCGGAGCGAAATCCTCGTCAAAGTACGGTGCAAGAGCGATCGCAACATCGGGATCAGCCTTAACAACGGGTTCATCCGCAGTGGGATCTACATAATAGTGTGCAGCAAGATCGTAAGGATCAACAGTGTAGGTCCCGGGCTTGACTGTTACTTCGTAGTTGCTGAAAAATGGGGGAACTGTTGCCTTTGCAACGATCTTGTATGTGCCTGCATCAAGCTGATAATTGATCGCATCCTGTTCGGACTTGGTTGCCCAACCGTCGATTACAACGTTGTTATCGCTGTCTACTACTTCCAGCAGAGTATTCCAGGGCAGTGCGTTATCGCCTGCAACTACGCCTGTGCCGTTGCCTTTGTCGAATGCTGCGGGAGTTGCTGAAAGCTCAACAGGAGCGCCGAGGAATTCCTTGCTCTTGTTATCAGCCGTTACGGTAACGGGTCTCTTGTTGATAACGAAGGTATCGTAAAGAGTTGCGTCTTTGATGTTGGTGCTGGTAAGAGTGTACCATACTGCATAGTAGCCTGCGTCAGTGGGGAGACCCTCGGAGAAAACAAGCAGGTTTTGTGTTGCGAGGGGTACAAGCTGGAACTTGTAATAAGGATACCCCTGATAATTATCAGTGTAGTCAGTGATCTTCCAAACGTAGCCCACAGGTGCAGTGAAGGAGTTTGAGTAATTGTCAAGAGCGGGGATGCTGACTGTCAGAGTGTTGTCGGCGCTTATGGTAACGGTTCCTGTTGAATTATCGGGAACAACACAATAAGTAATATGGTCAGTTGTAACATCCAGGGCTACGCGACTATTGAATGTGTACACAGAGCCGGGAGCGATGTACTCGCCGACTTCAAGGGTCCCGTCGGTGTCAACGTCAAGCAGACAATACTTAACATCGGTTATCTTTGTATCGCCTTCTCCGTCAGCTCTATAGCCTGCTACGACCTCATCTGAAACAGCGTCGACGCCGGGGGTGCTGAATGTGAAATCAGCGAGGGTCTTGGCTTCGCCGTCGTAAACGGTGTCGTTGAGGGCAAGCTTGAAATTAAGAGGAGTAACGATGGCTTTGTTTACGTAATAAAGCCTTGAAGTGCTTCCGGTGTAGTTGCAATACGGAGTGGCGGTAACAGTAACGAGGTACTCACCGGCTTCCTTGATGCTGGATGTGTCGCGCAAGTTGCCGTCGCTCTCGTCTCTCTTCTTATAGGAAACAGTATAATCGGGCTCGCTTCCGTCCGGTGAGCGTGTGAGAGTCTCCTCTATATCGGAATCAGGGCCACCGCTGTCCATATCATAATGCACCTTATATTTTACAGTTTCCGTTACATTGATAGTTTCACCTGTATAATCGGTATCGGCTTGGTCTTGATGATCATCGCCGTTATCCGGAGCAAGCGTCATATCCGCGTCGAACAGATTCAGAGGATTGATAGCCCATGTGAAAGTGAAGCTGCCTGTATAGTTAGAACCGTATTTGCCGAAAACAGTGGCGATATACTGGCGGTTTTCGTCAACGAAGGAGTCGGGCGCCCCGGCTACATTGATGGCTGTGTCGTTAATGACAGTATAATCAGTGTCTTCAACGAGAACATAATTAGTGTTTTCTACAGCACCGGGGATACGTGTGTTCGTTAACGTGAAAGTCGCCGTGTGAGGCAGGCTGTCGTAAACAAACGTTTTTTGAGCATTTGTCTGTGTGAAAGTGATCCATTCATGCTCATATGTCAGATCAAGCGGAGCGATCGTCAGCTCGGGATTTCTGATAGTGAAGCTGTAGTTTGCGTTTACACCGGTGGAAGCGACCGTGTTATCTATCGCATAGGTGTAAGTGCCTGCGTCAGCATAGGTGCCTGTTACTGCCTCGCCGTTCTTTGTCAGCTTTACAAGACCTGTTTCTTCTACCTTGGCGCCGTTTACGTCGCCGTAAATTTCGATCTGATCCGGGTCAAGTATCTGCGCATTTGAATGTGCGGTGTAGGCAAGCTTGGCATTGGTAACGCCAAAGTTGCTCATTTTCACCTCTACAGGCTTCTTCGTGATGTCAAACTCACTGTACTTTGTAACGGGCTGGAAGTTGCCGGATTCGCTGGCTATTACAGCCTTTGCGACATAGTGGCCAACATCCTTGGGAGCACCTTCAATGGCGTAGTCATCGACATTGCTGTCTATTCTTACACATTTGATATCTACATGATCTTCGTCCGCATAATAGACCATCCAGTACAGTCCGGGGGCGGCAGCTTTCGCACATTCTATGTAGCCAGCAGATTCATTATCACAAACCAGAACATTAGTTTTATCTACATAATATACCGGATCGTCTGTTCCTTCGATAGTCTGACTGTCATACGATCCCGGCTGAGAGTCGCTCGGATAGTAAATCGTTGAACTGCCCGCGTGTCTGTATCTCACGCCCGGCTTGAGGAACTTGCCTACTTCTAACGTTGTTCCCTCGCAGTAAGGCAGAGCGTAATAGGTAACAGTCTTGGTGGCCTCACCGAGGAACTCGTTTGCGAGATCGCCTGTTCCGGTAATGGTGTAGCCGTTTACGTTATCGGTCTTTGCGCCGTAAGCCGCAGCGTCATATACCTTGTTCTCTGTCGTAAAGGTAACAGCCTCGGAAACATCGGCAGCGTTGATGTTGTAGGTGAAAGTGCGGGTGCCGGTGTAGTTGCCGTGACCTGTAACAGTAATGGTGTAAACACCGTTATTGTAAGCAGTCTTGCCAGCGGGAGGAGTTATCTCATAAGTGAAGTCCTTGCCGTCACTGTTATCACCCTCAACGAGAGCAACGCCGTTGTACGTTGCGGTCACGCTGAAAGCATTGTCAAGACCATGCTGATAAGCCTGCTCGTCAGGTGTTACCGTGAAGGTAACATCGTAAACGTCGCCGTCCTTATCCGCGATGCTCTTCGCTGTGATCTCAAACGGATCATAGATCGTATACTCTTCACCGTTAATTTGTACATCCACATTGGCATAATACTCTCCCACAGGGAAAATACCACCCGGAAATGCAACTGGCTGGAATAAGTGGTTAGTATAATAAATATCGCTGACAGCCATTTGAACGCCGGTGGGAAGATTACCGTCGGTTTTGGTCTTCGCTGCACCGTCATACGCAGCTGCAGGATCATATACGTCATCCTGCGCCGCTATTTCTACGATCTTCTTCATACCGGAATTCTCGTCACTGCATCCGGCAAAGAGAACGTCAACGTTGTTGCTGTACTCTACGACAAGATTATGCTCATGTGACAAGTAAAGATCATGCTCCGGCATTATGAAGCTGTAAGTATAATTGTTATCAAGATCTTTACTCTCGGCATAGTTGGCAGAGCTCCAGGAAATCTGAACTCCTTTGTTGTTCAAACGCTTGAATGTCAGCTTTCCTTTTGAATGAATAGTAACTTGTGATTTTGGTTCAAAATATCCTGTAAAGCCAGCATCAGTAATGAGGCCGTTAGCAGAAGAGTCAACAATTACATTAGGAACTGTTTCAAGAAAAATATAATAATAATGGTCTCCGCTCGAAGTTTCATCATAAAAACCTGTTACGCGGAAGTTCCGACCGGCTTCATCACTTAACTTATAAAAGGTGCAAAAATCTTTTTCATCGCCGTCAATTATAGGGCATATTTCAACATACGATGTGCCATTGACGGTAAGAGTTGAACCGCCCTTCACTACATCGCCTACCCGAAGATCAGCAACACTAACGGAACCGCTGTATTCTGTCGCGGCAACTTCAAACGTGAACGTACTCTTTAAGAAGTCCGCCACGGGCTGCATCGGCACTGCACCTCCCACAATAAGCACAGCGCAAAGTCCGGCTACAGCTCGTTTTAGGTTGTAGCTCAAATTCTTAAACACAATTATCACTTTCCTTTCATAAATGAAATGTGAAAAAACAAAAACGCACTCCCCGGGAGACACTTATCCCCCGGAATGCGAATGTTTACATATAAAAAGGTATAAAAGAGTATAGCCCGCCTGCTGCTGCCCATTGACCAAAGGATACAATTTCAGCATAATGCCGCCATCCCTTTCTGTAAAAATTCACCAAAAGTTTACAATACGCACCTTTAGATAATATAATTGTACACCATTTTAACAAATTTGTCAAGGACTTTTATTCATAAAATATGGAAATATCGTCTTTTTATTTGGTCTGTCTGCATTCCTCCGTTCCGCTCCCGAACCTCCTGCTGCACAAATGCATAACGCCGAGTGCGAGCTTCATGTTGAGCATCATCGCAGCGATGATAATGCAAAAAGAAAAAGCCCGGCACCGGTCGGGCTTTTCTTTGTCTCAGTTTCAGTTCCTGAGCTTAGCGATCGCCTCGATCATCCTGCTGCAATGGCCCTCGTCTATCAGCCCCTCTTTGAGCAGGAGCCGCGCCCAGGCCTCGAAGGTCTGCTTTTTCAGCTTGAGCCCGGGCGGATCCTCTCTCTTTGTGTTCACGCAAATCCCTCCTTTACCGGATTATTGTCACCGCAGCGGAGGTTATTCGCTCCCCTGCCTGTATCACTTCCCGCTTTCCCGCCAATACTTAAGGCAACACCGCTTTTTACTCTGCTGCTTGTCAAACCTTGACAACTCCTCTTCGGTATGGTACAATCATACTTGAAAACTCCGCCCCGGAAACCCTGCGTACACTCTATTATATCGGAGGTAAATATGGATATCTATGAGTGCTCCAACCGTATGCGTGCAGAACGCCTCACCATATTTGATCTCGAAATAAGAGTGACCTACTACGCCCGTATATCCTCCAAAAAGGAAGAGCAGGAGAACTCCGTAGAAAATCAGATCACCTATTTCACCGAGCTCATCAACAGCAACCCCAACTGGACTTACGTCGAAGGCTATGTTGACCGTGTGCGCGGCGAGTCGGCCGAGAACCGCGAAAACTTCATGAGGATGATAAGTGACGGCAAGGCCGGAGTATTCGATCTTGTGCTCACCAAAGAGATCTGCCGCTTTGCAAGGAACGTTATAGACAGCCTCTCCTATACGCGGGAGCTTCTGCGTGCAGGAGTCGGCGTATTCTTTCAGGTCGATAATCTTTGCACCCTCGACCCCGACGCCGAGCTCCGTCTCGGGATAATGTCCTCTATCGCGGAGGATGAAGTCCGCAAGCTCAGTGAGCGTGTCCGCTGGGGACACCGCCGCTCGATAGAGAGCGGGAACGTCCTCGGCAACAGCCGCATATTCGGATATGATAAAGAGGACTGCCGCCTCGTCGTCAATGAGGAAGAAGCGGTAATGGTCAGAAAGATATTCGAGCTCTACGCCTCGGGAGAGTACAGCTCCCGCAAGATAGAACGCATCCTGTATGACGAAGGCTACCGCGGAAGAAACGGTACCCGCATCCACCACAACACGATAAACGGCATAATTCAGAACCCCAAGTATAAAGGCTGGTACTGCGGCAACAAAGTCAAGATCGTTGACTACCGCACCCGCGAACAGCGCTTCCTGCCCGAATCGGAATGGATAACCTATAAGGACGAGAGCGGCGAGACAGTCCCCGCAATAGTCAGCGAGGAGCTCTGGGACAGAGCCAATGAGATCTTCCGGGAACGCAGCCGCGCCATAAAGAGCCGCACCCGCTCCTTCAAGGACAAGAGCGTGTTCACCGGAAAGATATGGTGCCGTGCCCACGGCGTCCCCTATTGGCGGACAAGCTACTCCAACTCGGTCTCTCAGGGCAAGCCGGTCTATCAGTGGATCTGTTCCGAGAAGCGACGCACCGGTGCAGGATCCTGCCTGTCCTTTGCCATAATGGAGGACGAGCTCTATAAGATGATCTCCGAGCATTTCAAATATGTCGCCGGAGATATCAGGCATTATGCGGAGGAATTCCTCCGGGTCTGCAAGGAGACCTCCGTCGAGAAGAACACCCGCATACAGATCGACACCATGAAGCTTGCTCTGAAAAAGGAAAAAGCCAGGCGCGAAAAGCTGCTTGATCTCTATACGGACAGTGTCATCTCGCGCGAGGAATTCAAAGATCGGAATGACAAGTCCAACCTGCTGATCTCACAGTTTGAGGAGGATATCGCCAAAGCCGAAAAGCAGGCTGAAGAAAAAGCCGACTACGCATCAGAGATGCGAAAGATAGAAAAATATTTCCGCACCATGTACCGCCCCGACGGGGATATGTCCAGACAGCAGGCGGATGAGCTCGCCCGCACCATCATCGACAGGATAGATGTCATCCCTGTGAACAGGAACAGCATGAAACTCGAGATAAAGCTCAAAACCGGCCTTTCTTCGGACTTTTCCTACGTCCGTAAGGGGGAGCGCTGCGGTCGTCGTTCCGGACAGATCATGTTGACCATCTGTCCGCCGACGGAACCGGCCTCGCGGGAGGTAAGGTCGCCGTTATAGCCCTGCTTGAGGCTAACGCCTACCTCGCTTGCGGCTTCCATCTTGAAGCGGTTGAGGGTATCTCTGCCCTGCTGAGTTGTGATGCCTTTCATTACGAACACTCCTTTTTTTGATTCTTCGGGTTTGCCTTAGTAGTTTATGCCGCAGCGACCCGATTATAAATGGTAGTTTTTTCAATTCGATTTCGATGCGGGTACACTTTCCGCTCAGCTCAAGGAGCCTGCTTATGGAAAACAAACAGAAGCGCAGCCGAAAGCTGCTCGTCCAGATAGGACTTATCGTCGGTATACTCTTCGTCGTGGTCATAGCTATCAACATAACCATAATCTACCGCGGGACAGTTGACGTATACCTCAACGCCAAAAACGAAAACATGGCCGAAAAGCTCAAGAACGCAAAGCTCGTCTACAATTCCGAGAATATAGCCACCGTCATAAATTACTGGGAGGCTAATCCCAAGGTCTGCTCCGAGCTTCTCTCCGATGAGGAGACCCTTATGATCGAGAACTCAGATAACTACGAGACCTTTTTGAATGACAAGGAATTCTTCACCTCCGACAAATACCCCGAGAGCGACCGCAACCTCATGGCACGGGCCCTTTACAGCGCCTATGTCTCCTACTTCAACTATGAAAAGGATTTCTATGACTATGAATCGGTGTTCTGCATCGACATCACCGACGATAACCTCGGCTTCGTGATCTTCGAGTGCAGCGACCGCGATAATAACAAGACCCTCGGCGACCGCTACGATATCGACCTCAGCGATCACCCCGCCCTCGAACAGCTCCGGGACGGCGAAAAGGAAGTCGTCTTCGAGAAGACCAGCGACTACCCCTTTAAGGGCAAGTATTATGTCGGCTATTCCCTCGTTGACCTCGACGGCGTACATAAGCTCGCCATGGGCATCTCCTATAACTGGTCGGACTTCAACTCCGGCATGAGAGTCGCACTGCGGGTAATGACCGTCGTCTGCATCATAGGCATACTGCTCAGCGGAGCGATACTGCTGCTGTTCATATACCGCAAGGCCATAAAGCCTCTCGAAGCCGTAAAGCACAGCGTCGTCGAGTATATGGAGACCAAGGAGAGCGGCCCCGTCATCAGCAGGATGTCCGAGATCAGAATACAGAACGAGATCGGCGTCCTCGCGCAGGAGTTCGCCGCCCTCGCCCTCGAGATCGACCAATACACCAACGAGAACATCCGCCTTGCCGGAGAGCGTGAGCGTGTCGGCGCCGAGCTGGATATGGCGAAGAGCATACAGGCCTCGCAGCTGCCGAGCAAATTCCCCGCCTTCCCCGACAGGACAGAGTTTGATCTCTACGCCTCCATGACCCCCGCGAAGGAGGTCGGCGGCGACTTCTACGACTTCTTCCTCATCGACGACGACCGCCTCGGCCTCGTCATCGCGGACGTCTCCGGAAAGGGCGTTCCGGCAGCGCTGTTCATGATGATCTCAAAGCTGGTCATCAGACACTATGCAATGGAAGGTCTGACCCCGCGTGAGGTGCTTTCAAGGACGAACGAAACTATCTGCGAGAACAACACGCAGGAAATGTTTGTAACGGTATGGTTCGGCATACTTGAGATATCCACGGGAAAGATAACCGCATCGAATGCCGGGCATGAGTACCCGATCATCGGGCACAGTGAGAGCGGCTTCGAGCTTTTCAAGGATAAGCACGGAGTGCCGCTCGGGGCGAGATCGGGAATGAAATTCAAGGAATACGAGCTCACGCTCACCGAGGGGGACACCTTGTTCCTCTATACCGACGGCGTACCCGAAGCGACGGCAGCGAACGAAGAGATGTTCGGACTTCAGCGCATGACAGACACCATGAACTCGGTACGCGAAGCGGAGCCGGAGGAACTGCTGAGAACCATACACGGAGCGGTAGATGCATTTGTAGGCAGCGAGCCGCAGTTTGACGATCTGACGATGTTAGCGGTGAAATATAAGAAGCCGCAGAGCTGAGAAGACCCGGATGCGGCAGCGGCTTGGGGTCAAGGGGACGAGTCCCCTTGACCCCTTTTTGTTTTGCGTTTTATACCCCTGCTTCCTGCCGCCGAATACAACGATAAGTTTATTATTTTATATTATTTTTCATTTACAACCCACAATTTATGTGCTATCATATGTGTGACCCCTATTTCAAAACGAACGGAGTGATATCATTGGAACATAACGAAGATAACTTTACCCTCAGAGCCCGGGAGCTCGTCTCCCAAATGACCGAGGACGAAAAGCTCGGCCTTCTCAGCACCCACCATAACGCCGTCGAGCGCCTCGGGCTCCCCGAATTCTTTATCGGTACCGAGGTCGCAAGAGGCTTCGTCGGCAGGGATAAGGATCACTATTCTACCGTTTTCCCACAGCCCGAAGGCCTCGCCGCAACTTTCGATACCGAGCTTCTCGAGCAGCTCGGACGCATCGCCGGTACCGAAGCCCGCGCTTGGTATAATCAGGATAAGAAGGGCGGCCTCTGCCTCTGGGGGCCTACCGTCGATATGGTCAGAGACCCCCGCTGGGGCAGAACAGAGGAAGCCTACGGCGAGGATCCCTTCCTTGCAGGTCAGCTCACCGCCGCCTATACCCGCGGTATGGCAGGCGAGCAGGACGGATATTGGATGACCGTTCCCACACTCAAGCATTTCTGCGCCAATAACAACGAGCAGGACCGCGGCAGCTGCAACGCCGTCATCCCGCTGAGGCTCAAGCATGAGTACTACTACGCCGCATTCGAGAACCCGATCAGGTTCGGCGGCGCACGCAGCGTCATGGCTGCATATAACGAGATAAACGGTCTCCCCGCCGTGATGAACCCCGAGCTCGGCACCAAGCTCCGCGACGAGTGGGGGCTCTGGTTCGCCGTCAGCGACGGCGGCGACTTTACCCAGAACGTCACCGCGCACCGCTTCTCCGAGACCCTTTCCGAATCCTACGCAGTATCCCTCACTGCGGGCTGCGATATCATGACCGACTCGGAGCAGGCTGTCCGCAAGGCCGCAAGATGCGCTCTCGAAAAAGGTCTGCTGACCTGGGACGAGATAGACGAATCTGTTGTCAGGACGATAACCGCAAGGCTCCGCCTCGGTCAGCTCGACGAGACCCCCTTTGATAAGATCGGCAAGGAGATCATCGACTGCGAGGCGCACCGCGAAACAAACCTCCGTGCCGCAAGAGAGCAGGTAGTCATGCTCACCAACAGAGGTCTGCTGCCTATCGAGGAGACCCCCGAGAACATCGCAGTTGTGGGTCCCCTCGCCGACGAGAACCTCATGGACTGGTACACCGGCTACAGCCCGAGGACAGGCACCGTCCTTGATGGCATAAGGGCGGAGTACACCGGCTCGATCGTCGAGTACGACACCCTCTGGGACAGAGTCACCGTCCTCTGCCCGAACGGAAAGTATCTCTCCGCCAAACCGGACGGCACCGTCAAGGCCGACGCCGAGCGGGTAACGCAGAGCGAGATCTTCGAGCTCCAGGATTGGGGCGAGAACTGGAAAAATCTCTTCTCCGTGGCCTGCGGCCGCTATGTCAGGATGACCGACGAGGGTACCCTCGCGCTGCATAACAGGCGCATATACGACTGGTTCACCCGCGAGACCTTCAACCTCTTCGAGCTGGACGGCAAGACAATAATCGAAGAATTCCTCGACCACCGCCGCCTCTGCTGCGACAGCGACGGCAATCTCTCCTTTACGCCGCAGCGCGCGGTCTGCGAGGATATGCGCTTCCGCATAAGCATCGAGAGCTCCGGCGAGCAGCGTGCCGCCGATATCGCCGACAGAAACGATCTTGTGATCTACTGCGTCGGCAATCACCCGACCCAGACAGCCAAGGAGTGCTACGACCGCCGCACCCTTTCTCTGAACATCCAGAAGGGTATGACCTTCAAAATGGCGATGCACAACCCGAACACCCTGCTCGTCATCGTTTCGAGCTACCCCTATTCCCTCGACGCCGGGGAGGAATACTCCGGCGCGGCCCTGTGGACATCCCACGCCGGGGAGTTCCTCGGCAGAGCCGTCGCGGAGACGGTCAGGGGCAAGAACCCGCCCTCCGGCAAGCTCCCGCTGACCTGGTACCGCTCGGAGCACGAGCTCCCCTCGATCATGAACTACGATATCGAGACCTCGGGCACGACCTACCTCTACTATCGGGGCAAGCCGCTGTTCCCGTTCGGGCACGGCCTGACCTACGGCGAGTTTGAGTACGCAGACCTTACCGCCGAGCAGACCGCCGAGGGTATCCGTGCCGAGCTGACGGTGACGAACACCTCGCAGTACGACAGCGGCGAAACTGTGGAGCTTTACTTCCGCGCCAAGGATTCCGAGGTCAGCAGACCTCTGAAAAAGCTCTGCGCCTTCACAAAGATATTTCTCAAGGCCGGCGAGAGCAGGCGCGTGACGCTCGAAGCTCCCTCCCACGTTTTCCGTGTCTACGATCTGCACGCCGGGAAGATGATAAACGAAGCGTTCACCTGCGTGCTTATGGCGGGCTCCTCCTCCGAGGACATCCGGTGCGAGTACACGCTGCCGGTAAAGGGCGAGCACATCGCCGTAAGGCCGGCGGAATTCGACGCGATCACCTGCGACAGGTCTTTCGGCACGACGGTGAAATATTCAAAGAAGTACAAGAAGAGCTATCTGCTTTTCAGAGGCTGGCCGTGCAAGGCAGTGTTTGAGAAGATCCCCACCGAGGGGATCAGCGAGATCACCATTACAGCCTCATCTCTGATCGGAGAGAGGGATATAAAGCTCACCCTCGGCGACAGCGAGCTCACAGTAAAGATCGCGCCCTCCGACGGGTATGAAGATTTCGGTGAATACACCGCGAAGCTCACCGAAGCCGTCACCGGCGACACTCTGACCGTAACGATGGGCGGAGAGTGTTGTTTGTTGGGGGTAAGGATAAACTAAAAAAGCAACAGACCCGAACGCGGCAGCGAAACGAGGAAATTTCGCTGCCGTGTCCGGGTCATTTCTTTTTGCGGGGCTTCTGTCACAGTATAAAACAGATCAGCCCCGAACACCCTTCGTTTATCATCCGCTCTATCGTCTCCCCGAGTTTCGATCTCGCATTCGGCGTCAGCTTCGACAGCTTCCGGTGCAAGCCCTCGTTCACAAGCTCGTGCAGACTCTTCCCGAACAGGTTGGAGTCCCAGATCTTCTCCGGCGAGTTCTCAAAGTCGTTCATCATGTACATCACAAGATCCTCCGACTGCTGCTCCGACCCTACGATCGGCGCAAGCTCCGTGTTGATCGTCGCCTTCATGATGTGTATCGACGGCGCCTGCGCACGCAAGCGTATCCCGTACTTCCCGCCCTGCTTTATCACCTGCGGCTTCTCCAGCGTCAGCTCGTCAATGGACGGCATCACTATCCCGTAGCCCGTCTCCTCAACGTCGCTCAGCGCCTGCGCGAACTTGCGGTAGCGCTCCCGCATACGGGTAAGCTCCAGTATCTGCGGCAGAAGATCGCTCTCGCTCTCGACATTCAGCCCCGCCGCCTCGCCGATGATCTTAAAGAACAGCGAGCTGTCCGTCTCCGCGGCGATCACGGCGCTGCCCTTTGCCGGGTCTGCCGAGACCACAGTGCAGCGCTCGATGTACTCGTTCCGACCCACAGCCTCCGCAAAGCTACGGACGTCTCTCAGCGTGTTGAGTCCCGAGGCCGCAGACCTTATCTGCGAGTAGACCGACGACCTCAGCCAGTGGTCTTTTGCCAGAGTGTTTATCCACCCCGGCAGCTCGATGCCGATCTCCATTACCGGGAAGGAGTAGAGCACCTGCTCCATTATCTTCGTGATGCCCTCTTCGTCGAGCTCGAGGCAGTTGACCGGTATCACTGACACGCCGTATTTCTCCGACAGCTTCTTCGCCAGCTCGCAGACCTCTTCGCTTTCGGGGTAAACACTGTTTAAGAGCACCGCAAAGGGCTTGTTGATCTCCCGCAGCTCCTCGATGACCCTTTCCTCGCACTCCTCGTATTCCTCCCGGGGGAGGTCTGTAAAGGAGCCGTCGGCAGTGATGACCAAGCCGACGGTGGAGTGCTCTGTGATGACCTTTCGCGTGCCGACCTCGGCTGCCATATTGAAGGGCACCTCGCTGTCGAACCAGGGCGTCATTACCATTCGCGGAGCGTCATTTTCTATGTAGCCTGCCGCCGAGGGTATTATGTAGCCGACGCAGTCGATGAGCCGGACGCTCATTGAAGTCCCGCCCTCGAGGGAGATATCCACCGCCTCCTCAGGGATGAACTTTGGCTCGGTGGTCATGATCGTCCTGCCGCCCGCAGACTGCGGCAGCTCATCCACTGCCCGCTCGCGGCGGTAGTCGCTGTCTATCCGCGGGATGACGAAGCGCTCCATGAACTGCTTGATAAAGCTTGATTTTCCGGTCCTTACCGGGCCGACGACTCCGATGTAGACCGCGCCGTCGGTGCGCTGTGCGATGTCGTTGTAGATCTCAGTATTCATAGCCGTTTCCTCCGTCAGTCGATCATGGGGATCAGCAGCATCCCGCCGGCCTCCGTCTTATCGGAGGCAAGATCGTTCTCTTCTGTTATTGCGCTCACCGATGTCCGGCAGCGCTTGGCGAGCTCCCACAGCTCCTCGCCCGGGCCGACTCTGCAAAGCGTTACGGCGCAGCGCCGGCCTCCGGGTCTTTCCTCCGGCTCGCCGACCTCCAGCGAGCGCAGCGGTATTATATCTCCCTGCGCGGAGCATATCCCGGTAACTGTCAGCTCGCACTCCACCTCGGCTCTGTTGCGCTCCGTGAGCCGGAAGCTGCACTCCCCTCCCGAGACCTCCGCCTCCGGTATGAGCCCGCCCTCGGTCTCGTACTCAAACGGTATATCCGTTTCGAGCCAGAGCGCCGTCCCGTTCGTATCGGTGCCCACGGCGCTGACCGTCAGGCTCCCGGAGACTATGCTCTTGCCGTTCTCCTCGCGCACCGAAACGCTTGAGGTCTCGCCCCACGCGGAGATCACCGAGCCTATCCCCGGGTCGGGAGCGGTGAGCTCACCGTTCAGGCGGAAGCTCTCTTTCAGCCGCACGGGTACACTTCCGAGCGGCGTCTCCGAGGGCTCGCAGGTGCAGGAGCAGGTTGTCGAAAATGCGTCGGTGACGGCCTCGCAGCTCTCATACTTCACCGCCTCGCAGTTGATGAGCAGTATCAGCTCGCACTCCATCCGCTCCGGCTCTTCCGCCCTCGGCAGGATGTTGCATGCCGCGCAGACGGTCTCGATATCCACGGCGCAGCTCTCGTCGATCCCCTCGATGTCGATTATCTGGCTGTACGGTATGCCGAAGCGCATGGCCTCGGGGGAGCCGTCGCCGGCGGGGGTATAGAGCAGCGAAACTGTCGCCTCGCCCTTGGTGATGAGCTTTCCGGCGATGACCTTCTGCTCGGTCTGTGAGACAGAGCAGCTGCTTCTGAGCACCGCCCCCACTGCGGGCTTCGCACCGCCCAGCTCGAGCTCCTCGATGACGGTCACGCGCTTGGAGGCGGTGAAGCGTCTGGCGGGGCAGAGGGTGTTTGACTTGCGCAGCTGTATGCCTGCGCCCTCGGCGGAGGTGATGAACTCCGATGAAGCTTCGTTCGTCACGCGCACCCTTACCGTGAATGCGCCTCTGACGTCCACTCTCCTGCGGCTGACTACGCGGCAGTTGACGTAATCGAGCCGAGCGGCAGCGCGTACCAGCGGAGACCGGGCGTCTGCGGGCAGGTCAAAGGTCTTGGAGAAGCCGAGCTTATGCTCGAGGACGTTGATCCTGCCGTTCTGATCCGACAGATAGAGCACTCTTACGGCGGCCTCGGCCTCGACGGTGAGCTTGGAGCCGTTGATGCTGTGAGACAGTATCCTCGGCTCGACGCGGCATTTAAGGATCCTGAACACATCGGGGCAATAGTCGGGCAGGACGAAATCTTTCTCGACTGCCTGTTCAAACGACTGGTCGAACCCGGGCACGCGGGAGACGCAGTTCATTTTCATTACACGGAGCGGGGCATTGATCTTTTGCATTGACTGATCCTCCATTACATAGATTTGCTTTGCTAAGACGAGTATATGAGGGGGAGAGAGGATTTATGACAAAGCAGCAAAGCAAAAAACGACAGCATAACGGGGTCAAGGAGACTCGGTCCCCCTGACCCCGTTTCACTGTCGCGATGGTTCTTGCAGCTATTTATTTGTCTTCTCCCAACGGCACCAGCTCCGCCAGATCATACGGCGTTTTCTGATATACACAGTAGTTCAGCCAGTTCGCATACATCAGATTTGCCGAGCAGCTCCAGTTGAAGATCGGCGTCTCGCTCGGATCGTTGTCCGGGAAATAATGATAAGGTACGTCTATCTCCAGCCCCTTCTTCTTATCCCGGAAGTATTCCTTCGATAAGGTGTCCCTGTCGTACTCCCAGTGCCCGAACAGGAAAAACTGCCGCTCTGTCCTGTCGGATACTACGTGTACCCCCGCCTCGTAGCTCTCAGCCGCCACTATCAGCTCCGGGACCCTGTCAATATCCGCCCGCCTTACCTCGGTATGCCGCGAGTGCGGACAGTGGAACACGTCCCCGAACCCCTTTAACAGCGAGCAGGCCGGCGAGGTGATGTGATGCTTGAAGTTTCCGAACATCTTTTTCGGCAGATCGTACTTCGGCACGCCGTAGTGATAGAACAGCGCCGCCTGCGCTCCCCAGCAGATATGAACGGTGGAGTAAACGTTCCGCTTCGACCACTCAAAGACCTCGCAGAGCTCGTCCCAGTAGTCAACGTCCCTGAAGTCGATCTGCTCCACAGGCGCTCCCGTGACGATCAGGCCGTCGTAGCGGTCCTCCCTGATCTCGTCAAAGGACTTGTAGAATTTCAGCATATGCTCCTGCGGAGTGTTCTTGGAGATGTGGTTCATCTGCACAAGGTCGATGTCAACGTGCAGAGGGGTATTGGAAAGCAGACGCAGTATCTGCGTCTCGGTGGTGATCTTGTCGGGCATCAGGTTTACAATAGCGATCTTCAGATCGCGGATGTCCTGATGATCGGCTCTGTCTGCGGGCATAACGAAGATCTTTTCGTTTATAAGCGCCGAATAGGCAGGCAGATTGTCCGGTATCTTTATAGGCATTTCGTCTGACTCCTTTATTTATTTTTATCCCAATTCGGTTGTGTATTGCTACAAACGATAATTTGTAGCAATGCACAATGCACAATGCACAATGCACACTGCACAATTATGGTGTCCGCTACGCGGGCGTATGCCCATTCGGGCATCG
>JAFXVY010000078.1 GCA_017534595.1 Ruminococcus sp.
AGTCAGATTTTTCGTCAGATTGCCTAAATTCGACGCCGCCTTGCTGGCGCAAGGCAAGGAGAATTTGGGTAATATGACGGAAAATATGCAAGCGGATGATGTACAAAGGCGTTAGCCGGTGGTTGTGCGGTGTTGCCTTAATACATTATATCATTTTTGCCGGCAAAAATCAAGCTGTCTGCCGCGGGCGAGTAATACTCGCCCAAACACCGCCCCCTGCTGACACAAAAAAAGCGCCGCACCCTCAGATCACAGGGCGCAGCGCCTTATCGTATCTCATTAACAACAGAGCCAAAGGCGGAATCGCGCCGTCCGCGCCGAGGACCGCCGTCAAACAAAAAGTTGTTTTCTGTACTCCAAAAACCAAAGGCGGAACTGCGCCGTCCGCGCCGAGGACCGCCGTCCGCGCCGAGGACTCATTCATGCAGCATATAGTCTTTGTCTCTGTCCATTATTTTCAGCATGGCTCTCGCAGGCGCTTCGTCGAACTGCGTGCCTATGTTCTTCTCGATCTCCTCACGCACCGCATCCTGCGGGAGATATTCACGGTAGCTGCGGTTGGAGGTCATCGTGTCATAGCTGTCCGCCACCGCGATTATCCTCGCCATGTAGGGTATCTCCTCACCCTTGAGACCGTCGGGGTAGCCCCGACCGTCGATGCGCTCGTGATGGTATCTCGCCCCGACCGAAAGCTCGGGCATGCTCCTGATCTCGGAAAGGATCTCGTAGCCGAAAACAGGGTGCTTCTTAATGATCTCGTATTCCTCGTCGGTGAGACGGGAGGTCTTGTTGATTATCGCGTTGGGTATGCCGATCTTTCCTATGTCGTGCAGCAGACCCATGTAGTAGATATCCTCCTGCTCCTTGGGGGAGAGCCCAAGCTCCTTGGCAAGCATCCTCGAATAGATCGCCACCCGGAAGGAGTGACCGTTGGTGTACTTGTCCTTGGCATCTATGGTGTGCGCAAGAGCTTCCATTACCTCGGCGCTCAGCTTCTTGAGGTTGTCGGTGTACTTGTCGATCTCCCTGACGAGCTCTCTTACATCGCCGGAGACCTCGCCGATCTCGTTCTGTGTCGTGATCTGCTTCAGATGTGCCGCAGCTGCCTCGCTGTCCTTGTTCTCACAGTAATCCCGGAGCGTCAGCTGAACGCTCGAGAGCGGCTTGATGACCACCTTCCGCAGAAACAGCAGTATCATCGTGCAGGTAACGAGCATACCGATAAGGATGAATACGATCAGTCTCACGACCTTGCGCATCAGCTCGCTCTGCAGGGGAGTCCAGTCGTAGCTTATGCAGAGCGCGGCGCCGGAGCGCCCGAGAGGGAGATAACCTATATAGCTGTTGGTCTTTCTGCTGCTGTCGAGAGAGGCCACCTCGAAAACTATCTCGTCACCGCTGCCGGATCTCAGCTCCTTCACAGCCGGGTGATCGTCGGCGCTGTAATCCCAGCGGGTGCCGGTGACAGCGTACTTGTAGAGCGCCTCGTCGGACACCTCCGTCTTGACGGCGTCGCAGAAAACAAATCCCGAGTTGCCCTCGCTGATATCTATGCAGTAGAGCTTCTCGTAGTCGGAGTTGAGGAAGATCGCGCTGAGATAATTCGCGATTATTACGTACTCGCGCTTGGCGAAGGCACTCTGCGCTTCGGGACTCAGCTTTCTCATGCGCTCGCTGCGCTCTTCGGGTCCGCTGATCTCTCCGTAGATCTCGGAGAAGTAGTTGTTGTACATCTCATCCTCCCGGAGGGTCAGTTCCTCTGTATAGTCGCTGTTCTGACGGCAGTAGTCGATAAACCAGCCGACAGACACATTACTGCTCACGTTTTTGTAAAGGTCTTTAAGATCCCGCTCGATCATATCGTTCTTGGCACGCAGATAGAGGTCTCTTCCTCCGGAATAGAGTGCCACCGCACCGGCAGCCGTACCGATCACGAACAGGATGACCGTCATCAGTATGAGCTGAAAAGAGAGCTTGTGTATCCTTTTCTTCTTTTCCAACGGTCCCCCTCCTTTCGCGTCAAGTCCGGTCATAACATTTATATTATATCATAGTTCCGGGATTTGTCAATCGCTGCGCGGAAATATTGACACTTTGCCGCCTTTGTGATATAATGTAAGGTGGTTAAATTTTTAAGGCAACACCGCACAATGGTTGTGCGGTGTTGCCTTAACAGGGGGACTGTATATGAGAAGTATAAGACACCGCAGCCTTTCGTTTCTGACGGCGTTTCTGGTCGCGCTTTCACTGTTCGCGGTACTGCCGAGGGAGATGTTCACGGCGGAGGCGGCGAGCAGCACACTGTCGGCTAAGATCGAGAAAAATGTATTATCGTGGAATTCGATCAAAGGAGCCTCATACTACAGTCTTACCTTTACCTGCGATAACATACCCAATTTTTCGGGAGAGATAACCACACCAAACCTCAGCTATGATCTTGGTGAAGCCCTTATAGCAGGCGGTATCTATGATCTGACATTAGTTGCAAAGAACAGCTACGGCGTTGATGTTTCCAACGTCTATACCAAAGAATATATCTTTGTCGGCACGATCACAGGCGTGAAGATCACCGACGGGCATATCCTTTCCTGGAATGCGTTTAAGTATGCGAATCAATATGCGGATCGATACTACGTTGCATATGAAGAAGAAGCCACTCATTCTTCCAGCGCCCAATATATAGAAAATACGGTAATAGATATTAATGAATTGCTTAAACGCAAGCCGAGCGGCAAATACACGGTCTGGATAGTAGCAAAATGCGGTACAGCAAATATCGCAAGGTCAAATGACATTGATTATAATTATGTTAGCAGTGCGGTATTTATTACAAAGACCGATGTAACTGTCGATGTGCCGATCGCAGGCGATACCCCGGATACCAAGCCGATAGTCGTTCTGAACAACGGCAAAGCAAGCTCCGAGGATTGTATCAAGCAAACAGAGATGCGCTGGTTTGTGTCTGATAAAGCCGACAGCGGTTTTTCCCGTCTTTACTCCGGTGCTGTTTTCGAGGTCGGAAAATATTATAAGTGCCAATGCTTAGTTTATCTGAATGATAATGCTTTTTTGGATGATTATACACAGCAGCATCACGAAGATGATCAGTCAACATTCAACGGGCAGTCCTCCCCGATGTATAACGTTGAAGGGCTATACGTATATCGTGTAGAGGCAGCTTTGGGCCCTGCCCAAAGTGTGAACAAACTCACGGACCTCGATATAGGTATAATCAAACCCGTTGCCGGCGAGAGGGTCGGCGACTGTGACGACATTGTCAGATGTCACGGCGGCCTCATAGTTCAGAGGCTTACTCAATCCACCGCAACGGAGAACCAGTTCGCATGGAAGGAGAACGGCAAAAAGCACAGCGTAAACGATCTTTTCGAGGCCGGACATCATTACTCCGCTGTGATACAGTTCAGAACTATTTCGAGCTGTGTGCTCTCAAAGGATGTTAAAGTCACTATCGCCGGAGTCCCGGCAGAGTTCGTCAGCAAGACGAACGATCAATACGGCAATGAATGGGTGACCTACGCAGCAGATTTCCTCTGCACCGACAGCACCGTCCGCAAGGGCGATGTCAACAATGACGGCGTTGTGGATGTCACCGATCTTACGGTGCTGGCAAGATCCCTCGCTCACTGGCCGGGCTATGACGAGCAGATCAACGAGGCCAATGCCGACATCGACGGCAAGGACGGCGTGACCGCTGTTGACTATACGATACTTGCGCGTGCCCTTGCCCGCTGGCCGGGCTACGCCGAGGACTACGGGATCGTACTGCCTTAGTCAGGCCGTCCCCCGGCAAAACGAAAGCAGGGAAACATCATGAAAAAACGTTCACTGATAATTACAGCCGCACTTGCGGCGAGCATACTCCTGATGACCGGCTGCGACGATGACTCGAAGTCTTCGTCGGCAGCGGAGACCTCGCCTGCGGCGGTGACGTCCGCAAGCGGGGACAGCGTCCCGGAGACCTCCTCCGAAAGCTCCGACCCGGTCAGCAGTCAGGCGTCCGCCGACAGCTCCTCCAAGGATGATGCCGAGCCGGAGAGCCCCGAGCTCCCGGATCTCTCCGACGACGGCACCGAGCTCCCGCTGGTACCGGTATAACAGGCCACAAAAAAACAACGCTGCATCCCTTACAACAGGGGTGCAGCGTTTTGCTTTGTCTTATATTCAGCCTATCAGCCAGTCGTACATCTCGGTGTACTTCGATGCCGAGGCCTGCCATGAGAAATCCATGCCCATGGCTCTTGCCGCCATCTGATTCCACACGTCGCGCCTGTCTACATAAACAGAGTGCGCGAACAGGATCGTGTTGTACATATCAAAGGCGTTGTAGTTGGTGAAGCTGAAGCCGGTGCCCTCACCGGTGAACTGGTTGTAGGGCTGAACGGTGTCCTTCAGGCCGCCCGTCTCGCGGACGATCGGGAGGGTGCCGTAGCGCAGGCTCATCAGCTGGGAAAGCCCGCAGGGCTCGAACAGCGAAGGCATCAGGAAAGCATCGCAGGAAGCGTAGATCTTATGCGAGAGCGGGTCGGAATAGTAGATGTTCGCCGAGACCTTCTCCGGGAACCGCCCCGCGAAGTAGCGGAACATATCCTCGTGCTTGCTCTCGCCCGTTCCGAGGACTACCAGCTGAACGTCGCGCATACAGAGCTTTTCCATCATATAGGCCACAAGGTCAAAGCCCTTCTGGTCGGTCAGGCGGGAAACTATACCGATCATGAAGCGGTTGTCCCCCGAGCCGAGACCCAGCTGACGCTGCAGCGCCCGCTTGTTCTCGAGCTTCTGCGAGGCCGCGTTCTGAACGTTGTATCTGAAATCTATGCAGCCGTCCGTCTCAGGATTATAGATGTCGTAATCAATGCCGTTCACGATGCCTCTGAGGTCGTGCGCCCTTGCACGCATAAGTCCGTCGAGACCCTCGCCGTAGGCGGGAGTTTTGATCTCCTCGGCATAGGTACCCGAAACGGTGGTGATCGCATCGGCATAAACAAGCCCGCCCTTGAGCATATTGCCGTCGGCGCCCATAAGGAGCTTGTCATAGGTGAAGTAGTAATCCGAGAGCCCCGAGAGATACTTGAATACGTTGGAGTTGTCGTTGCCCTGGAACTTGAGATTGTGAATTGTCATAACGGTCTTGATGCCGCGGAAGAATTCTCCGCCCTGGAAGCTGTCGTGGAGATACACCGGGATAAGACCCGCCTGCCAGTCGTGGCAGTGGATGATGTCGGGACGGAAGTCGATGACGGGCAGGGCAGACAGCGCCGCACGGTCAAAGAACATGAACTTCTGAACATCCCAGTGCCAGTCGGTATAGGGCCTCGGACCCGAGAAGTAGAACTCGTTGTCGATGAAATAATACTTCACTCCGTCATAGTCAGCCTCGAGCACTCCTACATACCGGCTCTCACCGGCGAAGTCCATATAGAAGTGGGTCTTGTACTGCATCAGATCCTTGAGCTCCTGAGAGATGCACTGATACTTGGGCATGATTATGCGGACATCGTAGTTGTTCTTGTCAAAGCATTTCGGCAGAGAGCCGACAACATCGGCGAGACCGCCTGTCTTCATAAAGGGTACAGCTTCGGATGAGGCAAAAAGAATCCTTTTCATAGCAACGCGACCTTTCCATAATATTCCGGACATGGCTTCTGCTCCTATTTTATCACATCCCGCGCCGTCCGTCAATACCATATAAGCAGACATTATGCTAAGGCAACACCGCACAACCACCGGCTAACGCCTTTGTACATCATCCGCTTGCATATTTTCCGTCATATTACCCAAATTCTCCTTGCCTTGCGCCAGCAAGGCGGCGTCGAATTTAGGCAATCTGACGAAAAATCTGACTG
>JAFXVY010000079.1 GCA_017534595.1 Ruminococcus sp.
GCTGAGATTTTTCGTCAGAGTGCATAAATTTGACGCAGGCGGGCTGACGCCCGGCAAGGAAAATTTGTGTGCTATGACGGAAAATATGCAAGCAGATGACGTGCAGAGGCGCAAGCCGCGGGTTGTGCGGTGTTGCCTTAATCCGGTATATACTCTCTCACTCTCAGCCGCACGCCTATGCTCTCGGCAAGCCTGCGCGAGCGCTCGACCTTTTCCTCGCCGATGATGTCAACAACGGTCAGCACCACATCGGGAACATACTGCTTGACGTTCTTTGCAAAGGTCAGCAGAGCCTCGAAGCTGTCCACGCCCTTGAATGAGGGTCTTGTCACTGCGTGGTATTCCGCGGAGGTCGGGGCGTTGAGGCTTATCGAGATCACGTCGCAGACTCCCTTGAACTCGGCGGCGGTATCCCTGCCGTGTATCAGGTCGGAGAGACCGTTGGTGTTTATGCGTATCGGAGTCTTTGTCACGCTGCGGATATAGGCTGAGACCTCCTTGAGTATCTCGAGCTCCGTCGTGGGCTCGCCGTAGCCGCAGAAAACGATCTCCTCATAGCTGTCGAGGTCGCGGTGAGAAAGGTTCTCTATGACCTCCCGGGCGGTGGGCTGATGCTCGAGCCAGAGCGGATCGGAGCCGTAGGCGGTGTCGCCGTTCTGACGCAGGCAGAAGGTGCAGCTGCAGGGGCATTTGTTGGTGATGTTGAGGTAAAGCCCCTTCCCTACCTCATAGCTGAGTGTCATGCTTTTTCTCATGGTGTATTCTCCTGTTCTTCGGGGGGTATATCAGTGGCGTCTGTGCCGGAAGAGCTCTCGGTATCGGTGGGCTTGGTGTCCTCGGTCAGCGAGGTCTCGGTCTTGGACTCCGTGGGCTTGGTCTCGGTAGGCTTGGTTTTCGATTCCGAGGTACTCGGAGCTGTGGGCTCTGTGACCTTGGTGGGAACTGCGGTAGTCGTTGAGCTTACCTGCGGCTCGGTATTGTTTGTGGTAGTGGTGGCAGAGGTCTTATGGGAATAGGGGTCGTCGGGATCCCAGCCGAGCTCTGTCGAAACGGTGGTGGTGCGCGAGAAGATCGTATCGTAGAAGGTCTGCACCTCACGCGGTACAGTGCTCTCTGCGGAGGAAGCCGAGGTATCGGCTGTGGTCACGGTCTTTTCGCTGTGTCCGCCGCCCTGGGGCTTATTGCCCTGCGGGTCGTTGGAGCCTGCATTGTTCGCACCTGTCTCCGAGGGATTGGAGTAATCGACTCCGCTGCCGATGCCGTAAAGCGAAGAGATTCCCTCCGCCAGATCGTCGAAGCCCTCGGGGAAGGCTATGGTGCTGTAATATCTGCGGCTGATCTCGGCGGTATACTTGCCGTTGGCGAGGCGCTCGAAGCTGAACTTGTTGCCCTCGTCGCCGTAGCGCTTGGAGCTCGTCAGCGAGATGAAATACGCCGCGCACCCCAGCAGCACCACTGCCAGCACGATGACGTTTATGAATGTGAACTTGTCTTCATTGGTGCGGCGCCTGAGCTCACCGATAGCCTTTTCGCTCTCGGCGCACTCCTCGGGCATCTCCGGAAGGTCTTCGTTATCGTCGTAGGACGATATGTTATAGGTATCAGCCGTGTTTTCCATAATGCCCTCCTTTCAGACCGCTTCCGCAGCGAGTGTGATAACGCAGATCAGCAGTATCGCGGCGGTGAGGAGCGTTTTGCCGACCCTTACGATCGCAAGGCCGGCCTCGGGATCCTTTTCGAGCTGCGCTACTCCTTTTAGCACGAGCTTCTTACAGGGCTCGCAGACGCTCACGAACGCAATGACTATCAGCCAGAGGTTCCCGAGCAGAGCGGAACGCAGCGCCTTGGTGAGTATATAGCTGTTGCCCGAGCCGAACAGTGAGCCCAGCCAGGCAGTGTATTCGGAGAAATCGGTGAAGTAGAGCCCGCCGAGTATCAGCAGCGATACCGGCAGCACATAGACCGCCTTGACGGCGGCGGGGAGCTTCTCAAAGGCCTTCGCAAGGAACAGCCTCTCGATGACCATGACGGCTCCCGCGGCAACGCCCACGATCAGGAACATCGCCCCGACGTGATACCACAGCGCGATCAGCACGCAGCCCGCAAAAAGCGCAGCGCAGCCCATAGCCTTGCTGCTGCCGGCCACGCTCCGGAGAACGTCCGTGAACAGCCGGATAAGCGTGGTGTTGGCGCTCTTGAAGAAGCCCGTTATCAGCTCGCCAGTTGAGATCTGACGGTAGTTATCCTCATACTCAAAGCCGTTCATCAGCCCGAGACCCTTTGCCATGTCGCAGATACCCGTGAACGAGAACCAGCACTCCGCAAGGAATGCAGTCATGCCGACCCAACTGCCGGCAAGGGTAGTGTCCGCGTGGTCAAGGCCGGCGATCCTTATGCGCGCAAAGGCCTGCGCAAGTATGACGCTCTTGCCGAGGCCGATGATAAAGCGGGTGAGACCGTCGCTTAAAAGCTGACCGGTGACCGTGCGTTTGCGTATCCCGGGCTCGGTGTCGCCGTAGCGGTTGACGGGGCCTCCCATGAAGGAATGGAAGGAGACCATATAGGTCATCAGGCAGAAGATGTTTTTCTCGGCTTTGCACCTGCCGGTATAGACATCAAAGCAGTAGGAGAAGCCCTTGGCGGTGTAGTACGCCGCCCCGACCGGCAGCAGCGCCGAGCGGATGTTCAGGAAGCTGTCCTCCGGGAAGATGTAGTTGTGCCCGAGGAGCAGCAGCAGTGCCGTGTTCATTACGAGATCGGCTGCGAGCAGCAGCTTGCCGGTGCCCTTGCCCGACTTTGAGATCCCCAGGCCGAAAAGCCACTCGGCGATGACGCTCAGGAATATCAGGCAGACGCCCAGAGGCTTGCCCCAGCTGACAAAGACAACGGAGGTCAGGATCAGTATAAGATTTTTATATTCGGCGCTTCGATCGAACAACGATACGAGCACCGTCACCGGCATCACGCCGAGAAAGAAAAGCAGTTCGCTGTAAACCAAAAAGATCCCCCGCAGTGTATGAATAGGTAAAAAAGATAAACAATTTCGGCAGATATACTCTGATATGCCAAAAATATTTTAACACAATTCACAAATTTAAGCAAGTAAAATTATAAAGAAAATAAAACTTTTCATCAAATGAACACAAAACTCTTTTCTTTATTAGAAAAATATGTTATAATATGCGTACATTGGATTATTATGACTTCTGCGGCAAACGATGTCTTTCCGACCGCAGAAGAGTTCCGAAAGGAGAGATGGATCTTGGCTACTGTACTTGTAACCGGCGCGAGCGGCTTTATCGGTAAACACTGCGTTAAGGCTCTGCTGGCAAAGAAGCACCGGGTATTCGCCGTTGACAGCACCTGGGCAAACATGGATGAGAGTGACCCCAACTATACCTTTACCATGTGCGATATCACTGATAAGGACGCTGTATGCTCTATAATCGAGGGCAACAGGATAGATTCGATCATTCATCTGGCGAACTCTGTCGATAACGACTTCGACTCCTATGTTACCGATGCCGAGCTCAAGCGTGCGAAGATCACGGATAAATACATCTACGAATGTGCGGCGAAGAACGACGTCAAGAACTTCCTCCTGCTCTCCACAACGCAGATCTACGGCACCCCCAAGGGCAGAGAGCCGATCAGAGAGACGGCGCCGGAAAAGGGCTCGTCCAACTATGTCGATCTCAAGCTTTACAGCGAGAAGATGCTTGAAAAGGCCTTCAAGAAATCGGACAGCGTACCCGTTATAGCAAGGGTAGCCCCGATCTATACCGCCGAGTATACCCAGAACCTCAAGGATAAGGTCTATGACGCGAAGGAGGACGTTGCGTTCATCTACAACGATGGACTCTACGGCTTCAGCTTCTGCTGCCTGTTCAATCTGCTCGACTTCATCAAGGGCATCGTGAATATCCCGACAGGACGTTACGAGGGAATCTACAACGTCTGCGATTCTGAGGTCATCTCGGCTAAGGAGATCCTCGATTTCGAGCGCAACCACCACCGTGTCGGAGCTGTGGTACAGAGAAGCCCGGGAGCGGGCATCAGCTTCAACAAGGCAAAGGCAAGAACGGATTACCGTTACTTCGACCCCGCCACCACCTTCAACAACTGGCGCATAGACAATACCAAGGCCAAGCGTATCGCGCCGATGAAGTGGACGCTCAAAACGACGAAATAATGTCAAACACCCGACATCACAAACAAAACGCCGCACCCCTGTTTTATGGGATGCGGCGTTGTTTTTTGCCTGCGGTATACGCTTCCCGCGCTTTGCTGCCGGAATGTGAGAAAATGCTGTCCCGAATGCGGTTTAGCGTTATGCACAAGCAGGAATACCATATTTTGTGCAAAAGGGTAAATTTCACTTTCATTTAGTACAAAATGTTGACGAAATGATAATAAATGTGTTATAATTTACAGTGTATATTGCTGACTGATCCGTCAGTCCCGGCATGAGCTTTTTTGATCTGCCGCTTACAGCGCAGCAGATGTTTCGATACACATTTTGAACGTAATAAATTAACCTATGGTCAGCATAGGAATGGAGGTCAGAAATGGAAAAGCAGTTTGATTACGGCAGCTATGCAGGGTATCGGGAGACCGTGCAGACTCTGAACAAAAATCTGAGAAGCCTGCTTGCTCTGAGCGAGGATATCGCACTTGTGAACACCGCGGGTTCGATCAGAGAAACTATCGAAAAATCCGAATCCGACCATTTTGAGGTCGCCATAGTCGGCGAGTTCAAAAGAGGAAAATCCACCCTCATCAATGCCCTGCTCGGGCAGGAGGTGCTCCCTGCGGACGTCCTCCCCGCCACGGCTACCCTCAACCGCGTAACATACAGTGAGGAGCCCTTTGTGCAGGTTGAGTATAAGGACGGCAGGAGCGAAAGGGTCGATATCGACCAGCTCGAGAACTATGTCACCAAGCTGACCGCCGAGGCTGAGGAAAAGGCCGAGACCGTCAAGGAGGCTACCGTCTACTACGACACCGAGTTCTGTAAGAACAACGTCGATATCATCGACACCCCCGGCCTCAACGACGATGAGCAGATGACCAACGTCACCCTCTCGATCCTCCCGAAGATCGACGCAGCCGTGTTCGTTATCAGCGCGAATTCGCCCTTCTCGCAGTTCGAGAAGGACTTCCTCGAGAAGAAGATGCTCACCTCCGACGTGGGGCGTATCATCTTCGTAGTAAACTGCTTCGGCACCTTCTCGTCCGAGGACGAGCAGAAGATAGTCGAGACCGTCCGCAGCCGTATCACCAAGTACGTTATGGATAAGGCCAAGATGGTAATGGGTGAGGACAGCCGCGAGTTCGCCGCCTATAAGAGAAAGATAGGCACTCCGAGAGTTATCGGCGTCTACGCCAAGCGCGCCCTGACCGCCAAGAAGATCGAGGACCCCGGCCTGCTCGCAGACTCCAACTTCCCCGAGTTCGAGAACGTCCTCGAGACGATACTCACCAAGGAGCGCGGCGTCATCGCCCTCCAGATACTCACCAACAAGATCACCAACTCCGGCACCGAGATACTCCGCTCGGTAGTTATGCAGGAAAACGCCCTCATGATGGCCAACGACGAGTTCATGGAGAAGTATGACAAGGCTATCGGTGAGATCGACGATATCAGAAATAAGAAGAGGCAGGAGTTCGTCAAGATCAACGAGTCCGCCAACCACGTTTTCGCAGACTTGAAACCTGTTCTCGACAGCTATTGGAACAACATCGAGAAGACAGCCATGGAGGTTATCGACAACTTCCAGATGTCCTCCGACGACTTCAAGAAGGATCAGCTCAAGGTCGTATCCGCCAAGCTCACCGATAAGATCAGAGAAGCGATCGAGGTCAAGGCCTCCCTTATCTGCGAGCAGATACAGAACGCCATCAATATCGCGATCAGCGCCGAGGCCGGAAGACTCCAGGGCTTCGAGGATGAGTTCTTCGCCTCCGTATCCCGCATCCAGGAGATGTTCACCCTCTCCGAGAGAGTTTCGAGAAACGGCAGCGGCATTGATAAAGGCATCGGCGCGGCACTGGGCTCCTTCGGCTTCGGTGCGGCATTCCTAGGCTTCCGCGAGGCGGGTCTCAAGGGCGCTCTGCTGGGCTTCAGCACAGGTCTTGCCAGCTTCTCGGCAATATTCTTCACCACAGTACTCAGCCTCTCTCCCGCTTGGCCGGTAGCACTGGTGCTCATGGCAGCCTCGGGTCTCGGCGGTACCTTCGCCGCAGGCCTCACGATAGACAAGTTCCTCGTAAACGAGAGGATCGACAAGTATAAGAACAACTTCAAGAACCAGGTCAGAAAGCAGTTCCATGAAATGCGCATCAACAACGACTTCACCGAGTCGGTGCGCCGTCAGGTATTCTCTGCTTTTGAAGGCCTCAAGAGCAAGATCGAGAACGAGACCGAGATCATCCTGCGCGACACTCAGGAGACCCTCGACAATCTCAACGCCCTCAAGACCGAAAAGAATGAGCTCTCCGAAAAGGAAATGGAGCGTCTGCACGGCATAGCCGAAGCAGCGAGCACCATCGTTTCCGACGCCTATGCGCTGAGGAAGGCTCTCTCCGAGAGCGCGGATACCGCTCCCGCTACCTGATAAAGGGCGAAGCATCCCGAATCTTACTTAGGAGGTAACCTGATGACCGAAGCTATAGAGAACACTAATCCTCTGCTTCAGATAGATACAGGATTCCGCTCATATCTTAACGCATACACCCGTTCGTTCCAGAACCACATGGTAAACGGCCAGCTCGACTATGCTTTCGAGTCCGACTTCGCCGTAAGGCAGAAGATAATGGGTCTCGGCGGCTGGGGAAGGCTCGCCAAGGCAATAAACACTGTGGATATCTCCGCCGAGGCCAAGCTGCTCTTCATGAAATGCGATCAGGCCGGAGCGCTGAAATATCCCGAGATCTATAACATAGCCAAGAGGTGTGCGGAAAGGCTTGAGCTCAATCTGCCGATAGTGTTCGTCAGAAACGACATAACCAAACCGCTTATATATTCAATAGTAAGCGACCTTATAGACCCCTGCATCGTCCTTACGGAATGGCTCGTGCGCAGCTGCACTCAGGATGAGCTCACCCTGCTCATCGGCTGCGAGTGCGGAAGGCTCCAGAACAACCATTCCACCTTCAACTGGGCGTTCACCTATCTCAACCACAACAAGAACGTGTATAAGCCCGTGGAGCGCTCCCATAAGAGCGCCGTCAGCAACCAGCTCGTCTGCTCGCTGATCGAATGGGTAAAGTACGCGGATATAACCGCCGACAGAGCCGGCATTATCTGCCTTGACGAGCCCGGAAGGTTCTGCGAGATAATCTGCTCGCTCTACAACAAAGGCTTCATTGACTTCTACGGCAGGCAAGCCGAGGGGCTCAATTCCACAAGGCTCACGGATCTCTCTCAGGTCTACTCCGCCCAGAGCGCAAGAGCCCTGAAAGTGGATCCCTCCCTCTCCGACCTCGAGAAGAGGATACTCGCTTCAAATGAGTTTCTCAACTGCGAGTCGATCTTCGCTTGGAGAGACGATCTCGGCGGCAGACCCTCCTCGCAGAAGGTCACCAGCCAGGGCTGCGACGTTCGCGCCTCTATGCTTCTCGGAACAGGAGGCGGTAACTGATGGATATTTACAATAACCGCTCGGCAGCCGAAGATATCGAGACCATACGCGAGAAGATGCACCTCGTCATGAACGACCCCGAGGTCGAAAGGATACTCGGCTCCGACTTCATCGAGGAGCTGAGAAGCTACGATCAGATCGTGGAGAAGCGCTCCTCCGAACCCTTTACCCTTGTCATACTCGGAGAGTTCAAGCGCGGCAAGAGCACCATTATCAACGCCCTGCTGGGCAAGGAGCTCGCTCCCTCCAACGTCTCCCCCGAGACCTATACGATCAACGAGATCTCCTACGACGACATCCCCAAGGTCGAGGCCGTCCTCGAAAACGGCGACCGCAGGATGCTCACCTTCAGGGATATTACCCGCGACAGGCTCAAGATCAAGATGAAGCTCTATCCCTCGAAGATCGCCTACCTCGATATCAGGGACAATGCCCCGATACTCAAGGAGATGAGGATCGTCGATACCCCCGGTCTCTCAGACCTTGAGGATCTCGACAAGCAGGTGACGGAGTATCTCGTCAACGCCGATGCCATAATGTACGCCACAAGCTCGCTGCTCCCTTTCTCTGAGACAGAGCAGCTCTATCTCGCTACCCATATCCAGCCGCAGAGATTCGGTATGCTCTATGTGCTCGTCAATATGATGGACGCGCTCAATACCAGATCGGATCTCGACAAGATCATGCGCCGCTTCACCCGCATCTCTCAGGAGATCGTGCCCAATGCCTTTGTCTACGGCATCAGCGGCTTCGATGAGTATATGCGCAAGACCGGCGGCCAGCGCCCCCCCGACAAGGGCAACCGCGAGTTCTACGAGACCCAGTTTTTGAGCTTCGAGCTGAGCTTAAAGCGCGATATAGTCATGCAGAAGGACGTCATCCGCACCAAGAGAGTCTTCACTATGGTGGAGAACATGGTCGGCGAGGCCTACGCCAAGATCAGGATGTTCTCGGATATGGCCGAAATGGATCAGAAGGTCCTCGAGAACAAGACCCGAGACTTCGACGAGCAGTGCGAACAGCTTGCCGAGGCTCTTGAAGAATGCAAGCCCAAGCTCCACCTCAATATCATCGAGATGCAGCAGGAGGCCGAAAAGTGGATGTATGAGTTCTTCGCCAAGCTCAGAGTAAGTATGCTCGAGTGCAGGCAGAAGGACGAGAACGGTATGGACATCTACTCGCCCGAGGATATCGAAAAGTATTTCTACTCCTACCTTATGGAAAAGGTCGGCGAGGCATACCGCACCTGTATCGAGTGCCACCGCAGCAGGATCAACGAGTTCGTGGAAAATCTCAGCCGCGACCTTGCCCGCAAGCTCGGCATACAGGATCTCTCAAACGTCGCGCAGACCGCCGACACCGGCAGGCTCATGCGCTCGATGAACACCAACGTTCAGCGCTCGGTGCTCTCGGTCAAGCTCTTCGGCACCAGCGAGACCTTCCCGCCCGCCGCCATGAGCACGTTCAGCGTCATCTTCAAGAAGAACAAGCAGACCACCGATATCATCGACATAGCGCTCGAGAACTACGACGATATCCGCATCAACATCGTCAACGATATCAAGAACGTTTATCAGGATCTCGAGGTCAAGGCGATACAGCGCCTCGACAGCATCTACCACCACCAGGCTGAGGCCGGAAAGGACGCTCTCGACCGTGCGAAGGAGGTCATCGTCACCGTTGACGGCAAGACGATAGGCGACACCCTCGCCCGTGCGAACGCTCTTGTGGAGGAGTGCATCGACATTCTGGAGAAGTACCCAGACTGAGCATAAAGGCAGCAAATAATCATACTTTGTAAAAAGTCAACAGGCTTTGTTAGGCGTTTTGTGCATTTTCAACAGGATATTTATGTCAGTTTTGTTGAAATCATTTGTTGATTTATTGTTACCATTGTGTTATAATTACTGTATGATGACCGTATAATGCGTTGTCATAAAACATTTTTAAAAAATGGAGGAATGAAACCAATGAAAGTCAAGAAGATTCTTGCAGGTCTGGCATCCGTAGCTGTTGCTATGTCTGCTATGTCCATGGCAGCATTCGCTGCTGATGAGGTCGACGGTGGTTCTGTCGCTGTGATCGTAGGCGATGGCCAGGGCGAAGGCGAAGGCCAGGGCGAAGGCGATGGCCAGGGCGAGCCCGCTGAGGGTTCTGAGGAAGTTACCCTTCACATGGTAGGCGATGAGGAAGTATTCAGCAACAAGGCATTCACGATCACTGTTGCAGAGAACGAGTGGAGTGAAGAGCATGAGCTCGTAGGTAAGGCTACCTATCAGTTCGACTATGCTGATTACGCTGATCTCATCGAGGAGTTCGGCGACAACTTCAGAGTAGTTCTGGTAGCTACCGACATCGACAATCCCGATGTTAAGCTTGCTGCTCAGGTGTTCCTGCAGTCCAAGGAAGACTGGTCCGGTTGGGACAGCGTGGATGCTGCATTCGTTCAGGATGCTGGTTATACCTGCACAATCGAGGGTGCAACCGCTGACCTCGTTAAGGATCTCGAAGCTAAGTATCAGAAGAGCGGTATCGAGATAAGAATTGATAACGTTGCCGAGCTTGGTCTCCAGGCAGGTGACAAGGTTAACTTTAAGCTGTCCTATGCTCTGTTCTCCGACGCTACTCCTCCTCATGACCACGGCAATCTGAACAAGATTGGCGACAAGCTCGTAAGCGAGGACGTTGAGATGCTCGTTAAGCTTAAGGACGGCGAATTCTCCGGCGAAGGCGAATTCGTATTCCCCTACACTACTTGGGCTGAGTTCGAGGCTGAGTTCGGTACTAAGTACTGCATCGAGCTTGCTTGGGAAGACAGCGACAAGGAAGGCAGCTTCGTAACCAGTCTTGACGCTCAGGTTTACACCATGCAGAATCCCGGTTGGACTTGGGAGAGCAACTACGGCATATTCAACATCGCCGGTGGTAAGGCTATCACTACGGAGACTACTCCTACTCTGAACCTCAACGGCGACACTTCCGCTCTGCTCGTTCACAAGGCTGCCGACAACGAGCTTGGCAGAGCTGGTATCCAGTTCCTTGCTCATCTCGATCCCGATAAGCTCCCCGAGGGCATTGAAGAGGGCGACACCTTCACCGTAAAGATCTCCTGCACTCTGTTCTCCGACGGCAAGGTTGCTGAGCCTACTCAGGAGCCCACTGATCAGCCCACTGAAGAGCCTACCAAGACCGACGATGACAAGCCCGCACCCACCGGTGCAGCTGCAGGCGCTCTTGCTGCTCTCGCAGTAGTAGGTGCCGGCGCAGTTCTCGTTTCCAAGAAGAGAAAGTAATAACTGATCCGAACGGAAACAACACGCTATAACCAATACGACCGCCGTGCGCAAGCACGGCGGTTTCTTTGTCCGCAGATATTATGATTTAGTAAGATCCCGCCTTTTATTCGACCCGCCGTCAAACTGCATCTCTTTTCTGCACTATATTTTCCAAAGGCGGAACCGCGCCGTCCGCGCCGAGGACCGGGGGCGACCGGAAAGCCCCCGAATTTGGGCGGGTGCAGAACTATCGGCCTTTACGAAGTTGAGAGCGTGAAATTCAGAACCGCACACTTGTTTTGTAGCCGGACGGAATTACCTCGGATGCGTTCGCATCCTCACTATTCCTGTGTCTGCGGGCAACGGACGGAGCTGGTCGGCGCTGCGAATGATTGTCCCTGCGGCTTTGGATAAATGATAAGGCGCTTGCGCCCTTTGATTTATGGGCGCAGCGCCTTGTTTGTATTTGGTTTTTCATGCCCGCGGAAACCCGTGGGGCTCTGCACCTTGACCCCATTTCGCTGTCGCGTATGGGTCTATCAGCTATGTTCAGCCCGCCGTCAAACCGAAGTGATTTCCTGCACTCCATAAATCAAAGGCGGAAATACGCCGTCCGCGTTAGGACCGGAACTGCGCCGTCCGCGTTAGGACTTTTGTGATTTGAATATCACACCGACTACCTGCGGCCCCGCATTTATCGAGATCGCAGCTCCGATCTGGAAAAACTCCGACGGCGGATACCCCAGCTTCTTGGTCATCGCCTTCGCAAGCTCGTCCCTTACCGCCTCGTCTTTACCGTAAACTATGCAGTACGGAGTCTTCGGGATGATCTCCCCTGCCGTCAGCTCTATGATCTTCGGGATAACAGCCTTATCGCCGCGCACCTTGGTATGCGTCTTGATCTCGTGATCGTGGATCCTCATTATCGGCCTCAGACCCATAACCTCACCCACAAACGCCGCCGCAGAGGGTATCCTTCCCGACTTGCGGGCGTATTTCAGCGTGTACATCGCAAAGAAGATAACGCAGTTCTTTACCCAGTCGGTGATATAGGCCGCGATCTTATCCGCCGGGATGCCCTTCTTGATCTTCCCTGCCGCCTGTATCAGCGGGTAGCCGTAAGCGCCGGTATAACCCTCGCTGTCGATGTTATAGATCTTGAACTTCCCCTTAGCCTCGGGATGATTCTCATAGAAGCTCTCAGCCGCCATTACAGCGTTGTTATAGGTAGCGCTGCCCTCGCGGTTGATCGTTACGTTTATAACGTCAGTGTACCCCTCGCCGTAGATCTCGGCAAAGATCTCCTCGTACTCAAACGCGGTGATCTGCGAGGTCGAGGGAAGGCCGTCATACTCGTCGAGCATACGGTAGAATTTCTCGTTATCGAAATCCACGCCGCTCGTATAGGTCTTGTCACCCATAGCGACCTTGAAGGGTATAACTCTTATCCCGAGCTCCTTTTCATATTCGGCCGGAATGTCGGCTGCGGCATCGGTCAGAAGCTTTATCTTAGCCATAATTTTCTCCTCAATGAATTTATTTATCCGTATACTCTGGGCATTTACCAGACATATTTCGTCAGCCTGCCCTCACGCCCGAGGTCGGGGTAATCCCACTGCCTCAGCACCTCATAGACGGCTATCGCCGCTGAGTTTGAGAGGTTCAGGCTCCTCAGCTCGTTTCGCATCGGTATCCTTACACAGTGCTCGCGGTTACGGTAGAGCAGCTCCTCCGGGAGCCCCTTGTCCTCCCTGCCGAACACCAGAAAGACGTTCTTATCCTCCGGGTAGCTGACCTCGCTGTGGACATTGAGCCCCTTCGTGGTAAAGAAGTAGAGCTCCCCGTCCGCAGACTTTTCAAAGCTTTCCCAGTTTTCATACTCATATATCTCGAGCTTGTCCCAGTAATCGAGACCCGCCCGTTTGAGCTGTTTATCGGTAATGGTGAAGCCGTAGGGCTTTATCAGATGCAGCGCCGCCCCTGTCACCGCGCAGGTACGCGAGATATTCCCGGTATTCTGGGGTATCTGCGGCTCCAGCAGAACTATATTGAGCCTTTGCATCTCACAGCTCCGTATATTCGCAGAGGTCGCGGTCGGCTCGCAGACGCCCGAGCAGCGGCTCGAACATTATCCCGTCCGTCCACGGAGTGCCGTAGGAATAGGTGTGCTTGATCGCGGACTGCGTGAAGACCTCGGCTCTGTCCATGGCTATCGGCAGGCTGTCGCCGCCGAGGATGCCGCCGATCAGTATGCTTGTGAACATATCCCCGCTGCCCGAATAGCTTATCGGCACATACTCACCGGTGATGCGCCAGAAGCTGTTCTTATCCCTGTCGTAGCCCACGGTCGAGATACCGCCGGCACGCATCGGAACGCTTGTGATGACCACCTGTCCGGGACCCAGCTGCGAGAGCCTTACCAGCCACGAGCGCAGCACATTCCTGTCCATAGCGCCGTCGGGATAGGGCTCGCCGAGCAGTATCGCCGCCTCGGTGAGGTTCGGGGTTATGAGATCCGCCACCGCCGCAAGCTCGCTCATCCTTGCACAGAGCTCGGGGGTATAGGTCTTATAGCTTGTGCCGTTGTCGCCCATGACAGGGTCAACGACCTTGAAGGAATCGGGATAGCTCGCAAAGAAATCGAGGCAGTGATCTATCTGCTCCGAGGACGCGAGGAACCCGCTGTATATGCAGTCAAAGGAGGTGCCGAGCTTCTTGTAGTGCTCGAGGGCGGGAGTGATGTAGTCGGTGAGATCGCGCATCACGAATTCGCCGTAGCCTGTGTGAGCCGAGAGCACTGCGGTGGGAACGGGACAGACCTGAACTCCCATAGCCGAGAGCACGGGTATTATAACGGTGAGCGAGCATCTCCCGATACCTGAGATATCATGGATAGCCGCTACCCTCTTGGGACCTTCCATCAGTTCTGTCATATCCTTCCACTGTAATATCTAATATATTATACCATATTTTTTTGGCAAATTCAAGTGACTTGCCAAAAAAAATCCCCCTCACAAGCCAATTATTTGCCTCTTACGCCCGCAATTTTGTGCATAACGGAAGAATAGCCCAAAAACCGTCCGCGCAGCTAACGCCTTCATTCTTCATTATTCAATGAGCGGTCGCACATACAAGCACAAAAAAGACACCCCCGCCGGTCTCCCGACAGAGGTGTCATAACTATACAAGATCTAACGCGCCTGCGTTTCAGATCATCGAAGGCTGCCAGCAGTCGGGAGCCTCGAGACCGAGCAGCTTGGCAACGGTCGGAGCAACGTTCGCCAGACCGTACTTCTTGCTGTCGGCATCAATGATGTCGTAACGGGTCTCCTTATCCCAGATGATGAAAGGAACGCGGTTGAGGGAGTGAGCGGTGCGCACCTGGATCTCGCCCTTCTTGTTCTTCTCAAGCATCTCGTCGGCGTTGCCGTGGTCGGCAGTGACGAGCAGCGTGCAGTTGCACTCGTCGCAGACCTTGATAAGTCTCGCAAGACCGAGGTCAACGGCCTCAACGCCGGTGATAGTCGCGTCCATATTGCCGGTATGGCCTACCATGTCGCCGTTGGGATAGTTGCAGCGGATGAAATCGTACTTGCCGGAGCGGATAGCCTCGATCAGATCGTCGGTGATCTCAGCGGACTTCATCCAGGGTCTCTCGTCGAAGGAAACGCGGTCGGAGGGGATCTCCTTCCAGGTCTCAAGCTCCTCGTCGAAGCGCTCGGAGCGGTTGCCGTTCCAGAAATATGTAACGTGGCCGTACTTCTGGGTCTCGGATACGGCGTAGCTGTAAAGGCCGTTCTTAGCCAGCAGCTCGGAGAGGGTGTTCTTGATCTCGGGAGGATTTACAAGATACTTCTTCGGGATCTTGAGGTCGCCGTCATACTCGAGCATTCCGGCATAGATAACGTCGGGGATCACACCGCGGTCAAAGTGCCTGAACTCCTCGCCGCCGTCGAAGGCCATCGAGATCTCGATAGCTCTGTCGCCGCGGAAGTTGAAGAGGATAACGCTGTCGCCGTCCTCGACCTTGCCCACGGGCTTGCCGTCCTTGGCGATAACGAACTCGGGAAGATCCTGGTCGATAGCGCCGGTCTCGTTTCTGAGGGTGTCAACAGCGGTCTGAGCGTCGGGAAACTGCCTGCCCTCGCCGTGAACGTGGGTGTTCCAGCCGCGCTCTACCATGCCCCAGTCAGCCTGGTATCTGTCCATTGTGATCTTCATGCGCCCGCCGCCGGAAGCGATCTGAGCGTCGAAATCAGCGTCGTTGAGAGCTGCGATGCAGTCCTCCAGCTCCTTGATGTAGATAGGAGCAGAGGTCGCGGGAACATCTCTGCCGTCCAGCAGGATGTGGCAGCGAACCTTCTTCACGCCCTCCTCCTTAGCCTTAGCGAGCATCTTCTCGAGGTGGTGGATGTTCGAGTGAACGTTTCCGTCCGAGAGAAGCCCGAGGAAGTGAAGCGCCGAGCCCTTGGTCTTGACGTTGTCGATGAGCAGCTTCCAGGTGTCGGAAGCGAACATCTTGCCGCTCTCGAGCGACTCGTTTACGAGCTTAGCCCCCTGCGAGTAGATCTGGCCGCAGCCGAGAGCATTGTGGCCGACCTCCGAGTTGCCCATATCGTCATCCGAGGGCAGACCCACAGCGTCGCCGTGAGCCTTCAGAGAGGTGTTGGGATAATTTTTCAGCAGCATATCCAGCGTAGGGGTATTTGCCTCGGTAACTGCGTCTCCGAGGCCGGTAACGGAAAAGCCCACGCCGTCCATAACTACCAGTACAACTGTTTTCTTCTTTGCCATAAATATTTCCTTTCTATTCCGATGCGGAGATCAGCCTCCGCCTTTTCGGCATCTTGCAGACTCACCAGCAGAGAGCGCAGACCCCTGTCTCCCCGTCGATGAGATATGCGGGACAGTGAGCCCCGGGAGCACCGAACACATAGACCTCCGCATCCTGCGGCTGCCTGCCGTACTTCTCGCAGATGACCTGCATCAGCCGGCTGACGATGCTGTATTTGTCGCTCAGCTCCCCGCCCTTGGAGACGGCTTCGCTGCGCAGCGCCTCGACAGCCTCGCTGTCGGCGGTGAATACCAGCTCGATATGCCCTGTCTCTTCGTCGCCCCACCTGGGCGCATCATACTGCCCCTCAAGCTCGCTGCACCCTGACGGCAGCGAATCCGGAAGGTGCTCGAGCTCCTCCGAGGCTATGCCGTTCGCAAAGCGGAACAGCCCCTTATGCAGCGGGTAGACGAGCCTGACGTTCGAGAACATCCCGGTGGCCAGTGCTATGTAAAACGCAAGCACCGCAGCCGCGAATATCCTTACGCCCACCGAGACCTTCAGCCTGCCCTCCGGGGGCTCGCCCCTGTTGATGAAATGCTGCGCGATAACAGTCGCAAGACCGATCGCCGCAGCGGGTATCGCAAGCTTATAGTAGGCTCCGAACCCGAAGAAGGCCGCCGCGATAAGCGCAGCTCCGAGCAGCAGATCCGCCGTCCTGCGCAGCGGCCTCGGCGGCTTGCCGGTATACTCGCCCTCGAAGATCCGTATCTCACGGCCTTCCTCCTCGGGCTCCTGCTCGGCTTGTTTCTTTCTCACGCGGCTCACCCCCTGTCAGGACCGTGAACTGCTTATCAGCCGTTTACGGCAGCCTGTACGATAACGTTGAAGTCCTCGGCCTTGAGCGAAGCGCCGCCGATAAGTCCGCCGTCGATGTTGGGCTTGGCGAGCAGCTCGGCTGCATTCTTGGCGTTCATCGAGCCGCCGTACTGGATGGTAACAGCCTCAGCGGTAGCCTCGTCAAAGAGCTTGGCGAGCTGAGCTCTGATGAATGCGCAGACCTCCTCAGCCTGATCGGGAGTAGCAGTAAGGCCGGTGCCGATAGCCCATACAGGCTCATAAGCGATGACTACATTCTTTACCTGCTCTGCGGTGAGACCCCAGAGATCGAGCTTGATCTGACGGGCAACTACCTCGTCGGTGATGTTGCACTCGCGCTCCCACTTGAGCTCGCCTACGCAAACGATGGGCTTGAGGCCGGCATTGAGAGCTGCAATAGTTCTCTTGTTAACGGTCTCGTCGGTCTCGCCGAAGTACTGTCTTCTCTCGCTGTGGCCGATAATGACATACTCAACGCCTACCTCAACGAGCATATCAGCGGAGATCTCGCCGGTGAAGGCGCCGCTCTTCTCGAAGTGAACGTTCTCGGCGCCGACCTTTACATTGCTGCCTGCGGTAGCGGCAACAGCGGTCTCAAGGTTGGTGAAGGGTACGCAGCAAACGACCTCGATCTTGCCCTCTGCATTGGCTACGAGGGGCTTGATGCCCTCGATAAGAGCCTTGGCCTCGGGACGGGTCTTGTTCATTTTCCAGTTTCCGGCGATGATCGCCTTTCTTACGCTTTTCTTCATGTTTATACTCTCCTTTGAATAATTTGGATATACTTTTTTGTCCCCCGGACTTGCCGGAGCGGCGGGGCGTTATTTCGTCAGACCGTCTATCAGCACGAAGATGCCCACGCCGAGCAGGATCACTCCTATGCCGATGAGGGTATACTTGACGCTGCTGCTGCCCGCCTCTGCGGGCTCACCGGCCTCATCGTCCTCGTTGCCGGCGAGGTCTCCGTTCTCGTCGGGGATGCCCTCGAAATTCTCCTCGCCCTCATAGACGTGGAACTCCTCCGGGTGGGTCGGATTGTACTTTATCGGAACGGTGTCGGTGTACTCGCCGGAATCGTTGATCCACTCCTCGCAGATCTGCCCTTCAACGTCGTAGCGGATGAGCATTTCTTTAAACACTATCGTTCCGCTGCCGTTATGGGAATAGTCGGGGATCTCGGTGGTGCGGCGATCGACTATCTCGGCATTGACCGAGGGGTTGTCGTCCTCGACGACGGTCGTTTCTGTCTGCTCGGGCATGAAGCGGTAGCCCTTGCCGACCTTGATCCCGAAGTAGACCAGCGCAAGGCCCACGACCGCCAGCACTATGCCGACGATCCACATATAGTCCGCGAAAAAGCCGGCCTTTGCGACGTCCGTACCGTCCTCACTCTCGGCGAGGACACGCATTATCGAATAGATTTCCATTGTTTCTCACCAATAAAAACGGGGCAGACTTGCGAAAGTCCGCCCCGTGGTCTTACAGATTCAGGGGCTGTCCGGGTCCCTTACTTGTCGGCGATAACGTCGATGCCGGGGAGCACCTTGCCCTCGAGGTACTCAAGGGAAGCGCCGCCGCCTGTGGAGATGTGGCTCATCTTGTCAGCGAAGCCGAGCTGGATAACTGCCGCTGCGCTGTCGCCGCCGCCGATGATCGTGGTAGCATCGGTATCGGCAAGGCTCTTGGCAACTGCGATAGTGCCCTTAGCGAGGATCGGGTTCTCGAACACGCCCATAGGTCCGTTCCAGACAACGGTCTTGGCGCTCTTAACAGCCTCGGCATAGAGCTCTGCGGTCTTGGTGCCGATATCGAGACCCATCTTGTCAGCGGGGATCTTGTCAGCGTCTACTACCTCAACGTCGATAGGAGCGTCGATAGGATCGGGGAAGGAAGCAGCGATCGTGGTATCAACGGGCAGGAGCAGCTTCTTGCCGGCTGCGGCAGCCTTGTCGATCATTTCCTTGCAGTAGTCGATCTTGGTATCGTCAACGAGGGAGGTGCCTACTTCCTTGCCCTGAGCCTTCAGGAAGGTGTAAGCCATACCGCCGCCGATGATGAGCGTATCGCACTTCTCGATGAGGTTGTTGATAACGTTGAGCTTGTCAGCGACCTTAGCGCCGCCGAGGATAGCAACGAAGGGACGAACGGGATCCTCAACAGCGTTGCCGAGGAAGTTGATCTCCTTCTGCATCAGGTAGCCTACTGCGGTCTCCTTAACGAACTTGGTAACGCCGGCGGTGGAAGCATGAGCTCTGTGAGCGGAACCGAAAGCGTCCATTACGAACACCTGACCGTCAACGAGGTCTGCGAGCTCCTTGGCGAACTCCTCGCCGTTCTTGGTCTCCTCTGCGCCGCGGAAGCGGGTATTCTCGAGAACTACGATCTCACCGTCGTTCATCTCTGCAACAGCCTTCTTGGCGTTGTCGCCCACAACGGTATCATCCTTAGCGAAAGTTACCTTGCAGCTTACGAGCTCTGCGAGCCTTGCAGCTGCGGGAGCGAGGGAGAACTTATCCTCGGGGCCGTTCTTGGGCTTGCCGAGATGCGAGCAGAGAACGACCTTGCCGCCGTCTGCAACGAGCTTATTGATAGTGGGCAGAGCCGCTGTGATACGGTTATCGTTGGTGATAACGCCGTCCTTGAGCGGAACGTTGAAGTCTACTCTAACGAGCACCTTTTTACCCTTGACGCTGATATCGTCTACCGAGACCTTGTTCAAACCTGCCATAACACTTGACATCCTCTCATTATAAATTTCCGGGCAAAGACCCAGATAAATGACATTTCTGCGGGCGGCACAGCTTCAGGCCGCCCACTCTTATATTATATAATATAAGCGGCAAAAAATCAAGTCAATTCTGTTAAATTTTAGACGAAGAGCAGCGGGACGCCGGACAGGACTTCTCCCCGCACGAAAAGCTGCCCCCGCCCTGCGGCGGAGACAGCCTTATCAGCGTTATACCGTTTCTCAGTAATCGAACCTGCTGCCGCCGACGAATTCTCTGACCAGAGAGGTGTCCGGCACCTCTTCCATCCTGATGGGTTCAAGATATTCAAGTATCTCGATCATCAGGTCGAGCTGGTCGAATTCGTAGCCCACGCTCTGTGCCTTTTTCAGGTCGTCAAGCAGATAATCCTTGTAGATCGAGGGCTCGTAGGCCATGAAGGTGTTGATCGAATACTGCGAGTTGTGCTTGTAGGGCATTATGTACTTCTCCTCGCCCCGCTCCACCGACGCGAACATCTCCATTGTCGCTATGCTGTCCCTGCCCCGGAACAGCTTGTCGCGTATCAGCCGGCGCATGAGCCGCAGATGCGAGGGGTGCAGCAGCTCGCCGGACTTGGATTCAAGCCTCGTCCTGACGCTGACGTAAACTCCGTTGGCCACATCGGTATGAGTACCCATGACCGCCGGGTTGAGCGCGTGGATCCCCTCAAAGATGATGAGCTCGCCCTCCCTGCGCCTCAGCTTCTTAGTCTCGGTGCCGCGGTCCTGCTTGGTGAAGTCGAAGGTCGGTATCTCGATCTCCTCGCAGCGGGAGAGCATCTCTATATGCTTGCCGAGCAGCTCGAGGTCGAGCCTCGCAGGGGACTCAAAGTCTATGGATCCGTCCTCGGTGCGCTCGGCGGTAGCCTCATCGAGTGGGAGAAAATAGTTGTCCATAGAGATCGTGTGGGTCTCCATGCCCGCCTCGTCGAGATACTCCTCGAGCCTCAGCGCAGAGGTGGTCTTGCCCGAGCCGGATGGCCCCGCCAGCAGGATTATCGGCTTTGCACCGCGGCTCTCGGCTATCGAGTCCGCCACCGTCTCTATCTGGAGGCGGTAGTCCTCCTCGCACCTGCGCACAAAGGATGACGCCTTTTTCTGTATCTTCTTGTTAATGGTCAGACAGTTTAATTTCTTCATATATGTTCTCTCTTTCTGTGTTATGTAAAGCAGCCGCCGGCCGGGATCACATCCAAAGCTCGCCGTCAAAGAACTGCTCCTGGAAGCTGATCGCCGAAAGGATCTCCTCCTCTGTAAAGGAGGCACCCTCCGGAGCGGCGATCCATTTGTCCTCGACATCGTTGAAGCGGCGGTAAACGGCTATTATACGCCCCTTGAAGGTCTCGAGCGGCGCATTGACGCCCATGATGTAAACGTCCTGCTCGGCACCGTCGCCGGCGAAGATGCCCTCGGTATATCCGTAATTGATCGGGTAGATCATATCCGGGTTTCTCGGGTGCGCCGAGCCCAGCGGCCTGTCGATGACGCAGCTGACCTCAGAGCCTATGATGCCCGAATAGTCCGGGACAAAGGGCTCTTTCTTCACGACAGCCTCTATGAAATAATGCTTCCGCAGATGCCACTCGCCCTTCGAGAAGCAGTCGTCTATGTGGCGGATCTTGATAAGCTCAAAATCCGAAAACAGCTCTCTGATACATTCCGGGTCGGCGAAATAATGGGGCACGCCCTGCTCGGGGCCTTCGGTCTTGACGACAGTGTTCTCGTCCGGGCGCGGCAGACCCTCCTGCCGATAGGTATCGGTCTCCTTGGAGCAGAGCGTCATGAAAACGGCTCCGCCGGGCTTGAGCACCCGTCTGATCTCGCTCATTACCCGCTTCATGCCCCCGGTGTCGGAATGCCCCGCCGAATGCATCGCAAAGATGCAGTCAAATGCGTCCTGCGCAAAGGGGAGGCTTTCCATATCCCCCGTGACTGCGCGAATATCAAGCCCGCTTTCGCGGCTCATCTTCTTGAGCTGATCCACAGCCTCACGGGATATATCCACCGCTGTGACCCTGAAGCCGTACCTTGCGAAAAGCAGGGCGTGTCTGCCGAGTCCGCTGCCCAGGTCAAGGACGCTTTTCCTGCCCTCGGAACGCCATTTCTCGGCGTAGTAATAGCTCTCCTCACAGGGAGTGAGCCAGGCGCTCCTGTCCTTGACGGCGCTCCAGTCCCACGGGCTTTTGTTCTCTGTCATACCGTGCTCCCTCCTGTGATCAGCTCCCCCACTTCGAGCAGAGATTGGCTATGGTATCCGCCATCTTGCCGAGCTCCTTGTTGGTGAGCCCCTTGCTCGACTGGACTATCGCGGTCAGGCGGTCAAGCGACGCCACGAGCCGCTGATAGGCCGTCGAGGGCTTGGCGGTGCGGGTTATCGGCACCGGCTCGGTATTTCTGAACTCCCCTGTCAGCAGATCGAGCTCCGCGCCGCTGTACGGGCAGAAGGCCTCGAGACCCAGCTCCTCCCGCAGATGCAGGGTATACTGCTCGGCTATGGCGCTCTCGCCGTGGTTGACGAACACCGCCTTCGGCTTCTGTATATGGCCTATCCACTCGTCGAGGCCGGCCTTGTCGGCGTGCCCGCTGACGCCCGGGAGTATGGTGATCTCGGCGCGGACGCTGATCTCCTCACCGAAGAGCTTTACCTTGCTTGCCCCCTCGCAGAGGCTGCGCCCGAGGGTGGCGGCGGCCTGATAGCCGACGAACACCACGGTACACTCGGGTCTCCAGAGGTTATGCTTGAGGTGGTGCTTGATGCGCCCCGCCTCGCACATACCGCTGGCGGAGATTATGACCTTCGGGGTACGGTCGAAGTTTATCGCTCTCGACTCGTCGCTCGTCACCGAGAGGCGCAGGTCGTCGAACATTATGGGGTTCACTCCCCTGCTGACGTAATCCATGGCCTCCTCGTCGTAGCAGGAGTCCTTGTTGCTCATGAATATGGCTGTGGCGTCTATCGCCAGCGGAGAATCCACATAGACCGGGAAGCCCTCGTGCCCGGTGACGAGACCCCTCTCCTTGATCTGCCGTATGAAATAGAGCATCTCCTGCGTCCTGCCTACGGCAAAGGAGGGTATGACCACATTTCCGCCGCGGTCGAACGTCCGCTGCAGCACCTCTGCCAGCGCGGAGGCGTAGTCTGCGGGGCGCTCATGCAGGCGGGTGCCGTAGGTTGACTCCATAAGCACATAGTCCGCCGACTCGAGGTACTGCGGGTCGCGCAGCAGCGGCTGGTTCTTGTTGCCGATATCTCCGGAGAAGATCAGCTTCCTCGACTCGCCGCCCTCTGTGATCCTGACCTCAATGCTCGCGGAGCCCAGCAGGTGCCCCGCATCGGAAAAGCGCGCCTCTATCCCCTCACAGATCTGAACGACCTCGCCGTAATCGTGGGGTACGAGACACTTGATAGCGTCCTCCGCATCGTTTATGGTATAGAGGGGCTGAACGTCGTCGAGGCCCTTTCTCTTGGCCTTTCTCGTTCTCCACTCGCACTCGAACTCCTGTATATGGGCGGAGTCACGCAGCATGATGGCACAGAGGCTCGCCGTAGCCTTGGTGCAGTGTATCTCCCCCCTGAAGCCTCCCGCGCAGAGCAGCGGCAGCAGACCCGAATGGTCGATATGCGCATGGGTCAGCAGCACAAGGTCTATATTCGACGGCGAGGTCGGCACCTGAACGTTCTCATAGACGTCAACGCCCTGCTCCATGCCGAAATCGACAAGTATATGCTTGCCGCAGGCGTTTATATAAGTGCAGCTTCCCGTTACCTCGTGGGTAGCGCCGATGAAAACCAGCTTCATATTTCATTGTCCTCCGTTTTCTCATTTCTGTATGGCATAGCCATAATATTATTATATCACGTTCCACAGAAAAATGCAACCGCGTCCCCGCGGTTTTAGAGCATTTGACCAATATCATACATACAAATATGCGGCCGGTTTTTTGTGCATATTTACAACAGACGCAAAAAGCACCCCCGCAAAAGAGCAGAGGTGCCTTGATAACCTGTATTTCAGATCATATAAGATCCATGAGCATCAGCACTGCAACGATGCCGACGATCAGCAGCAGAGAAAAGCCGAGGACGATGAGCTTCTTGATATAGCCCTTCTTGATCTCCTTGCGCTTCTTGAACTCCTCGATCGGGTCGGGCTCATAGCTTATGCGCTGAGTCTTGTTGCCGATAACGGGGTTGAGCATATCGTCGATCTTGACGTTGCGGTATTTCTCCTCACGGCTCATCTCGCTTCCGCGGTCAACGACCTCGTAAGGAGAATCAAGCAGAGACTTATCGTAGGTCTTCATGTTGATGTCGTCCATCAGAGCCTCGGGAGTCGCAGGGGCGGCGAGGGTATCGCCGTTGTTGAAGGCGTGCTTGGTATCAACGTCCTTCATGAACTGGTTGCGGCTCTTGTTGGCACGGAGCATCTGAACGAGCGCCTGGGTATAGATGTTCTGCTCCTCTTCCTCCTCCTCGGAGATCTCGGTGAGGTTGATATCGGTGGAATCGTGGAATGCGGCCTGAGCCTCCTCGTCGATAAGGGAGGTACGGGTCTTCTTCTTCATGAGCCTCGGAGCTACGACCTGAGAATCCGAGCCCTCAGCCGGACGGTCGGGTGCCGGAGGCGGGGGCGGAGCCGACGGACGGGACGGAGCCTCATATCTCGGAGCTGCGGGCTGCGCGGGAGCGTTCTCCGCACTCTCCTTGGTGAGGATGCCGGTGTTCACCGGTCTCTTTATAACTCTCGGGGCTGTGGTCGCAGCCGAGCTTTCGGTGGACTGGAAGGATAGCGGCTTATGCCCTGTGATATCGTCGTCGTCATCGTAATGGGGAGCAACGGTGGGCTCGTCGGGGATAGCGCTGGTCTCATCGGGCTCCTCGAGGATCTCGTCCGCGGAGATAGAGGTCGCAGCCTCCTCGAAGACGTTGCTCTCGACCTTTGCAGCGGTAACGGCCTCGAAGCTCATCATCTTGCCGGTGGAGATATCGAAATACTCGTCGCCGTCCTTAAGAGCGAGCTTGAGCTTGGGAGCGGGCTCGCCGGGCTTGGGAGCGTTGGCCTGGGGAATGTCGATCTTCTCGAACTCCTCCTTGACGTCGATGCCCCTGAGCGTGAGGATATCGGTAGCGGTATCGCACTTCATGGCGCCTCTTACCATTTCCTTGAGAGGCAGAAGGATGATCTCGCTGAAGGTCACATAGAAGGAACGGTAAACAGACTTCGCCGCGTCGATCATCTCGGCGGGGAAGCGGTGGTCGAAATACGCCTCGAACTTATCGGGCGAGCAGGTGATAAGCTTGTCGATATAAGCGGCAAGCTGGATCCAGAGCTCCTTCTCCTCCATATCGGGGTCGTTGATAACAAGCCACATATAGCATCTGAGGAAGCAGTCGTAGCAGCTGATATCTCTGAGGTTGAGCGCAACGTCGTCGATATTGAGCGGCACGGTGAATGCGGGATCGGAATAAGCGAAGCAGCGGTAGCCGTTGCTCGCGAGCTTTGCATAAGCGGTCCTGAGCGAGGCTGCATCCCTCGAGAACGGGGGCAGCGAATTGAAATCGAACTCAGTTTTCAGCGAAGCGGTGTCCCCTGCGGAGGCAGCGGCAAGAAACTCCTTATATCTCTTGTCGATGTCTGCCTGCGGCGTGTCAACAGCAACGCCAAGCACGCGGAACGGGTTGCAGGCAAACAGCTCTGTGGCGGTAATGCCTATTTTTTGATTAAGCAACGTATATTCCTCCTTAGATGTGTATTAGTTAATTCTTTTGATTAAACTAATCGGCACTAACAAATCATAATGCTCTAATAATTATAACAAAGATGCTCGGAAAAATTGATAACATATAATTACATTTTTATGACTGAACTGTGAACTTTACAAATTATCCACAAATTATCTTTCTAATATTTTTCAAAAAAATGTTCAAAACTTCTTGCTTTTTTCGCTAAATCAGTGTATAATATAATAAATATATTATGTGCATTTGACCAACAGTCTGAATAAATACATTAAGGAGGTACTTTTTATGGCACTTTTCGGACATAAAAAGCGATCTGACACTGACACCCCCGCTTCTCCCGCTCCCACCCCCGCGGTGAACCCCGACGACATCTGGAACGCCCCCGCCCCCAAGAAGGCAAAGGCTCAGGGTGAGACCGTGGTCATCAAGGAGTCCAAATACGACGAGGCTCACCCCGAATCCGTGGGTCCTGCGGCTATCGATCCCGAGACCATCAAGAAGAAAATGGTCGAGCTCGAGAAGGAACTCGAGGAGCAGAAGAACAAGCCCGTCCTCACTCCCGCCGACTACGATACCGATCCCGTTAGGCAGACAGAAGTCACGGCTGCCCAGGATGAGTTCGAGGAGCAGTACCGCATCGAGCATGAGCGCTTCCTTGCAGCTCACGAGAATAAGGAGATCGACTCCGCCAACGACGAGGGAGTGGAGCAGAAGATCTCCGATATGGTTGACGAGGTCGAGGCAAGAGCCAAGGCAAGAGACGCCATGAACCTCGATATCGAGCACGTAAAGCAGTCCGAGGTGGACAAGGGTATGTCCGAGCTGGGCGTCGCCAAGGACGAGACCAAGGACGCAGAGTATCAGAACATAGATCAGGTAAAGCAGTCCGAAGTGGACAAGGGGCTCTCCGAGCTGGGCGTTGCCAAGGACGAATCCCTCGACAAGGACTACAAGAACATCGAATCCGTAAGCGATGAGCTGCTCGCCAGGAAGACCGAGGAGTTCATGCAGCAGTACGGTGACAGAAAGAAATAACACATCAGGAGCGATAGACTGTGATAATAAACGTCGATAACCCGATAATCAGCTATGCCGACAAGGGCAAGCCGTTTCAGTACGAAAAGATCTTCTATTCCACCATCGAGCCGTATATCCTTGAATTCAAGAACTGCCGCCTCGATAAGCTGACCGAAGACGATGCGGCAAGGTGCCTTGCGCGCATCTTCAAGAAGATGGAGGTAAACGGCGTACCCGTGCTCGATTTCTTCAAGGAGGATCTCGACAAGTGGAAGGATGCCGGGAACAGCCAGTATGAGATCACCAGCAAGCTTGCTTCGTTGATCGCCCACGACATCTTCTGCTGCTTCGACAAGAACCTCTACGACGAGAATGACGAGTTCGCGGTCTGCGACAGGATCTACTGCATCAACAAGGAGGGCGAGCGCGATTATATCATCTGCGAGAGCACTGTCAAGGAAGGCAAGCTCTCGAGAAAGAAGCTCTCTCCCGAGGCGGAGTATTTCGCCGAGCTGATGAAGTTCAATGCCGAGGGCAGGCTGCCCAAGTCCAAGGACGAATAATGTATATGTCAATGCACGGTTGCCCGGAGGGTACACCCCTTTGCCGCAGACCGTGCATTGTGTGCTATTCAATGAAAAGTAAGGAGTGTATTCAAATGGTAGTCATCGAAATGGAAAACGGAAAGAAAATAAAGATCGAGCTTTATCCCGATACAGCACCTCTGACCGTCGCAAACTTTGAGAAGCTGGTAAAAGAGGGCTTCTATGACGGGCTGATCTTCCACCGCGTCATCAAGGGATTTATGATCCAGGGCGGCGACCCGCTGGGCACAGGCTTCGGCGGCTCGAAGACCAAGATCAGGGGCGAGTTCCTCGCAAACGGCGTGGTCAACCAGCTCAAGCACACAAGGGGCGTTATCTCCATGGCAAGATCCGGAGATCCCAACTCCGCCAGCTCGCAGTTCTTCATCATGCACGCTGACGCCGCCTATCTTGACGGGCAGTATGCAGCCTTCGGCAAGGTAGTCGAGGGTATGGATGTCGTGGACGAGATCGCGGAGACTCCCGTTGACAGGCGCAACGACAAGCCCCTGACCCCCCAGAAGATGAAGAAGGTAACGATCGAATAATAAAGGCAACACCGCACAACCCACGGCTAAAGCCTCTGCACGTCATCTGCTTGCATATTTTCCGTCATAGCACACAAATTCTCCTTGCCGGGCGTCAGCCCGCCTGCGTCGAATTTATGCACTCTGACGAAAAATCTGTA
>JAFXVY010000080.1 GCA_017534595.1 Ruminococcus sp.
AAAGTCCGTGCTCGCTGCTCGCTCGCAGGCGAACTTGTGCGGGCGACGAACAAGGGGAGGCCCTCTCTTGCAGGGACTCCCCTCTTTAAAAACAGTCCACCGGACTGTTTTTAAATTCACCCCTTGCGGAGCGCCCTCCGGTAAGGGGAGTTTCGCCGTCTGCGGACGGCGACGAGGGGAGCTCCGCCCCCTCGACCCCCGCAAGGGGGAAGCGTCCCCCTTGACCCCTCTTTCGCTTTGCGTTTGGGTCACACAACTTTGTTCAGCCCGCCGTCAAACCGAAGTGCTTTCCTGCACTCCAAAAGCCAAAGGCGGAAATGCGCCGTCCGCGCCGAGGACCCGCGGGTTTTCGGTTGTCACCCCAGCGCCACATCCAGTATCATCATGATCTGAAACCCGAGCATCACTCCCATCGTCCCCATGTGCCCCGACCCGATGTGCGCCTCCGGGATGAGCTCCTCTACTACAACGTACAGCATCGCCCCCGCCGCAAATGCAAGCATCCAGGGCATAAGGATAGCTGTGTGCCCCGCCGCCGCAGCTGTTAATACTCCCGCTATCGGCTCGACGATCCCCGAAAGCGCCCCGCAGACAAAGGATCTCCTCCGGCTCATCCCCGCCTGCCGCAGAGGAAGCGAGATCGCCGCTCCCTCCGGAAAGTTCTGGATCCCGATACCCGCCGCAAGCGCTATCGCTGCCGCCATTGACTCCGGACTGTCCGCCGCCGGTACGAAGGCCAGCCCTACTGCCATGCCCTCCGGGATGTTGTGCAGCGTAACCGCGAAGACCAGCAGGGCAGTCCGCCCCAGACCGCGCTTTACACTGCTTTCGTCCGCGGGACGGAAAAACGGCATCAGACGGTCAAAGAGCATGAGGAAAAGGACGCCCGCCGTTATCCCCGCCGACGCCGGCAGCCACCCCGGCAGCCCTCTTTCTTCCGACTGCTCGATGGACGGTATCAGCAGAGACCATACCGAAGCCGCCGTCATAACTCCCGCCGCGAACCCGAGCAGTACCCGCCGCAGAGATTCGCCCGAGCTGCCCCTTCGCATAAAGAATACCATACCCGCTCCCAGCGCGGTCATGGCAAACGTGAAGCCTGTCGCAGCCAGCGACAGCATTACTGTATTCATAAGGAGATCATGCCTTTCGTGTTAATTTTTGTCAGACAAAGCTAATCTATACTATGCCGGGAGGGCTTCTATTGTGCAGTTTGTTAAATACAAGAACAATTTAGTAAAAAAAGTTAAAAAATTACTATTGTAAATCCCGGGGCAGTATGGTATAATTAAGGTGAGGTATAATCGAAAGAGGTGACAGAGCTTGGATTCTGTGAAATTCCTGCTTTATACGCTTGCACGCATAGGCCTTATGATCGCGTGCGCCGCATTCGGGATACTTTTCGGAAGAGTGCTCTGTCCTGCGGTCATAACTCTCCTGCCCGACGGGGCGTTCAGGGATACCTTGATCGACCCTTCGCTGAGATCCGGTCTTGCGTTCGCGATGATGCTCGGCTTTCTGATCGCCGTGTTCGTCGAGGACGGGAAGAAGCACGCAGCCTATGAGATCTGGAGCAGCGTGAACGTCACGATCACCCTGATATTTATGGTGATGGTGTACTTCGTGCCGTCCATATTCCGTGACTCGTTCGAGCCCTACGGCAAGGCTAATGCGTTCTATGAGGTCAGCTATTTCCCCTTTGACTGGCTCGAGGATCTGACCGGCGCCGAGTTCCTTGTGAGAGTCGCTCTCGGGCTCGGGATAATGGGCGCTGTGCTGTTCGGGGTGTATCTTGCGGCTTTCAAGAGATATGCCAAGGCTCACCCGTTCATATTGGGCGGACCCAAGCGTGGGGAGGATAAAATACCGCATGAGGAGGAGGAACCTGCCGAGGAAATGAATTTGTTAAATGAATGAAACAGTACATAAGGGGTAAATATTGGACTCATAATGCGTGTATTGTAGATTTTGTTGAATTGTAATAAAAAACGGGGAGATATTTTGTTACTTAAATAATAAAAAAAATTCATTTTTTCCTTGATTATTATAACGAAAAATGTTATAATTATAAAAATGCGTTTTGTGCCTCATTGCGCCCTGGCGCAGGGAGCAGGACGTATGACACAGTGGAGGTGTAACCAGAAAAATGAAAAAATTTACTTACGTTGCCAAGGATGCCACGGGTAAGACCGTCAAGGGTACCATGGAAGCGGAAGACGCACAGGGTGTCCTCGAAAAGACCCATGAACAAGGTTTGTTCCTGGTCAGCTATACCGAGGCTCTCGGAGGCGGCAGAAAGAACTCATATAAGTTCTCGACCAAAAAGCTTGCCTTCTCGTGCCGTCAGCTCGCGGCTATGATGACGTCCGGTCTTACTATCGTAAGAGCGCTCGACATCCTGTACAAGGAAGAAGAGCACAAGGGCGCCAAGGCAGCATGGCTCGGCGTTTATGAAGACGTCAACAAGGGTACTACCCTTACCGATGCTCTGAGATCAAGGCTCGGTACGTTCCCCGACTTCTTCATTTCGATGGTCGATGCGGGTGAGACTTCGGGTACGCTCGATATCACGATGCAGCGTCTTTCGGATTACTACGCCAACTCAAACAAGCTCAACAATAAGATAAAGAGCGCAAGTATCTACCCGATAATCCTCGGCGTTCTCTGTATCGCGATGGTAATCGGTATGTTCACCTTCATCATGCCGCAGTTCGCCGGAATGATGGAGGAAGATAAGATGAACGGCCTGTCCAAGGCGCTGTTCGCGTTCTCTGACTTCTTCAAGGCAAGATGGTATATCCTGCTGATCGCACTGGTCGTTATAGTGCTCGGTATCATCTACGGCCTGAAGGTAGAGTCGATAAGGCTCTGGTTCGACAGAGTCAAGATCAAGATGCCCGCCGTCGGACCTCTTATGGTCAAGATCTACGAGGGCAGATTCGCAAGAACACTTTCATCGCTTTATTCAAGCGGTATCTCAATGGTCGAGTGCCTTGAGCGTTCGTCCAAGATCCTGAACAACACCTACGTTGATAAGTGCTTCATTCAGGTAGTCGATGAGGTAAAGCAGGGCGCACCGCTTTCGCAGTCGCTCGTTAAGACCGAGATCTTCGAGGGTATGTTCTGCTCGATCATCTACGTCGGCGAAGAGTCGGGTGCTCTCGACGAGATCCTTGAAAAGACCGCAGACTTCTACGAGGAAGAAGCTGATTCCGCAGTTGAGAGACTGGTAGGACTTATGGAACCCCTTATGATCATCTTCATGGGCATTGCGATAGGTCTCTGTCTCGCAGGTATATTCCCGCTGCTCTACGGTTCGTTCGAGGGTATTGAGAACTCGTAAAAAAGAAAAATTATTATCTTGAATGGAGTGAATAATAAATGCTGTCATTTGATATTTCGGACAGACAAGTACACATTGTTAAAGGCGAAAATGCCGGCGGCAAGATCAAGATCGAAAAATCTCTCACGGTCGAGGTCCCCGAGGAAATGATCATGAACGGTGAGGTCATCAACCTCTCCGGACTTGCCGACCTGCTCGTTACCAACCTCAAGGCAGAGCTTATGATGGATAAGGAAGCTATCGTTACCTTCTCCTCAAGCAACATCGTATTCAAGGAACTCGTGGTCCCCAAGGCCAAGAGCGGTGAGTTCCTCCAGATGGTCCAGAACCATATGTCCCAGGAAATGGGTATCTCGGATGAGTACTCTATCTCCTATACAGTAGTAGGCGAGGCCGGCGAGGATAACCCCGGCGCAGTTAAGGTGCTCGCTACCGCCTGCCCCTCCGCTATCGTTGAGGCGTTCAGAAAGCTGTTCAGCATCATGTCGATCAGCCTCAAGTCGGTAAACATCAGCTGCAACTCTATCTCGAGAATCGTGCTCTCCGATAAGAGCAACAACGATAAGATGCCGCTGCTCGTTTGCCAGCTCGACGATAACTTCCTCGGCCTTACTCTCTTCGAGAACGGCCAGATGGCTTTCGCAAGATACGTCCCGATTGATCCCTCCGACTACGATCAGGAGGACTACGTTACCGAGGCTCTCAACGAGAACATCTTCAGGATGGAGCAGTTCAATAAGGCTAGAGGCGGCCCGGGTCTCGATCATGTAATACTCTACGGTAAGATCGTAGACTTCATCAAGCTCGTTGACTCGCTCGACGGCATGGATATCAAGGCTTCGATCCTCGGCGTTCCCGCTCAGATCACCGGTTACGAGAACTTCGAGTTCACCGTATTCGCAAACGCTATCGGTTCTCTGTATAAGAGAAACAAGCAGACCGAGCGTATCAACCTCCTCGAGATCGACAATGCCACCGGCAAGACCTCCGAGGCTGCTACCGGCCTTCTCATTACCGCAGGCGTTATCGTTGCGGCATCCGCACTCGCTATCGGCGCTATCACCTTCTTCGTAAACATGAGGAAGAACGGCGTGCTCGACGATATCGAGGACACCAAGGCGGAGATCGCCAAGTGCGACGAGATCATAGCAGCCAACAGGGTGCTCCATAACGGTCTCGACCAGGTCAACAGGTATAAGGCGATCGTTGAGAATGCCAAGAACAAGCTCGACGCTCTCCCGGTACTTAAGAAGAAGATCTTTGAGCAGATCGATGAGGCGACAAACTCCACCAAGGAAAAGACCAACTACAAGGGCTTCTCCTATACGCTGGGCAGCGGACTTATCGCGATCTCCAGCGTCGAGGTTGCAGATCAGCTCCAGGCTCCTGAGTTCGTAAGAGGCGTCAAGGCGCTCAACTACTTCAACGATGTCAGATTTAACGGATATACGGGCACAGGCGACGAGGATGATCCCGTTATCATCAGTGCGCTGCAGCTTTACCTGAAATCAGAGGAGGTCGCTAAATAATGAAACTCAGTTATCGTGATAAAGTCATTCTGATAGTACTTCTCGTGATCCTGGTATGGGTCATCGGAGTAATGTTCTTCATCAAGCCCAAGTTTGAGGAGCTCGATGACGCTAACAAGGAATTCGACAATCAGGTCCTCGTACTTGAGAACAAAAAGAATGAGATCAAGGCCGATGAGGGCCTTGAGGACAGAGTCAGGGAAGCTTACAATGAGGTGACCAACATCACCAAGAACTTCTATGACAAGATGACTACCGAGGAGGTCAGTGAAACTATCGATAACATCCTCGACGAGGATGAGATCACCAACGACTCTCTCTCGATCTCGGCTTACGGTACCGCTACTATCGATCTGGTAAACTCTATCCCCCAGGATATGCAGACCGAAGTAGATATCATCGCCAGCCAGAACGCCAACCTTGGCGTAACACCCGTTGAGAACTCCGAAGAGATCACAAGCGAGGAGACCGTTCAGGGTCCCGCTACCGTGCCCGCTTACTCTGTAAGCTTCGGATTCAGCTGCACTATGGAACAGCTCCAGTCGTTCCTCGACAAGCTCCTCACCAGAAACGAGAAGAGCCTTGTTGTTACCAGCTGCACCATCTCGGATGTTAACGAGGAGACCATCAGCGGCTCCATGGATATGACCCTGATGATGATGCCCAGGCTGCAGAACCCGCTCGACAAGCAGGCGGCAGCTTCCTAAGTCAATAAGCACTTTTCAGCAGGTAGAGGGCATAATTTGCCCCCTACCGAAAAGTGTTATAAAAGGTAAGAAGATGGATTGAATTGCAAAACCAGGAAGAAAGGTGGTAAAAATGCGAAAAAGATTTGTCAAGAATGAAAGAGGAACAGTTCTGCTGACAGTTCTTTGCTTTACTACGATGTGTATGGTGATCGCTGCGATCGCACTGAATGTTTCCAACATTTCTACAGTCGATTCCACCAACAACGTAAAGAGGGCACAGGCTCAGATCACCGCAGAGCATTACCTCGAACAGTACCTCTCCACGTTCCCCACCGATCCCAAGACGGGAAGGACAAACTACGACGATCTGAAAAAGCTCGCCGTAGGCGATGAAGAGAAAGCAAGCGTTATCTCGATCAGCGTTGACGCCTCCGACGGATCGATCGGCAAGGGGGCCAACATAAGCAGCGGGACACTTGATCAAACGGCTGCGTTCGGCGGAAACTGCAATATCTATGTTTATAAGCTGGATGCGAACGGCATCGTTGTAAAGTCTGTCGCTTCTTACGACGATCAGCAAGGCATGGCAAGTGCCTATTTCTACGGAGAGGTCCCCAACGTTGACCTCAACAAGAACGCAGTAGAGACCTGCGGTACCTATACTACCACTGAGTACGCTGCGGCAGTTGCCGGAGACGTTCTGCTCGAACTGGCGGATCCCACATCCGTAACGAGCTTCCACAACTCCAACGGCAGCTATTATTCGAACTTCTACACAAATGCGAACCTTCTTTTGGCCAAGAACACCCCTGTTTACTTCGGCGATACTCTGGCTATCCCCGGCGTTCGTCTTTCCAACGCTCCTACCATTACGGCGGTCGGCAATATATTCCTCGATCAGCTGAATATGAGCACTACCGTTGGTAAGACCGATGGTAACGGTAACACTACGACCTATACCGGTACTTCCGGCACTACCTACAACAGGAAAGACCTGTTCAACAAGAACGGTTATATCAACAGCGATGCCAAGGTGTTCCTCACCAGAGGCGGAAACAAGATCGGCGACTCTACCAACCCGATCGACATCTATTGCCGCGGTATGGTCATCGGCGTTATACCTGATTGCTATAAGAGCGATCCGGGCTTCAAGACCAAGTATGACAGCTGGAAGAGCGATATAACCAATAAGTTCAGCGGCGGCACCTTCGAGAAGGGCGACGTCAGCAGCATCTACGGAAATATCTATTCCTACAAGGCCAAGGCCGACGATCCTTATACCGACGGAACTGTTATCATCAACAGCAACAATACCACCACGATCCACGGCGACCTCTGCGTTGACGGAGACCTCGTGATTTACAGCAACCTTTCCTGCGACGGCGGTATCTATGTTACAGGTACTGTTTATACTATCGGTTCCGGCACTAACTGGACCTGCTACTATCCCAAATCTGACGGTTCAGGCGGAGTTGAAAAGAAGCAGAAGTCGGCCGGCGACTCTATCGAGAGCACTATCCCTCAGAACAAGAGATCCAACAAGCCTTCGATGAAGTATGCTCCCGGCCTCTTCAACTGGGAGGATAAGGAAAAGAGAAATCCCGAGATCGTTCTTCCGAGCACATATAAGGAGAAGTCTCCTAACAATATGTTCGCCGATAACAACGAGGATTCCAAGTTCTTCAAGGATAGATTTAACGAAGCTCTCAAGGTAACTCTTGCCGACAAGATCCCGAGCGGCTCGACCATGGTTCCGGTTTGTCCTGAATATAACGCTTCTCAGGGCGATAAGTCCCTTGTCAGGATGAAGGATTATAGCTATGTTACAATCAATGCGAGCTGCCGTCTGACTCCGCAGCAGGTAGGCGATACTTCCTTTGCTTCGGATATAAACGGTACCAACGATTGCGGTATCAAGTACTATGTAAATGTACAGGATAAGGATATCTGGATCCTGCTGCCTGTAGTAAACGGTGCGACCAGTAACACCATCTGGGCAAACTTCCGTGTAAGAAATGCCAACAACGGACATCACTGCTACTTCGTATTCTATAATTACGAGAACGGCAAGCCGGCTGATTATTATACCAATCCGACTACCATGACCACTGCTGCGACCAATGCAGGCAAGTTCTACACCTCGACTACCAACAATACCGTTTACTTCCCCGCTCCTCAGAAGGGCGAGGTGGTAAAGGACGGCATCAAGTTCGCTTCCACCACATTCTCGTCAAGCTTTGCAGCAGGTCTCGAGGATAAGGACGGAGACTGCAACATGGTAATGCTCGTTCCCGACGGCTTCAAAACCGACTTCGGACATTCCGGCGGCGGAGCAGAGTACTCCAATCCTTTCCAGATGATCGTTTACGGCCCCAATGCCGATTTTGTGTATAATTCAAAAGCGGGCAACGTTAAGTTCTACGGTCAGGTAAAGGTAAACTCCTATAAGGTTACCGGTAACGCTGATACTCCGTTCAGATACAACGAGCTCAGCAAGGACTCCATACTCCATAAGTACCTCACCAAGGCAAACAAGGACGTAGGAAATGTATACTTCCAGTATTACATCAGACACAAGTGATCGAAAGGAGAGACGGTTTATGAAAACTAACAGAAAGCTCTCCAAAGGTATGACTCTTGTCGAGGTACTGGTCTCTATGACGATCTTCGCAGTTATGGCAGGCGTTATCTTTACGGTCATAATGAGGGCCAACCAGAATCAGAACCGTAACAAGATGCGTGATGCCGAGCTCGCGAGCGAGATCAATATCATAGGCAGAAAGAACGACGCCATGCTCAACGTGACCTCGCCCAACTCCTTCAGCGGCGACTACAAGATCACCTTCAACGTGCCCGGCTCCACCGCAAAGGAGCTGGACGGAGTCAAGGTGTATGAGACCGATGAGGGCGAGTTCGCAGATGCCTTCGACTTCAGGATGAAGACGGTCGTTGAGACCGCTTCGCTCTCGGGCATGACGATCACGAACCTTAACGAAAATGAGTATGCCTTTGATTTCACAAACAATCTGGCAGAGCCTATAACCCTCGTTATCACCATCAATAAGGGCTTCATCTTCGAGGGTACAGGCAGACAGTATGTCCATACCGGAAGCACCTATACAAGAACGATCTCAAGCGGAAGCACGATAAATATCGGCTATTACAATGACAGCTATACTGACACTGACCTTTCGTTTGAGCTTAAATCCGGTATTTCGGGCTCGATCATTCAGGGACTGTCCGTAAAGGGCAAATTTACTGTAGGCGGAGCAGGTATCCATGCTGACATCAGAAAGGCTAAGCTCGTTGTCAGCCAGGACGGCACCAATCCTATTATCAAAGCAAACATCGATTATCCGCACCCTGTAGTATGATGGGAGGTAAAGAATTATGAAAAGGAATTATAAAGGCTTTACCCTTGTCGAGCTAATCGTTGTTATGGCTATAATGGGCATCATACTTGCTGTTATCATGTCCATTATCAGACCTACCCAGAGGGTAGCGAACAAGATCCAGAGTATGCACGACGAGGAAACAGTCGTTTTCCAGGTCGGAAAGAACTTGAAGGATAACCTCACCTATGCTACGAGCGTAAAGATCGTAGCAGCAGATGCAGCCGATGTAACTCAGCCCACAGCTTCCTCCGATTACAACTACGTTTACATTCTTGATAACGTCTATTTAAGAAGCAGTTCGAGGAAGAATGCACTCGGCGCAGTAAGGCTTGCAGGATGGGACGGCAAGGATCTGCTCAATGAGCAGGTCGTTATGCAGGAGCCCACTTACGGTGAAGACAGCTATTTCTTCTCCATAAGCGAGTACAACAACTTCAAGATGAATGACAGCTCGAGCAGCTCAAGCAGCTCAAGCAGTTCCTCCAGCTCATCTTCAAAGTATGACGATCCCACAAGCTTCTATATCATTCTAAACTTCAACGGATATCCGATGAAGGTCAACAGTTCGGGCGACGGCTATGCCATTGACTACGATTCCAAGTATTCGTATAAGGTAGCCATCGACTTCATGAACATCAACAACAAGGGCATCCTTGAAAGAGGCGGAAACACCGGCGCCAACGATTTCACCTGTGAGATCGACGGCACCAGCCTCATGAGCAAGTCAGACAGGATCTACATTTTCTTCAAGGCAGCTGCAGATACTCCGATCTCCGCAGGAAACGGAACTACGGTCGCCAATCCCGAGAATGAGTCCTCGTCTACGATAACCTCGAGCAGCTCGGGCGGCGGTTCTACTACTTCGGCTACCAGCAGTGAAGAGACTATAGAGTTCTTCTGCGCTAACGGAACTGATAAAATAGGAGATGCCAAGCGTACAGTTTACACCTACACCGACGGCACTGTCGTTTACAGCAATCCTGCGCCTCCCGCTGCATCAGAACGCCTTGCAAAGGAACCCTCAATGTATACGGAGGATCACGACGCTGACGGATACAGATGGGCTTTCAAGGGCTGGTTCGATTCTCTGACAGGCGGAACCGGAGCCTATACAAACACCAGTGCAGCCAAGACCTATTATTCAAGGTATGAAAAGGTGACCCGCGTAAAGGTTACCTTCAAGGACTATGACGGTGCGACTATTTCCACTGTTTACGTTGACAAGGGCGAGAAGGTAACGCCTCCCGCAGAGCCCGATCCCGGAACGGATCAGGTGTTCGACAAGTGGGAATGTAATCTTTCCGGAAAGACCATAAACGATGCGATCGATCAGGAGACTATCTTCAAGGCTACCAAGGCAAATGCTTCCGGACTTATTTACATCCACTACCTTGCGGATTATAATGACGGAAGAATGATTTTCCAGTACGATAACGCTTCCAAGTTCAGGATCGACGGAGCTGAAAATGCCGGCTATTATACGTATGAAGGGTTCAGCAAAGGTGCCGGCACGGAAACTGTGATCAAGGTATTAAATCATATTGACCTCTCGTTCTGCAAGCCGAATACTCATGACAGTCTTGCAACTATCAAGAAGGGTACCAACTCGTTTGCCAAGGAAGACTGGTATTACTATCTCGGCAACGACGGCACATATCATTTTGAGAAGCTTTCCACACCTCCGGCTGTTACCACAACGAATGTAAAGATCATCGTTGAAAAGAGTGCGGACGGAGTTGAGGTGGCTGCCGGAAACGGCACCGGAATGGGTCTGTTCGATATCATCGGCGGTGCAAGCTATGCTCCTGCAGCAAACGATACCGTAAAGTTCAGTCTTTCCGAGGGTGAGGTCGTATTCAAGCTCAAGACCAACATCACCTTCAAGGCTATGAACATTTATTCCAAGGCCTTTGAAAACAACGGCGTTGAGCAGACCTGGTATCTCTTCAAGGATATCAAGGGCAACTACGGATTCAAAACTGTTCCTTACGGCGATTACTACTCCGTAAAGCTGAATCTTATCGAAAAGCCGGATCCTGCCTCTGTTACGATCGTAGGACCTACGACTTATGTTGATCCTTACAACGGAACAGGTTATCTTGAGAATCTGGGTGCCGGATCCGTACATGAGATCTCCGGTGCATACATCGGTGCAGGCGCTACCACGCTTGACCTGAAATTCCAGGGTGATACCACTCTCAGGATCGAGGGTCATGATATGGCAGTCGATTCTTCCAAGGGCGATCAGGTATTCTTCTACTACGGCGGAGTGCTCTATGAGAAGAAGGCGGATGCTCTTGCAGCCAAGGCTGCAGCTAATCCCGGCGATATCTCATCCCTTATAAGCGGTATGCACACGGATGACGATTCTCAGAATTGGGAATGTCCTATATTGATGTCTAAGCTCTTTGTGAGAAATACAAGCGGAGGACCGGTAGACAATGTTAAGCTTGTTATTGAGTTTAACGCTCCGATAAAAGCTTATAACGGCGAACCCAAGAAGCCTCATACAGAGAATGGCAAGAAGGTAACAATTGATCTCGGAACGATCGCAGCCGGAGATACCAAGATAGAAAACACCTGGGGCGGCGACTCCATTACGTTCAAGGCCTCAGATACTCCTGTTTCATCAGACTTCAAGCTACAGATCGTTTCAATGGATATCGTTATAGGTTCATAACAAACTTTCACAGGCGGCTCGCAAGAGCCGCTTGCTGAAAAAGCTCCCCCGGGTGAGAGCCCGGGAGGACTTTTTGAGCAAAAAAAGTGATATCGCCCGTGAAACGGGCATAAAAATACCGCTCTGAAAAGAGCGGCACTTTAATGCGTTTTATGCGACGGTCTCGCTCAGGCCGGTGAATGCCAGATACCAGTCACCGATCTGTCGGCTGTACAGTGCGGCTACCGCAACTCCGAGCGAAAGCCACGGGCCGAATGCGAATACCGAATTCTCGGTCTTGTACTTGATTATAAGTCCTGCTATCGAGCCGGTTATCAGTGCTACGGCGAGCGCCACGAGGATCCCCTGGATGCCGAGGAACAATCCGCAGGCAGCCATCAGGTAAACGTCCCCGCGCCCCATGGCCTTACCCTTTGAGGCAAGCTCGATAATGAGCAGCGGTATGCTTACCACGAATGCTCCGATGATGTGCGAGTAGATCGGCACGGTCGGAGTGATTATCATGTAAGGTATCGCGATGATCGCTATGAAGATAACAACGTAGGTCGAGATCAGCTGGGTGTCCCAGTCCATGAAGAAGACTACGATCAGCGCCGAGAAGAGAAGTGCCATAAGTATGAACCTGACCGGATGTATAAGTACATCGGACTTGTATGCCACGAAGACCCACAGCAGAGCGTTGAGTGCCTCAACTACCGTGTAGCGGGGAGATATCTTGGCTCCGCAGGCGCGGCATTTGCCCCTGAGCAGGCACCAGCTGACGATCGGGATAAGATCGCGGCGCTTGATCTCAGTACCGCAGGTCATGCAGTGAGAGTTGCGCTTGATGAGCGATTCCTCTTTCGGCAGGCGGTAGATGCAGACGTTCAGGAAGCTGCCCACGCAGGCTCCGAACAGGAAAACGAAAACGTAGATTATCGCCATATAAATATAGTATTGCGTTGACAATAGCGGTTCCCCCTTAGTTGATATGCTACTATTTTACCACACTTATCTTTAAAAATCAACCGTCGGGGAATGAATATTTGAATTATTGCTGAAATACAGCTTCCCGCCGTCCGCAGCGGGGGAGATGCACATATTATCACATCTGCGGAGAATGGAGTAGATTTATGAAAAACGGACCCATAGGACAATACCTTGTCGAGAAGGGCATCATCACGGAGGAGCAGCTGCAGGACGTTCTGAAAAAGCAGAAGGAATCCAAGGGCAAGCTTTTCGGCGATGTCATTATGGAGCTCGGATATGTTTCCGATGTCCAGTTCACCAAGGTGCTCGCGGAAAGACTCAATGTTGATTTCGTCGATCTTGACACCGCTCCTCTTGAGAAGGATATCGTCAAGACGATACCCGAGGCTGTTGCGAGAAAGTATACCGTTATCGCGGTCGCCAAGCTCGGCAAGAGAATGTCGGTAGCGACCAACGACCCCGTAAACTTCTACATCTTTGAAGACCTGCGTGCCATCACCGGATGCAGCATCTCGCCTGTGCTCTCTACCAAGGCTTCCATCAACAGAGCAATAGGTAAGATGTACTCCGAGGGTCAGGCGGAAGGTATAGCCAAGGAGGCTCAGGACGAGAAGGAAAGCGAGATGAATCTCGAAGACCTCCGCGATTTGTCCGAGGAGCGTATCGAGAATGCACCTATCGTTAAGCTCGCTACCGCTATCGTTGAGAACAGCTTCCGTCAGGGCGCAACGGATATCCATATAGAGCCCTTCAAGGATATCACCAGAATACGTATCCGTATCAACTCCGACCTTGTTGAGCTCATGACCCTTTCTCCCGCACTCCACGTTTCCATCGTTACACGTTTCAAGATCCTCTCGGGCATGAATATCGCCGAGAAGCGTATCCCTCAGGACGGCCGTATGTCTCAGGTAGTTGACGGCACTACGATCGACCTCCGTGTATCCAACCTGCCTATGGTCTACGGCGAGAAGGTCGTTCTCCGTATCCTTGCCGGCGATGAGTCGGTAAGAAAGATACAGGACCTCGGTATGACCGACTATAACTATAAGAGATTCGTTTCCTGCCTGAAGGTACCTCAGGGAGTTGTTCTGGTAACAGGACCTACAGGTTCCGGTAAGTCCACAACGCTGTACGCCGCGCTCGGTGAGATCGCCAAGCCGGAGCTCAACGTTATCACGGTCGAAGACCCTGTCGAAAAGAAGATCGCAAACATCAACCAGTGCCAGATAAACGAAAAGGCCGGCATGACCTTCGGCGCTGCGCTGAGATCCATCCTCCGTCAGGACCCCGACATCATCATGATAGGTGAGATGCGTGATACCGAGACCGCCGAGATCGGTATCAGAGCCGCTATCACCGGGCACCTTGTGCTTTCGACACTTCATACCAACGACGCGGCTTCCACCGTTACCCGTCTTGTGGATATGGGCGTTGACGCTTACATGGTCGCCACCTCTCTTATCGGCGTCGTGGCTCAGAGACTTACAAAGGTACTGTGCCCCGAGTGCAAAGAAATGAAAATGTCCAACGAGGAAGAAAATCAGCTTATGGAGATAGACCATTCCGTGCCTATCTATGAGGCTCATAAGGGCGGCTGCCCGAGATGCATCGGCGGCTATAAGGGACGTACCGCGATCCACGAGATCCTGCTTGCGACCCCGACCATGAAGGAGATCATCTCCGCCGGCGCGAAGTCGGAGCAGATACAGGAGCTTGCCAGAAAGGAAGGCTGCCTGCTGCTTCGTGACAACGTATCCAAGCTCGTCCAGGAGGGCAAAACATCAATCGGTGAGCTCATCCGTGTAACATACGCGGTCTGATCTGAAAAATAAAAAATTATATATGGAGGTAAATATCTTATGTCAGTAGATATTAACAAAATTCTCGATGAATCGAGAGCACTTGGCTGCTCGGACCTGCACTTCACAGTTGGTATCCCCCCGATAGTTCGTCAGGGCGGTAACCTGAGAAAGCTTTCGAGCTACCCCGACATGACCGAGATCGATATCCTGCACATCTGCGAGGATATGTGTACCGATAAGCAGCGTCAGTCGATCAAGGATCATATTGATACCGACTTTACTTTCGTTTCGTCGAGAGGCTTCCGTCACCGTGTTAACGTATACCGTCAGAGAGGTAACACGGCTATCGCTATCCGTCTGCTGAGAAACGATATCCCGACGCTTACCGACCTCGCTCTGCCTCCCGTGCTTGCAGAGTTCGTAATGCGTCCCCGTGGACTCGTGCTTGTAACAGGTCCTACCGGTTCGGGTAAGTCCACTACGCTGGCCGCCATGATCGACCACGTTAATCTGCATAAGTCCGCTCATATCATCACCATCGAGGATCCTATCGAGTATATGCACGCTCACAAGAGATGTATGGTAAACCAGAGAGAGATCGGCCCCGATGTACCGAGCTTCTCGCTTGCCCTCCGTGCTGCCCTCCGTGAGGACCCGGATATCATCCTCGTAGGAGAAATGCGTGACTTCGAGACTATCGAAGCCGCCGTTACCGCCGCTGAAACAGGTCACCTTGTTATGAGTACACTTCATACCACCGATGCTCCTTCGACCATCGACCGTATCATCGACGTATTCCCCGCTCACCAGCAGCATCAGATCAGAACTCAGCTTGCATCCGTTCTCGTAGGTATCTGCACTCAGACCCTCTGCCGTACTCTTGACGGTACGAGCCGTATCGCCTGCTGCGAGATCCTCAATGCTACCGATAACATCAAGGCTATGATCCGTGACGATAAGGTTCACCTTATCAACTCGGCTATGCAGACCGGTAAGAACGTTGGAATGCAGACCCTTGACCAGGAGCTTGCAAAGCTTGTCAAGGAGAAGAAGATCACCAAGGAAGTCGCTGTCGAGAAGTGCCTGAACCTCGGCGAGCTGAACAGATTTATTGCTTCCGCGCACTGATTTTTCAGATCATCAAAGAACCGTCCGCATGGGCGGTTCTTTTTTTGTGCCATATTTCTGTTGATTTTTCTCCCATAATGTGTTATAATATAAAGTACTTTGAGCATATACTAACCAGAGGTGATCTGTAATGACTGAAATCAAAGCGTATAGAGGACATATCCGTAACCATAAGGCGCTCTGCGAAGAGCTCGGTATCCCCGCAGACCTGACCCGTGAGGACAGGGAGCAGAGGATACTCCTTGCTGCCTACGACAAGTGGGGCAGCGGCATGGCCGAGCATCTTTACGGTATGTTCGCGTTTGCCATATATGACAGCGAGAAGGATAAGCTCTTCTGCCTCAGAGACCATTTCGGCACCAAGCCGTTCTACTACTATCTCACCGAGGACGGCAGACTGCTTTACGGCACGAATATCTCCGACTTCATAAACGATCCCGGCTTCAAGAAGGAGCTCAATGTCGATATGCTTCAGATCTATATGAGCCTGACCTATGTCGCCGGTGAGGATACCTTCTTCAAGGGCGTCAGGAAGCTGATGCCCGGCTGCTGTCTCGAGTTCGAGGGCGGAAAGCTCACCGTTACCCGCTACTGGACTCCCACCTTCAAGCCGGATAACGAAAAGTCCCTCGAAGCCTGGGCTGACGAGATCCACGAGACCGTCAAGCTGATGATGACCGAGGTCAAGGATCCCGGAGAGACCGCCGAGAGCTTCCTTTCGGGCGGAGTGGACAGCTCCTATGTGTTCGCTATGTCAGACGCCGAGATGTCCGACAGCTGCGGCTATGAGGAGGAGCGCTTCGACGAGTCGCCCCTCGCAAGAAAGACCGCCGAGCTGCTTGGCAGAAAGAACTCCACCGCGATCATCACTCCCGAGCAGTATTTCGGCATCGTTCACTATGTGATGAAGGAAATGGAGCAGCCCCTCGGCGACGCTTCGGCGATCGTCTTCACCATAGGCTGCCTCGAGACCGCCAAGCATACCAAGCTCTGCTATTCCGGCGAGGGCGCGGATGAATTCTTCGGCGGATATAATATGTACCGCAACGCCGAGCGCTACGGCGACAACCTCAAGACCTTCTATGTGGGCAACACCAACATCATGAAGGAGGAGGAGAAGCAGCGCCTGTTAAAGCACTACGATCCCTCCGTGCTGCCTATAAACCTGGTAAAGCATATCTATGAGGAGACCGAAGGCCTTGACCCGCTGACCAAGATGTCGGATGTTGACATCCAGATCTGGCTGGAGGGCGATATCTACCTCAACGTTGACAAGATGAGCACCGCCGCCGGGCTGGAGATACGAATGCCCCTGACGGACAGGCGCGTTTTCGATATCGCTTCGCGCTTGCCGTCCAAATACAAGGTAACAGAGGAGCAGAACAAGGTCGCTTTCAGAACGGCAGCCGCCAAGGTGCTGCCGGAGGAGATCGCCTTCCGCAAGAAGCTGGGCTTCATCGTGCCTATCCGCATCTGGCTCGCAGACGAGCGCTACAATTCGGACGTCCGCGAGAAGCTGACCGCCGACTGGGCAGGGGAGTTCTTTGATCTTGCTTATGTCAAGGAGATCTACGACGACTATGTCGGCGGCAACTCCGACAACTGGCGCAAGCTCTGGACGATCTATACCTTCCTTGTATGGTATGAGGAATACTTCAGGAAATAAAAGGAATTTTTCCGCAGCCGTTGATCTGCCGTGAGCCTTTATTTCCCGAGAAAATAAACTCTCCTCTTGACTGAAACGAAAAAAAGCGGTATAATATATTGTAACGTTTTTTCGGAGGTAAAAATACAAATGGACAAGAAAACCTTTTATATAACCACGCCCATATACTATCCCTCGGGCGACCCGCATATCGGGCACTGCTATACCACCGTCGCCTGCGATTCCATCGCTCGCTACAAGCGTATGCAGGGGTATGACGTAATGTTCCTCACCGGCACCGACGAGCACGGTCAGAAGATCGAGGAGAAGGCAAAGGACAAGGGCGTTACTCCCAAGCAGTATGTTGACGAGATCGTGGATATCTTCAAGAAGCTCTGGAGCTATATGAACATATCCTACGACAGATATATCCGCACCACCGACGATTACCATATCGAGTCGGTGCAGAAGATCTTTAAGGAGCTCTACGACAGAGGCTATATCTATAAGGGCGAGTACAAGGGCAAATACTGTACCCCCTGCGAGAGCTTCTGGACTGAGACCCAGCTCGACGAGAACGGCTGCTGCCCTGAGTGTCACAGACCCGTCAAGGAGGCTGCCGAGGAGGCTTACTTCTTTAAAATGGCTCCCTTCGCCGACAGGATAGAGAAGCTGCTTACCGAGACCGATTATCTCCGCCCGAAGACGAGAGCGGTCGAGCTGGTAAACAACTTTATCAAGCCCGGCCTCGAGGATCTCTGCGTTTCGAGAACATCCTTCACCTGGGGCGTACCCGTGCCGTTCGACGGCAAGCACGTTGTCTATGTTTGGATCGACGCGCTTTCAAACTATATCACCGCCCTCGGCTATAAGAACGAGGCCTTCGACGAGTACAGCAAGTACTGGCCCGCAGATGTCCACATGGTCGCAAAGGATATCATGAGATTTCATGCGATCATCTGGCCGGCTATGCTCATGGCTTTGGAGGAGCCGCTGCCCAAGCATCTTGCCGTTCACGGCTGGATCACCTTCCTCAACAAGAAGGGCGAGGAGCAGAAGATGTCCAAGTCTCTCGGAAATGTGGTAGACCCCTTCATGCTCGGCGAGCGCTACGGCGTGGACGCTATCAGATACCACATCCTCAGAGAAATGGCTCTCGGCGCAGACAGCGCATTCTCCAACGAGATCATGATAAACCGCATAAACTCCGACCTTGCCAACGGCTTCGGGAACCTCGTTTCGCGTACCGTTGCCATGGCCGACAAATACTTCGGCGGCACTCTCCCCACTGAGCGTGAGGAGGGCGAGTTCGACAGCTCGCTTATCGAGTGCGTCTCGGCTGTCCGCGGCAGGGTAGACCTCTGCATCGACGAGACAAGGCTCAAGAACGCCCTCGAGGAGATCTTCGTGGCCGTAGACCGCGCCAATAAGTACATCGACGAGACCGAGCCCTGGAAGCTCGGCAAGGACGAGTCCAAGAAGGCAAGGCTCGCAACGGTGCTCTATAACCTGCTCGAGTCGATCCGCGTGATCTCCACGCTGCTCTCTGCGTTTATGCCCACAGCTATGCCTAAAGTCTGGGAGCAGATCGGCGCAGGCGAGAAGGACGTCACCTACGACAACGCCGGGAAATTCGGTGTCCTGCCCGCGGATGTTACCGTTCATAAGGGAGAGATACTCTTCCCGAGAATAGATCTCGAAAAGGAGATCGCAGAGCTCAACGCCATAATCGAGAAGAATATGGCAGCAGCCAAAGCCAAGCTCGGTGCCGACGAGGCAGCCGGGGCGTTCGCTCCCGCAGAGCTCGCCCCCGAGATCGCCATCGACGATTTCGCCAAGGCAGACCTCAGAGTAGCACTGGTCAAGAGCTGCGAGAAGGTCAAGAAGTCCAAGAAGCTGCTCTGCCTGCAGCTTGATGACGGCTTCGGCGGCAGACAGGTCGTATCCGGCATAGCCCAGTGGTATGAGCCCGAGGACCTTGTCGGCAAGAAGATCATCATAGTAGCGAACCTCAAGCCCGCCACCCTTTGCGGCGTCGAGTCGCAGGGAATGATCCTCGCAGCCGATACCCCCGACGGCGGCGCAGCCGTGGTATTCCCCGACCAGAGCCTGCCGTGCGGAAGCAAGATAAGGTAATTCGCCGGACTGACCGCACAGCAGGGAAAAACCTGTCGGGCTTACCCGCACAGTATGGGAAAATCCTGTCGGGCTTACCCCTCTGGGTACAAAGTGATAGCTCAAAACAAAGCTGCCCCCTCCCCTCCGGGGAGGGCAAAGCTGAGTATGTTTCCTCACTCCGGTTCGGGGGTGGGGGAGATAAAAAAGGGCTTACCCCTCTGGGTACAAAGTAATAGCTCAAAACAAAGCTGCCCCCTCCCCTCCGGGGAGGGCAAAGCTGAGTATGTTTCCTCACTCCGGTTCGGGGGTGGAGGAACTAAAAAAAGCGCCCGTAGCTCAGTTGGATAGAGCGCAAGACTCCGACTCTTGAGGCCGCAGGTTCGACTCCTGTCGGGCGCACCAGAAAAAGGACGGCTCGTGAGCTGTCCTTTCTTATTTTGTGTTTGATCATAATGTGTGCTATAATATATGTATCAAAACACGGGAGAGATCAGAATGACTGTAAAACGTATTACCCCATCCGAGCTGCCGCTGCTGACGCAGCTTTTCGACTATAACGATACTGATGAAATGATAGAGCAGAACCGGCGTGATATGAACAGCGGTTCTGTTGATATCTTTGTGATGTTCGACGCTGAACGGCCTGTCGGCGAGCTCCATGCGTCCTATGAAAGCGATGACGAGCGTGCCGTCAGAGGAAGAAGGGCGTATCTGTTCGCTTTTCGCGTTCATGAGGACTGTCAGGGACAAGGATACGGCAAACAGCTTTTTCAGAGCGTCATCGACACTCTCACCGAGCAGGGCTATTCGGAATTCACCGTCGGTGCGGAGGACGATAACGACAGAGCAAAGCATATCTATGACAGCTTCGGGTTTACCGAGCTTATCGCCCGTAAATACGAGGAATTTCAAGGCGACGGATATGAGTTCGGATTGTATTTGAGAAGAAATCAGTGAGCGATGTCAGGACTGCTCTGTGCGTGTATTATACTGTAAACTGTCCTAAAAATAGTACACTTTTCGCCTCCTCCGCCCGTCTATTTGTTAAATATAAAAACCCAGTATGTTTATTGACTTATCTCCCGTTCTGTGCTATAATCATCTTGTAAGTACAAGCTTGTTTATGCTTGGAAAGGGATGATCCAATGATTAAAAAGCTCTTCAAACAAATGCTTGTTACACAGATAATCTCGGCAATGACCGTTACTCTGTGTATGCTTATAGACAGTATCATGATAGGGCGGTTTCTCGGCGTCGATTCGATGACCGCCTACGGCCTCGCCGCACCTATATTGCTGGCGTTCGCGGCCTTTGGGGCGCTGATCTCGGCGGGCGTGCAGGTAATGTGCGGGCGCACGATCGGCAGCGGCGATAAGGAGGGTACCAACGCCTGTTTCACCGTCTCGGTGATAATGTGTGCCGCCGTCGCGGTGATAGGTCTGTTCATCGTGCTCGTGTTCATGGACCCGATCTGTACGCTGCTCGGCGCAGGCGAGCCCACTGCGGATAACGAGGTCTTCTTCCTCACCCGGGACTACCTGCGGGGCTTCATTATCGGCGCTCCCGCGTTCCTGGCGGCTCAGGTCATGGTACCGTATATGCAGATCTCCGGCAGCCGGGTAAGGCTCGTAGTGGCCGTCGCCGCTATGACCGTCAGCGATATACTGTTCGATATCATCAATGTCTTTGCCATCAAGCAGGGGACCTTCGGCATGGGTCTGGCGTCGAGCCTGAGCTATTTCATAGCGTTCTTTATCGGCGCGGCGTATTTCTTCAAGAAGAACTGCATCTTCAAGTTCAAGCTCAGCTACTTCAAAATGCCGATCTGTGCACGCCTCGCCCGGGACGGCATACCTACACTGATAAATCAGGTCAGCCTTGTGCTGCTGACCTTCGTGCTCAACAACCTGCTGCTCGAAGTCAGCGGAAAGCACGCCGTTGCGGCCTATTCGGTCATCACCACGGCGGGGAATATCTGCTATGCGTTCAGCTCGGGAGTCGCGGCGGTGGCGCTGACCCTCTCGTCTGTGTTCTATGCCGATTCGGACAGAACGGCTCTCAAGGGGCTCGTCAAGACAATGTCCTTCTATGCAGTGGTCATCTGTGCGGCGGTAACGGCGGTCGTGCTTGCGGCTGCGAAGCCTATGGTCACGCTGTTCCTTGACGATGCAACAGCCACCGATATGGCTGTGACCGGTATGCGGCTGTTCGTCCTCTCGCTGGTTCCCTGTGCGCTGAATACCTCGTTCAAGAATTACTATCAGGGCATCGAGCGGGTGCGCTTCACGATGATAATTTCCGTGCTCCAGAATTTCGCCCTTACTGCTCTCGCGGCTCGCTTGCTCAGCCTGCCCTTCGGGGTCAAGGGTATCTGGTTCTCGTTCCTCTGCGGCGAGACCGTTACGCTCATCTGTATCTGCGTTGTCGTATTCATCAAAAACAAAAAGCCGGAGATCAGCGCTCAGGCATTTGCCCTGCTCCCGGAGGACTTCGGCGTCAGCGACGAGGACTGTCTCGAGATCTCGATCACCGACGGTCAGCAGGTCGTTGCAGCCTCCACCGAGGCAGGGGAGTTCTGCAAGAACCGCGGGCTTTCCAGAAAGGTCGCCACGCTTATCGCCCTGTGTATAGAGGAGATGTCCAACAACATCGTCCACCACGGCTTCCGGGGACGGCGTGAGCATTCGATCGACATAAGGCTCATCATCACCGACAGCAAGCCGACGCTGCGTATCCGCGACAACTGCGCCCACTTCGACCCGGTGAAGTACCTCGAGCTCCACAGCTCCGACGATCCGGTTTCCCATATCGGTATCAGAATGGTAATGAAGCTCGTCAACAACGCGAATTACGTCAACACCCTCGGCCTCAACAACCTGATACTATCGCTTTGACAGCAACAGCAAAGCCCGCCTGCGAAGATCCGCAGGCGGGCTGTTTGTATGTTGGAGGATGTATCCGTCATGCCCTGCCGGAGCTCACTCCAGCTGCTTCCTGATCGTCAGGATGTTCTGCCCGTCTTTGTAGTTGTAAACGACATCGTCCATTGTCTGCTTGACCATGAAGATACCGAGCCCGCCGATGCTTCTTTCCCTGAGAGGCAGCGTCACATCCGGGTCGGGTCTTGCAAGCGGGTCGTAGGGCATACCGTTGTCAATAAAGCTTATCACCACCGAAAGGGGATCGTTCACGATCTCTGTCCTTACAGTGGCGGGACCCGTCTCCGGGTCGTAGGCATAGCTCGCGATATTGACGAATATCTCCTCCACGGCTATGCTTATCTGTGTCCTCACCTTGACCGAGCAGCCGAGCTGTTCAAGCTCGCTGTCCACAAAGCCGGTAACTGTATCAAGATTTTCCTTAACAGCTAACAGATCGAGCTCTTTCATATCTATCACCCTTATTCAAAAACGAGATCCTCGGCAAAGCCGGTGACTTCAAAAATATCCATTACTGACCTGCTCACGTTGCGCAGTACCATTTCTCCCTTGCCGTCCATAGCCTGCATGGATGTGAGCAGTACCCGCAGACCGGCGCTCGATATGAACTTGAGATCCTTGAAATCAAAGATCAGCTTTTCGTTGTCGCCGAGGTTTTTTTTGAGCTGCGCTTCGAGCTCGGGAGATGTCAGGGTATCGAGCCTGCCCGCCACGGCGACGGTGAGCTCTTTTTCATTTTTCGTGATAGTTATATCCATGATAATAACCTCCGGTCGTAGTAAACTGTTTGTCAGAGGAATGCTCCGAACAGCCTTTTGAGCACATCCATGCGGGTCATCTGAGGCTTCTTGCTCTCGTCCAGCTCGAGGATGTATTTCTCGTAGCCGTTTATTATCCTCGTGCCGCTGGGATGGTCGAGTATCCTCTTGAAGCGCTTGCCGTAGCTGGCGTGAACGTGCCCGTGCAGCATATATGCCGGGTGACAGCGCTCCATGAGCTCGTTGAAGCATTCAAAGCCGCGGTGGGGCAGATCGTCCATATCCCCGAAGCCGCGGGCAGGGGAGTGTGTTACGAGCACATCGAAGCCCGAGTGGTTGAATATGGTCTGCTTGGTGCGGCGCAGACGGCGGCGCATCTCCTTCTCGGTGTACATATAAGGCTTGTCGCCGTACTTGAACGACCCTCCGAATCCGAGAAAGCGAAACCCCTTGTAGGTGAAGATCCTGCCGTCGATGCATTCGCAGCCCTGCGGCGGGGATTCGACATAGCGGCTGTCGTGATTGCCGGGAACATAGAGCACAGGGCTCCTTCCCATAGTGACGAGGAATTCAAGGTACTCCGCTTTCAGGTCGCCGCAGGAGATTATGAGATCTATCCCCTCGAGCTTGTCGGGGGTGTAGAAATCCCACAGGGACCTGGATTCCTCATCCGCGATTATCAAGACCTTCATACAGCCCTACCTCACTTGCTTTCACGCGAGGGAAGTTCTCCGTCGATATTCTCGTTGAGCCAGTCCATGAAAGCTATGCTGCTCATCTCGAGATTGACCTGATCGAGTGAGACAGCCGAGCTCCTGCCCGAGGTCTCATGGATGACCGCTCCGCTCTGAGAGTGCAGCTCGCCCGAGAATGGTCCGAAACCGCCGTTCACGATGGAGTCCTTGAAGAAGGCCAGCAGCTTGGAGGTCTGGTAGCCGAGGTTCTTGGTCCTGATATCCACAACGCCGGTGGACAGGCCGAACCAGTAGTTCGCCGAGTTGTTGTATTTCATCTTCTCGCCGACATCCCACGCTCCCGAAAGCACCGACTGCACTATCTGAACGTAGTATTTGCCCCAGCTGTAATAGGGTGAGCCGAGGTAGATGTCCTTGTCCCTGCCAAGCAGGTAGAGGCCGGGGCGTGAGCCCTGAGCAGCCTTTGAGGACTGGTCGAAGTCGGCGTAGATGTGTATGCCCTCGTCGAGGAATTCTCCCCGGAAGGACGTGTCGTTGGCGCGGTTAGCGTACCTGAGCACTATCCTGCATTCGGGGTCTATGAGCGAGGCACCCACTGCGAAAGCGTTGAGCTCCGCGACGCTGAGATCTGCTCCCGACCTGACGATATAGCCGATCTTGCGGTCTCCCTCGGTGCGTTCGAGCAGCAGCCTGTCGGCGGCGAGTATGCCCATAAGGAAGGTGGCCTCATAGAGCTTGCCCTGATAGCAGCGCACCGACGAGCGGGAGTTGCCGAGCGAGCAGTTGAGGAACTTGATCCCCGGGTTCTGAACGGCGGCCTTGAGCGTATCGGGCATCATCCTGTCGGAGACGGTGAAGATGATCTCGTTTTTGTCCGCGACGGCCTTGCCGACAGTTTCTTCTATATTCTTTTCCGTGCCCAGATAGCAGCGGGTAACAACGTTGCTTCCGGTCATCTCATCGACATAGAGCCTGCCGGCCTCGTGGCTGTCTATCCAGCGGGACTGCTCGATATCGGCATCGTAGACGAATGCAACTCTGAGCGGCGAGGAGGATGTGTACTTCTTCGTGCCGGAGAACAGCTTTGAGAAAACGGAGGTCTTCTGAGACTGCGCCTCCGGAGCCGCCTCGAGGAAAGAGATCTCCGAGGACTTGCTGCCGGCCAGCAGCTCCTTGCTGGCGGATCTTATATTCTTGATGACCTGCTCCTCGGTATCGCGGAACAGAGTCTTCATCGGGAAGATCGAGACGTACATCAGAAACGCTTCGGAGAGCGCCTTGTAGTCGGCGATCTTGAGCTCGCTGCGGCACTTGCGGCAGAAGCTGAAATATGCGCATTTGAGGTCGGCGCAGACCTCCTCCGGCCACTCCCTGTCGAGGCTGAGGCCGAGCAGACCCGCGAGCCTTGAATACTCCCCGGGCTCGGAGAAGATAATATAGTAATTTCCTGTGCAGTCATAGAAGTCGAGGTACTCGGAATAGACCTTGTATTCCTTCGACTCGCTCTTTTCGGGGATGATCCTGATGACGTCGGCAAGGATGAACTCCATCCCGCCGTACATCGAAACGGAGACCCTCTTGTTGCCCTCCTGCACATAGTAGCGGTTCATATATTCATAGACCTTGATCGCGTCGCGGATACCCTCCTCAAGGAAGGAGTCGTAGAGGTTCGACCATTTCACTGCAAACTCCGAGCCCTCCTCGAGCAGCGGCATGAAATTGTTGGCGAAGGCGTTGTTGCGGCCCTGCTCCTTGTTGCCGGTTATCCTTGAAAGAGGCAGCTCCATGAGCCCGAGGCGCACCTCTTTCAGCGAATTGCCGAGATCCTCGAGCACGGGCAGATAAGGCGAAACACCGTTTTTCTGTGCGGCTGAGACAGCGGCTTCTGCAAGTTTCTTTGCGGCTTTGTAATCCTCTCTCACGGATAAACACTCCATTCATTGTGATCTCAGGCTTTTACGCCCCTTAAGGCGGCAATCCTCACCCGAATACATTATACCATATCATCAGTTACAAGTCAATCAAAAACTGCCCCGCGGCTTCAAAAAATCAGTCGGTCAACGCCCTTGACAAAGCCGGATAAATGTGCTATCATAAGCCTAAGACGGGACAGTAACGTGAAGCTGCCCGGCGCCGCATCGGGGCGTATAGATACACTGCCGCTCCCGCAGGCCGGATTTTTGCGAAATGAAAGGAGATTTTGCCATGACACTGACTAAGACTACCGAAGGAAGCAAGCTGACCATAGCTATCACGGGCAGGCTCGATACGATGACCTCGCCCGAGCTCGACAAGGAGCTCAAGGGGTGCCTTGACGGAGTGACCGAGCTGGTGTTCGACTTCACCTCTCTCACCTACGTTTCCTCTGCCGGGCTGCGTGTACTTCTCTTTGCACAGAAGCAGATGGATTCCCGCGGGACCATGACCGTTATCAACTGCTGCGAAGAGGTCAAGGAGGTATTCGAGGTAACCGGCTTTGACGAGCTGCTTACCATCGTCTGATCCGGAAGACTGAACTGACGGCGCATCCTTTGCGGGATGTGCCGCTTTTTTATAGCTTTTATCATTGACTTTTCTTCTGCCGGCTGTTATCATTGTCTTGAGACATATCTGCTGCTAAGGAGGCATAACGATGAAAAGACCATTAGCCCTGATGCTCGCGGGTTGTATGCTGCTGTCCGGCTGCGCTTCGTCCGAAAGCAGCTCCGAACAGGCTGTGACCTCTCAGACCACGGAAACTCAGACCGCTGCTGTTTCGGTGACGGAGCCGGTGATATCAGAGCCGGAGCCCGAGCCGCCTCCCTTCGAGGCCGACCCCACCCCGCTCGAGCAGGAGGAAAAGGTCAGGCTCGACTATACCGCCGTCATGCAGCAGTATGAGGAAAACAGGTCCGAGCACGATGCCGAGCTTGAGCAGATCTCCGCGGAGAAGGATGTGCCCTGCGTGTTTATCACGACTCAGGACAGCAAGAAGATCATCTCCAAGAACGAATTTGTCCCGAGCGTCATAGATGTTTTCAACTGTGAGGACGATTTCAGGCTCACTGCCAACGGCGGCGTGAAGATACGCGGCAACTCCACCGCCGATCAGAGCGACGAGAAGCCCTACCGCATCAAGTTCGAGGAGAAGCATAATATGCTCGGGCTCAACTCAGGCAGGGAGTACAAAAGCTGGGTGCTGCTGCGCTCCTACTGGAACCTCGCTCCCGATCACATGGCGTTCAATCTCGCAAAGACCATCTTCGAGGGGAAGTATTACTGCAGCGACAGCACCTATGTCAACCTCTATATCAACGGCGAGCCCTGCGGGGTCTATCTGCTCTGCGAGCAGAATCAGGCGGCAAAGGGCAGGATAGAGGTCAGCGAGCCCAAAAAGGATGACACCGGCATCGACATCGGCTACCTGCTCGAAATGGACAACTACCCCAGCGACGAGCATCCCTTCTTTGAGCTCGATCACGAGAACGCCAACATCGAGGATATCTCCGGGGAGTCCCGGGTGCTGGAGAGCCACGCTTACAGCGTCAAGAGCGATATCAACACCGAGGGTCAGCTCGAGTTCATCGGCAAGTATCTCGAGGGAGCCTTCGACATACTCTATCAGGCTGCCGAGAACGGCAAGAGGTACCGCTTCGACAGCGCCTATAACGTCGTCTCCGCCGGGGACGTTTATCAGACCCCCTATGAGGCGGCGGACGCCGTGTTCGACCTTGAGTCGCTGGCGAATATGCTGATCCTCGAGGAGCTCGTCCACAACTACGATGTGGGGGCGGGGAGCTTCTACATAGCCGTGGACTTCTCGAAGAACAGCAAATATCCCAAGCTGACCTTCCTCGCTCCCTGGGACTTCAACTGGGCTTACTATGAGGAAGCGAGCGGGCAGTATTACGCCTGCACGTTCCAGAAGATACAGGATGACGGCTACGACAGATCTAACCCGTGGTTCATCACCGCCATGAAAGCGGACTGGTTCCGTAAGATCGTTACGGACAAGTGGGCGAAGCTCTCGGAAGGCGATGCCATTATCGAGACGACAAAGCAGGTCACGAGGGACTGCAATAAGCTCAAGCGCGACCTCGGTGACGACAGCTGGAAGATAGACTGTGCCAAGGATATCGCCAAATTCGTCGTCGGGCGGGTAAGGTGGCTCGACAAGCAGTGGAAGACTCAGCAGACCGCCTCCTGACAGGTTTTCAAAATCGTCATTATATCTTATTGCAATGCTCACGGAAATACTGTACAATAATATCAGATTTAAACTATGGAGGGATGACTTATGAAAGCTAAGCTCACCATCGACCGCAGCAGCATTATCTCAAAGATCGACAACAGGATCTACGGCTCGTTTATCGAGCATCTCGGCAGGGCAGTGTACGGCGGCATCTATCAGCCGGGGCACCCGACCGCCGACGATATGGGCTTCCGCAAGGATGTGCTCGAACTCGTGAGAAAGCTGGGCGTGCCGATAGTCCGCTACCCGGGCGGCAACTTCGTTTCCGGCTATAACTGGGAGGACGGCACCGGTCCCAAGGATCAGCGCCCGAAGAAGCTCGACCTCGCCTGGGCGACCGTCGAGACCAATCAGGTCGGCATCGACGAGTTCCAGGAGTGGGCAAAGCGTGCGGACACAGAGATAATGATGGCTGTAAACCTCGGCACCCGCGGCCCCGACGAGGCGCGTCAGCTCGTGGAGTACTGCAACCTCGACACCGACACCTATTATGCAAATATGCGCCGCAAAAACGGCTTTGAAAAGCCTTTCGGCATCAAGCTCTGGTGCCTCGGCAACGAGATGGACGGCCCCTGGCAGATCTGCCACCTGACCGCCGAGGAGTATTCCCGCAAGGCCTGCGAGGCTGCCAAGGTCATGAAGTGGACGGACCCCGACATTGAACTCGTAGCCTGCGGCAGTTCCCATAAGAATATGCCTACCTTCGGGCACTGGGAGCGCACCGTGCTCCGGGAGTGCTACGAGAATATCGACTATATCTCCCTGCACAACTACTACGGCAACCCGAACAACAACACTCCCGAGTATCTTGCGCAGGCAGTGAACATGGACGAGTTCATCAAGACCGTCGCGCAGATCTGCGATGAGGTCAAGGCCGAGAAGGGCAGCGATAAGACGGTCAACCTCTCCTTTGACGAGTGGAACATCTGGTTCCACAGCAACGAGCAGGACAAGAAGATCCCCCGCTGGTCCTACGCGCCGAGACTGCTCGAGGATATCTACAACTTCGAGGACGCACTCGTTGTCGGCACGCTGCTCATAACCCTTATGAACAACTCCGACCGCGTAAAGATCGCCTGCCTCGCCCAGCTTGTGAACGTCATCGCGCCGATCATGACCGAGGACGGCGGCTGCTGGCTGCAAACGATCTTCTATCCCTTCATGCACGCCGCAAGCTTCGGCAAGGGCACCGCTCTCAGAGCCTCCGCCGAGTCGGAGACCTACGATACGGACAGCCTTAAAAACGTTCCGCTGCTGGCAGCTTCCGTTGTCGAGAACGAGGACGGCGGCTTGACGGTCTTTGCCGTGAACCGTTCGCTGGATACCGATATGCAGCTTGAGATCTCCGGCTTTGAGGGCTATGCACTCAGCTCGCATACCGAGCTCTGCTGCGACGATCTTAAGGCAGTGAACTCCCTCGGGAAGCCGGACAATGTAGTCCCCGCTGAAAAAGAAGTCGGCGGTGAGATCACCCTTGCGGCACATTCCTGGAACGTACTGAGATTTGCGAAGAAGTGAGGTGAGGCGAATGAGAAAGACCAGGCTTTTAGCTCTGCTTGCCGCGCTGACGGTGTCGGTAACGGCATTCGTTTCCTGCGGCAGCGATGACAGCTCCTCCGGCGCGGAAACTACGACGACAGCTGCGGGTACACAGGCTCCCGCCGAAAGCACCGCCGACTCAAAGGCCGAGCCCGACGCCTCCCTCGCGAGGACAGGTGAGATCCGTTCGCTTACGGCAGCTCAGCTCGTCGCCGAGATAAAGACCGGCTGGAACCTCGGCAACTCCCTCGACGCCTACGGCAATAAAGGCGTCCTCTCGGAGATCGCATGGGGCAACCCGAAGACCACCAAGGATATGATCGACGCGGTAAAGGCCAAGGGCTTTGACCTTATCCGCATACCCGTGACCTGGGGCGGGCACCTCGGCGAAGGCCCCGACTACACCGTTGATCCCGAGTGGTTCGACAGAGTGCAGGAGGTAGTCAACTACGCCTACGATAACGGGATGTATGTGATCATCAACTCCCACCATGAGGAGGACTGGCGAATCCCCGACAACAAGCATATAGAGGCCGTTGACGCGGAGGTAAAGGCGCTGTGGCTCCAGATCGCCGAGCGTTTTAAGGACTACGGCGACCACCTCATATTTGAGGGGCTCAACGAGCCGAGAGTCAAGGATGGCGCGAACGAATGGAACGGCGGCACCAAGGAGGGCAGAGAATGCGTCAACAGGCTCAACAAGACCTTCCTCGACGCTGTGCGCTCGACGGGCGGCAACAATACGAACCGCCTGCTGCTGCTGACGACCTTCGCATCCTCCTGCGGCACGACTGCGATCAACGCGGCGGAGATCCCGCAGGACGAGCACGTCGGGTATTCCATCCACGCATATACGCCTTACGCATTCACCTATAACGCCAACGAGTCGTGGGAGCTTTTCACCTGGGACGGCTCGCACGACACCGAGATACTGGGGATGCTTTACAACCTCAAGGAGAGGTTTGTTGACAACGGCGTACCTGTCATCATCACGGAATACGGTGCGGTGAACAAGGACGGCAACGATGAAGAGGTAGCGAAGTGGGCGACCTGCTATCTCACCACGGCGAAGTCGGTAGGGATACCGTGTGTATGGTGGGACAACGGGTACTACACGACGGGCAACGAGCTGTTCGGTATATTCAACCGGAAGAAATGCGAATGGTACAGTAACACGGTAGCGGACGCGATCGTGGGCGTGTACAAATAAAGCTGACAGACCCAAAACGCGAAGCGAAATGGGGTCAAGGGGACCGAGTCCCCTTGACCCCATTATTTTCCTGACAGCGGTTGACAACCCCCAACGTTTTAGTGTATAATCATATTACCGAACTAAATCGCACCGGAGGTGTGTTAATTGGAATTTAAAGACGTCGCTAATGTCTCTAAAATACTCCTCGAGTATCTCCCCAATACACTCAAACTGTTCTTCTTTACCCTGCTCTTCTCGATCCCCCTCGGAGCAGTCGTCACATGGCTCAAAAAGTGTAAGTTCAAACCCGTGTCGTGGATAACAAATCTGTATATCCTCATAATGCGCGGTACACCCCTCATGCTGCAGATAGTCGCTGTGTATTATGCTATCCCCATGCTCGCCGCAGGCATCAAAAAGGACGGCGGCGACAGCTGGTTCGACAGGTTCATAACAGGTATAGATACCCGCTCGGATAACTATATGTTCATAGCCCTCGTCGTAGCGTTCGCACTCAATTACGCCGCCTACTTTGCCGAGATCTTCCGCGGCGGCATAGAGTCGATACCCAAAGGGCAGTACGAGGCCGCACAGATGCTCGGCATGACAAAGCCCCAGACATTTTTCAGGATCATCCTGCCGCAGGTCGTAAAGCGCGTTATCCCCGCGACTTCAAATGAGGTCATCGTGCTCGTGAAGGATACATCCCTCGCCACGATCATCGCCTATGCCGAGATCATGCTCAAGGCCAAGCAGATGATGAATACATACAGCTCGATCATCCCGCTGTTCATCGCAGGACTTTTCTATTTCGTCCTCAATGCGATAGTCACGCTGGCGTTCGTGCTGATCGAAAAGCACTACGCATATTATAAATGATCGGGAGAGACCGCTATGGCTATACTTGAAGTTAACAATCTTTCAAAGAGGTTCGGAGACCTCGAGGTGCTGCGCGATATCTCCTTCTCGGTGGAGGAGGGGCAGGTTGTTTCGATAATCGGGCCCTCCGGCTCGGGCAAATCCACTCTGCTCAGATGCATAAACCAGCTCGAACGCGCCGACGGCGGCGAGATAAATGTCTGCGGGATGAATATGATGAAGACCGCAGACGGCAAGGCTGTCTATGCGCCGAAGAAGACTCTCCGCGAGATACGTCTGCGGATAGGTCTCGTGTTCCAGAATTTCAATCTGTTCCCCCACAAATCGGTTATGGAGAATATCATCGAGGCGCCCGTCCATGTGCTGAAAAAGGCTAAGACGGAGGCGGTCTCCGAGGCCAATGAGCTTATCAGGAAAATGGGTCTTACCGGCAAGGAGAAGAGCTATCCCTGCGAGCTTTCGGGCGGTCAGCAGCAGCGAGTTTCCATAGCCCGGGCGCTGGCGCTCAAGCCGGATGTGCTGTTCTTCGACGAGCCCACCTCGGCGCTCGACCCCGAGCTCACCGGTGAGATACTCAAGGTCATCAAGGAGCTCGCGGAGGAAAAGATGACCATGGTGATAGTCACTCATGAAATGGAGTTCGCCCGCGATGTTTCCAACCACGTTATCTTTATGGACGGCGGCTTCATCGTCGAGGAGGGCGACCCTGCGGAGCTCTTCGGCAACACTCAGAACGAGCGTACCAAGCAGTTCCTCAAGCGCTTCAAGGGGATGTAAAAAACGACTGCTGCACGGCACCGGTCAGACGGTACTGTGCAGCAGCTTTTTTTGTTTGTGATATTCGGCGGCAAGGCTTCTGTACCCCAGCTCTTTGAGGTCGGAGTACCTTACCCGGAAGCGGGAGGCGGTGCGCTTTCCGCTTATGAGATAGCGCAGGCAGTCCTGAGCGTAGCGGTCGATGCTCCTAAGTGAGCGGTCGGTGTTTATCACGGGGAAATACCACCTTGCCCAGCTCAGGTCGTTGTCGGAGGGCGCGTCGAACAGCTTGCTGTTGAAGATGCGTATAAACGATACGGCGGCGTTCTCGGGTTCTATCTTCTTGCGCTGCTGCCAGCGTTTGAGCGCCCGGCACTTGCGGCGCATCTTGGCTTTGAGCTTTCTCACCGAAGCCGGAGCGGCGTCGATGCAGCCGCCTTGATAGCTCAGCCCGAGGAACACGAATCCCTCATCCGGGGCGGTGAAGCACTCCTTATCGGGGTTTATGGACAGCCCGAGGGAGGCGGCGGTGTCTCTGACGGTCTGAGCGAGGCGGTGTATCTCCTGTTCTGTCTCCGCGAAGCAGACGATATCGTCGGAATAGCGGGCATAGGGTATGCCCTGCGAGGCGAAGTGCTCATCGAGCCCGCGGAGGTAGATGTTTGCGCAGAACGCAGAGATGGGTGTACCCGCCATCATGCCTTTCTGCTCGGTGACGATGCTGCCCCTGTCGCTGACGCGGGGCTCTTTGAGCAGCGCAGACAGGAACCCGAGCAGCCGGGGGTCATCCTTTAAGGTCTCCCCGAGCATTGAGAGCAGTATGCCGACATCGGCGGAGTTGAAGTAGTTGCTGATATCGGCTTTGTAGCACCACAGCTTATCAATGCCGGGTCTGCGGGCGAGGCTTAGAAAGCCCTGTGCGGCGGTACGCGCCGGGCGGAAGGAATAGAGGTTATCCGAGAAGATGCCGTCGTATTTTCTGAGCATCAAAAATGTCAGCATTTTGAGCACTGTATTCTCCGGCTCGGGGTAGGTGTAGACGGTACGCTTCTTGGCGGTATCGAGCTTACTGATAAGGCTTTTTCCCGGCAGGGGGAACTCCTCACCGCGATTTATCCTTTCGCAGACGGGGAGGTACTCCTTCCCGTCGGTAAACTCTCTCAGCCTTTGCGAGAACCGTTTGGTACAGCAGAGCGAGGTCTTATAGCGATAGAAGCTCTCCCAGCACCCGGGCTCCGAGAGCATATCCAAGAGTGACAATCCCCGGCACCTCCGATCACTGTCTCAGCACCGAATAATATGCGGTGACATGGCGGCGCTTGCCGTTCCCGTCGTCGGCCTTGATATCGACGCCGTTACGGCTCATGAGCTCAGCGGCGATGCAGCCGTCGAGCAGGCAGCGGAAGACCTCTTTGCCGTCGCAGACTATAATGAGCTCGCTCTCGGTGACGGATATCCCGCCCTTTCGGCCGATAACTCTTTCGCCGTTCCCGTCCCTTTCCGAGACATAGGACAGTCTTTTGCCGTGCAGCTTTTCGAGCTCGCTGCGCGGTGTACCTTTTTCTTTCTTCTTGAAAAACACTTGCGTTATTCTCCTTTTGAACGAGGGGATAAGTGTACAGGCAACACCGCACAACCACCGGCTAACGCCTTTGTACATCATCCGCTTGCATATTTTCCGTCATATTACCCAAATTCTCCTTGCCTTGCGCCAGCAAGGCGGCGTCGAATTTAGGCAATCTGACGAAAAATCTGACTGC
>JAFXVY010000081.1 GCA_017534595.1 Ruminococcus sp.
CACAATGCACAATGCACAATGCACAATGAAGGTGTTCGCTGCGCGAACGGATGCCCATTCGGGCACCGTATTTTGTATAGTTGTTTTACAGCGAAACTACCCGCTTCGCGGCAAAATACATCGCCGCAGGCGATCCATTTAATTGTGCATTGTGCATTGTGAATTGTGCATTTGATACAGCTTTTTTAACTATACATACCGTAATAATTTATCCTGTCTGCAACATTTTGCCCCGCTCGACTGTTTACCTGTTGAAAGGAGGGAGAGAAATGAAGTTCACCGTCCTGGGCGCGCAGGACGATCCCGATGCGTTCTACCGCAAATATTACCCCATGGTCTACCGGGTCTGCTTCTCGTATGTCAAGAACGAAGCCGACGCCCTCGATATGCTCCAGGACACCTTCATGCGCTGGCTCGAAACGGACAACAAGCCCCAAGGCGAGCGCCATGAGACCGCCTGGCTCGTCGTCACCGCGGGGAATATCTGCCGCAATCATCTAAAGAGCTTCCGCATCTCCCGCCGTGAGCCGATAAGAGATACCGATATCGTCGCCGACTGCGACCCCAAAGCCTTTGAGCTGCTCGAAGCAGTCCTCCGGCTGCCGGACAAGTACAAGACCGCAGTCTTTCTCTACTACTATGAGGGCTTCGATACCAGAGAGATAGCAGAGCTCACCAAAACAAAGGAATCAACAGTACGCACTCATCTGAAACGTGCCAGAGCCGGCCTCAAAGGTCTGCTCTCGGAAGAATAAGAAGGAGGAAAGCATTATGGATAACAAAGACAGGATGAAACAGGCATACGACCTTATCAAGCTCCCCGAGAAGGCCCCGGACTTCGATGCTCTCACCGAAAGCAAGCGCCCGGCGCCCGCAGGCAAGCCGATCAAAGTAACACGCGGCGGCACGGCGATAGCGGCAGGTCTGGCTGCTGTAATAGCGGTCGGCGGCATAATGGCGGCGGTCAGGATCGCCAATGCCCCGAAGACGGCAGAGGCTCCCGACCCGGTCTCCCAGGCAGCCCCCGTACAGCTCAAAACGACAGCCGAGAACGAATATTTCCGCCTCACGCTCACGGATGTAAAGAGCGACGGATACTCGGCGCTGCTCACCTTTGACCTCGACAAGCTCTATGACCCCTCCGCCGACCTGTGGTTCGACAACGATATGAACCAGCTGTTCAACGACAAGTTCCTGTTCCGGAGCGCTTCCGGCAGCGGAGATATGCAGGAAGCCGAGCCCGCCTCAAAGGACGAGTCCGCCGACATCATCCGGAAGCGGATCATCTTCGATGAATACACCGAAAGCAAGGTCATTACGGTCTCCCAGTATCTCGAAGGATTCGGCGACGGCTGGGAGGAATATCAGAAGTACACCGACGGCCTTGAGCTGACGGTAAGCGTGGACAAGAACACCGGGAGCCGGACATTCACCGGCAGCAGCGGCGGTACTCTGCATATTTCCGAGCTGGGGATCTATGCCGATCACACGGCGTGGATGCCGTATCATCAGAAGCTGTGGTCGGAAGATGAGGGTCAGGACTTTATAAAGACCGCAAAGATAATCCTCACCGGGAACGGCGGCGTCACCTCCGAGCTTGCAGGCACCACAGTAAGTGAAGTATATCCGAAGGACGAGGAAAAGGTATTCGGCCTCGTTAGAAACAGAACAGGCATATCAGCGGATGATATCCAAAGCATTGATTTCTACGGAGAGACCTATCTCCCGCAGCAGTAACGGCATAATAATAACGGTCAGGGGACTCAGTCTCCTGACCGTTTTCGTTATGATTTGCTTTCCTTCGGCTTCTGCATGAGCCTCTGCGCCCTCGCGGCCGGCCGGCAGATCATCAGCGCTATCACCAAGAACACCGCCGTCGTGCCGAGGCTCAGCGGATAGGCCGTCATGATGCACTTGAAGGTCTTGTATCTCGGGAACACCGCGAATATCCAGGTGAACCGCACCCCGCAGATGCCTATCGTCGTCAGGATCGCCGGGGTCGCCGAGATGCCGAAGCCCCGCAGGTATCCCGAAATGACCTCATAGGTCAGCGAGAAGATGTAGGCGGTGAATATGATTATCAGCCTCGTATAGCCGACCTCGATGACCTCCTCGTTCGGGTTGAACACCGAAAGCATGAACCGCCCGAAGGTCAGTATCAGCCCGATGGACGTCGCCGTTGCGATCACGCCCTCGAGATAGCTGAGCTTGAGGACTTTCTTGCAGCGGTCAAGCTTGCCGGCGCCGTAGTTCTGACCGGTGAAGGTCGTGCAGGCCTGTCCGAAGCTGTTGAGGACGTTATAGGCAAAGATCTCGATGTTCAGCGCCGCGCTCGACGCCGCCATGACCGTGGTGCCGAGGCTGTTGATCGAACGCTGTATCAGCATATTCGCCGTCGAGAACACCGCCGACTGCATTCCCGAGGGGATGCCGATGCGGAGTATCTTCATGAGCACCTTCTTATCCGCCCGCAGCTCACGCAGGCGCAGCTGTATCGCGCCCTCCGAACGCAGGAGCTTGCGCAGGAGCAGGCTGCTGCTTATCAGGTTGGAGATCACCGTCGCCAGCGCCACGCCCTCGACGGTCATGCCGAGGCCGAGCACGAACAGCAGATTGAATGCAACATTGAGCACTCCCGCCATCATCAGCACCAGCAAAGGCGTCCGGGTATTGCCGACTCCCCTGAATATCGAGGCCTCGAAGTTGTAAAGCAGGATCACCGGCACTCCCGCCATATATATGCGGAAGTACTGCACCGCCATCGGCAGCACGTCCTCCGGCACGTTCTGCGCCGAGATTATCGGCTCCGCCAGCAGCTCTCCGATCCCGGTTATGCAGACGCCGACTATCAGCGAGATCAGCACCGAGGTGTGTACGGCCTTGCTGACCGTCCTGTCGTCGCGGCTGCCCACGGCGTTCGCTATGACCACATTCGTCCCGAGGGCTATGCCTATAAACGTGTTTATGATAAGCGAGATTATCGGCGTGTTCGCGCCGACCGCCGCCATCGCGGCCTCGCCCTTTTCGCCCGTATACTGCCCGACCACGGCGATATCCGCGGCGTTGAACAGCTGCTGGAGTATGCCGGTAGCGGCGAGCGGCAGAGCGTATTTGAGTATCTTGTCCCAAAGCGAACCGCTTACGAAATCCACCGACCTTGCCCTTGCGCTCATATCCGGCACCTCCTTTCCCTGCGTCCGTCATTGTTACCGAAACATTCTATCACAAAACCGACCGGGTGTCAAGTGCGGTTTTCGCAATTTAATGCTTGACTGTGACCACTTTTTGTGCTATAATGTTTTTGTCGGAGGATGATCCGATACGACCGCTTTTTTCGCTGCTTCGTATCAGCGGGAGAGCCAAGCCCGGACGGACAGGCGGGTCGAAAGCCGAAAGCGGCAGCTGTGCCGCATTATTGATTGAGTTAAAAGCTCAAATTTTATAAGAACATCACTTGTGAAACGGTCAATAAGTTATTCGGCGTTTGCCCCGATACGGTTCGATGCTCCCCTGCCGGAGCCCCGCAATACCGCAGCTGCTTTATTGAATGACTGTATTTTACAGGTGATGCGAACGCATCGCCTTTTTTGTTGCGCGGGATGCGTTAGGGCAACACCGCACAACCCACGGCTAAAGCCTCTGCACGTCATCTGCTTGCATATTTTTCGTATCTGACGCACAGGGGTTGTGCGGTATTGCCTTAAGACAAAATGTGGTCAAACAAAGTAGGGAAAACAATACTCTAAAACATCAAAACGCTCTCTGAACGTTCAGAGAGCGTTTTGTGATATAAGGCGTATTGCATCAAGGAACACTCTTTTGTTGCTGCCTTGCAAGAAGATTAGGCATTATAGCAAGGCTGATCCACTTAAACATCATACACATCGTCCTGTTTAAGCTGATAATCGGTATCTCTGTCCATAAGCCCCAGCATTATCTCTGCAAATTTGGGGTCAAACTGTGTGCCTTTGCCCTTTTCGATCTCCGACCTTACTACCTCCTGCGGCAGCGCATCACGGTAACTCCTTTTAGATGTCATGGCATCGTAAGCGTCCGCAACCGCTATTATCCTTGCTATCTCGGGAATATCCTCGCCTTTTAGTCCCTCGGGGTAGCCTTTGCCGTCATAGCGCTCATGATGGAAGTGTGCGCCAATGCTTATAAAGGGAGCAATATTTATCTTTTTAAGTATCCCCGCACCGATAGCAGAGTGAGTTTTTATCACCGCAAACTCCTCATCGGTTAGCCTGCCGTCCTTATTTATTATATTGTCCGGAATGCCTATTTTGCCGACATCGTGCAGAAGCCCTGCAAGGTAAATGTCACGGCACTCGCTGTCTGTCTTGCCGTACACTTCGGCTATCATCTCGGAATATTCTGCCACACGCCTTGAATGACCGTGAGTGTACTTGTCCTTTGCATCTATTGCCGACGCAAGTGCCGAAGCCGACTGCATTACCATTCGCCGCATATTCTTCTGTTCTCGAATAAGCAGTTCCTTTTCTCTTTCGTGTGCGGCAGTAAGCTCTTGTCCATTTCTGATTATCTCAACAAGCCTTAAAGCCACAGTAAGAGCAGCAATAGCAAGATTAGTGATCGAAATGCCATAGAGGAAGATCTGTACGAAAGCCGCAAGGAGAGGAACTGACGCAAAAACAAGAAGTGTTATGAGCATCATCCTGCCAAAGCTCTTACGGTACCGGACAACTACCGTTACTGCGATCAGCCATACTATCAGAGGTATTACCGCACTTATGATATATCCGTCTGCACGCTGGTATCTGTTATGCTCATCGAAGGTGTAATACATCCCCGTAAACTGTGATACTATCAGAAGCAGGACACTGACAGAAATGATGATCTCGTTTATCTTTAACCGCATCGGTATCTTTTGGCTGTCTGTTTTGGTTTTGATAAAGTCGGTCAGATACCAGTTGAACGAGTGGATTATCATCAGCGGACAGAGGAAGGTCACGAAATTGCATATTCTGACCATGTGATATCCGAGGTCGCTTTCATCGCCCCTGTATATGTAGGAATAGCGGTCTGCTATCATTAGCATAGTAGCAGATATGCCCATAATAAGCAGCGACACTTTTTTGATCCTCGTTGTTTTCGATACAAGTCCGCAGATAGTGACCGCAAAGCAGACTCCTGCAAGTACCAGCATAAGATCAAGCTGGTGTTCTCTTAAAAAATCTATCATTACTGCTCGCCTTTCGATTTCGTGTTCCTGATTTCAAAATAGATATACAAACAGAATAGCAGACCAGCAAATAAAGCCCCGGCAACGTAGGAGACGCTTGCCGGAAGGGAAAAGCCTTCCTTTGCCATAAGTATATATGTCAGGCTGACCGCAGACATAAATGTGGCAGGCAGTGCAGTTATCAGGGAGTAATAATTCTTCTTTGCGTGTTTAAGGAGATATGAGGTCGCTACCCAAAGGGAGATCATTGCGTTGGTCTGATTGCAGTGATTTCCCGACTTATATTATAACATATAAATCTGATTTCTGCAACAGTATCCGCGAACAAAAAAACGGCGCCCCTGACCCTGAGGGCCGGTGCGCTGTACTCATCATTTCTTTCCCTGCTCCACAGACTTTATCTCTGACTGAGATGCCTGTTTAAGAGAGTAGGTGTCAAAGCCCGGTTCTCTCGGCAGCTGTATTTCAATGGTGGTTATTTTGCACTCCTCTGCGATGCCGGATATCATATCCAGATACCTTACCCATTGTGTCCTCCAACCAATGTGTTCCTTATATAGTAGAAGTTGATGGGCATCTGTGCGCAAAGGTTCCGACTTTAATTGACGATATTGACACTTTTCGTTTTGACCTTCAAATTGAGGACTATGCAATTCCTGAGCCGCTCACTGAGCAGGTTTTATCATGTCTCCATACAAAATACAGAGAATGGGCACTCACACAGATTGTCACCGAAGATGATCGCTGCTTCA
>JAFXVY010000082.1 GCA_017534595.1 Ruminococcus sp.
ACCGCACAACCCCTGTGCGTCAGATGCGCCGTCCAGATTTTCGTCAGATTGCCCGAATTCGACGCAGGCTTGCTAACGCAAGTCAAGGAGAATTTGGGTGATATGACGGAAAGCTGGCAAGCAGATGGCGTGCAGAGGCGTCAGCCGCGGGTTGTGCGGTGTTGCCCTTATGTTCACCTATCAGAACTTCTCTACGCAGCCCTCTGCGAGCTCCTGCACCTTACAGTTGACCGCCTGCTTGAGGGAGTGGATCCTGATCTTTCCGCTCTTGACGGTAACTCCGGTCACGGCCTCGATGCCGTTGCCGGCTGCGTTCTGGATCTCGACCTCGGCTTCCTCGGAGGAGACGAAGCCCTTTTCGGCTTCCTCGGTGTTGGAGGCCTTGATGCCGTCGCCGCAGGAGGTGATGACGATGCTGCCGCCTGTGAGCTGTACACTGTCCTCACCGTAGATAGCGGTCTTCACAGCACTTAGCTCGAAGACGCCGTTCTTGATCTTGATATCGTTGCTGGACTTGATCGCGTGCTTGGCGCTGCCAGTTACCTTGAGGGTACCCTTGCCCTTTATGGTAAGGTCATCCTTCGCCGAGATGCAGGCCGAGAGATCGTTCGCAGCGCTATCGGTGAAGGTGTTTACGCTGCCCTCAACGAGGTGGAGGGTAACGCCGTCCGCCTGCTCTATCCTTATGGGAGCGGTAGCCGAGCTGCTGACGGTGACATTCTCAAGGAAGATGTCCACCTTATCGGTCTTGGGGACATTGACGACGATCTGACCGTCGTCGAGAGTGCCCGTGAGGGTATACTCGCCCGCTGCCGAGATAGTCAGCACGCTGCCTTCAGCGGATATGCCGACTGCACCCTCGCTTAGCTCGACAGAACTGCCGTTGAGCTTAGCCGAAGCCTTGTTATCGGACTTAGTGCTTTCGCTTTTCTCCTGCTTGCTGTCGGCAGATGCGTCCGAAGCGGAAGTATTGTTATCCGCCGCAGACTGTGTCTGGGAAGCATCCGCTGCGGATGAAGAATTGCCTTCGTTGTTGTTTATGGAACAGCCTGCTGCGGATGCGAGCATGAGCACTGCTGCTGCGGCTGCCGCGATACGATGTTTCATTGTCTGATCCTCCGTTATACATCAATAGTCACAAACGCTGCGGGGTTGAGATATTTGCCGTTATAGCGGATCTCAAAATGCAGGTGGTCGCCTGTGGAGTAGCCTGTGGAGCCCATCTTTCCGATGTGGCTGCCCTGCGTTACAGTGTCCCCGAGCTCAACGTCCACAGAACTGAGATGACCGTAGAGGGTCATGAAGCCGTTGCCGTGGTCGATGAGTATATGGTTGCCGTAGCCGCCTCCGCAGCCGCAGGATTCCTCCTTGCCGTAATCGTGGGGGCAGGAGGTATAGATCCTGACCACCCTGCCGCTCTCGGCTGCGAGCACCTCCGTGCCCTTGGGGCCGGGGATGTCTATGCCGTTATGGTATCTTCCCCAGCGAGCTCCGACGCCCGAGGAGATATAGTAGTATCCGGGCACAGGCCACTTGAACACATATCTGCACTCGTTCTCGCCGATCGTGCCGGCGGATTCGCGCTCCCTTACGGCCTCGCGGATCACATTTAGCGCCGACCTCGCCTCCGCCTCGGCAGCTATACGCTCGGTATCGCCGGCGGAGTTGCCGTAGCTCGAGCTGAGAAGTCCCGAAAGGCTCTCCTCGAACTTGGTGCGCTCATCTATATATGCCTGATTCTTTTCCTCGATAGCCTTTTTCTCGGCGGCAAGCAGGAGCTGGAGCCCCTTGTTCTGCGCTATGAGCGCATCGTACATCCTTTGCAGGCTGTTGAGGGTCTCAAGCTGCTCGTCGTATTCCTTCTGACGCTCGTCGAGGCGCTTTTCTATCACCAGCAGCTCGTCCCTTGCCTCGGTGAGCTTGTCGATGAAGCCGTCGTCATGTCTGGCGACTCTCTTGACGAGCTCGAGGCGCATCATTATATCGAAGAAATCCTTTGAGCTCAGCAGAACGCTGATATAGCTGTCGTCCCCGCCGGAGAGATAAAGCGCGCGCAGACGCCCCTTGAATGCTTCTATGCCCTCGTCGATCTCCCGCTGCTTATTCTCGAGCTTGAGCTTGTTGTCGTTGATATTTATCTCGAGGCTGGTCAGATAGGAATTGAGAACGTCTATATTCTCCTGCACCGAAGCCGCATACTCCATAAGGAGCTTATCGCGCTCTTCGGATTCTTCCATCTTTTCCTCCGTCTGCTTGAGCTGCTCGTCGAGCTTGCGCTGTTCGGCGCTGATCTCTCTGAGCTTCTCGGCGTAGGGTGTGACATTGAAGGAATCCGACTGCACCGAATCGGAGTAGTCGGGAGTTGTCTGCTGCTGAGAAGCCGACTGCTGAGAGGCAGTATCATTCTCATAGCTCTGGGTGTAGGACTGTGTCTGCTCATCGGTCTGCTCCGGCTCGGAGACCTCCTGCTGCGCCTGCTGCTCCTGCTCCTCGAGCTCCTTTACGGCGTCGTCGAGGGAGAGCGGGGGCTCGGAGGGCTCGGTCTCCTCATACACGGGAGTCTGCTCCTGCTCAGTCAGCTCTTCTGCGGCATAGCCCGAGAAGGCGCTGACGGTCAGCATGAATGCCGCTGCCATGGCACATATTCTTTTTGCACTTATCATCGGGTGTTCACCGCCTTGAAAAAAATGACCGAAAAATCCCCAAGACCCTGTGCATCAAAAAATGCACAGGGTCGGATGAGATCAAACATAAAGCTGTGGGTTCTGGCATACGCCGTTGAGTCTTACCTCGAAGTGGAGGTGCGGGCCTGTCGAATGGCCTGTGGAGCCGACTGTTCCGAGAACGTCGCCCTGCTGTACCTGCTGGCCAACGTAGGCTGTTATGTACTCACTGTGACCGTAGAGGGTCCAGTAGCCGTTGCCGTGGTCGATGATACAGTAGTTGCCGTAGCCGCCTCCGCAGCCGCAGCTGTAATTCTTTCCGAAGTCGTGGGGACAGCCGTTAACGACTCTGATGACGGTGCCTGCCGCAGCGGCGCAGATCTTGGCGCCTCTGATCGACGGTGAATAGATATCTATACCCTTATGGTAGGAGCCCCATCTCGGGCCCATGCCGTAGGATATGTAATAGAACCCGGGTACCGGCCATGTGAACATCGACTTATCGACGTAGCCGAACTGGGTATTTTTCAGATTGCCCGTTGTTGACGGTCTGATATTGGGAACGGTAGTCGAAACGGAGGTCTGCTGCTGTTGCTGGGCTGCTGCGGCTGCCGCAGCTGCCGCCTGCTGCTCCTTACGCTTACGCTCTTCCTCTTCCCTGCGCTTGCGTTCCTCTTCTTCACGGCGCTTGCGCTCTTCCTCTTCCCTGCGCTTACGCTCCTCTTCTTCCTTGCGGATACGCTCCTTTTCCTCTTCCTGAGCTTCCTTTATGGACTGCTGCTCCTCATAGAGCTTCTGCATTTCTTCCTCAAAGGCATCCTGCTCGGCCTTGGTGACATCTGCGTTGGCCTGGAATGCAGCCTTATCCTTTTCGAGCTGCTCGATGACGGCTCTGCTCTGGAGGTAGAGATCCTCGAGCTTGCCCTTCTGAGCATCGAGCTTTTCCTGCTGAGCCTGGAGATCCTCTCTGTCGCTCTCGAGCACCTTCTTCTCGTTTTCGAGCTCGGCGACCTCGAACTCATACTGGTTCTTCAGGTCGATGAGGTGATCTATCTGGCTGTTGTCGTGATCCGCAACGCGCTTTACGAGCTCGAGCTTCATGAGCATATCGTAGAAATCCGAAGCGCCGACGAGTATATTGGTATAGCTCTCGCTTCCCGCCACATACATGATCCTCAGACGCTGCTTGAAGTCGGTTACGCCCTGCTCGATCTCCTGCTTCTTGGAGGCGATAGCCTCCTCCTTCTCGGTGATGCCGTTAGTCACGGTCTCGATCTTCTCATTGAGCTTGTTGATGGAATCCCAGAGGGCATAGATCGTATTCTCAACGGTCCTGATCTGCTCCTCTATCGCGGCCTGGTTTTCCTCCTCGGCGGCGATATTGCCCTTGGTCTTTTCGATCTCCGCATCGAGCTCCTTCTGCTTTTCCTCGAGCTCGGAGAGCCTTTCCTTGGTCTCCTCGATCTCCTCGGCCTTTTTCTTGGCTTCCTCATTGAGGGTCTCGAGCTTTTCGCTCGATGCAGCCGAAGCGATATCGCGTTTCAAAAGGTTATCACTGCCGGCGGATGCAGCCGCGAGAACAGTCACTACGGCAGCAAGGCAGGCGATGATACGCTTTATTTTCCCTGTTTTTGTCATTCCGATCCCTCCGTGGGTCTTGCGGTTCTTTTATCTTTATACCGCGGGAATTTTCACACAAATCTTTACACAAATTTTCCGGAGCGCAGGATCAAACGTTGAGGTGCTTACCGGTGCTGAAGGAGGTACCGACAGCTCCGATGACGGCGCCGGCTATCGCATAGGATGCGGCGACGTAGGGGAACAGATCCTCAAACGGATAGAGATTGCTGACTCCGAGCACGCTCCAGAGCGTGAAGTCATCATTGAAGATCGCATAAACGCCCTCATAGGCGAACTTGGTGAGTGCCAGCGCACCTGCCGCTGCAAGAACGCCGACCACCATGCCCTCGATGAAGAAGGGTATGCGGATAAAGCTGTTCTTCGCGCCGACGTATTTCATTATATTTATCTCTTTACGTCTTGCAAACACGCTTGCACGGGTAGTATTTGAAATGATTATCAGGCACACGATTATCAGTGCGAGCACGATAGCGCCCGAGATGATGCCGAGCACTCTCCTGATGCTGATGAGGGTATCCGCGAACGCCGTAGGCGACCTTGTGGTCTCGACATTCGGGAAGGTCTCGATCTGGGTGGTGGTCTCGGTCATTTTCTTGATCTCGTGGACCGTGAGGCGGAAGGTATCCGGCAGCGGATTATCGTCTGCATAATCGAAGAGCGCACGCTCCTCGGCAGTCATATTCTCCATCATATTCTGCCAGGCCTTTTCCTTGGAATAGAACTCTATTGTATTGACGTTCGGCAGAGCGCCGATATTGTTCTTGAGCTGTTCCCTGTCGGCATCGCTGATACCGTCGGCAATCTGAACGACCACCTCGCTCTTCTCCTCGATACCGCCGATGATACGGTTGATATTGAGTGCGAGCAGCACCGATATACCTACCATGAGCAGCGACACGAGCATTATGCAGAAGCTCGCAAAGGACATCATCCTGTTTTTCCAGATACCTTTGAATCCCTGATGGACAAGGTATCTCATACTGCTAATCTTCATTACTGCCTCCTATATACTCATCGAAGGCAATATTGCCGCTGTTGATGTTGATTATTCTCCCGCCGAAGTGACGGACGAGGTCATGCTCATGGGTTACCATAAGTATTGTCGTTCCGCACTCGTTTATACCCTTGAGCAGCCCGACGATCTCATAAGAAAGTGCGGGGTCGATATTTCCCGTAGGCTCGTCCGCGATGATGAGCTTGGGGTCGTTGACGAGGGCTCTTGCGAGCGCTACTCTCTGCTGCTCGCCGCCCGAGAGCTCTGTCGGATAGCTCTTGGCCTTGTTCGAGAGCCCGACAAGGTTTATAACGTAGGGCACGCGGCTGCGGATATACTTTGCGGGTGCGTCGATAACTCTCAGCACGAACGCAACGTTCTCATACACAGTCATTGTGGGTATGAGCCTGAAATCCTGGAACACCACTCCGATAGTTCTTCTCAGAGCGGGGATCTTTCTTCTTCTGAGCTTGTTGAGGTTGAAGCCGTTGACCACGATCTCGCCGGAGGTCGCGTCTATCTCCTTGAGCACGAGCTTGATGAGCGTGGACTTACCCGCGCCGGAGGGACCTACCACGAAGGCAAAATCCCCGTCTTCGATCTTAAGATTGATCTTATTGAGCGCATCGACTCCGCTTGAATATTTGACCGATACGTCCTTGAATTCTACCAAGAAAAATACACCGCCTTAAAAAGTTGGCGCAAACGAGCCAAAAAATGCGGCCGGGCATTTCGCCCAGCCACTTTTCATTTTTTAGAACTTGACCGGATTGGCGGACAAATACTTTTTGACCATGAGTGCGATCTTGAAGATTATCGCATGATCGAACTCGCGAAGGTCAAGACCCGTAAGCTTTTTGATCTTCTCCAGTCTGTATACCAGAGTGTTTCTGTGTACGAACAGCTTTCTCGAGGTCTCCGAAACGTTGAGGTTGTTCTCAAAGAATTTCTGGATCGTGAAAAGCGTTTCCTGATCGAGCGATTCAATAGAGCCCTTCTTGAACACTTCCTTGAGGAAGGTCTCGCAGAGGGTGGTGGGCAGGTGATAGATAAGCCTTGCGATGCCGAGGTTGTCGTAGGATACGATGACCTTATCGGTATCGAACACCTTTCCGACCTCAAGAGCTATCTGAGCCTCCTTGAAGGATCTTGCAAGGTCTCTCACACCCTCGACAACGGTACCGATACCCACATTGACTCTCGTATAGAACTCGCCGCTGAGAGTATCCGAAATGGATCTTGCCAGCTTCTCGAGGTCCTTGGGCTCGACGCCGGGAGCAACCTCCTTGACGAGAACTATATCGCTCTCGGTTATGTTGAACACGAAGTCCTTATTCTTGTCGGGGAACAGGTTCTGGATAACATCGAATGCCGAAACGTCGTTTGCGGCAATGATCCTGATGAGCAGAGCCACGCGGGAGGTATCGGAGCTGAAATGCAGCTCTCTTGCCTTGACGTGGATATCACCGGGCAGGACGTTGTCCAGCACTACATTCTTGATAAAGTTGTTCCTGTCATATTTCTCATCGTAGTACTGCTTGATCGAAGAGAGCGTGATGGCAAGGATGCTGGCATACTTTGCGGCCACCTCATCGGTACCCTCAACGAACACTGCATAATCAGGCTTCATCAGAGCGCCGAAGGGCTTATAGGTATAACCGTCGCGCACGAAGATGTCGTGGGAATCGCTGAGGTCGAACGAAACGAACTCATTGGTCGTTCCAACCTGAGCCAGCTCGGAGCAGGCGATGATAGTCGCCGTCTCGTCAATGACGCCAATCGTGCAGTCGATAGTATCTCTCATCTGATGAACTACGCTTTGAAACAATCTGTTTGACATAAGTTTATCCCCTCTACTTGCAAAATTTCAGACCGAGTCTTGTCTTGGTTGACTCTCTACAGAATACATTATAACAAAAAACGATTGTTTTTGCAAGGGGTTTATGGTAAAAATGTTCAAAAAAGTTTTTTTGAACGAAAATCGTCCTCAAACTCGTCCGAACTTATTACAAATTGTAACATATTCTTGCCCGGAATGTGTGAACTAACTGTTAAATCCGGGGCTTTTTCCTCGGATTTGACCCCTGTTTTGTCATAAAATGCACGCTATCAGTAACTCTTCTGTAATTTTTAAATTTTTTGTGAACACTGCCGTCAAGTCCGTTTTTTCAGACTTAAAACCCGAGCCGGCAGCTGTCCGGAGTTAAAACCGACGATATTTTTTCATATTTTCGTCATAAGATACAAATAAACCGGGTCAGTCCGCAAGGAGCCTTGCAGCGGCTTCGGGGAGCTCGGAGAGAGACATTATTGACGCATCGGGAGCCTCCGGAGTACCGAAGCCGTAGGCGGCATGGATGAAAGCGACGCCTGCCCCGCGGGCAGCCTCCTCGTCGCCGCGGGTATCCCCGACATAGACGCACTTATCGACGCCCTGCCTCTCCATGACGAGTCTGATATTATCGGCCTTGGGCATACCTGTGGCGCCGGCGCTCTCGAAGTCGCAGAAGAGCTCGGGGAAGCCGCAGTGATCCATATAGAGTTCGATGTACCCTTCCTGACAGTTGCTTATGACTGCGAGCTTATACTCCTTTGACAGCTGCTCGAGGACTTCCCTTTCGTGCTCGTAGAAGTAGGGGCGGTCTGCTCTGATGGCGTCGTCCTCGTACTCATAGCACATTTTCATTATCCTGAGCTGTTCCTCCTGAGGGAGGGTGGGGAACATTTCGGCGGCGATGGCTTCCATGAGCTTACCCATGAAGCCGTGGAGGTCATCGACGGTAAATCTTTCGGGGCGGTCGGTTTTTTCAGCGATACACTTATTCCAGCCGGCAGTTACCTGCGCGGAGCTGTCCCAGAGGGTACCGTCGAGATCGAAGAAAATACCTTTAACGGACATAAGAAGACATCCTTTCCTTACAAACGTGAAATTTTACCATATTATGATAACACAGGGCGCGGAGAAATGCAAGAAAACTTTTTATGAAAAAAGTCCCTTGACAGGTTGACAAATCGCCAAAGACGATGTATAATAAATAATGCTGTAATTTCGCCCTCATAGTTAAATGGATATAACAAGCCCCTCCTAAGGGCTAGTTGTAGGTTCGATTCCTACTGGGGGTGCCAAAGCCGTCCCGGAACCGGCCAACCCGGCCTTAGGGCTGAAAGACAGCCACTATCCTATCTGCATCGTCGCAAAAATGAAAGACGATATACCGACGACAGGCAAAGCCGCAGGCTGCAGCCGTCCCGGAACCGGCCAACCCGGCCTTAGGGCTTGTAGCTCAGTTGGGAGAGCGCGGCGTTCGCAACGCCGAGGTCGAGGGTTCGATCCCCTTCAGGTCCACCATAACGCCCCGTGCAGAAGATGCGCGGGGTGTATTTTTGTCAGCAGAAAGCCGCAGACCCAAACGCGACAGCGAAACGGGGTCAAGGGGACTCGGTCCCCTTGCGGAGTCAAGAGGCAGCGCCTCTTGTGGGGTCAAGGGGCAAAGCCCCTTGAAGGCTCCGCAG
>JAFXVY010000083.1 GCA_017534595.1 Ruminococcus sp.
ACCGCACAACCCCTGTGCGTCAGATACGAAATCAGATTTTTCGTCAGAGTGCATAAATTCGACGCAGGCGGGCTGACGCCCGGCAAGGAGAATTTGTGTGCTATGACGGAAAATATGCAAGCAGATGACGTGCAGAGGCTTTAGCCGTGGGTTGTGCGGTGTTGCCTTTACGGAGGAACAACTATGAAAATAGCGATAGTCGGCCTCGGACTGATAGGCGGTTCGCTTGCCAAGGCCATAAAGAAGAATACCCCGCACAATGTTTTTGCTCTCGATATAAATAAGGAGACCGTCAACGCAGCTCTTGCGGAGGAGGTCATCGACGGCGAGATAACCGCCGATCAGCTCTCCCGCTTCGATGTGGTCATCCTCGGGCTCTACCCGGAGGCAACGGTGAAGTTCTGCCTTGACAACCTTGACAACTTCCGCAAGGACGGCATCGTCATAGATACCTGCGGCATAAAGACCGCTGTGGTCTCACAGGTCGAGAAGCCGATGAAGGAGGCCGGTGTACGCTTCCTCGGGTGTCATCCCATGGCAGGGCGTGAGTTCTCCGGCTTCGGATATTCCGTCGATAACCTCTTCGACAACGCCAGCTTCATCATGACTCCCACCGACCTGACCCCCATGTCTGCGGTGAGAGAGGTGTCGGCGCTGGCTTACGAGATAGGCTTTGCGAAATGTGTCATGGCCTCCCCCGAGGAGCACGACAGCGTTATCGCGTTCACCTCGCAGCTCGCGCATATCGTCTCGAGCGCTTATGTCAAGAGCCCCAGCCTTATGAAGCAGGCCGGCTTCTCGGCGGGCAGCTTCCGCGACCTGACAAGAGTCGCCAAGCTCAACGAGGATATGTGGACCTCGCTGTTCATGCTCAACCGCGGCCCCCTCGTCTCGGAGATCTCCCATATCATCGGCTGCCTCGAGGATTACCGCGACGCCCTCGCAAATGAGGACAGCGAAAAGCTTCATGAGCTGCTGCGCGAAGGCCGCGAGCTCAAGGAAAGATCAAACGCATCACTGCACTAAGGAGTGACAGGCTTGCCCGTAATGCATAAGAAGATCGGCGTATTCCAGAAGCTCGCTCCGCTGTGGGCGGTGCTGCTTTGTGCGCTGAATGTCGGAGCCGCGTTCCTTTACCTGTTCGTGGTGAAGGAGACCGACGATATCGACACCTACCATTCGTTCATACGCTTCGCCGTACTCATATTCGCGGTGCTGATCTCCACCCTCTCCTTCGCGGCGGAGGATGTTCAGGCCGTGGTGAAGCACGTTACCTTTTATATAGTATCCTCTGCGCTGTTCGTCGGGGCGGTGTACCTCTACGCCGTAAAGGTATTTCCCGACAGCAGCGGGCTCACCCAGGCCGAGCTCACCTTCCGCGAGTTCATAATGGGCGAGTCGGTAAACAACCTCTCGGCTGACAAGGAGGAATACGCGCAGTTCGCCGTCAAATACGCCGGGATACTTTCACTGTATCTCTGCGGAGGCGTGGCAGCGTTCAGCGCGGCAAAGCTCTATCTGTCCTCAAACGGCTGGATCAAACGTGATTATAAATAGGAGGGAAATCCATGAAGCTCAGAAAATTCATCGCACTGATAGTCTCGGGAGCACTGTGTATGGCTCTCGCCGCAGGCTGCGGGTCGTCGGACTCATCCTCCGGCACATCATCAGAGAACGAAAACAAGGAGGAAACTGCTTTGACCGATATCCAGAAAATGAAATACATTGGCAGAACATACTATAACGAGGAAAACGACCGCCTCTGGATGGGGCTCTCGGGCTCCGGCTTCTCCTTTGACTACACCGGCGACAAGGTCTCAATGTTCATGACCGGCAACCCCGGCGGCAAGACCGACAAGGCCCGCGTCGGCGTGTATGTTGACGGCGAGAGAGTCAAGGATCTCCAGATCCCCGCCGACGGAGAGATCATCGAGCTCGACGGCAAGGGCAGCGAGCCGATCAACGTTACCGTGGTCAAGCTCTCGGAATGCGCCATGAGCTGCTGCGGGCTGATAAAGCTCGAGACAAACGGCGGCACCGTCTCCCCTGCTGCCGACAAGAAGCACCGCATCGAGATCATCGGCGACTCGATCACCTGCGGCTACGGCGTTGACGACCCGGATATGTCCCATTCCTTCTCCACCGCCACCGAGGACTGCACCAAGAGCTATTCGATCAAGACCGCAAATCTCCTCGACGCTGATTACAGCCTCGTGTCCTTCTCCGGCTACGGCATAATCTCCGGCTACTCCGGCGACGGCAAGAAGCACGACGATCAGCTCATCCCCACCTACTATGACAAGTACGGCTTCACCTATAACTCCGGCTTCGGCGGCAAGAAGCCGCAGGATCTCGAGTGGGACTTCTCCCGCTTCGTGCCGGAGGTAGTCGTTATAAACCTCGGCACCAACGACGCGAGCTATGCCGCAGGAAATGAGGAAAGAGAGAAGGAGTACGCCGACAGCTACGCAGAGTTCCTGAAGCACGTCCGCGAGAAGAACCCCTCCGCCCGCATCTACTGCACTCTCGGCACCATGGGTACCCAGCTCAACGAGAAAATGCACGAAGCAGTCGAGGCCTACACCTCCTCCACCGGCGACACCAACATCGCCGTCGTTGACTTCCCTCTCCAGAACCAGAACGAGGACGGCATTGCCGCAGACTGGCACCCCTCCGATAAGACCCACACCAAATCCGCCGAACAGCTCGCAGCAGTCATCAAAGCAGACATGGGCTGGTAAGGCTTTCTGCGATCATCAATACATGAACTGAGAAAAGCGCCTGTCCGTTTTTTTGGACAGGCGCTTTTCGTTTATACCAACGGCTTCTTACAGAGACACAGCCCTGCCAGATAATCCAGCGAGACATTGTAATGCTTTGCCAGCACCACAAACAAATGCATCGGCATTTCCCGCTTGCCGGATTCGTAGAGCTGATATTGCTGGCGGGTGATATTCAGCAGCTCTGCGACCTGCTGCTGATTAAGGTCGGCATCCTCTCTTACGTCACGAATTCTCTGATAATAATACATAAAATACCTCCAAGTGATTTGTACGTTATGTAGATTTTATCATGAATTCGTATGGATGCACTTGATTGGCATTCATATAAATGCTATAATTCTTATATTGGCATTCATTTGAATGCGGAATCTGTTTTTATAAACTCATTTTCGGTTATGGTATAATAGCATCATCAAATTATATTACAGGAGGAATTAATATGAAAAAAGGTTTATTCATTCTTTTGTCAGCAGCACTATTGTTCGGTTGCAATTCAGAAGACTTATCCACTGCAAATGATTCTCATTCTATTTCAAATAAAAATGATTCAGAATCATTTTCTTTTGACAAAGAGAATTACACTAAAGAATTAACTATTGATAATGTCTCATTTTTCTTCAAAGAAAACACATATGAATCAAGATTAGATAGTAACACAAATTCATCTTCAAGGAATTATGTTTTCCAACTGGATGATGGTTTGATAAACATTATACAAATCGAATACAAGAGTACAGATCCACGTGTAATATGGCATTTAAAATCAAATGCAGACGCAATAATCGGTAGTTATAATACAGCAAATAGGCAAAACAAATGTTTAAATGCAACTGCTGCATTGTACTATGAAGAAGTCTCTTCAAAAGCTAATACTCCATATATTATCTTCAATTCAACAAATTCTATAATATCTGTATCCGCAACAACTTTTTCTGATACAGAGAAATCAAAAAATCTTTTATTCTCAACAATTGAACACATGAAAATAGATGGAGAAAGAGTTAGTATCACCGATGTTTATACAGAAACTGACAATAGTAATTCTATTACTTTAAGCATAACAGAAACGCAAAAGCAGATAGATAGTATTCCTATTGGAAAGCAAAATGCTTTAAAATCTGCTATATCATATATTAAGTATCAGGATTTTTCATATAAAGGCTTGATCGAACAACTCAAATATGAAGGTTATGATGATATTGAAGCGATATATGCTGCTGATAATTGCGGAGCAAATTGGTATGACGAAGCAGCAGATTGCGCTAAAAGCTATTTAAAGTATTCATCTTTTTCAAAACAAGGATTAATTGACCAACTTGTTTATGAAGGCTTTACGCTTGAACAAGCACAATATGGTGTTAATCAAGCTGGTTACTGATGAGCATGCAGCAAAAGCGCCTGTCCAATTTCTTGGACAGGCGCTCTCTGTATGCCTGATTGGATTTCGGTATTATCCAAGTACTACCGTAACCTCGGTAACGTCTGTCAGCTTGCACTGGCAGAGGAAGTTGCCTTCAACCTTTTCACCGTTGACGGTCATGGACTTGACGCCCGACTGAACGTGATCCGGGTTCTGGATGTCGATCCTGATGCGCTTGCCGCGGAAGGTCTTCTCGATCTTGAAGCCGTCCCATGCAGCGGGGATAGCAGGATCTATAACAAGTCCCTCGGCGTTGGGTCTCATACCGCAGATACCCTCAACGCAGCCTACCATAACGGTCGAGCCGGTACCGGTCAGCCAGTGAACGTGAGATCTGCCGGCGTAAGGCGAGCGTGTGGACTCGGTGAACTGACCGTGAACGTACGGCTCGAGCACTCTCTGCTCCGCCTTGTCGTTCATCGAAGCCGGCGAGCTCTCGAGGAAGTACTCAAATGCTCTGTCACCGTGACCGAGCAGCGACTCTGCAAGGATAGCCCAGCCCTGGGTCTGCGAGAAGATACCGCCGTTCTCCTTGGTGTCGGGATTGAAGATGTGCATGAGCGCACCGCCGAAATAGTGATCTACATAAGGCGGGTCAAGCAGCTTTACGCCGTAAGGAGTGTTCAGCAGCTCGTGAACGGACTCCATAGCGGTCTCGGCCTGCTCCCTGGAAGCGAAGCCGGAGATCACCGACCAGCTCTGCGGGTTGAGCCACATCGAAGCCTCGGGATCCTTCTTCGCGCCGACGATCACGCCGTCCTCGCGGATGCCGCGGATAAACCTGTCCTCGTCCCAGCAGTCGGAAAGCGACTTGCCGAGCTCGGCCTGTGCCTTGTCGAGGTATGCGAGATACTCGGTGTCCTTCTTGTCCTCCGCCCACTTCCTGATAACGCTCATAGCATAATAGAGCTGGAAGGCAACGAAAGTGCTCTCGCCCTGCTTGCCCATTCTCAGGCAGTCGTTCCAGTCAGCGTGGAGACCTGCGGGCATCTTGTGAGCGCCCAGTCTCTCCTGCGAGAAGCGGATAGCGTTCTTCATGTGCTCATAAACGGTGGCGCTCCCGCCGCCCTCCTCGGCATAAACGATCTCCTCGTCGAGGAATGCGGTGTTGCCGGTCTCGCCGATGTACTTGAGCACCGTCGGGAACAGCCACAGCGCGTCGTCAGCTCTGTAAGAGGGATGACCTGTCTGCTTGGCGTAAACCGAGTTCTCGTCGTTCTCGTCGGGGCAGGTCTCGTGACCCGCATTGTGGTCGAACTTAACGAGCGGCAGACCTCCGCCGTTGGATACCTGTGCCGAGAGCATGAAGCGGATCTTCTCAGCCGCAAGCTCGGGGTCGATGTGGATGATGCCCTGGATATCCTGAACGGTGTCGCGGTAGCCGTAGCCGTTTCTCAGGCCGCAGTAGATGAAGGATGCAGCTCTCGACCAGATGAAGGTGATGAAGCACTGATAAGCGTTCCATACGTTTACCATGTTGTTGAACTCTGCGGAGGGGGTCTCTACCTTGAAGTTGTCGAGCTTGCCGTGCCAGTAGTCAACGAGCTCCTTAAGCTCGGCGTCTACCTTGCCGGCAGCCTTGTACTCGTCAAGGATAGCCTTTGCGGTCATGGGATCCTTCTGACCGAGGATGTAGATGATCTCAGCCTCCTCGCCGGGAGCGAGCATAAGATCGCTCTGCAGAGCGCCGCAGGCGTTGGAGTTGTAGTTCATCTTGTTGTCGCAGAAGCCTCTCTCAACGGCGATAGGATTGGAATAGGTCCTGTAGGAGCCGATGAAGCTCGAAAGGTCTCCGTTCGCAGCGGATACCGGAGCGCCCACCGCACCGAAAAATCTCTCGCGGTGATTGGAGCCGGTCTCGTCCTTGCCGGAGTTCTCGTTGATGTGCTGAACGATCATGTTGCCGTTCTCGAAGCTGGTGCGGGTGATGAACAGGGTGTACTGCAGATTTACCTGATCCTGCTCGTAGTTGTTCTCGTTGGTGAACTCGATGAAGCCGAACAGCGAAAGGCTGCGGGCATTGTCACCGGTGTTCTTTACCTTAGTCCTCCAGACCTCATAGGTCTTGTTGAGGGGAACGTAATAGGTGACTTCGCTCTGAACGTTGGAATAGCAAGCCTTTATAGTGGTATAGGCCGTGCCGTGATGACATTCGCTCTTGTAGCGGTCGAGCGGCTTGCCTACCGGCTGCCAGGATGCAGACCAGTAATCCTTCTTGTCATTGTCTCTGATGTAGACATATCTGCCGGGCAGAGCCATCATCGAGTTGAAGCGATATCTCGCTATACGGCCGTTGGCGCCGCTCTTTACAAAGCTGTAGCCCCCCGCATTGTTAGATACGATCGCGCCGTACTCCGGGGAACCGAGGTAGTTTGCCCACGGTGCGGGAGTATCGGGTCTGGTGATGACGTACTCTTTGTTTTCGAGATCAAAGTAACCGTACTTCATATTATCCTGCTCCTTTTTACATATATTAGGCGGCACAGCGCCTTACTTCGACTTAACGGTCACTTTCATTTTACCATATCCCGCCGGAAAGTTCAAGGGGGTCTCACAGGATTTTCCTATAATATTTTTATCATTTGCCAAGATAAGCGAAGCATACCCCGCCTGTCAGGTCTCCGAGCTTTACGCACGCCCCGAAAACAACCGGAAAACAACCCAAAACAACCGAAAACAACCGACAAAAACAACCAAACAACCGAAACAACCGAAACAAGCCTAAGTGATAGTGATATTGATAATGTTAGTGACAGTGTTATTGTAAGTGTGAGTGTGAGTGATATACGCGCGCACGCGAAGCGTGCAAGCCCCCCCTCCCCCGATCCAAACAAAAAAAGTCCGCATAGCGGACACCTTCATTCTTCATTATTCATTATTCATTCTTCATTATTCATTGAGCGGGCGCACACAAAACTAAACAGAAAGACTCCCCCGCCGCATACCCGGCAGAGGAGTCTGAACAAACATAAGCAGCACGCGCCCGCGCTTCAGTACTTGTCTACCATCTCGGACAGACGCAGACGTGCTTCCCTGACCACATCGAAGGGCTCAAGGATCATGGCCTTGGTGCCGAACTGGAACAGCCAGCCCCAGAACGGAGGCGAGATCTGTACCTCGCACCTGATGACAAAGGCGTTGTCGGTGCCGGCCTTGGCACACTCAACGTTCTCGCCGAAGCGGTCGATGACAACATCCATAAGCGAGTTGTCGAACTGGATCCTGATCTCGCGCTTCTCACCGCCGTACATCGAGTAGAGGCTCTTGTTGTTCTCGAGCTCCTGCTTCTCGCTGTCGGTGAAGGGCGCGATCTTGGAATCGGTCATGACAACGTCCGCCATCCGGTCAACGCGGTAGCGGCATACCTGCCCGTGATTGTGGCATACACAGGTGAGGTAGTAGTTGTCGTTCTCCCACACCAGCTCGTTCGGGGATACGAGATAGGACTCGCCGCCGTGCTTGAGCTGACGCTTCTTCTGGGAGTTGTAGGTGTAATACTTGAACGTGATCTTGCGCTTTCTGGCGATCGCGTTCTGTATGGTGTTTATGCTGTAATATATCGTCTCATTCACAGACTTGTTGCGCGAGCGCTGTGCCACATGGATCTGCCTGCCCAGCTGAGCCGCAGTGAACCTGTTGGTGATGCGCTGCATCTTGGCTATGAGCTCGTTGGATTTCTTCGTCGTCAGGAACCTGCAGGATGCCACGGCACTCGCAAGTATGAACAGCTCCTCCGCCGAGAAGTCCTCGCGGTTGAGGTAGAAGTAGGCGTTGGAGTGACCCTTCTTCACCGTCTCGATAGTCACGCCGCTGTCGCAGAGTGTGGCTATGTCGTCGTAGATGGTCTTTCTCTCGGCCTTGATGCCCTCCTTCTCGAGTATCTCGATGAGCTCGTTTCCGGTTATGACGTTGTTTTCGTCGGTCTGCGTCTTGAAGATCTGTTCCATTCTCAGAAGCTTCTGCTTCTGCTTCGATGCACCTGCCATCAGTTTTCCTCCCCGCTGCGTTTCTTATCCGACAACCTGCGTTGGGACCCGTCGGGCTCGACGATCGTTATGCGGTTGAGCTGTGCGGCAAGGTTCCCGGTCACAGCGGCCCTGTACTCATTTCTGAGCGCAGTTCGCTCTGACTGTTCCTCCTCCGTAAGCTCCCGCACGCGCGAGATCCTCGTCAGCTCGGACAATCTTTCCAGCTTGTTTTTCTCCATAAATTTTTACTCCTGCCTTCCGGCCAATTCCCGCACACTGAAAGTTTACACAATCTTTCACCGTGCTCCCGCCCGCAGCTTACACAATACTGCACGATATCATGCCGAAATTTATATGGACCCAATCTCTTTCTATATATGTTTGTATGGATTTTCAGTCCGTAAAATCTCCCACAATACGTCGGTAATCCATATTATAACACACTTTTTCGCAGATTTCAACAAGTAAATTGCACAAACTGTCCATTAAAAATCCCTCAAATTACACAAAAAACATTAATTTGACCCTCCCTATTGACAAATCCGGGGTCTTGGTGTATCCTTGTAGGTGAGGATAGGAACAAACGTTCTGTACAAAGAAAGTCACAGCGCCTTGCCTTTCCCGCCCCGGAGGCAGGCGCAAAAATTTTACCCATATATGCGAACATTCGTTCGCGTATAGACTCATAGACTCATAGATACTTAGATGCGTAGATGAAGGTGCGCCTCCGGCGAATATCCCGTCTGCGAAGCAGACGGTTCCAAGTATCTAAGTATCTAAGCATCTAAGTATCTAAGCATCTTGCCTTTCCCGCCCCGGAGGCAGGCGCAAAAATTTCACCCGTGTATGCGAACATTCGTTCGCGTACAGACACTTCTAAGTATCTAAGCATCTAAGTATCTAAGCATCTAAAAGACTAACAGGAGGACAAAATGAAAAAGCTTATCGAACAGTACGAAGACGAGATCGGCAGGATCGTTAAGCGTGAGGCTCAGCTCAGAGAGGGGCTTAAAAACCGCAGCTATCCCGCCGAGGAGGTCAGGAGCGTCGAGAGAAGGCTCGACTTCCTGATCTGCGAGAGATACGACCTTATGCACTCGCTGGCTCTGATGAGAAAGCACTGCGCTCCCAAGCCGCTTTCCCCGAGTCTTGCCGCAAGGGAGCGTGAGCGCACTTGCTGAATTACGGACGCGGCGGAGACGATGCTTTAAGGCTCGCGGAGCTGCGGCTCGCTGCGCTGTCTCCGGAGCTTATCGGCTCGCTACTCTGCGAAAGATTGACGAAAAAGCAAAAGTGTTATATAATATTATATTACAGGGACTGCCTCACCATGGAGCAGATAGCCTCCCGCTGCGGAGTCAACCGCTCCACCGTCTCGCGCACCATCACCCGCGCCCGCAGACGGCTCTCCGAGGCCATCGAGGCAGACTGCATCAGAAAGGCGCTGAAGCTCACCCTCGGCTCCCCCGTGAGCTCGGCTGCCGACACCGGAAGGGATACTTTATGACTCCGATAATCAGCTTTATTGAACAATACAACGCCTCCGGCACCGTAAGGGCTCACATGCCCGGTCACAAGGGCTGTGAGCTCACCGGCTCCGAGAGGTACGATATCACAGAGATCAGAGGCGCAGACGAGCTTTTCGAGGCGCAGGGCATCATCGCGCAGAGCGAGGCTGCCATGTCCGCGCTCTACGGCTCCGCCCGCACCTGCTACTCGACAGAGGGCTCATCGCTGTGCATAAAGGCTATGCTCGCCGCTTCACGCGAGCTGCTCGGAGACCTCCGCATAGCCGCGCCCAGGAACTCCCACCGCGCCTTTATAAACGGCTGCGTGCTGCTCGGCCTCGACCCCGTGACCGTCGCTCCCGAAGCGGAGGTCTGCGAGCCGGTGTCCTCGGCGGTCACTCCCGCTGACGTCCGCCGTACCCTCGACGCTCACCCGGAGCTCAACGCCCTCTACATCACCTCCCCCGACTACCTCGGCTGTATGGCCGATATCCGGGGGATCTCGGCGGTCTGCCGGGAGAGGGGCGTGCTGCTGCTCGTCGATAACGCCCACGGCGCTTATCTGCGCTTTGCCGGTGAGGGGCTGCACCCCCTCGAGCTCGGCGCCGATCTCTGCTGCGACTCGGCTCACAAGACCCTTCCCGCCCTGACCGGCGCCGCCCTGCTGCACGTTTCAAGATCCGCGCCGCAGGAGCTCTGCTCCCTTGTCAAGGACGCCATGCAGCTGTTTGCGTCCACCAGCCCGAGCTATGTCATACTCTCGAGCCTCGACCGCCTCACCGCCGAGCTGGCAGGCGAGCTGCCGGAGCGCATCCGTGAATGCTGCGGGCGTATCGCCGAGATCAAATCGCGCCTGCGCTCACGCGGGTTCGTCATTCCCGGGGAGGAGCCGATGAAGCTCACCGTCAATGCCCGCCCCCTCGGGTACACAGGCTCCGGGCTCGGAGACTTTCTGCGCACACACGGCATCGAGCCGGAATACACCAGCGAGGGCTGCGCCGTGCTTATGCTCTCGCCTTACAACACCCCCGCAGAGCTTGAGGCAACGGAGGCTGCTCTGACCGCCCTGCCGGCGCGTACAGCGCTTTCTCCCCTGCCGCCCCTGCCGGGTATGCCCCGCCGTGCGATGAGCCTCAGAGAGGCATATTTCGCCCCTCACGAGCGTGTCCCCATCGACGAGGCCGAAGGACGTATATGCTCCCGCACCCTGCTCTCCGGCTGCCCCTCGGTGCCGGTCATCCTCGGCGGAGAGATATTTGACCGCGAAACGATATTTTTTTTGAAAAAGTATAGCTTTTTTTCCGCAGATGTGATAAAATAGACATATAGGCAACACCGCACGACCCGCGGCTAACGCCTCTGCACGCCATCTGCTTGCCAGCTTTCCGTCATATCACCCAAATTCTCCTTGACGTTGCGTAAAGCGAAGTGAACTTCGCTTGCAAGCCTGCGTCGAATTCGGGCAATCTGACGAAAATCTCAGCTCAACTTTATTGAGCTTGCGCGCGATCTGACGCACAGGGGTCGTGCGGTGTTGCCTATACTTTGTGCGAAGCCGACACTTTTGCTCGCGCGATCAACAATTCATCATCTTCGGGGGGTGAGGGCTACGGGAGTAGAACGTTTCCGCCATCTTGTCGGCTGGCAAAGGCTCTGCGAGCCGGTGCCGGGGTATTTTGTGTATTTCGTGATGCCCTGCTATATGAGCTGGTTCCCGCCGAGGCTCACAAACGGCCCCGAGCGCCACAAGCAGAGGCTCTGGCTCCAGGAGCATCCCTATCCTGCGGAGCTCACCGCCTTCGGCAAGCCTGTCGAGAAGGTGGTATTCACCACTCAGCATTATCTGAAATACGATCAGAAGCTCATAGAGGGCAGGTTCATGCCCTCGGCGCTCGAAGCCCTCAGGCTCATTGAGGAGCACGCGCAGGAGCTTCCCGCGATCATAAGCCGGGAGACTCTCGGCGACTACGACAGCGTCATCTCGCTGAGAAGGCTCGAGATAATTCTGTTCGAGGACTCTCCCCGCTGGACCTATCATATCCGGTTCGCCGGGGACGACTCCGACTGCCTGCGCATCCTCTGTATGGACGGGCGGTTCGTGATGTGCAATCTTTCCAAGCCGGACAAGTACTGAATCAGGAGGTTCATTATGAAGCTTGTATATGCGATAGTAAACGACGACGACACCTATGCCGTCACCAAGGCCATGCAGAAAAAGGGCATCAGAGCCACAAAGCTTGCGTCCACCGGCGGCTTCCTCTCAAGGGGGAACACCACCTTCATGATCTGCTGCAGGGACGAGCAGGTGGATGAGATAATCTCTGTCTGCAAGGAGCATTCCCGCAAGCGCAGACAGGTCGTGCTCTCCACCGAGATAAACGAGGGCATGATCTCCGACCCGGAGCCGGTAGAGGTAAACATCGGCGGCGCGACGATCTTCGTCACCGATATCGAGAGGTTCGAGCAGGTCTGATATGAAGCTTTATTCAAACGAGGACAACAAGCGCCTTATCGCCTCGATGATCTCCAAGGGGCGGGAGCCTCATTCGGTCATCATCACCGGCGAGAAGGGCTCGGGGCGCAAGGCGCTGGGAAGATACTTAGCCGCCGCCCTGCTCTGCGAGGAGGGTACGGGTACCCCCTGCGGAAAGTGCAAGAGCTGCCGCATGGCCGAGCACGACGCTCACCCCGACCTTATCACGGCGCAGTCGAACGCAAACGGCAACTACCTTGTCGCGGATATCAGGCAGATAGTCTCCGACGCCGTCATAACACCGAACGAGGGTAAGCTCAAGGTCGTCATGATACCCGACCTCGACCGCTCAGTAAATACGCTCGTCGCCGTTCAGAACATACTCTTAAAGCTCGTGGAGGAGCCCCCGGAGCACTGCGTCATCATCATGACCGCTGTCTCCAAGGAGACCTTCCTGCCAACGATAATCTCGCGTGTGGTCTGCTTTGCGGCACAGCCCTGCACCCCCGCCCAGGCGGAGGAATGGCTCACCGTCTCCGGCAAGTACGGGCAGGATGATATCATCCGTGCCGCGGCCTGCTGCGGAGGCAACTTCGGGCGCTGCGTGGAGTACCTCGAGGGCAGCGAGCTGCCTGCGGCTTTCGAGTGCGCGAGGAAGGTCTGCGAGGCGGTCACAGCAGACAGCGAATACGATATGCTCTGCGCCTTCACCGAGGTGCAGGACAAGAAACCCCTGCTGCGTCAGACGCTCGTGTTCGCAGCGGAGATATTCAGAGCCTCTGCCGTTATCTCGGCAGGAGCCGAGCCGGGGCACTGCTGTGCGCCGGACATGGCGGCAAAGCTCGCAAGACGTCTCGGGAGCTCTGTCTCCGAGCGGTATTACAGCGCAGTCACCGAGGCGATACTTCGCATCGACTGCAACGTCAGCAGGACGCTGGCCGTAAATGACCTTTGCTGCACACTCAGCGGCAACGCCGTCTGACACCGACACCAAGTAAGGAGAATATTCACTATGAAAAAGATAATCGGAGTACGCTTCAAATCCGTGGGGAAGATCTACTATTTCGACCCCGCCGAACTCGAGCTCGCGCTCGGAGACCTCGTCATCGTTGAGACGGCGAGAGGCGTCGAGTGCGGAGAGGTCGCGCTCGCCGACCGCGAGATAGACGAGACAAGGTTCACAAGCCCCTTGAAGCCCGTCATCAGGAAGGCCAACGACGCCGATATGCGTCAGATCGAGCGCAACAAGAAGCGCGAGGAGGAGGCCTTTGAGATCTGCAGGAAAAAGATCGAGGCTCACAAGCTCAAGATGAACCTCATCGAGGCGGAGTGTACCTTCGACAACAGCAAGCTGCTGTTCTACTTCACCGCCGAGAACCGCGTGGACTTCCGCGAGCTGGTAAAGGATCTGGCTTCGGTGTTCCGCACGAGGATAGAGCTCCGTCAGATAGGCGTGCGCGACGAGGCTAAGATGCTGGGAGGTCTCGGCATCTGCGGGCAGCCCTTCTGCTGCTCGAGGTTCCTCGGCGAGTTCCACCCGGTATCCATAAAGATGGCGAAGGAGCAGTCGCTCTCCCTCAACCCGACAAAGATCTCCGGCACCTGCGGCAGGCTGATGTGCTGCCTCAAATACGAGCAGGACAGCTACGAGCAGCTCTTCAGGACCACCCCGAAGGTGGGCGCTATCGTCAAGACCTCCGAGGGGCGCGGCGTAGTCGAGGAGACCAACCTGCTCACCGGCAAGCTGCGCGTCAAGATCGACAAGACCGACAACGTCGTCACCGTTGACAAGTCCGAGGTCGAGGTCATCAAGGACGGCTACTCCAAGATGAGCAAGAACGACATGAAGGCACTCAAGGAACTTGAGGACAATTAAATTCTCAATGCACAATGCACAATTCACAATGCACAATGAATAATACCCCCATTGTGTAAAATGAAATGACATTGTGCTGTTCACACATCAGTGCGTATCCAAAAAACCGTCCGCGCAGCGGACACCGTAATTGTGCATTGTGCATTATGCATTGTGCATTATATCTGTGCATTGAAAGGATGTACTGTCATGATAAGATTCAAAAACGGACGTCTCCTTACCCTCAGCAGCGGCTGCGAGGTCAGCTGCGGGGAGGTATGGGTAGAGGGCGATAAGATCGCCTTTGTCGGCAAGCCGACCGATGAACAGCTGAAAACCGCCTCCTTCGAGAGGGAGATAGACCTTGACGGCGACCTGCTTATGCCGGCTATCAAGAACGCGCATACTCATTCCGCCATGACCTTCCTGCGCTCCTATGCGGACGATCTGCCGCTGCAGGACTGGCTGTTCACACAGGTCTTCCCCATGGAGGCCAAGCTCACCGGCGAGGATGTCTACTGGTTCGCAAGGCTTGCGATACTCGAGTACCTGACAAGCGGCGTGTCCGCCTCCTTTGATATGTATTTCGAGCTGGACGACTATGTCCGGGCGAACATCGAGAGCGGCTTCCGGACTGTGATGTGCGGAGCTGTCAGCGGCGGGCGCGAGAATGCGAAGAAGCTTGAAGAGCGGTATCTGAAATACAACGGGATGCACCCGCTGATCTCGTTCCGGCTGGGCTTCCACGCCGAGTACACCGCCGAATACGGTCTGCTTGAGGACATCGCGGCACTGGCGGAGAAATACAAGGCTCCCGTCTCCACTCACAATTCCGAGACGGCAAAGGAAGTCAGGGAGTGCATGGAGAAGTACGGCAAAACTCCCACCGCGCTCTTCGACAGCCTCGGGATCTACAACTACGGCGGCGCGGGCTTCCACTGCGTACACTTCACAGAGGAGGACATGGACATATTTGCCAACAGAGGCGTTTACGCCGTTACCTGTCCCTGCTCGAATCTCAAGCTCGCCAGCGGTATAGCTCCCCTGACGACGATGCTCGAGCGCGGCGTAAAGCTCGGCATCGGCACCGACGGCCCTGCCTCCAACAACGCGCTCGATATGTTCAGAGAGATGTATCTTATGGCGGTGCTGCAGAAGCAGCGCTGTAACGATGCGGCAGCCATGCCGGCAGACGTTGTGCTGAAAACCGCCTGCTGCGGCTCGGCTCACGCCATGGGTCTCGATGACTGCGACTGCATAGCTCCCGGCAAGCAGGCCGACCTGATCGTCATAGACCTGAAAAAGCCGTCCATGCAGCCGGAACACAACATCCCCAAGAACCTGATATACAGCGGCTCCAAGGAGAACGTTAAGCTGACCATGGTCGCCGGCAAGGTGCTCTACGAGAACGGTCAGTTCAGCGTAGGCGAGGATGCACAGCGCATCTACGCCAAGTGCGCCGAGCATTTCGACGCCCTCTGCAGGAGATAAGTCCACCGTACACAAAACTTAGGAGGTATAGATATGGACCGTGCCGAAAACGCCGTAGCTTTCAAGCACAGCGGCTTCAACTGCGCACAGGCGGTGCTGCTCGCATTCGAGGACAGCGTTGAGCTTACCAAGGATCAGCTTATCGGGCTCGGAGCCTGCTTCGGTGCGGGTATGGGTACCTTTGACGCGACCTGCGGCGCCCTCTGCGGTGCGCAGATGCTCCAGGGGCTTTTAAAGCCAAAGCCGGGCGGCGCCAAGAAAATGCACGACCGCTTTGCCATGCTCTGCGGCAGCGTTGACTGCGGAGAGCTCAAGGGCAGAAAGGGCGGCAAGGTGCTCTGCTCCTGCGACGACTGCGTGCGCCACGCGGTGCGTCTGCTCGAGGCTGACGACTGACCGATACGAATATATGAAACAGGGATATCCCCTCTGCTGCGAACTGCGGCGGAGGGGATATTTTGTATCTGTCAGCTTTTACCATTCATAAATATGGTGATAGCTGGCAATTTTATTACAACAATGTGTATTTGACCTTACTTAATTAAATATGTAAACATCTTTTTTAGTTAACCCGACATAACTAAACGTTTTCGCATTGTACACGGTGCCAAAAATGTACATGAGAGATTGACTATCATTGTAAAATGTGCTATAATGTTATTAAGAATTAGAGTTGATATTTGGGTAAATATTATAGAATTATGATAACTGCAATGAAAAGGGATGATAGTATGAAAACTAAGAAAAACCAAAAGGGCTTTACGCTCATCGAACTGATCACGGTAATAATGATCATCGGCATCCTGGCAACGATACTTGTTCCGGCGGTCATGAACTACGCCAAGAAGGCAAGGATCACGGCAGCCATAGCGGACACCAAGGTCGTAAGATCGGCGATCGAATCCTCGCTGATAAATCATCTTACCGAGAAGAACGCGTCCAACGCCTTCAACAAGGTGCTCTACCTTGACCAGAACCCGGACAAGAACAAGAGAGACTACGAGGTAGTCGGCGTTTTCACCAATGTAAGCTGGGTCATCTACAGAACCAATGAGGGCGGCAAGCAGGGCGCGTCGCAGGAAGTTGACAGAGTTATCGCGAGCGCGATCGACAACGCATTCACCGAGAACTGGGAGACGGGTCTGAAAAAGAACCCGATGGCCTACCACACGAACAGTGACAACTGTGAGAAATTCATACAGGATCAGAAGACCAATTTCGGGCTTGTGGTCGTATACAACAGGACAGGAAGCATCCGCATGATGCAGCTTTACAGAAAGGGCATACTTGTTACCTACCTCAAGGGTGACTACATAGTTAACACCAATGACACTGCACACTTTGTCGGTGAAGGAGTTTGGAGCACGATCTACTCTGACAGCGGCGAGGAAGCTCCGCAGGAATACAGCCAGATCAATCTTGCCAACGGACAGCTCAAGAACGGCAAGCTCAATCGCTGGTACTGATCCGGGCTCGCGGGAGCGAGGCACGAACAAGAATTATTCATCCTCCTAAATAACACAAGACGCTGCGCACCGACGATGTCGGTACGCGGCGTTCTTAAGTTATGTCCTCGGCGCGGACGGCGCAGTTCCGCCTTTGATTTATGGAGTGCAGGAAATCACTTTGATTTGACGGCGGGCTGAACAATGTAGCGGTACTCGGCGCGTTTGGGGCTGCTTGCTTTGGCTTTTATCCCCTCACCCTGCTCCTGTACTCGCTCGGCGTCATCCCCGTTCTGCGCTTGAACCCGTGCATGAACACAACTTCATTATCATACCCGCAGATCGCCGCGATCTCCTTTACCGTCAGCACAGTCGTACCAAGATAGTACTGCGCCGTGTTGATCTTCGCTGTCAGCAGGTCTTCATAGCAGCTGACCCCGAACTGCTGCTTGTATAGCTGCTGAAAATGCGACGGGCTCAGATTGGCCTTCCCTGCCAGCTGCGCCACCGACCCGAACTCCCCGGCATTGGAGTGAAGCTCCGCTCTCAGCTCGCTGAGCATCTCCGCGTGGACGCTCCCGCGCCGTTCCGAAGGTCTCGCGCTGCGCTCGGAGAGCTTTATCAGCAGCAGCCTGATAAGCATATCCACGCACAGCTCCCGGCTCGCAGACTCCGACATCTGCTCGAGGCTCAGCATCCGCAGCAGCTCCTCAGCCTCGTGGATCGCTCCCGGCGGCAGCAGCTCGTCGAACCGCACGGCGTCCCCGAGCCCGCGGATATCCTCCCCGCTGCACGAGAAATGCAGGAAGTGATTGACATAGCTCCCGCAGACAGCTCTGTACTGCTGCGGGCTGCCCTCGGAGAATATCACGGCGCTGTCCGGGCGCACGGGTATATCCTCCCCGCGCAGGCGCAGCAGAGCGTCGGTCTTGAAGATGATAAGCAGGCAGTCGCCCGACCCCTCGGGTCTGTCGATACCGAAATCCCCGGGATGTCTTGCAGCAAGGCCTATACGGTTGATCCGGAACATAACACCGCTCCTTTGCAAATCGTAGGATAAGTAAGTATAACAGTATTATAAATCATTGTGCTTGGGATGTCAATATGATATAGTTAAATCATACCGATGCACGATGCACACTTATGTGTGCAGCCGTGTATTGAGACTCTTTCTCTGAAACTCAGCTGAAACAAGTTCAGTAAAATATCAGGTATATGAAAGGATGTAAGCTTATGAAAAACATCAGACTTACCGTGGATCCGAGCGTTGAGGTCAGCCATATCAACCGCGAGATCTACGGGCACTTCTCGGAGCATCTCGGCAGATGTATCTACAACGGCATCTATGTAGGCGAGGATTCGTCAGTTCCCAACACCAAGGGCGTCAGGAACGATATCATCGAGGCGCTCAAGAAGATCAGGATCCCGGTGCTGCGCTGGCCGGGCGGCTGCTTCGCCGACGAGTATCACTGGAAGGACGGTATAGGTCCCAAGGAGTCCAGAAAGAAAATGGTGAACACCAACTGGGGCGGCGTTGTGGAGGACAACAGCTTCGGTACACATGAGTTCATGGATCTCTGCGAGGAGCTGGGCTGCGAGCCCTACGTTGCCGGCAACCTCGGCAGCGGCACGATCGCCGAGATGAGCGAGTGGGTAGAGTACATGACCTTTGACGGCATCTCCCCCATGGCAGAGCTGCGCCGTCAGAACGGCCGCGAGAAGCCCTGGAAGCTCAAATATTTCGGCATCGGCAACGAGAACTGGGGCTGCGGCGGAAATATGCGTCCCGAGTACTACTCCGACCTCTACAAGAGATACCAGTGCTTCTGCAAGGATTTCTCCGGCAGCAGACTCTATAAGGTAGCCTGCGGACCTTCCGGCGGCGACACCCACTGGACAAGAGTTCTCCTTGAGAACGTCAAGCCCCAGCACACAAAGGGCATCTCCCTGCACCACTACACCATCCCCACCGGCGACTGGAACAGCAAGGGTTCCGCCACCGAGTTCTCCGATGAGGTCTACTACTCCACGATCAGCCAGACCCTCACCATGGACGGCATCATCAGGTCGCATATCGCGGTAATGGATGAGCTCGACCCCAAGAACGAGATCGCACTGATCGTTGACGAGTGGGGCATCTGGGCAGACGTCGAGGAGGGCACCAATCCCGGCTTCCTCTATCAGCAGAACACAATGCGCGACGCTATCGTTGCAGCGATAAACCTCAACATCTTCAACCAGTACAGCCGCCGCGTTGCCATGGCGAACATCGCGCAGATGGTAAACGTGCTGCAGGCTGTGATCCTGACCGAGGGCGAGAAGATGATCCTCACCCCGACCTATCACGTCTTTGATATGTTCAAGGAGCATCAGGACGCCGAGCTTGTGAGGTCTGTATGCGAGGACTTCGTTCAGGAGGGTGCGAGAATGATATCGTCCTCCGTGTCAAAGAAGGACGGCTGCCTGCTGGCGACGGTATCGAACGCATCGCTTGACGAGGACGTCGAGCTCGAGATAGACCTCGGCGGGTTCGAGGCTGCGAAGGCAGAGGGCACGATACTCACGGGCGAGGTCAGAGCGCACAACACCTTTGACGTACCGGAGGCTGTAAAGCCGGCGGAGTGCGCAGTTGAGCTCAGAGACGGCAGGGCTTATGTGAAGCTGCCGGCCTGCTCTGTGGTATCGGTAAGATTTGCGGGCAAATGATACCCTGTAAGAGATGTCTGCTTGCTGAGCTTTCGCAGACGGACTATACAAAGACACTGCTTGAATACATAGCGAGCGTACCTATGGAGAGGCGTGTGGATGAGAAGACATACGCGGCGAGGCTGGAGGCTTGCAGGAGCTGTGACGAGCTCACAGACGGGATGTGTATGCAATGCGGATGTTATGCGGAGCTGCGGGCATTGAAGCCGGAGCAGGAATGTGCGGCGGCGGACAAGCGATGGCACCGGTCCTAACGCGGACGGCGTATTTCCGCCTTTGGATCGCGGAGTGCAGAACCGCACTTTGGTTTGACGGCGGGCTGAACATAGTGCAAGACCCAAACGCGAAGCGAAATGAGGAAATTTCTTCCTCGAATAAACTCGGAAGAAATTGGGGGCTTTGCTCCCTTGCGGGGGTCGAGGGGGCAGAGCCCTCCTCGCGGGTCGAGGGCAGAGCCCTCGCACGGCTCCGCAGGCAATCATAATTCAATACAAAACAAGGCGCTGCGCCCAAGATACAAAGGGCACCAGCGCTTTTTGTTTTATACACTGTTATGGGGACAATTATTCGCAGCGCCGGTAACTCCGTCCGTCGCCCGCACTCCCAGAAACAGAGAGCGAGCGCAGCGAGCGAACGTTTTTCGTCCGGCTCCGTAGATAGTAAGCGGTACAGAAGGCTCCGCACTGTGAGGAAAGATGTCCACCCGAAGGGGTTCGGGGGCGACCGGAAAGCCCCCGAGACAGGGCGGGTGTCTATCCTTCGACCTGCACAAAGCTTGGAGCGTGAAACTCAGAACCGCATACTTTCTGCGGAGACGAACGGAATTCGCTCGGCCGCTTACGCGACCTGCTATTCCTGTATGTGCGGGCGACGGACTTTCTTGTCGGCGCTGCGATCATTAGTCCCCACTACTTTGAATAAATGAAAAGGCGTTGCAGCCCTTTGTGTCTTGGGCGCAGCGCCTTATTTGTATTGAGTTTTAGTGCCTGCGGAGCCGTGCGAGGGCTCTGCCCTCGACCCGCTTAGGGCTCTGCCCTAAGAACCCGCAAGGGAGCAAAGCCCCCTTGACCCCATTTTGCTGCCGCGTTTGAAGCCGATAATTGTGCATTGTGCATTGTGCATTATTTATTGTTCTTATACAACAGCTTGCTCTTCAGATCTACCCTGTCATATCCCCACCTGAACGATAACCACCCGCTCAGAATGAATACAAAAGGAAGTATCGCAAACAGTATAAAACACGCCGGGTGCATCTCGCTTACATCTGCTGTGTGCGCCGGGATGTCTATGATCGGGAAGAAAAATGCGTTTATGATCTTGTATGCCGGCAGAATGTTGCCGATGATCTCCGCCTTTGAAAGGATCAGCACGAACATCGACAGCCAGCTCGGCAGCGATGCCATCGCCCCTATCGCCAGACCGAAGTTCCTGCAGGGCTCTTCACCGTGCAGCTCGACTTTCTTTATCGCCTTTTCTCCCTGCTTGAGACCGTAGTCCGCCATAACGCAGAATACCGTCGCCACTCCCATGAACCCGAACAGTATGTTCCCGAACAGCCCGAAGGCCTTGGATACCGCCCAGAAAAACAGGAACACGAACAGTCCGAGAAGCTCCGATTCGAGGTAGCCCTTTATCAGCGCTCCCACAAGCAGACGCTTTTTGTTGATCTTGTTTTCCATATCAGTTCCTTACATCTTCTCGGGACACTCGATCTTGAGCATATCGAGTATGTTTGCGATGACCTGCTTGCACGCTACGCAAAGCGATGCTCTCGCCTGCGTGAGATCCTCCTGCTCGCACATGATGCGGCAGTTGGTGTAGAAGCGGTGATACTTCGCCGCAAGCTCCCATACATAGCGGGTGATCCTTGCGGGGTCGTAGTGGCTCGCGGAGTCGTTTATTACCGACGGCAGCGAAGCGATGTACTTTATGAGCTCCACCTCGTCCGGCTCGCCGAGCAGACTGAGAGTCTGCTTGTCGGGAGCTTTGAGGGATACGCCCTCCTCCTCGAGCTTGCGGAGCACCGAGCAGATACGCGCATGAGCGTACTGAACATAGTAAACGGGGTTGTCGGAGGTCTGGGAGATAGCCAGCTCGAGGTCGAAGTCAAACTGCGAGTTGGGCTCGCGGAGGTTGAAGAAGAACCTTGCCGCGTCTATCGGGATCTCGTCGAGCAGGGTCGAGAGAGTGATAGCCTTTCCGGAGCGCTTGGAGAGCTTGTACTTCTCGCCGTTGCGCACGAGGTTGACCATCTGCATGATGACCATATCGAGCCTCTTGGGGTCAACGCCGAGCGCCTGCATGGCTGCCTTCATACGCGGAATATAGCCGTGGTGGTCGGCGCCGAGGATATCAATGGCGGTGTCGTAGCCGCGGGTCACGAGCTTGTTGTAGTGGTAGGCGATATCGGGCACGAAGTAGGTGGGGATGCCGTTCTCGCGGACGAGTACCCTGTCCTTCTCATCGCCCATTTCGGAGGACCTGAACCAGAGGGCGCCGTCCTTTTCGTAGGTATAGCCGCTCTCCTTGAGCTTGCCGATTATCTCCGCAACGGCGCCGCTGTTATGCAGCTCGCTCTCGCGGAACCACTTGTCGTAAACTATGCGGTACTTTTTCAGGTCACGCTCGAGGCCTGCGATATTCTTGGGCAGAGCGTAGGCGACCAGAGCCTTCTTGACGGTATCGTCGTCGGCGGAGACGAGGTCGGTGCCGTTCTCGTCGATGAAATTCTTGGCGTGCTCGATTATATCTGTGCCGAGGTAGACCTCCTCGGGCATGGCGAACCTGCCGCCCTCGCCGCTCTCGGCGTAGAGCACCGCGCAGACCTTCTCGGTATCGCTGCCCTCAGCCTCGATGACTGCCCTGCCCTCGTCCGAGGTCAGCTGGCGGAACCTAAGCAGCAGCGAGAGGCCGAACTTCTCGATCTGATTGCCGGCGTCGTTGACATAGAACTCCCTTGCTACCTCATAGCCGGCGCGCTCCATTACAGAAGCCAGGCAGTCGCCGATAGCGCCGCCGCGGGCGTTGCCGATGTGCATGGGACCCGTGGGGTTCGCGGAAACGAACTCTATGAGCACCCTCTTGCCGGCGCCCATATCGGTCCTGCCGAAATCCTCCTTTTCGGTGAGCACTGCGCTGACCGTCTCGGAGAACCATTCCTTCGAGAAGAAGAAGTTGATAAATCCGGCACCCGCCACCTCGCATTTCTCAAAGTACGAGCCGGTGAGGAACGCTCTCTTTGCGATCTCCTCGCCGATCTTTCGCGGAGCGCTCCTGAACGCTCTTGCGCAGACCATGGCAGCGTTGGTGGAGAGGTCGCCGTTCCTGGGGTCGGCGGGGATCTCCACATTGAACGAGGGTATGGGCTCGGCGGGGAAAACTCCCTCCGCAACGCACTCTCCGAGTGCCTTCATCACGAGCTCACGCACCTGATCGGATGCTTTCTTTATCATATCAGACATTGTACTTCCTCCGTTTTAGTTTTTCGGTGTAACGGCTATGTCGATCTCGAAATCTCCGACATAGCTTGAATTTACGTCTATCACATAGCTGAAGCCCAGCCTTCCGCCCTCCTCGGTGATCTGCGAGCTTATCTCCTTGGCGGAGACGCCCACCATGAAGCTCCCGAACGGGGTGCCGTAGTGGCAGTGGTGCTTCTTGCCGAGCTCGATTATCAGGCTCGAATCGGCGGGGGCTGTTCTGGTCATGACGACCTTATCCCCTCCCGTGACCGAAAGCTTTGTGACCGCTCCCTCAAAGCCGGTAGCCTCCGACTCCCTGTAGGAGATCTCATAGCTCTCCTTCCCGAAGCGGAACATCCCCTCGGTCAGCAGCTCGACCTGCTCGGAATGCTCGCCGTCGTTCTGCCTGCTCACAAGCTTTATACTAACATTCTTTTTCAAAAAACTGCTCCTTTTTTATACTTCCCCAAAAGCCCGCTATTTCACGCTGCACTTCGAGATCACCGTGTTCTCGGTGGTGCCGAGGAAGGTGCCCACGTTCTCGGAGAAAAGTTCCTCACTGTCGGTGCAGTAGAGCTCGAGGGTTCCGCGCTCCTCACGCTCAGCCTGCAAGCCCTCCGAAACAAGGGTGCGCTCGGCATACTTTGCGATCTCGGCGCCCGAGGATATGAGCCTTACTCCGCTTCCCATCACCGAGCTGATGACTCCTTCGAGGTGGGGGTAATGGGTGCAGCCGAGGATGAGGGTATCCACGCCCTCGCGCTTCATGCCCTCAAGGTATTCCTCCGCGATGAGCTTAGCCACAGGATCGTCCTTATCGATGTAGCCGTTCTCAACGAGCGGAACGAACATCGGGCAGGCCTTGGAATATACTTTTATGTCGTTTCTCAGTTCTCTTATCGCCTTGCCGTAGCACCCTGAACGGATAGTGGCAGGCGTACCTATAACGCCGATCCTGCTGTTTCGGGTAGCGGCGCAGGCAGCGGTGACAGTCGGGTAGATAACGCCCGAGTAATTCTTCACCGAGCTGTTTTCAAACAGCGGCCTTGACATCAGCACGGAGGAAACCGTGCCGCAGGCTATGAGTATCATCTTGACGTTGAACCGCTCGAGGAAGGCGATATCCTCCCCGGCGTATCTGGCAATCGTGTCAACGCTCTTGGTGCCGTAGGGCACCCGGGCGGTGTCGCCGAGATACACGATGTTCTCGTGAGGCATCAGAGCGGTGAGCTCCTTTACGCAGGAGAGCCCGCCGACGCCCGAATCAAAAACGCCTATCGCGGAATTATTCATAATCGACCCCCGCTCTGTCAAGTGCGAGCTTGATGAGTCTGTCCTCCTGGATAGAGTAAGGCAGACCTGCGTGCTCCATGAGCTTGGGATACATACTGATGCTCGTGTGCCCGGGGAGGGTGTTTATCTCGTTGAGCACGACGCCGTCCTCGGTGAGGAAGAAGTCAACTCTTGCAAGTCCCTCGCAGCCGAGGGCGTGGTAGGCCTTCAGAGCCGTCGAGCGGACAGCCTCGCGCTCGGCGTCCGTCACCTGTGCGGGTATGATGACCTCCGAGCCCTTGTCCTCATACTTGGCCTCGTAGTCGTAGAACTCGCTGCCGGCCCTGATCTCGCCCACATCGGAGGCGAATGCCTTGTCGTTGCCCATAACGGCGCACTCGATCTCCCTGCCGACCACGGCTTCCTCAACGATGACCTTCTTGTCATGAACGAAGGCAAGCTTTATGCCGGCGACAAGATCGTCGCGGTTCTTGGCCTTGGTTATGCCCACCGACGATCCGCAGTTGCAGGGCTTTACGAACATGGGGTATCCGAGGACGCGCTCCATCTCGTCGCACTTCTCGCCGAGCTTTTCGTCGAGCTCGCTTCGGAGGATCCTGATGCGCCTTGCTGTCCTGATGCCGTTGGCGTCAAGGACGGTATGGGTGATATCCTTATCCATGCACATAGCCGAGGAGATGAGGTCGCAGCCGACGTAGGGTATGCCGGCGAGCTCAAAGAGCCCCTGTATGGTGCCGTCCTCACCGTTCCTGCCGTGGAGCACGGGGAAGATGCAGTCTACCTTGATATTCTGGGTCTCGCCGTCGCTCTCGAAGACGATGAACCCCTTATGTATCGGGTCGGGGCTGAGTATGCAGGGAACGTTGTCGGGATGCTGCTCCCACTCTCCGGTAGCGATGAGCTCTGTATCTCCCATATACTTGAACCAGTGACCCTTCTTCGAGATCCCGACGGTCAGCACATCGTAGCTCTCCTTGGGGATGCTGTTGATAACGTGAACAGCCGAGATCCTTGATATATCGTGTTCGTTAGATTTTCCGCCGAATATAACGGCGATCCTGAGCTTAGCCATTATGACATCACCTTTTCGATGAGACTTCGGATATTGCTCCGCCGATCAAATCGTGAAGATCTTATGCGCAGGGCTGATGACGGAAGACAAGGCGCTCGACCGCAGGCATACTGTCGTATGGTAAGGGAGAGCAACGCCGTATTCCGGCATCAGGACAAGCAGAAAAATTCAAGATCTGATCGGGGGAGCAATAGTATCCGAGCATTATTATATTATAACATAGTATGCACCGAAATGCAAGCACTTTTTTTACCGTATGTAGAGTATATTCGAGAAGAACGTCCTCTTAAGCTTCCGGTAGGCGAGGTATTCGTCCCAGCTGATGTAATATTTCTCGCCCCAGGAGGATATCTCCAGCCATGCCGCGTTCGGGGAGGTGTATACTCCCGTAACGGTGACATAGTGATCGCGCACCTTGCCGCTGCGCCTCCAGCGCGGCAGCTCGTAGCTCTCGCTGCGCAGCCGGGTGTAGAAATGCACGCCGTATTCGCCCCTGTTCTCCTTTTTGCAGATCACCGGCCCCACGGCTATACATACCGGGATATCGTTCTCTATCATCGAGGTTATGCGCTCGAGCAGCTTCCCGCCCGAGAACCCCCACGACACACTGTATTTGAGTCCGTGTTCTTTCAGGCGCGGTCTCATGCCGAGAGCCATGCTTATCCCGTTGACGCCCAGCTTCCTGCGCACCTTTAGCATCCCCCGGTTCAGCGAGCGGACAAAGGCCATGTAGTCCTCCTGAGAGATATCCGTCCTGCCGGTCTTGTAGAGCAGGATGTCCGCGCAGGAGATCAGCCCGCAGCCGAGCGGGGCTATAGCGCCGTCGCCGGGGTCATTGAACCAGCTCTGATTGCCGCCGTAGGAGCGGCCGTCGGCCATGGAATTGCAGCGCCACTCCTTGCAGCGCACTCTGACATATTCTTTTTTCAGACCTGTCCTTGTTTCACTCATGATGCTCCTCCGCGTAGCGGACGACCTCCTCAAAGGGCAGGCTGCCGCCGAATATATCAAGCGCCGAGCCGACTGTGAAATCGACTCTGCCCCTGCCGAGGGCATAAAGCCTGTCGAGGTCGTCAAAGGACGAAATGCCTCCCGCATATGTCGCGGGGAAGCCGTACTCTCCGAGCAGCGCTGCGACGTCGCCGTCTATGCCGCTTGCCCTGCCCTCCACATCTACCGCGTGAACGAGCAGCTCGCTGCAGCTCTCCGAGAAGACGTCAAGGGTCTCCGGGCACAGCTCGGTATCGGTAAATCTCTGCCACCTGTCGGTGACGATATAACGCTTGCCGTCCCGCACCCGGCAGCTCAGATCGAGGACTATCCTCTCCCTGCCCACGGCCTTGACAAGCCTTTGCAGGTTCTCCGCGTTGACGGTTCCGTTTCTGAAAACATAGCTCGTCACGATAACGTGCGAGGCGCCGAGATCCAGAAAATGCGCAGCGTTCTCCGCGTTAATGCCTCCGCCGAGCTGTAAGCCTCCGGGAAAGGCCTCGAGAGCAAGGGCTGCCTGAGCGCAGTCGGCCTCATACTCCGGGGTGCCTGCGGGGTTGAGCAGGATGATATGCCCGCCGTAAAGCCCATAGCTTCTGTAAAGGGCGCCGTAGCTGCCGCCGTCCTGCGCGGAGACGAAGTTCTCCTGCGCCTCGGCGCCGTCGTCACGCAGCGTCCCGCCGACTATCTGCTTTACCTTTCCGTTGTGGATATCTATGCAAGGTCTGAATCTCATGTCGTCACCTCTGTCTTTTTCTCAGGCACCGCGAACTGCACGACTATCACCCTGCCGAGGTCGGTATCGGCGGTGTAGAGCTCCTGCAGCCCGAGGCCGAGGCTCCCGAGCATTCTCAGGAGCTGCCTGTAATCGTCTGTATTCTTGTAGTCCTCGGTCAGGAGACCGTCCGCAAAGCCTTTTCTTGCCGGGATGAACGCCGCCTCCGCAAAGCCCTGCCGGTACCGGGAGGATACGAGCTCCTTCACATCTCCGAAATGCTCGGCGCTGCGGGCGATCAAGGCAAAGTAGGAGTATTTCCCGCCCGTAGTTCTCGGGTAGGCGTTCATATCCCATTTGTGATCCTTCGCAGCCATGACCGCGTCGCTGACGTTGAAATAGCGGTGCTTCATCTCTATGCCGCTGTCGTCCTTGCCGAGATCGTCCCAGGTGAGATCGACCGCATACCATTCTCCCCCGATATTCACGAGGTTCCAGGCGTGCTCGTTTCCCTTGCGGTTGGTGCCGGACACGACAAGGTTCTCAACGCCGATCATCGACATCATCAGCGAGAAGGTATTGGCATAGCCGGTGCAGATCACCCGGTGTTCGACGAGCCCGCCGTATGCGTCACAGCTGTGTATGCCGTGCTCATAGAAGGGGTTGAGCTCATCCTTGTCGTACTGTAAAAGCAGCGCGAGCCTGTCATGGATGGCGAGCTCCTGCTCAAAGAGATCCATCCCCTCGGTCACGGTCTCGGAGATCAGCTCCTCGGCCGCTTCAAGCACGGTGAGCTGATCGTCATCGAGCCCGGAGACGTCTCCGCTGCGGTATGCGCCGAGCACTGCCTCCGCGTCAAAGAGCGGGGGCGCCGGCGCTTCGGTCTCAGCGGGCTCGGTCACGGTCTGCGGGGGAACGGTGGTTGTGACCGTTGTAACCGCAGGCGTGGTACCGGTATTCTTTTTGCTGCTCGTATCGTCTCCCGCGCACCCCGGCAAAAGCAGTGCGGCGGCAAGTATCAGCGGTGTATATCTCATCTGCGGCTCCGTCCGTTATCCTGTTTGATGTACAGCAGATAGCTGCACATCTTATTATATAATATCTCTCCGGATATGTCAATCAAAATAAATCTAACTGCGGGTCTTGAAAAAAGTGCAGGCTTGTGATATAATTATATGAAAGAAGCTTAACTTTATACGAAAGGATGATAATAATGTCAGCAGTACTTGTTACCGGCGGTGCCGGATTTATCGGGAGCCATACCTGCGTCGAGCTGCTCGAGGCGGGCTATGAGGTCATCGTGGTCGATAACCTCTCCAATTCCAAGCCGGAGGCGCTGAGGCGTGTTCAGAAGATCACCGGCAAGGAGCTTAAATTCTATGAGGCCGATATCCTCGACCTCGACGCCCTCAACAGGATCTTCGACGAAAACGAGATCGACGCCGTTATCCATTTTGCGGGTCTCAAGGCGGTGGGCGAGAGCGTTGCGAAGCCCGTCGAGTATTACCACAACAATATCACGGGTACTCTCATGCTCATAAAGGCCATGAGGGCTCACGGCTGCAAGAGGATAGTTTTCTCCTCCTCCGCCACTGTTTACGGCATGGATAACCCCGTGCCCTATATCGAGACCATGCCCACCCACACCTCCACCAACCCCTACGCTACACCAAGGTCATGATCGAGCAGATCCTGAAGGATGTCGCCGTCGCGGACGAGGAGTGGTCGATAGCTCTGCTGCGCTACTTCAACCCCATCGGCGCTCACAGCAGCGGCCTTCTCGGTGAGGATCCCAACGGCATACCCAACAATCTGTTCCCGTATATCCAGCAGGTAGCTGTCGGCAAGAGAGAATATCTCGGCGTCTTCGGCAACGATTACGATACCCCCGACGGCACCGGCGTGCGCGACTACATCCACGTCGTTGACCTCGCAAAGGGTCATATCTGCGCTCTGAGATACGTCCTCGGGCATAAGGGCGTCGAGGCCGTGAACCTCGGCACAGGCAAGGGCTCGTCGGTGTTCGACGTCCTCCACGCCTTCGAAAAGGCCTGCGGCAGAGAGCTGCCCTATAAGCTCATGCCCCGCAGAGCCGGTGATATCGCCTGGAGCTATGCCGAACCCAAAAAGGCAAAGGAGCTGTTTGGCTGGGAGGCTCAGTACACTCTTGAGGATATGTGCCGCGACGGCTGGTCGTTCATCGAGAAGAACCCCAACGGCATAGAAGAGGAGAAGTAATGGAAGGCTGTAATTTCCGCATAGGTCACGGCTATGACGTACATAAGCTCGTCGATGGGCGCAGGCTCATCCTCGGCGGAGTGGATATCCCCTGCGAAAAGGGTCTGCTCGGGCATTCGGATGCCGATGTCCTCGCCCACGCTATAACCGACTCGCTGCTCGGCGCGGCGACAATGGGGGATCTGGGAAAGCTCTTCCCCGACACCGACCCGCAGTTCGAGGGTGCCGACAGTCTCCTGCTCCTCAAAGAGGTATGCAGACGTCTCAGGGACGAGGGCTATGAGATCTCCAACATCGACTCCACCGTCTGCGCACAGGCTCCGAAGCTCGCACCGCACATCCTGCTGATGCGCGAAAGGCTTGCCGAGGCGGCGGGTATAACCCTGCGGCAGATCTCGGTGAAGGCCACCACAGAAGAGGGTCTTGGCTTCACGGGCGAGAAGAAAGGCATATCCGCGACGGCGGTGAGCCTGATCTACAAAAAGTAACGCAAAACGCTGCACCCCCGGAAAAGGGATGCAGCGTTGTTTTTGTCTTATCTGAACGTCACGGCGCGCTCGTAGTCGTAGCCGCGGTCGGGGGTGAAGTTCCTGTTTGTAAGCTCGAAGTACAGCACTCCGCTGCGATCGACCGTAAACTCAGCGGATGCCGCGCCCGAAACAGCGGGGATGACGTCACTTGCAACAAGGGGCTTCGCCGCCGAGCGCAGGAGCTCGACCGTCGCAGCGTCGGGGTTCGCGGGCTCACCAAGATCGTGCCATACCTTCAAGGGATTGCAGCAGACCTCGTCAACCGTCTTGGTGATGAGCACCTGCTCGCCCGATACCGGGAACTCAAAGCTGCGGGTGTATGCCTCAAGGCCGGTGTTCCACAGGATGCCGGCATAGCCGCGCTCGTTCTTCACGATCACAGCCGTGTCGTCACGGAGGACGCACTCTGAACCGAAGTTTTTGAGCTGCTTGTAGAAGGAGAAGGTGTGGAAGGTCGGCTTGGGTATGCAGCCCGCCGCCACCAGTCCGAAGCCGCCGTGGAACGGCGTGTAGGGTACTCCCTGCTCCTCAAAGACGTCGCCGAACGTCCAGTAGGAATAGCTCTCGTTCATGTCGCCGAGGCGTGAGAGCTGCTGGGCTATGTATGCCGCGTTGAGGTTGGTGTCGTGGATGACCCCCTTCGGGGTGTAGGAGGTGCTGAACTCGGTTATGTGTATCGGCAGACCTTTGAACTCCTCAAAGGAGTCAACGATGTCGCGTGTGGATTGAAGATTTCCAAGCCTCTCCTCGGGATCCTGCAATTTGGAGTAATCGTAATGCCCCACATTCTCGGGGAATTCGACAGTGTAGTGATGGCGCGTCACCGAATCGGGTCTCAGGCCGTTATCGCGGCAGAAGGTCATGAACTCGGTGATCCATTTCGCATCGAACACTCCGCAGATCGCAGGGCCGCCTATCTTGAAGCGGGAGTCGCAGTCCTTTATCGCAAGGAAGGTCTCCTTGAACAGCTTGAAGTATTCCTCCATGTCGGCCTTGTACCAGAAGCCGGGGAGATTGGGCTCGTTCCAGACCTCGATAGGCCATTCGAGCACCTGCTCGCCGTACCTCGAACGCAGGTGTGCAAGCAGAGCCACGACCATATCCGTCCACTTCCTGTAGTCCTTCGGAGGGGTGGTGTTGCCCTTCCAGTAGAATATGGTCTGGTCGCCGCTGGCAAGCTGACAGGGCATAAAGCCCAGCTCAAGGAACGGGCGTATGCCGGCCTTCTGATAGCTGTCAAAGATGCGGTCGATGTAGGTGTAGTTATACTCGACCTTGGTCTCGCCGTTTTCCTCGTACTCGTGATAGATCGCAACATCGTCCGAGAACAGGCCGTGCCCGCGGATATGCCTGAATCCGATCTCCCGCTGAACGTATCTCAGCTCGTCGAGGTATTCCTCTGTAAGGGCGAGGCCGAGCCTTCCCGTCCCGACGCAGAAATCCACATTGTTGTTGAAGCGTATGCTGTTATTGGGGTCGATCACGGTTTTAGCTGACATGATATCCCTGCCTTTCGTAAAGAATGACGTTTTCTTCCTAACATATTATACCATATCAAGCTGCGGTTTGCTTCTCAAATATTGCGCAGAAAAGGAGTCCCGACGCGGAGGGCGTATTCCCGCCTTTGGATAATGCAGTGCGGAGCCTTCAAGCAGCTCTGCCCCTTGACCCCTCTTTCGCTTCGCGTTCGGGTCTGTCAGCCTGCTGTGAAATGTATATCTATCTCACATATCTCCGCATCACTGCCCAACCTCATAAACGGCCCGAACACCCCGACGCCCGATGTCACTATCGAGGTCATACCGTTCTTCTCAAGCAGTCCGCACGGGTTCTCCCAGATAATGTCGGTTATCACTGTCAGCGGGAACAGCTGACCGTCGTGCGTATGCCCCGAAAGGTCAAGGTCGGCGCCCGCTGCCGCTGTTTCTTCCAGCTCGTCCGGCTCATGCGCTATAAAGATGACCGGCTTGCTCTTATCGAGCCCCTCGGTAAGCTCTGCCGGCGTAAGCCTCGTGCCGTCGGCGCTCCCCGGCTTTGCGCGGTCTCTCCGACCCACAAGATAAAAGCTGCCGTCAATCAGCGTGCTTTCGTCGCAGAGCAGCTTTATCCCCGCTTTCTCGCAGAACTCCCGCATCCGGCTGTCGTTCGGCGGCGAGTCCTTATGGCTGAACGTGAAGCCCATCAGTATCTTCTCGTCGATGTCGTGATTTCCGTAGGTCGCCCAGACGCCGTACTTTGTGCGGATGCTTTTGAACAGCGCGGCTATCTCGTCGGGGTAGTCGAGCATCTCGACGGAGTTGTCGAAGATGTCCCCCGCAAAGATGACTATATCCGGTTCGCAAGCGTTGATCTTCTCAACGGTCTGCCCGATATGATCCCTGCCGATAGCAGAGCCCATGTGTGTGTCCGCTATCAGCACTATTTTCAAGTTCTCAAGCGTACCCCCGGATTTGTTCACGCTTACGTTATAGTATGTGGTCTTGATCTGCCGGGCGTGATAGCAGCCGTAAAAGCAGAGCCCTGCCGTGCTGACAAAAACGGCAGCCCCGACTGTCACGGCTCCCGCACGCGAAAAAAGTGCGGTGCCCTTCAAAGGCGTGACCCTGGCAAGCAGACGTATCCCGTCGGCAAGCAGGATGATCCCCGCGGTATAGAGCAGCACGCCCATCCAGTAGGCGGCAAAGCGTCTGACGAACAGCGCGGCTCCGGTCTTGGGCAGCAGGAACGCTGTCACCGGCGAGAACGCACACAGAAACCACACCGCATACACGGCGCAGCAGACGGCCTTGTTGCAGGGTTTCCCGAGCAGCGCGGACAGCCAGTGAAGTATCCGGGCGACTATATAAAAATTTACCAGCAGATATCCCGGCAGCAAATACAGAAAGATCAATTCGCTCCGTCCTTTCTCAAAGGATAGGTTATACAGCTATTATACTAAACGGCAGGAGAAAAGTCAAGGTCAATGCACAATG
>JAFXVY010000084.1 GCA_017534595.1 Ruminococcus sp.
GCAGTCAGATTTTTCGTCAGATTGCCTAAATTCGACGCCGCCTTGCTGGCGCAAGGCAAGGAGAATTTGGGTAATATGACGGAAAATATGCAAGCGGATGATGTACAAAGGCGTTAGCCGGTGGTTGTGCGGTGTTGCCTGAAAAAACGCCCCGCCTCAAAACAGAGGCGAAGCGTGTCTGCTCCGTGTTACCACTCTGATTGCACGCGCATGGAAAATGCGGCGTGCCGCTCATTTCTCATATAACGGTGAGCACCGTGCCGTACTACTTGGCGTGAGCCGTTCGGGGGCAGGCTCGGGAATGATACAGCTTTGCGCACCGCCGCCCGGTTCTCAGCTCCCCCGGGCTCTCTGGGACGATCCTTCTGCAAAGCACGTTTCCGTCACAGCCTTTAAAATATCTGTAAACTATATTATAGCACCGCCTGTGGGAGTTTGTCAAGAGGGGAGACGCAAATAATGGGCTGCCTCGCGTCAATCGGTCATAAACCCGATCTTGATGCTGTTTCCCGGGAAATACTGCGCGGGAGAGATCCTGATCGGGAGTTTCTCATCCTCGGTGAAGCCGATGGTCTCGCCGTCCTTGAGGTCTATCTCCTGGGTGACGACATAGTCGCTGATCGCCATGAGGAAGTTGAACAGATCCTGGGGCTGGGCTCGGGTGTCGATGACCTCGACCTCTTCTCTGCCGAAGAAGCGCAGGCCGTAGGTGTAGCCGCAGAGCTGCCTCTGAGCGGTCATGTAGATGCCGATGTGTACCATTATCGGTATCGGGATCGCCGTCTTCTTGATGTTCTGGGCAACGTCGATGTAGAACTGCTTTTCGTATACGGTGGGGTTCTTGTAGATGCCGATGGTATTCTTGAGCTTGAGCATCGAGCTTGCGATCTTGCAGAACAGCAGGCTCGCATCCAGCTCGTCGCGCTCCTCGGGGTCGGGGCTGTCCATGACTGCCACCATTACATGAGCGGCGTGCTTGGCGGTCTCCTCGACGGCGTCCTTCCAGAGCAAATTGTTGCGGGCGCAGGTCTCGGCCTCCTTGTTGGGAACGGGATTAGGCAGCAGCGAGCAGGCGCATCTTCTGCCCTCGGCGCTGAATACCACTGCGCCGTCCTTGATCTCGTCGCTGAAGCTGATGCCCCAGTCCTCTTTCAGATAGTGGCGGAAGCGGGGCCAGTCAAGGTTGGCGTCGGTGAGCAGCACAAAGCCCACTATCGTCTTGCCCTTCTCGGGCGCATTGTTCTGTACAGCATTGTTTTCGTCCATGATGTGTCTCCTTTACATATCGGTTATGATGTACAAATGTAAAAAGAGCGCCCGCTCAGGGGCGCTCCCTGCTCTTATCAGATCTTGGAATATCCGAAGCTGTTTATCAGCGCGTCAACCTTCTGACCGTTTCTGCACATCGGGCAGGTGGTGGAGCTGTAGCTGTCGTACTTGGGCAGATCCTCGGCATAGAATATGGCGCGGACATTCAGCCCGTGGGATTCCTTGATAGCCGAGAAGATAGCTCCGATAGCTGCGAGGCTGCCGTTGTAGTACTGTAAGCAGTCAACGGCTCTTGCGATGCTCTTTCCGGTGGATGCCGAAGAGATCAGCAGCAGTATCTGCTTGCCCCAGATCTTCTTCTGGGTGTTGTCGCGGAAGATCATCTGACCGTTCATGTTGAGCTCCGGGGTAACGACGGCGATATCCGAGCCGGAGTTGATGCCGTGCTCAGCCATGCTCTCGGCAAGGAAAGCGCCGAGCATCTCGGTGCCCTCGAGGCAGATGATAGTGTCGATATGTGTCGTCATATAAGACGCTGCCAGCTCTGCCGCAGCTTCCTTGGCCATTTTATGCCCCGTCTTGATCGAGGTCAGGTCAACGTAATAGTTGACGTGGGAATGGTTCGTTGCGAAATGCCCGGGGATGATGCCGATCTTGATACGGCGGTTATTCGGGCTCTCGATAGTCTGTATCCTGTTTTCCATAAGTCATTCCTCCTTGGGGATATTGTTCAAACAATTAAATTATAGCATATTATCCGAAAATTTACAATAGCTTATCGAATAAAAATCTAAGTCAGGATTTGTGAATATTCCACAACGGAGCGGGCGTAGTCGGTAATGCCCTTGCCGCTGTTCGGCTCGAAGTAGGAGTATACCGCGTCGGCGACGATTATCACTATCAGCACGACGCAGACGGTCACGGTGACCTTTTTCGGGAATTTTGACGCCACATCGTCCACCATCGGCCCGAGGATATAGATGCAGAGCATCCCCGCGAAGCCGAAGACTATGATGCCCTCGAGGCAGATCCTGCCGTTGAGGTTGAGGAAATACCCGTTGTAGTTCCAGTACTGGAGCCCCTTGGAATACTCGAAGTACCAGCTGGTGACATACTCAAAGGCAGCGGAGCCGGTTATCATCAGGATAAATGAGGCTGCGGGGCGGTCTCTGAACTTTGCCAGCGCCAGCACCGCTATCGCTCCTCCGAACCCGTAGATAGGCAGCCACGGGCCGTGGAGGCTGCCGCGGTTTATCAGCTCGCCGTCCTCGATAACGTGGATGACGACCTCCCAGAACCAGCCGACTATCGAATAGAGGAAGAACATCAGTATGACAGACGTGGCGGGATAGCTGCGGTGGTAATCGTGGCGCACAAGCACCTGTTTGCGGCTGATGCCTACATACTGCTTCGTTCCGTGCTGATCGGCGCCGGGATACTTGTCGAGCAGGCGGATCTCCGCGCCCTCGAGCCTGCCGACGGCGGTATCGTACTCCCGGTCCTTTTCGAGGATGCCGGGGTCGAGGAACTCATCCGTGAACAGCGCCGCGTACTCTCCTCCCTCCTCGATCACGGCTCTGCGCAGCTGCATATACAGCTCTGCGTCGGAGGCGGTCTTGTAGGCGTTTAAAAAGCCTATCCGCGCTATGCCGAGAGCGGCGTAGCTGAGCACTCCGCCGAGGAAGATATAGTCGTCGCCGAAGAAGATGAGCCCAAGTATCACCGAGCCGGCGACTATCGGCAGCTCCCAGCAGAGGAAGGAGGCATTGAGCAGGAAGGTCTTCCACTTGCTGCCCTTCATCATCTTCTTGGAGAGCGCGAAGGCGTCCTTCGAGGAGATATTCGGGTTCTCGGCCAGGATAAAGGGTATCATATAGTATTCGTAGGTCTTGTAGAAGCCCCCGACGACCGTCAGGAACCACAGCCCGCGGTAAACGTGCATCTTCACGATCGTTATGAGCGGCCTGAAGCAGCGCTCCTTGAGCATGAAGCCCATGCGCCCGATCGTTGTCCGGCGGTAGCTCCGGTTCTCGAGGAAGAACCTCCGCTCGCCTATCGTCAGCACATCGGTGACGAATATCGCCGTCAGCACCGCGAAAAGGGAGGTCGCGCAGGTGACGAGGATATCCCAGCCGGACATATCCGAAAAGAAGGAGAGTATGCCCGCAAGTATCTGGAAATGGGGCGAATACTCCTTTGTTATCATATCAAAGACATCGGAGATCTTCTGCTCGTTTCGCCTCGTCTTTTCGCTGACGAAGGCCGTCATCGGCCTCTGCTTGCCGGAGATCAGCGAGACGGTATCGTCTATTATCGCCCAGTTTGAGCTCTCGTTGCCCGAATGGAAAAAGGTCAGCTCCTTGGCGTTGAGGGAATTCTCTCCGTACTCGAGATAGGAGTTTTTCCAGTTCTCGACGGCCTTGACATCGCCGATATTGTAGCGGTCGTCGGCCTCGGAGGCGGTGAGCCCCTCATCGATCATCGATCTGACCACCTCGCGCTTCGTCGCGGCGTCCACACGCAGGTTGGTAACGTTCTGCATATCGTAGCTTGCGATGAACTGGGTCGAGCCGCCGTAGGCGCCGGCGATAAAGACCATAACAAAGCAGACGGACAGGCAGGCGACAAAATTATGCCGCAGGCTCCTGGCCGCCGCTCGTTTTATTTCCCTTATCTTCCAGCTAATTTCCATAAAAACCCCTGCAAGCTAAAACGATTTCGACAGTAATACACTCTAATTATATACCAACGGAAGAAAAAAGTCAAGGAACAACTCCGCCGAAACGTCTTACTATAAATTATAAATTATTATTCACCCTGCGCCCGCGGCTTTTTTGTGAAAAAAAAGACTTGTAATTTTCCGAGCGCTGTGTTATTATTATTATGTATTGTTATGTCGGAACGGAGGAAACAAAATGTATCTTTTATCTATAGATGACGGCTCCAAGATGCAGAACGTCGTGACACCGCTGGATATGGTGCCTCATCTGATATTTACGATAGTCGCTACGATAATCTATCTCGCGCTCTATTACCGCAAGGGCTCGCCTCATTACCTGACCCTTATGTGTGCCGTTGACGCTACCTTCGTCACTCAGGTGTGGACGTCTTCGGTGGCTATCGCAGTGCTGGCGGGAGTAGAGATCGCGCTCATAACCGCGACGATAATCCTCGCAATAAAGAACTCCAAGCGTATCAAGGCCGAGAACGAGGCCAAGGAGGCCGCTAAGAAGCTGGAGAAGAAGAGAGCCAAGAGCGCCGAGAAGGCCGATGAGGAAGAGAACGATAAGCTCGTCGAGAACGCCTTTGACGATTGAGGTGAGAGAATGAAGCTTGTCATCCTCGATGCGGAAACGGTCACGAAAAACGATGTCTCACTCGACGGCATCACCTCTCTCGGGGAGTCTGCCGTCTACGGCTTTACGCCCAGCGGGCTGACGGCCGAGCGCATCGGTGACGCCGACGCGGTGATCTGCAACAAGTGCCTTATCACCCGGGAGGTCTTTGAGGCCTGCCCGAACCTGAAATATGTGGGCCTGTTCGCCACAGGCTACAACAACGTGGATCTCGAAGCCGCCTCCGACCACGGAGCCGTGGTCTGCAACGTGCCGAGCTATTCGACGAACGCCGTCGCGCAGCACACCTTTTCGATGATCCTCGACAGATACAACAAGACCGCCGAGTACGCCGCCACGGTAAAGCGCGGCGACTGGGTCAACTACAAGCTGTTCACCTATTTCGGCATCCCGACCTATGAGCTTGCGGGCAAGACCATGGGAATAGTCGGCTACGGAAGCATCGGCAGGCAGACCGCCGCCATAGCGAGAGCCTTCGGGATGAATGTCGTCACCCATACCCGCACCCCTTCGAAGGTCACGGACGGCACGCCCTGCATGACCCTTGAGCAGCTGCTTTCCGTCAGCGATATAGTGAGCCTTCACTGCCCGCTGACCGCAGATAATACAAAGATGATAAACGCGCATACCCTCTCGCTGATGAAGCCGTCGGCTATGCTCGTCAATACCGCAAGGGGAGGGCTCGTGGACGAGCAGGCGCTCGCGGATGCCCTTGAAAACGGCGTTATCGCCTGGGCGTGCATCGACACGCTTACCCTTGAACCGATGCGTGAGGACTGCCCTCTGCGCTTTGCGAAGAATATCACCGCTACCCCCCATGTGGCATGGGCGCCCCTTGAAACGAGGGAGCGTCTGCTCGGCAGGGTGGCGGATAACCTCAGAGCGTGGATCGGCGGCGCACCTATAAATGTTGTGAACCGGGGAGGCTGACTATGGCTGAGCTGTTTGACCTCTACAATGAAAAGCTCGAGCCGCTCGGCGAGACCGTCGAGCGGGGAGACAGGATCCCGGCAGGGAAGTATCATATAGTCATCGCCGTGCTTTCGGTGAATTTCGAGAATAAAGTGCTTATCACAAGGCGTGATGACCGCAAGCCCTACGGCGGCCTCTGGGAGATGACTCAGGGCGCCGTTGTCGCCGGAGAGACCCCGGTGCAGGGGGCTCTGCGTGAGCTTAAGGAGGAGACGGGTCTGCGGGCTCTGCCGGAGGCTCTGGAATACCGCGGGCAGATACTCTTCCGCTTCTCAAATCACAGTCATATCGTGATGTTCTATCTGTTCAGAGCGGATTTCCGTGATGAGGATATAATCCTCCAGCCCGGCGAGACCACTGCCGCAAGGCTCGTATACCCCGCCGAGATCGAGCAGATGGCAAAGACCGGGGAGTTCATCCCCTTCGTATATCAGCGTGCAAAAGCGCTCTATCCCGATATCTTCGGAGAAGAAATGCCCTGATCAGCTATGAAACGATCAAATTACAGAATTGAGGAAAGTTCAAATGGAAAGAGAAAGAAAAAGAATAGTAGTCAAGCTGGGTACCTCCACGCTGACGCATAAGACCGGAAAGCTCAATATCAGGCGCATAGAGAGGCTCGTCAAGAACCTTGCCGATCTGCAGAATGCCGGATATGAGCTCGTTATCGTTTCGAGCGGAGCGGTGGGGCTCGGCATGGCCAAGCTCAACCTGACTCAGAAGCCCAAGGAGACGCCTCTCAAGCAGGCCTGCGCCGCTATCGGTCAGTGCGAGCTGATGTATTTCTACGACAAGCTGTTCTCCGATTACAGCCTTAATGTCGCACAGGTGCTGCTGACAAAGTATGTCCTGCTCGAGGACAGGCGCATAAACGTGCAGAACGCCCTCGAGGAGCTGCTTGCGCATAACGTCATCCCAATAGTCAACGAGAACGACACCGTCGCCATTGACGAGCTGGAGCTCGAGGTCGGCGAGAACGATTCCCTCGCCGCCACCGTTGCAACTCTTGTCGATGCCGACCTGCTGATAATAATGTCCGACATAGACGGCCTCTATGATTCCGACCCCCGCTCCAATCCCGAAGCAAAGCTCATCCCGGTGGTTTACGAGATCACAGACGAGATCCGCGAGCTGGCGGGCGGTGCAGGCACCAAGCTCGGCACCGGCGGCATGAAGACCAAGATCAACGCCGCCGAGATCGCCAACGCCCACGGCATAGATATGGTGATCGTCAACGGACGCAACCCCGACAATCTCTACGATGTTTTCGAGAAGGGCGCAGGTACGCTCTTCAGGAGCCGAAAGGAGAAATAAATGCTTTATACCGCCGTTATCGAGCAGACCAGGGCCTATGAGAAGCGTATGCACTATATGCCCGCCACCGGCACCTTCGAGCCCAAGGACTGTATGAGCCTTTCCTTCGAGCGGGGAGTACCCTTCCCGTCGGGCTGGATAAAGGAGTCCGGCACGCCCCCCTGCGAGCATCTTGACGTCATCGTCGTCACCGGCGCAGACTTTGAGCTCGGGGACGAGATAGGTGTGCGCGTTATCGGCGTGTTCTGCAATTCCGGCGGAGACCATAAGCTCGTCGCCGTCCCCGCAGACCGCGAGATAAGCGATATCTCCGCTCTGCCGGAGGAGGAGTTCACCCTGCTCAGAAAGCTCTATCCGAGCCTCGGGCGCGGAGAGGGCTGGTTCGGGCGTGAGAAAGCCGGGCAGGTCATCAGTGACTTTTCTTCAAGAAGAAAACGCAAGATAATCATAACCGTTCAGCACGCCGAGTCTGTGCACCACGTCAACGGGCATATCGGTGCCTGGGGCGACTGGGAGCTCACCGAGCGCGGCAGGCAGCAGGCCTTTGAGATAGGCAAGCGGCTGCTCCGGGAGGGGGGCAACAGAGGCTTTGTCATGTACGCCTCCGACCTCAAACGCGCCTATCAGACCGCGGAGGAGATAAACAAGACCCTCGGCATCACTCCGACCGTTACGGATGTTATCCGCGAGGTCAACGCCGGTGCCGGCAACGGTCAGACCCGGGATTGGTACCGCGAGCACGAGGCCCCTCGACCAAAGGACTACGATCCCGATTTCCGTCCGTTCCCCGACGCGGAATCCGACCGCGACCTCTGGAACAGGCTGCTCCCGTTCTGCGAGATGATAACCACAAACGACGAGGAACGCATACTCATCGTCTCTCACGGCACGGCGCTGAGCTTCCTGCAATCAATGCTTTTGGGCTACAAGCTCGAGGACCGCGGCCGATTCCGTTTCTACGGCAGGAGCGGCTCGGTATCTCAATTCATCATCGAGCCGGACGGAATGGTGATAGTCAAATACCTGAACAATTAAGGTGTGTGCCTGCGGCGCTGTGAGCAGCAGTCTCACCTATGATTTTATTACAAAAATAAGCGAAGTGATGTGATGTTTACCGCAGAGATCACGGAAGAAATAACCTTTTCGGGCGGGACGCTTTTCGGGCTGTTTCTGTCGGGAGCTTTTTCGGCTGTTCTTCCTATCGCGCTGATGATCTGCTGGCGCAGGCGGACGCACGCTTCGCTGTTCCCGGTGCTTGTGGGGTTTCTGACCTATTTCTTCGTCTCGTGGATAAGAGCCGGGTTCAGAGCGGTGCTGTTCACGGACGAGCTCAAACAGACCGCCTGGGCGTTCTACCTTGTCTCGGCGCTGCTTTCCGGAGTGCTTGAGGAATCGGGGCGGTACACCTCGATGCGGTTCATCATGAAGGACGACTACGACGACTGGCGCGACGCCGTCTCCTACGGCATTGGTCACGGCGGCTGCGAGCTGATCTGGGGAAGCGCTTCGCAGGCTTTCGGATTCTTCTTACGGGGGCTTGAATGCAACCGCCTCGGCGCGGCAGCGCTTATAAAGGCGGATACGATAGAGGGATCCGCGAAAAAGCTCGAGGATCTTCAAAGGCTCTCTGAACACGGAGCCTGGGAAACAGTCGGCGCGATAGGCAACGCCTTATGCGGCGCAGCGTTTCATATAGCCATGTCGGTGCTTGTGCTGGCGGCGGTGCATTACATCGGGCAGAAGAAATATCTGTTTATTGCGATGGGTCTGCATACGGCGGGGAACTTCCTTGTGTGGGCCATTTCGGTCGTCCCGGCGCTGGCTGTGCTCTGCATAGTGCCCGACCCGGGGATATTCGTCACCGTCCCGATCTGCCTGTATGTCCGGTTCGTGTACAGGAGGCTTACAAAGGAGCAGCAGCCATGGCTTCAAGAATGATACACCTTGCCGCAGGGTACTGCCTTGCGGAAAGCATAGATCCCGCACAGCTGCAGCGCTTTCTGCTGGGCTCGGTGATGCCCGACGCCCTGCCGAAGACTGTCAGCCACCGGTTCAGATACTTTGACGGCGGCAGGCGCAAGACCTACGATCTTGCCGGATTCCGCGACAGATACCGTGACCGGCTCGGAGACGGGCTGTATCTCGGGTACTATATGCACCTCGTTGAGGATATCGTCTTCCGGGATCATCTGTATCACCGTGTAGGGTACGTCCCCACCGAGGAAAAGCTTGTGCAGCTGCACCGCGACTATACTCTGCTCAATCCCTATCTCCGGGAGAGATACGGCATCACGGAAATACCGGCGCTTCCGGATGATATCGCCGATGAACCGCTCGTTATGGGGGATATCGGAGCTGTCGGGCGCTTTCTTGAGGATATGCGCCGCGAGCTGACCGATGACCCGCAGGGCGAGCCTGTCTGCTACACAAAAGAGACAGCCGAACAGTATATAGAACTGGCTGTCGGAGTTTGCAGAAATGAGCTTGCCGCATTCGCCGGCAGGGGAGAGCATACAGATGAGCACAGCTTTTCATGGCTGCGCCACAACTGAGGGAGAAAATAATTATGGGTATCGTTATACTGGGGAGCGTGCTCGTCACGCTCGTGATAATGACGGTGTTCAATTTCAGAAGATCTCAGGGGAGCATACACAAGGCCGTTAAGATCGGCAGCATAGCAGCCTGGGTCGTCTTCGGGCTGATCGCGGTGTTCGCCCTTGTGATGCACATAAAGGACAGCAGCGACAGCAAGGGACATCTGCGAAACGGCGGAGGCATCTTCGGCGGGATACAATATATCGCCACCGAGAACGGGTACTATGTATTCCGTCAGAGCGCGTTTTTAAGCTCCTCAACTATCATAGCCGTGCCGGAAAGCGCGGCGGAGCTGCCAAAGCTCTTGGGAGCTGCGATCTTCGATCAGGTGGTAATCTATACCGACGGCGAGCCGCGGTACAATGAACATACCGAGACCTCTGCCGGCAGCGCCCGGGTCTGGACAAACGTTCAGGCAATAAATATCGAATACATCCTGCAGACGGTATTCCTTGCGCTGGCAGCAGCGGCGGCAGCCTGGCTGTTCGAGCTCGTGATGCTTATAATGACAATTACCGATAAACGAAAAACAACATAACAGGAGTGATAACAATGACCTACATCGAAACTCTCGGAAGAAACGCCAAAGCCTGCAAGACTGAGCTTGCAAGCGCGTCTTCCGCACAGAAGAACGACGCTCTCATGGAGATCGCGCATATCCTTCGCAGATGCGCTCCCAAGATCATCGAGGCAAACGAACTCGATATCGAGAACGGCAAAAGACGCAATATGTCCACATCCCTTCTTGACAGGCTCCGCCTCGACGAAAAGCGTATCGAGGGAATAGCCGCAGCCTGCGAGAAGCTCACCGGCCTTGACGACCCTGTCGGTGAGGTCATCGGCGGGGGTACCCGTCCCAACGGCATGAGGATAACCAAGATCAGAGTGCCCATGGGCGTTGTCGGAATGATCTACGAGGCCAGACCGAACGTTACCGTGGACGCGGCGGCGCTCTGCCTCAAGAGCGGAAACTGCGTGATCCTCAGAGGCGGCAAGGAGGCCATCAACTCCAATAAGATGCTCACCGCACTTATGCGTCAGGCAGTCAAGACAGCGGGCTTCGACCCCAATATCATCCAGCTGGTCGAGGATACCGACAGAGCCATCGCCGCCGAGATGATGCGTGCCGACGAGTATATCGACGTGCTCATCCCGAGAGGCGGCGCACAGCTCATCAAGGCTGTCATTCAGAATTCCACGATCCCGATAATCGAGACCGGCACCGGCAACTGCCACGTTTACGTTGACGACAGCGCGGATGTCGAGATGGCAGTCAATATAGTCGATAACGGCAAGACCCAGCGCCCGTCGGTGTGCAACGCGATAGAGACCGTGCTCGTACACAAGGACATCGCGGACGAGTTCCTGCCGAGGATGATGCAGAGGCTTGACGAGCACAATGTCGAGCTGCGCGGCTGCGACCTTACCCGCATGATACTCGGGCCGCAGAATGTGCGTCCTGCCGATGAGGACGATTACGCGACGGAGTTCCTTGATTACATCCTTGCGGTAAGGGTAGTAGACGACTTTGCGCAGGCGCTTGAGCACATTGAGAAATACTCTACGGGACATTCAGAGTGCATAGTTACCGAGAGCTTTTTCGCGGCGGAGGAATTCAAGAAGCGTGTAGACGCAGCGTGTGTATATGTCAACTGCTCGACGAGGTTCACAGACGGTGAAGAATTCGGTTTAGGTGCGGAGATCGGCATATCTACGCAGAGGCTTCATGCGAGGGGACCCATGGGATTGCGTGAGCTGACCACAATGAAATATCTGATCGACGGAAACGGGCAGATCAGATAACCCGCAGAAAAGAAAAGACCCAAACGCGAAGGTCCTCGGCGCGGACGGCGGTCCTAACGCGGACGGCGTATTTCCGCCTTTGGAAATGGAGTGCAGGAAAGCACTTCAGTTTGACGGCGGGCTGAACAAAGTGCAAGACCCAAACGCGAAGGTCCTCGGCGCGGACGGCGCAGTTCCGCCTTTGATTTATGGAGTGATGGAAAGAACTTCAGTTTGACGGCGGGCTGAACAAAGTGCAAGACCCAAACGCGAAGCAAAAGAGGGGTCAAGGGGGACGCTTCCCCCTTGCGGGTTCTTAGGGCAGAGCCCTAAGCGGGGGTACGGGGCAGAGCCCCGACGGCTCCGCACAAAGCAATAACACAACACAAATAAGGCGCTGCGCCC
>JAFXVY010000085.1 GCA_017534595.1 Ruminococcus sp.
CCCTCACAGTGCGGAGCTTTCTGTACCGCTAACTCTCAGCGGAGCCTTCTGTACCGCTGACTTTCAGCGGAGCCGGACGGAATTCGCTCGGGTGCTTTGCACCCTGCTATTCCTGTGCCTGCGGGCACCGAACTGCCTTGACGGCGCTGCGAATAATAGTCCCTATAACTGCATACAGATACAAAAAGCGCTGTGCCCTTTGTGATATGGGCGCAGCGCCTTGTTTTGTATTGAGTTTTTAGTGCCTGCGGAGCCGTCGGGGCTTTGCCCCGTACCCCACAAGAGGCTCTGCCTCTTGACTCCGCAAGGGGGAAGCGTCCCCCTTGACCCCAAGTCGCTTTGCGTTTGGGTCTTGCACTTTGTTCAGCCCGCCGTCAAATCACAGTGCGGTTCTGCACTCCGTTTTCAAAAGGCGGAAATACGCCGTCCGCGTTAGGACCGCTTTGCGTTTGGATCTTAGCTTTTCTGCGGTTACTTGACCGTCGTGATGTCCTTGCCGAACCACTTGGTCGAGATCTCGCCAAGCTTGCCGTCAGACTTCATTTCCTTTAAGGTCTCATAGATCTTGTCGCACAGTGCCTTGTCCTCAAGCCTGAATCCGATCGCGTACTGCTCCGGCTCAAGTCCTTCCTCAAGTACCCTGAATGCCTTGCCCGAGGTGGTGATCTCGTATTCCGCTACTACCGAATCAAGGAATACTGCATCGCACATTCCAAGCTCAAGCTGATTGAGCGCCTCAACATTCGTCTGGAGCTCGCTCGTCGTTACCTTTCCGCCGACCTCGGAACCCTTAAGGATCTCCTGCGCGGTGGAACCGTTCTGTACCGCTACCTTCTTGCCGTCAAGATCTGCAAGTGTGTTGACGGCGCTGTCCTTGTTGACTACGAATACCATCTTGTTCTCCATGTAAGGCTCGCTCATGAGCATTACCTTCTTGCGCTCCTCGCTTACCGAAAGACCGTTCCAGATGCAGTCGATGGTGCCTGCGTTGAGATCGATCTCCTTGGTCTCCCAGTTTACGCCGTAGGGCTCAAGAGTGATGCCGAGACGTGTGCAGACTTCCTTTGCACAGTCGATGTCGAAGCCGACGATCTGATCGTTCTCATCGGTGTAGCCCATGGGCTTGAAGGTGGCGTCGAGGCCGAGGATAAGCTTGCCGTTGTCGAGTACCTTCTGCAGCGACTTGTCCTCTCCCGCATCTGCACTGCCGCCGGACGAGCTGCTGTCAGAGGATCCGCAGCTTGTGAGTGCGAGCATTGCTGCCATTGATACAGCTCCGAGAGCTGCAAAAAATCTGGTCTTGAGACTCATTTTACATACTTCCTTTCTTGTTTCGCTGTACCCCTCCGGGCACACTTGATATGATAGCACATCCTTGTAATATAGTAAAGCATTTTCCGGAAACTTCGTGGAAATGACCGAAAACACTGCTTCCCTGCCCTGATTTATGGTCAGGTATCATCACTCTTTGTGCGCTTCTTGATCTCGCTGTTGATGTGGGCATAGATCTTGAGGCTGTCGGTCTTGGTCAAAAACGGCAGCACCATTTTGGCTCCCATGGCGTTGAGGATCACCAGGTTGAGCCCGGTGACCTCTCCGAACGGCGTGACGATGAGCGTCACCGAGCGCACGGCGTCAACGGGCATAAAGAAAGTCCTTTCGGTGAATATGCCGCGGATGCTGATAATATCCTTCTCGCCGACGGTGACCTTTGCATATCTGAACACCCTCGGCAGCACTATCCCCGCCAGCACCGCGAATACCGCGACTGCTATGGCTATTGCGATATACGGCAGCCTGCGGTTTATTATCGCCGCCGATGTTATGACGATCAGCACTGTCGCAAAGATCACGGCGAGCAGCATATAGCAGACCGAGCGCGCATTTTTAGAGGGTCTGAACTCTCCTATCTCGAACACCTCATTTCAGGGTGAGTCTGCGGAAGAACTCCTTGAGCTCGTCATCGTTCCTGAAGCTGATGTTCATGACGGTGGAGCCGTCGGACTTTTTCTTGAAGCCGGCATCGACGCCGTACTCGTTCTTGAGCGACAGGCTGTACTCGCTGAGCAGCTTATCCTCGGTGCCGAAGGCAGTCTTTTTCCTGCCGCGCCTGGGTGAGGGTTCGGCGGCTCTGAACGAAGCGAGCTTTTCGAGCTCCCTGACCGAGAGGCCGTTCTGTGTTACCGCATCGAGCAGCGAGAGCTGTCTTTCCTCGCTCTCGACTCCGCAGAGCACTTTGGCATGGCCTGCGGTTATGCTCTTGTCCACTATTGCGCGGCGAACCTTTTCGGGGAGGTCGAGGAGCCTCAGCGAATTGGCTATGGCTGCCCTGCTGCGTCCCGCGACGGCTGCAATCTGCTCCTGCTTCATACCGAACTCGTCCCGCAGACGGCTGAAAGCCTGGGCTTCTTCAATGGGGTTGAGGTCTTCTCTCTGGATGTTCTCGATCAGCGCGATCTGCGCGGCCTGCTCATCGGAAAGCTCGCGGACGATCACCGGTATCTCGGTGAGCCCCGCGATACGCGCCGCCCGCCAGCGTCTTTCTCCGGCGACTATCGTGAAGCGTCCCGACTCCGCCCGCCTAACGAGTATGGGCTGGATCATCCCCATCTCAGAGATGCTCTGCGCGAGCTCGGAGAGCTTTTCCTCATCGAACTCGGTACGGGGCTGCTTTCTGTCTGGCTCCACAAGCGAGAGCCTTACGGTCATGAGCCCCTCGTCGGGGGAGGTCTCCTTCTGCGGCGCACTGTCATCCTCCTGCATGAAGAAGTTATCGTCAAACAGCGAATCGAGGCCGTTTTTCATTCTTTTATCCTTTGCCATTTCTTTTGCTCCTTTTCATTGGTACGTTTATATTCTCACCGCCTACGGCGGCTCTGACGGGTGCGGTACACTCCCCTGCCCGTAATTTACAGTTTTTACCAGCCCTTTCTGTGGACCAGCTCGCAGACCATTATATATTCGCTGCCCTTGTCCGCCACCGGGATAAAGCCTGTCTTGCGGTATAGGCCGACGGCGCGGTTCTGCTTCTGGACAGCCAGCGAGGCTTGCTTGTAGCCCTTTCTGCGCAGCGCCGAGAGCATCTCGTTCATCAGCGCGGTACCTATGCCGCGGCTGCGGTAATCCTTGTATATCGCTATCGCAAAGGAGGGCGTGCTGTCGTCGATATGGCCGTAGTCGTTCATTATCCTCGTCCATACCGCTCCGACTATCCTGCCGTCCAGCTCGGCGCCGAGGCAGCAGTCATGCTTGCTGGTACCGAAGCCCTCGGTGTAGACGCTGAGCTCCGGCTGCTTTATGATATCCCTCGGCGGAGGCTCGACCCCTGCCGGGACGAATATCGCTTCATAGAGAAAATCGTCGAGCAGACCGAACTCGTCGGGTCTCAGCGGACGGACGGTGAAAACCTCGCCGGAGGTCTCCGGCTTGCCGATGCGGAAGAAGATATCATTCCCCTTCTCGCCGACCTTCACGCCGCCGTTCTTCTCGATTATGCGCTGCGAGGCGGTGTTGTCGCTGCCGGTGGTCAGGCAGAACTCCTCCTCGCTGATGAGCTTCGAGCCATACTGGAGAATGAGCCTCAGAGCCTCGGTGCCGTAGCCCTTGCCGCGGTACTGCGGCAGTATCCAGTAGGAGATATGCCCCGAGCCATTTCTGAGCGCCTCGTTCAGATAATGGCGTACCCTCGCCTGACCTATAAGGCTGCCGTTGAGGGCTATGAAAAAGGTGGTCTCGGGCACCTGCCCCGCCGGCACGTCGATGCCGAGGTCGTGCTCCATCATTTCATAGACCGCCTTGGAGAATTCCTCCTTGTTCATCCGGAGATACGGGTTCACGAAACCGTTTTCGTGCTCCGGCATACTCTTTATGAGCTTCCACTCCGCCTCGATGCTGTCGAGGTCTGCTTTTCTGATGTAGATCATTTTATTTCCCCCTTTGATTTTTTGTTTTCTCTGCTGTTTGATTTCACGGTTTAAAGCGACGTTCTGTATATCCTCACGCTTATCGGCGGACAGTTGGGTCGGTTGACGAACTCGCTGACCACCACCGCGTACTCCCCTACCGGCAGCGAGGCGATGTATTCAAGGATCGCGTCCTTTTCCTCGAAGCCGGTGTCGCGGCCGTAGTAGATCGACAGGCTCATTATCCCGCCGTCGCGCAGCAGCGGCAGACATTTTTTCAGCGCCGTGATGCTCGACTCGGTCTGTGTGTGCTTGGTGTGATCGCCGCCCGGCAGCCACCCAAAATTGAAAACTATCGCCGAGACCGTCCCCGGCTGAGCGTAGCGGTCAACGTTCTCGTGAGAGTCAAGGTGTACCTCGCAGATGTCGGTATACCCCTGCTCCGAGATCAGAGCCTCGGTGCTCTCCACCGCCTCCGGCTGGATGTCGAGGGCTATGACCTTTCCGCTCCGACCGACAAGTCCGCAGAGAAATGCGGCATCCTTGCCGCGTCCTGCCGTGCAGTCGATGCAGAGGTCGCCCTCCTTAACGTGCAGGCGCAGAAACTCATGGGCGAGATGCACCGCCCCGAATGTGCTTGGCATTTTTCACACCTCCGTTATCAGTCAAGAAAAAGCATCGGCAGCCCGGCAATCGTTACCGCCAGCGAGACCGGTGCGCCGGCCATATCGGCGTGCCAGACGTTGAGCCGGTCGATTATCGCGTCTGACGGGCGCTCGGTGAAGGACACCGTGATGCAGGTCTCGACCCGCCCGTAGACGGCGAAGAATTCCTCGCTGCCGGCATAGTCGATGTAATACATCAGCTTGCGGTCAAGCGCCGCCTGCTCGTCGAAGGAGTCGCCGACGTAGCCGTTCACTATCATTACAAGGTCTGCGTGCCCGTCCCTGCGGGATATGTAATCGACAGCTTCAAGGCTGCCGAAGATCTCCTCAAGCTTCATAACGGACTTTCCTTTCTTGCTTTGCAGATTGTTCCACATGGAACAATCTTATTTTTTCTTCATTATTTCCTTGGCGAGATCCTCGTACGCCTTCGAGCCCTTGGACTTCGGGTCGTAGTACAGCACCGGCTGTCCGAAGCTGGGCGCCTCCGAGAGTGCAACGTTTCTCGGGATGACCGTCTTGAACAGATGCTTGCCGAAGTATTTTTTCACTTCCTCGACTATCTGTCCCGTGACCTTATACCGCTCAACGTACATCGTGAACAGTATGCCCTCAATGTTGAGGTCGTGGTTGAGATCCTTTTTGACGCGCTCGATGGTATTGTTTAGCTCCACGAGACCCTCAAGTGAAAGAAACTCGCACTGTATCGGTATGATTACCGAGTCGGCGGAAACGAGGGCGTTGAGGGTGAGCATATCGAGGGTAGGCGGGCAGTCCACGAGGATGTAATCGTAGAACTCCGCGGCGGGCTTGAGCTGCTCTCTGAGCTTGGAGAGACGGTTCTTCATGCTGATGAGCTTGACCGCCGCGCCGGAGAGCTCCTGCGTGGTGGGTATGACCGACACCCCTCGGAACTCGGTAGCGATGACCGCCTCGAACACCGAGCACTCGCCCATGAGCACATCGTAGACGGTATTGCGTATGCTTTTCTTGCGGATGCCGTAGCTTGTGGTGGTATTGCCCTGGGGGTCGAAATCGACGATCAGCACCTTCTTGCCTTTATGTCCGAACACTGCGGCGAGGTTGACGACAGTAGTCGATTTGCCGACGCCGCCTTTCTGATTGGAAACAGCGATTATTTTTCCCATAATACATCTCCCGGTTTTATTTTTGACATCTATACTATTATACACTATTTTTCCCGGTTTGAAAAGGGGTGCGGGAAAAATATTTTTTCAGAGAAAGAAAATTGTTTCACGTGGAACAATTTTTGCAGGAAAGGAGAGTGGGGTACAAGATGTTGTGTTGAGGTACGGGGTTTGAGTCAATTTGTCGCAGGGGAGGGCAGTGTGCGGGCGGCGAACGGAGTTGACGGTGCTGTGATCCTTTGTCCATGCGGCTTTGCGGAGACAGAGAAAGCGCTGTGCCCATCGTGATATGGGCACAGCGCCTTATTTGTATTGTGTTATTGCTTTGTGCGGGACCATGCGGGGATTTTCCCCCACAAGAGGCTGCCGCGTTTTTGGTCTTCTCTTTTCTGCGGGTCTCAGAACTCTATCTTTCCGTAAAGTCCCGCATTCAAGTCATCCTCGGGCTTAGGTCTCTTGTAATCCTTCTCAAAGGAGGTCGTGATGTCGTAATGTGCGCGGGGCTTTCTGTCACGGCGTCCCTTGCCGCCTTTACCGCCCTTGCCGCGGAAATCGTCTCTCCTCGGCTTTCTCTCAGTCGAGCTGATAAGAACTTTTCTGAAAGGCTCCTCACCCGTCGAACGGGAAGTCACACCCTCGATCTCCGATACCGCAGCGTGGATGATGCGTCTCTCGTAAGGATTCATCGGCTCAAGTGCGGAAGTTCTGCCGGTCTTCTTTACAGTCGCGGAGATTTTCTTTGCAAGCTCCTCAAGCTGCACCTTTCTGCGGGCTCTGAATCCTGCGCAGTCGGTGGAGATGCGGAAATAATCCCTGTCTACCTTGTTGCATACCAGCGAGGAAAGGTACTGCAGCGAATCGAGCAGTTCGCCCTTCTTGCCGATAAGCTCCTCGAGACCTGTACCGCTGAGCTCGAAAAGAGCTCCGTTCTCGGTGTCGCTCACGGTGATCTCTGCGTCCTCGATACCCATAGCATTGAGCACGCTCAGCATATAATTCTTTGCGATCTCAGCCTTTGCACCCGTATCTTTTGTTTCCTTTTCTGCGGGCTTTTCTTCAGCGACCGCGGGAGCCTCATACTCCGCCTCGACCTTAGCCTCACCCTTTAATTTCCCGAAAAGACTCTTCTTGGGCTCTTCAAGGACGGTGAACGTGATCTGATCCTCGGAAACACCGAAGTCGGCTGCTGCTGCCTGTCTGGCTTCTTCGACAGATGCAGCGGTAAAAATTTTCTTCAACCTAACCATTCCTTTCATATTTTAAGCGGAAATCTCACATTGCAGAAATTCAAAAGAAGCCTATTCCTCTTTATATTCGTCGCCGTATTTTTCCGCCATTCTTTTTCTTGCTTCGTTGAGCTTTTTGCGCTGCAGCTCCTTGAGCTCGGCCTTTGAGAGGCTGCTCTCATCGACCTCGTCCTCTTTATCCTCATCGTCGTCGGAGGGCTTTACGCCGCGCTGCTCCTGCTGGTACTCGAGGGCTTTTTCCATAAAGGACTTCTTGCCGTTCTTTCTCTGCTCCTTCTTCTTCTCCATCTCGATCTCTACCATCTCTCTGATATGAGCGGGGTTATAGATCTTATTGAGGAAGATAGTCTGTATCATTGCGAAGAAGGACGAATAGATCCAGTAAAGACCGAGACCTGCGGGGTAGGAGAACGCGATCCACAGTGAGAACAGGGGCAGCAGGAAGAGCATTATCTTCATACCCTTGCCCATATTTGCAGCGGGATTGTTCTTCTTGTTGAAGTAGTTGGAGAGTATCGTAGTTGCGAGCTGGAGCACGAAGGAGAGTATCGGGATGAGCACCAGCGCACTGCTGAAGCTCGGGATCTCTCCGAGAGAAATGCCGAAGATCTCATAAGAGAAGTTTCTCGCATAGTCCTTGACGTCATCGGGGAGAATATCCGAATAGTCCTTGCCGCTCTTCTCGATCTTCTGCTTGTCCACGAAGTCGAAGGTAGTCAGCTCGGGACGCGAAACAACGAGAGACTGGGAGACATACTCGCTGTTGGTGATATAGGTGTCGATATCGGGATGCTTCTTGAAGATCTCGACGACCTCGTTCCACATCTTGTTCTTCTCGTCCTTTTCGGACTGATCGTCGTCATCCTCGTAGCCGAAGAGTTTATAGGTATTCTTATAGTTCTTATCGTCTCCGTTTACAACGACAGCCTTTACCTTATTGAAATCGTTGCCGTTCTCTTCAAGGAGCTTGGCCATGGTAGTCTCGGCGCCTGCGATATCCTTGCTGACGGTAGCGATCTCTGTGATGGTATTGTTGGACTTCTGGATATGATCCTCATTGAGGTCGGACACATATGTCAGCGGCCCGTAGATAACGGGGATCATCGAGAAGAGTATGAGCATGGTTATCAGCATCGGCAGGCAGCTTGCCATGGGGTTTACGCCCGACTTCTGATAAAGAGCCATTGTTTCTTCGTTGAGCTTTTCCTGATTCTTGCCGTATTTCTTCTTGAGCTTTTCGAGCTCCGGCTGGATAAGAGCCATCCTTGCGGTGCTCTTCTGCTGCTTGATGCTCAGAGGCAGCATAAGTATCCTTGTTATGAGTGTAAACAAGAGCAGGGCAACGGCATAATTTCCGACTACTTTATAGCAGATTTTCATCAGCCAGCCCAGGGGGGTTGCAAACAGACTAAACATATTTTTTCCTCTTCAATCCTGTAATTCGATAAAATGCGGTACTTTCCTCAGTTTTCCTCATTTTCTTCTTCATTTCTTTCCCTGATCCTGCCGAACAGATGATATTCCTCCGGCACACGGTCAACTCCGCCGAGGCTCCAGGGATTGCAGCGCAGCAGCCTCCATGTGGAAAGTACCGTTCCCTTGACCGCTCCGTGCCTTTTATACGCCTCGAGGCAATAGGCCGAGCAGGTGGGATAATACTTGCATCTTGCGGGAAACAGCGGGCTGATGAACCTCTGATAGAACCTTATCGGCAGCATAAAGATATATCTGACAAAACGAAGCATTATTTTTTACCCTTGTTCTTGTCTTTATCCTTCTTCTTATCCTCGAGACTGACCGAAGCGGGTATCGCTCTCTTTCTCAGAAAGCTCAGCACCTCGCCGGAGGTCCTCTCGCAGGCGTCGTTCCTTGCGGCGAGGACTATATCCACGCCTATCGGGAACTCGGTCTCGCAGAGCCTGTAAGCGGCTCTGAAAATACGCTTTATGCGGTTTCTCTGCACTGCACCGCCGTTTTTCTTGCTCACGGATATCCCCAGCCGGTTATAGGGCAGCCGATTAGGCAGCATATACACCGTCAGAAATCCGCAGCTGACATACTTACCGCGGCGAAAGCAATTCTGGAACGATCTGTTATCCTTGATGATCTCGGTATAAAGCATCTCAAAGCACCTTCACCGTCAGTTTTCCTGCATTTTTTCCCTAAAAAAAGAATAAGACCAGATACCTTTTCGGTCGAGCCGAAAGGTAAATGGTCATAAAGGCAGCACCTCTCCAAGGCATCAGCTGCACATCAAGCACCGCTGCCTTCGTCACGAGATATCAATAGCTGAGTCTTGCTCTGCCCTTAGCACGTCTGCGAGCCAAAACCTTTCTGCCGTTTCTTGTGGACATTCTCTTCATAAACCCGTGAACCTTTTTTCTCTGGAGCTTCTTAGGCTGATATGTTCTTTTCATTTCACTTTTCCCTCCTTCGATTTTACCTGCCGCCATGATCTCCCGCGGCAGTCAGATGGGGCATATTTCAGTCAAACAGAGACAATTCTCCCTTGCTTTGCCCTTGCATTAAATTATTATAACTCAAACCTGCCTCTCTTGTCAAGACTGTTCACAATTTTTTTATTTTTATATCTGCGCAGAATAGGGCATCCGCAGCCCGCTTTTTTAAATTTTTGTTACCCTGTCCTGCAATTATTTCAATATATAGTCATACTGCCGTTTTTTGATTCAATATGATGTGTTCAAATGAAACGTCCGGCCGTAGAAAATACACTATTATAATTATATAAGATTTGGCGAATTTTTACTTGAATTTTCAACTCAAATATGTTATAATGTAATAGAATTGGTCTTTATGCCCTATTTTTCGGAACACCGTAAAAAATTGTGCAGCCGTCAGGCCGATATACATTATAAATAAACTGCTTTTTCTGAGTGGGAGGAGGAAAAAAATCTTATGGATTCACTCAACGAGGTTTTCGAGCTGGCGATAAAATATATCGAAGCCAACAATGAAAATATCAGCTCGATCGCCCTGAATAAATGGATCAGGAATCTGGAGCCCTACAAGCTCGAGGGCTCGACAATCATGCTGCTGACCAACAGCGATTTCGACAGGAACATCATCACCGCGCACTATTCCGACGTGCTGGCCGAGGCTTTTGAGAACGTGCTCGGCTTCCCGGTAAAGACAGAGCTGCTGATAAGATCCAAGGACACGGCAGGGGAGGCTGCAGCCGATAAGTCCGAGGCTCCCGCTCCGGCACATTTTGAGATGCTCACCTTCGAGACCTTTGTCAAGGGCAAGTCAAACGAGCTCGCTTATGCCTTTTCCATGGCGGTGGCCGGCAACAATGAGATGAGCAGCTCGATAAACACCAATCAGACCTTCAACCCGCTGTTCATATACGGCGACTCGGGTCTCGGAAAGACACATCTGCTCAAGGCTATCGAAAATGAAGTCAAGCGCAAGAATCCCGGCATCACGATCATATATACCACCGGCGAGAATTTTCTCAACGAGTTCATAGCCGCTCTTACAAACAAAACGACCACAGAGTTCCACAACAAATACAGGGGCGCTGATTTCCTGCTGGTGGACGATATCCAGTTCATCGCCGGCAAGGAGACCGCTCAGGAGGAGTTCTTCCACACCTTCAACGATCTCTACAATGCGAGAAAGCAGATCGTGCTGACTGCGGATATCGCGCCGTCAAAGATCAATCTGCTCGAGGGAAGGATCAGATCGAGATTTGCCCTCGGCGTTCAGGTGGATATCCAGCCGCCCGATTTTGAGACCCGTATGGCGATCGTAAAGCGCAAGGCGGAGCTTGTGGGTCTGCAGCTCGGCGACAATATCGCAAGGCTCATAGCCGAGAAGATAAAGACCAACATCAGGCAGCTCGAGGGCACCGTCAACAAGATGAAGGGCCTCACCGAGTTCACCAAGGAGGCTCCCTCCATGGCGATGGCTCAGAAGGTCATCAAGGAGATCATGATAGAGAACCATCCGCAGGAGATCACCGTTGACAGGATCATCACCGAGACCGCCAATATGTTCGGCATCACGGCGGACGATATCAGATCCACCAACCGCAGCAAGAATATCTCCCTTGCAAGAAAGGTGACTATCTATCTGCTCAAGGAGATAAAGGGTCTTACATATCTTGAGATCGGAAATGTGCTCGGAAAGAACCATTCCACAATGACCATACACTACCAGAACATCTCCGAGAAGATGGCGGCCAATGCCGATTTGAGGCAGGTAGTCGAGGATCTGACAAAAAATCTCAAAAACAACTGACAACAGGGTATCAACAATCTTTTAAGCGTCCCCGGGCGCGTCAGTTCGGGATATATGATAAAAAGCGGCGTTTTTTCAACGCTCCGGCATTCAACTGCCCGGACAAAGCCAACATTTATCTCAACATTTTGTTTGAAGGTTTATAAAATCTTTCAAAGCTTTAAACCGTCAATTTCCGTCAACTTTTCTAAAGATTTTCTAAACACCGGATGTTGATGCAGAGCGCTCCAAAAACCGCATATTTCTGTGGCTTTGCGGAGTTTATGGTGTTTTCAACAGCACTACTAATAAAACTAAAATAATCAATATATTATTTCATTGACAGTGTCCGGGACCTCTTTGGGGCGAGTTGAAAAACAGCGGGGCGCTGCCGGTGGGATATGCGCGGTATCTCAAATCAAAGGGAGGATATATTGTTATGAAGCTGACCTGCAGCAAGCTCAAGCTTTACGAAGCAGTCATCAATGTTTCAAAGGCCATTTCCGAAAGAAGCTCTCTGCCTTCTCTCGAGGGTATGAAATTCAAGCTCGAGGATTCAACTCTTGAGCTCACCGGCTACGATCTCGAGATAGGAATCAGGACGACTATCGCGGTAAGGAGCAGCGACAGCGGCGAGTTCATTCTCAATGCGAGACTGTTCAGCGAGATGATCAAGAAAATGCCCGCCGACGATATCTATATGGAGGTCAACGACAACTTTCAGGTTACGCTTTCGAGCGGAGCAGTAGTATTCAATCTTTCGGCTCAGGCAGCGGACGAGTATCCCGAGCTTCCCGATAAGAAGAACTGCGATAAGCTCAGCATATCCCAGCCGATGATGAAGAGCATGATAAAGCAGACCAACTTCGCCGTTGCGATAGTTGATATAAACCCGGTGCTCAAGGGCGAGCTGTTCGAGATTGAGAATAACGTGTTCAATCTCGTTGCCATCGACGGCTACCGCCTTGCGGTGAGGACCGAGAGCATCAAGTCGGACGAGAACAGGAGCTTCATAGTTCCGTCCAAGACACTCAACGAGACCGCGAGCCTGCTCAGCGACAACGATGAGGACAGCTGCGATATCTTCATTTCCAACAAGCATATCATTTTCGAGATAAACGGCTATCTCGTTTACTCGAGACTTATAGAGGGCGAGTTCCACCCCTACAAGAGCGCTATACCCAAGACCAGCACCACAGAGGTCATCGTTGACCGCAGAGAGCTGATCTCGACACTCGAGAGAGTTATGCTGCTCATAAGTGAGAGGACTCCCAGCCCGGTGAGATGCTATTTTGAGAACGGGCATATCAAGATCAAGTGCTCGACTTCGATAGGAAAGATCCAGGACGAGATCACAGCCGATATGGCAGGTCCCGTTATCGAGATAGGCTTCAAGTGCAAGTACCTGCTCGACCCGCTCACAAAGATCGAGGACGAAAAGGTAAAGCTTATGATGGGCGGCAGCCTGCTGCCGATGAAGATAGTTCCGCTTGATGGCAGCAGATATACCTATCTTGTGCTGCCGGTAAGACTGAGCAAGGAAGCATGAACAGAGGTCTGAAAAATGGAAGAGCTTGAATACAGATACGATACACAGCTGCTCATCGACGGTGAGGAGCTGGATGAAGACGAGATAAACGACTACATTACCGAGCACTTCAAGGGCGACTGCCTGCTTGTGGTCGGGGATGAGGACACCGTGAAGCTGCATTTCCATACCAACGAGCCGTGGCTCATACTTGAATACTGCCGCAGCCTCGGAGAGATATACGATATCGTGGTAGAGGATATGGACAGGCAGCAGAGAGGCCTGAAGGGCTGAGGTTCGGAATATGAATTATAAGCAGGAGAATATCAGGATATCCACCGAGTTCATAAAGCTCGATCAGCTGCTGAAATTTGCGGGCGTCGCCGAGACGGGCGGCATCGGCAAGGAGCTCATAGCCGAGGGCAGGATCAAGGTCAACGGCGAGACCTGCCTTATGAGAGGCAAGAAGATCAGGAGCGGCGACAGGGTGCAGATAGACGATATCAAAACAGAGCTTGTTATTGAATAATGCTGATAACATCCATAAAGATAAACGGGTTTAAAAATCTTAAAGAGATAAATGTCTCGCCGCACCCGAAGCTCAATATATTCTGCGGCAACAACGCCCAGGGAAAAACAAATCTCATCGAGGCGATCTGGCTGTGCAGCGGAGTGAGGAGCTTCCGGGGCACCAAGGACAAGGATATGATCGACATTTCCGGCGAAGAGATGGAGATAGATGTCGGCTTCCGGGACAAAAGGCGCAGGCAGGATATCTGCTACCGAATGGCGCGGCCTTACGTCAAGGAAAAGAACTGCTCTTTAAACGGTGTGAGGGTCAAGGCTCCCTCAAAGCTGTTCGGCAGCCTCGACTGCGTTATATTCACGCCCGAGGATCTCGAGCTCTCAAAGGGCTCGCCGGACAGAAGGCGGCAGTTCATAGACCTTGCCGCGGCGCAGATCAAGAATTCCTATAAAAGCGTTTCGGACAAATACGAGCAGGTGCTGGAGCAGAGAAACAATCTGCTCAAAAGCATAGCCTTCGGGCGTTCCGAAAAGGACGAGCTCGATGTCTGGGATATACAGCTCGCGCAGATGGGCTCCTATATCACGCTTATGAGAAACAGCTACTCGAAGAAGCTGGCGGAGTATGCCATGCGGCTCTATGCCGATATTTCCGGCGGCAGGGAGGAGCTGAGCCTGAGATATGTCTCCACTGTCTTTGAGACGGTGGATGACCGAAGTGATTACAAAAACGATCTTGCAAACGAGTATCTTGCCTGCCTCAGAGCAGGCAGGGATGAGGATATAAGGCTCGGGTACACCGCCAAGGGCGTTCACAGGGACGACCTGTGCGCTTATATAAACGGGCTTCCCGCAAGGGACTATGCCTCGCAGGGTCAGCACCGCTCGATTGCACTGGTGCTCAAGCTGGCGCAGGCAAACATCCTGACTGAGGAGACCGACGATGCGCCGGTGTTCCTGCTCGACGATGTTTTAAGCGAGCTCGACCCCTCGCGGCAGAGCTTCGTTATCTCGCGCATAGACAATATGCAGGTGTTTATAACCTGCTGCGACGAGAACATCCCCGAGAACAAGACCGGTAAGCTGTATCACATCGAAAACGGAAGGATAGTCAAATGAGAGAGCTGTTCGGCCTTGTTTACGAGCGACAGAGGCAAATATGATAAACGTCAAAAACGGGGGCGCGGGGAGTATCATGATTCAGAGAGACCCGTGTGCCCGGGATAATAAAAAGTGAGCTGATGTGATATGTTTTTGCATCTCGGAAACGATCATATAGTGAATGTCAGAGAGGTAGTCGGGATATTCGATCTTGAAAAAAGCTCGGTGTCGAAATACACCAAGGACTATCTTTCAAATGCCACAAAGCAGGGCAGAGTGGTCAACTGCACCTATGAGCTGCCGAAAAGCTTTGTAGTGACCCTCGACGACGAGCTGACGGAGAGAGTATATATAAGTCAGCTTGCCTGCTCGACGCTGGCAAAGAGACTTGCAAACAACAGGCTGTAATTTATGATCGCAGATTTCTGCGAACGGAGGATAAATTTTTATGAGTGAAGAAATCAAAAAGGAAGAAGAACTGGTCGAGGTAAGCGAGATCTCGAAGGTCGATGTGGATTACGACGAGAACCAGATACAGGTTCTCGAGGGTCTTGAGGCTGTGAGAAAAAGACCCGGTATGTATATCGGTTCCACCGGCCCGAAGGGGCTTCATCATCTCGTTTACGAGATCGTTGACAACGCCATCGACGAGGCGCTCGCAGGCTACTGTACGGAGATAACCGTCAATATCCTGCCCGGCGACGTCATTGAGGTCACCGATAACGGCCGAGGCATCCCCACCGGTATCCATCCCACCGAGAAGATATCCGCGGCAACGGTAGTTTATACCGTCCTGCACGCCGGAGGAAAATTCGGCGGCGGCGGATATAAAGTGGCGGGAGGTCTCCACGGCGTCGGCGCGTCTGTCGTTAATGCGCTTTCCGAATGGCTGGAGCTGACCGTCTACGACGGGAAGAACGTCCACTTCCAGCGCTTTGACAGGGGCGATTACAAGGAGCCGATAAAGGTCATCGGCGAGACGGACAGAACAGGTACCACCGTCCGCTTCAAGGCCGACCCCGAGATCTTCACCGAGTCTACCGTCTACGATTACGAGATACTGCTCACAAGGCTCAGAGAGCAGGCCTTCCTCAACGCCGGGATAAAGATCGTATTCTCCGACAAGAGAGAGGGCAGGGAGCAGAGAACCGAGACCCTTTACTATGTCGGCGGTATCAGGGAGTTCGTCGAGCATATCCACAATACGAGAGGCGTCGAGCCGATATCGGACAAGGTGATCTATTTCCAGGGTATGCAGGGCGATATGTTCTGCGAGATCGCGCTCCAGTATAACGATACCTATAACGATGTGATCCTTTCCTTTGCGAACAATATCCATACACCCGACGGCGGTACTCACGAAAACGCATTCAGGAATATGATAACCAAGGTGCTCAACGAGTACGGCAAGAAATTCGGTATGCTCAAGGACGGCGAGAAGCTGGTGGGCGAGGACGTAAGAGAAGGTCTTACCGCCATAATCTCCGTAAAGCTGACAAACTGTGAGTTCGAGGGTCAGACAAAGGGCAGGCTCGGAAATCCCGAGGTCAAGCCGTTCGTTGAGAAGATAGTCTATGAGAGATTCATGGATTACCTCGAGGAAAATCCCGAGGCTGCGCAGGCCATATTTGAAAAATCCGTTGCCGCGAAGCGTGCAAGAGAGGCCGCCAAGAAGGCAAGAGACAATGAAAGAAAGCGCAAGAGCGCACTCGATAACGTATCGCTGCCCGGCAAGCTTGCCGACTGCTCGGATAAGGATCCCGCCAACACCGAGATCTATATCGTCGAGGGAGATTCGGCGGGCGGCTCCGCCAAGGAGGGGCGCGACAGGCGCTTCCAGGCGATACTCCCCCTGTGGGGCAAGATGCTCAACGTCGAAAAGGTGCGTATAGACAAGGTCTACGGCAACGATAAGCTTATGCCGGTAGTCACTGCGCTGGGCACCTCGATGGGCGAGGACTTCGACGTTTCCAAGCTCCGCTACGACAAGGTCATCATCATGGCCGATGCCGATGTGGACGGTTCGCATATCAGGACTCTGCTGCTGACCTTCTTCTTCCGCTATATGAGAGAGCTGATCTCGGCAGGTCACGTTTATATCGCACAGCCGCCTCTGTTCAAGGTATCGAGAGGCAAGCAGGTAAGATACGCCTTCTCCGATGAGGAGAGAGACAGATATATCTCGGAGATCCAGAACGGCGCCGATGTTAAGGTAGACGTTCAGAGATACAAAGGTCTCGGTGAGATGGACCCGATACAGCTGTGGGAGACCACTATGGATCCCGAGTCCCGCATCATGATACAGGTGACTATGGAGGACGCCGTGAAGGCAGACGAGATCTTCACGATCCTCATGGGCGACAAGGTGCAGCCGAGGCGTGAGTTCATCGAGAAGAATGCGCAGTATGTCAAGGATCTTGACGTATAAGCTGAGAGCAGGGAGTGTGAGTCTTGGAAGAAACAGCAATACAGTCTGCGGAGCCCGTTAAGGATGCACCGGAAGAAAATGGTGCGCTTGAAGAGAAAGCTGCGCCGGATGAAAAGAATATGCTTGAGGATAAAGAGAGCCTCTGCTCGTTTGAATTCAACGTGACTATCCCCGAGGAGGACGATGCGTTCAGGCTTTTCCAGAAGAAATACGTCTTCAAGCGCAACGTCATCAAAAGCATAGGCTTCGGGCTGCTGGGGATAGGCTTCCTCGTGTCGGCGATAATCTATCCCGACAAGATAATGAACTATGTGCTGCTGGCGATATGCTTTGCGGCGGTGGTGCTTATCTGGTACAACAACAGGCATATAAGAAAGTCGCTGATGGAAGCCCTCAAAATGCTCGAGGACGACAGGTACATTTTCACTCTGTTCGATAAGAAATTCAGGATAGAGACCATTATCCCCGAGGAGGAAAAGGCGCAGGGGGAGACGGAGGAGATACCTCCGCAGGAGTTTACCCTCTCCGACCCGCTGCTCGACTGCACCGAGACGGACGATAAGTTCGTGGTCATAGTGCAGAGGCAGACGATATATGTCCTGCCGAAAAGATGTATGAGCAGCAGCGATATCGAGACAGTAAGAACAAAATTCAAGACCGGTGCCGGCGAATAATGCCGGCCGAAAGAGGATGATAAATTGTTTGCGGAAAATTCAACGGTTATAAGAACTGATGTCAACAACATAATGCAGGAGAGCTTTTTGCAGTATTCGATGGCTGTAATAGTTTCCCGTGCGCTGCCGGATGTAAGGGACGGCCTCAAACCCGTTCACAGGCGTATTCTCTATACCATGTTTGAGAACGGCCTTGCTCCCGACAAGCCTTACAGAAAGTGCGCCGATACCGTCGGAAACGTGCTCGGTAAGTATCACCCCCACGGTGACGCTTCCGTTTACGATGCAATGGTAAGACTTGCCCAGAGCTTCTCGCTGCGCTATCCGATGGTTGACGGTCACGGAAACTTCGGCTCCATCGACGGTGACCCTCCGGCCGCCTACCGTTATACCGAGTCGAGGATGTCGAAGATGTCCCTCTATATGCTCTCGGATATAGGCAAGGAGACTGTTGACTTCCAGCCCAACTACGACGACCGTCTCAAGGAGCCGGCAGTGCTGCCTTCAAGGTTCCCGAACCTGCTCTGCAACGGTTCGGTGGGCATCGCCGTCGGCATGGCGACGAATATCCCGCCCCATAACCTCAACGAAGTGATCGAGGGCATGAAGCTCATCGTCAAGAACCCCGACTGCACCCTCGACGAGCTCATGGAATGCATCAAAGGACCCGATTTTCCCACCGGAGGCATCATTATGGGCAGGTCGGGCATCCGCGCCGCCTACGGCACCGGCAGAGGCAAGATCACCCTGCGCTCCAAGACCTCTATCGAGGAGATCAACGGGCGCAACTGCATAATCGTTCACGAGATACCCTATATGGTGATCAAGGCAAGGCTGCTCGAGGCTATCGCTAATCTTGTCAAGGACAAGAGAGTCGAGGGCATCCATGACCTCAGAGACGAGTCGGACAGAGACGGTATGCGTATCGTTATCGAGCTCAAGAAGGACGCTATACCCGACGTCGTGCTCAACAAGCTGTTCTCATATACTCAGCTTCAGGATACCGTCGGCGTCATCATGCTGGCGCTTGTAAACGGCGTGCCGAAGATACTCACCCTCAAGGAGTGTCTCGAACAGTATATCGACTTCCAGGTAGAGGTCATCGAGAGAAGAACGAGATTCGATCTCCGCAAGGCCAGGGAGAGAGACCATATTCTCAGAGGTCTGAAAATAGCTCTTGACAATATCGACGAGGTCATCTCGATCATGAAGACTTCGAAGAACATCCCCGAGGGCAAGGAAAGACTTATGGCCCGCTTCGGCCTCTCGGAGATCCAGGCAGACCATATCGCAAATATGATCCTCGGCCGTCTGACCGGTCTCGAGACCCAGAAGATACTCGACGAGCTGGCTGAGATCGAGGCCAAGATCGCCGACTACGAGGATATCCTCGCAAATCATCAGAGAGTGCTCGACATCATCATCAGCGAGGTCGAGGAGATACAGAAGAAGTTCGGCGACGAGCGCCGCACCATGATCGAGAATGTCAGCGGCGAGGTCGATATTGAAGACCTCATCCCCGTTGAGGAGAGCGTCGTAACCTACACCAACGCGGGTTATATCAAGAGGACCCCCGTGGCGGCCTATAAGGCTCAGAACCGCGGCGGACGCGGAGTTTCCGGCGTTAAGCAGCGTGAGGACGATTTCGTCGAGGAAATGAATATCTGCTCGACCCACGACCATATACTGTTCATCTCCAATCTCGGAATTATGTACAGGCTCAAATGCTACGAGCTGCCCGAGGGCGCAAAGACCGCCCGCGGAAGCAATATCATCAATCTGCTGCCTCTCAAGGAAAACGAGAAGATAGCCCAGATGATAAAGACCGAGGATTTCAGCGGCGAGAAGTTCATCATAATGGTAACGAAGAACGGCAAGATCAAGCGTACTCCGCTCTCGGCATACAGGAACGTCAGAAAGAACGGCCTTATCGCCATCGGCCTTGACGAGGGCGACGAGATCGCGGGCGTAAGGATGACCGGCGGCGACGATCAGCTGATAATCGCTACCCATAAGGGTATGGCTATCCGCGTCGAGGAGCAGGATATCAGAGCTATGTCCCGTTCGGCTCACGGCGTAAAGGCTATCAGGCTCCGTGAGGGAGACTATGTCGTTTCAATGGCAAGAGTAAGAGAGGGCGCAGCCGTGCTGACCGTTTCCGAGAAGGGTCTCGGCAGAAGAGTTTCCCTCGATGACTACGCAGTTCAGAGGCGCGGAGGCATCGGAAGGGTCAACTATAAGGTCAGCGAGGAAAAGGGCTATGTCTGCGGCATAAAGGTAGTTGACGAGGAGAACGATATCATCATGATATCCTCCGACGGAATAATCATCAGGCTCAGGGCGGCGGATGTCCGCATAATGAGCAGATATGCCACCGGCGTAAGGCTCATGAAGCTGACCGGCGACAGCAGAGTGGTCGCGTTCACCAGAGCCGAGCATGAGGAGGATGCTGAGATCACCGAGATCGAGCAGCCCTCCGAAGAGGAGCTCGCTGCGGAGGAAGCAGCCGCCAAGGCCGAGGAGGCAGGCGAGGTCATCGAGCCCGATGAGGAGCCCGACGACGATCAGTAAACAAAGACAGAGGTTTCGGCAGGAAGCTGTTTTCCTGCCGACTCTTTTGTGTTTATTGCTCAGCAATAAGCGAAAGGACGATCATCAATGCTGATGAATACATTTGCTGCACTCTGTGCAGGATTTGCTCTGAATATCATAATCGGCTCGCCGCCGGGGATACTCAACCCCGAGAACTCGGTGCCGAGCTTTCTGATGAAGATAGAACGCAGGCTCAAGGATCAGTATCAGGAGTCCTCCGAGGCTCACAGGATGGCGGGCGTGGTCATACTCATAGTCGCGATACTGCTTTTCGCCGGGATACCCACGGCGCTGATGCTGCTTATCTATCAAGCCTCGCCGGTGCTCGCGCTGGCGATAGACTGCTATCTGAGCTGGGCGTCCTTCTCGATGATGAGAACGAAAAACGAGCTCTCGGCGCTTTCGCGCTGCCTCGCCGACGGCAAGACAGATAAGGCAAGAGTGCATCTTTCAAAGCTCACCGGTCTGCGGTGCGAGGATATGAACGAGGACGAGCTCATCAAAAGAGGAGTAGAGTGCGCGGCAGACTGCTGCGCCGACAATGTGGGCGGAGTGCTGTTCTATACCGCGCTGTTCGGCGGAGCGGGAGGCATATTCTACCGCACAGTCTCGCTGCTGAGAAGATCCTATTCCACCCGCAGCAGCGCCTCCGACGATTTCGGTACCGCCGCCCATAAGCTCTGGACGGTGCTGGATTTCGTGCCGGCGCATATCGCTTCGGTCATGGCTGTGCTCGCATCGAGCATCTACGGCCTTGAGACCGAGGACTGCTTTGACGTCTACAAGCGGGACAGGAAAAATCTTCAGGCCGCAGTTTTAGCACCCTGCCGCTGCGTCATCGCGTCGGCGCTGGGTATCACTCTCACCCGCAAGACCGTCTTCAAGGACGGCAACATACAGTTTCTCACGATCGGAGACGATATAGAGATCTCCACCCCCGAGGACGTCAGGTATGCGGCGGAGATAATGTTCGCGGCGGGATTCTTTATGCTGCTGCTCTTCGGAGCGCTCAAGCTTACATTCGTGCTGTTGATGATATAGGAGGCAGCTATGGAGACCAGACATATCACGATCACCGCCGATGATATCCGCAGCGGTAAAACAGACGCCGCCGGCGCCGTTGAACCGCTGACCCTCGGAGTCAGCCTCGGCAGCTTGGAAGGCTTCATCTCGGATATAGCCGTGTTCACCGCCGAGCAGACGAACGTTTTCGCGCTGCTTGCCTATCTGCGGCTCACCGCTGAGGGCGGGCACGAAAAATTCTTCTTCGAGCCGGAGGGCATGGTTTGGCTCAGCGCCGTAATGGGTCTGCGGGATATGGGCGAGGATGAGCTCGCCGACAGCCTTCTCGATATAAGAGACAAGTTCCCCGCGTGTACCGTACCCTACGACCTCGGCAGCCGGATAAATGCCGTCTGCGAGAACGGCATAGAGTTTTCAAAGGAGGACGCTCTGCTCGAAAGCTGCCGCGATGAGCTTTCAAAGCACATTGAGGACTATGTCCGCGAGTATGCGGAGCAGTTCGGGTTCGACGGCGATATCGACATATTCTGAGATTTGTTTTTCTGCACAGCAGGCCGGGATACGGCGCTGTGCAGTTTTTGAAAGGACAGGTGAGAGGCATGAGGAGCAGGGATAAGAACTATTATCTGCGGGCTTTCCTTATCGTCTTCGGAGCCTGTCTTTTGTGCCTTGTGCCGATAATGATAATAAACGGCGGGAGGTTCTTCTATTACGGGGATTTCAACAAGCAGCAGATAACCTTCTATACCCGCCTGCACGATATGGTGAGAAACGGCGGGCTCACCGCCTGGGATCCGCTTGCCGACCTCGGCTCGGATACCGTGGCGGCCTATTCGTTTTATCTGCTCGGCAGCCCCTTTTTCTGGCTGACGATACCGCTGCCTTCGTCGTGGGTCGTTTCGGCGATACCTGTGCTCATAGCTCTGAAATCCGGGCTTGCCGCCCTCGGCGCCTACGGCTTTGTGAACCGCCTCTGCCGCTCAAAGGACGCATCTCTTATCGCAGCCGTCCTCTACGGGCTCTCGGCCTATAATTCCGCAAACCTGATATTCAACCATTTCCATGACGCCGTTCTGATGCTGCCATTTATGCTCTGGGCGCTCGAAGCGCTTATAAACGACGGCAGATACGGCCTCTTCGCGCTGACCGTCGGGCTCGGCGCCGTCATAAGCTATTACTTTTTCTTCGGGCAGGCGATATTCCTGATCCTGTACTTCGTCTGCGCGCTCATCACCGGGCATTTCAGGCTCACCCCCCGTCGCTTCGCACAGCTTGCCTTCGAGGCGGTCGTCGGAGTGATGCTGGCGGCGGTGATACTGCTGCCCTCGGCGATGTCGGTGATAAACAATCCGAGAGTCTCCGAGCACCTCAGCGGCAGCGGGCTGTTCCTCTACGAAAGCGGCTCGATCTATCTGTTTATACTGAAAAATCTGCTGCTGCTGCCGGATATTACCCTTATCAACAACTTCGGCATGACCACAGGCCAGGCCTCCGGCTCCTTTGCTTCGTTCATACCCTTTTTCTCGCTCTGCGGAGTTATCGCCTATTTCAGATGCCGCAAGGGGAAGGACCATATCAAGCTTTTGCTGGCAGTCAGCGGAGTTATGATGCTCGTTCCCGTGCTCAATCAGAGCTTTTCCTTCTGGACGCCCATGTTCTACGGGCGGTGGTTCTATATGCCGGTGCTCATAGCCTGCGCCGCCACCGCCGGAGCTGTCGAGGACGGGGAGCTCAAAAAGGGCTTCGTCCCGACAGCCGTTATCACCGGTCTCGCAGCCGCTGCCTCGCTCACCGTGACGCTGCTCGCAAAAAACGGCGTGCTGTCGCTCGGGTTCGATAACTATTCCTTCGCCTACGTACAGGCGGTGTTCACCGTTGCCTCGGTCGCAGCGTTCGGTATGCTGCTCTGCCGCCCGCAGACAGAAAGCGGCAGCCTCGGAAAGCCTCTGCTCACCCGGACAGCCGTCTTCGCCGCCGCAGGCATGATGCTGACGGTGGGCTGCTCCTATGTGTTCCGGGGGACCTCCGAGAGCGACAGGATGAACAACGTCTTCGACTACAAGGAAAGCGGCGATACCCTCGGCTCGGAGCAGGACGGTTTCTTCCGGGTCTCCACGGAGGGGAACCTGAGAAATATGCCGGTGCTGTGGGGGTACCCGACGGTAAGGTACTTCAACTCCACCGTCGAGCCGACGATTATAGAATTCTATAACGCCCTCGGCCTCGAGCGGACGGTCAGATCCGACTTTGAGCCCACCGAGTACCCGCTTATGGCGCTGCTCTCGGTGAAGTATTACATCGACGAGGCCTATTACGACGATAACGGCGACCCTCTGCCCGCAGCCGAAAAGATAGCGGGTACGGCGGACAGCTACAAGCTGATGTATCAGAAAAACGAGCTGAACTTCTACGAGAACGAAGAATATATCCCCATGGGCATGGCCTTTGACAGGTACACCGACAACAGAGCGCTTGAAGGTCAGCCGACGCTGATGAAAGGCTTTGCGTACCTTGAGGCGCTCGTCCTCGATGATGAGCAGAAGGCGAGGTACGGGGATATCCTGACCGGGTACGACACCGAGGATATTGCGACGGCAGGGGAGAGGTACAGAGAGATCTGTGCAGAGCGCAGGGAAAAGGCGTGCTCGGAGTTTGAGATGCAGGGGAGCGAGTTTACGGCGAAGATATCCCTTGACAAGCCGATGCTGGTGTTCTTCTCGGTCCCTTACTCCGAGGGTTGGAGCGCGGAGGTAAACGGCGAAGAGGCAAGGATAGAGAAAGTTGACAACGGAATGATGGCGGTGCTGTGCGGAGCGGGGGAGAGTGAGATCCTGTTCAAGTACAGCAACGGGAGCATAACGGTTGGAGCGATCGTTTCGGCGGCGGCGGGATTGCTGCTGGCGGGAGGAATGGCGGCAAGGAGAAAGCTCCGCAGGAAAGAGTAGACCAAAACGTGAAGAAAAAGAGGGGTCAAGGGGGAAGCTTCCCCCCTGACCCCATTTTACTGTTGCGTTCTGGTCTTATATTTTGTTCAGTTTCTCCCTGTACTTCGCAAACATCTCCGCTGTCTCCGGCGACTTTACCTCCTGCCCGTTCACAGTAAAGGTGTCCGAGCCGTTCGATACCTCGCAGACCGTCACAAGCGTCCCGAACCGGACAAAGGATACACCCAGCGTACCTGTCGGGTAGGCGATCTTTTCCGTCCCAACGCCACCCAGCGAAAGATACATCTCCGTGCAGATGTCGATAAGGTCGTCACATTCCTGCCTCGGCAGCTCTTTTCTGTCGTCAGCCTCGAACTTGTGCTGCGTGAAGCGCACCGTCCCGAAGGACTGCCCCGCTCCGCCTATCTCGCACCTCGATCCGCAGATGTCAAGGTACTGCTCCGGGTATCTCCCGAGCTCGCTGACCTCTTCAAAGGAGTACTCACTTTTGTCGGAAGAATTGATACAGCAGTATACCTTCGTCCCCGGTTCCGCCGTCCACTCCGCAAAGTCAACACGCAGATCGTCAAAGCAGAAGCACGCGCACCCGGTCAGATCGTAGCCGGTGATGAGCTTGAACTCGTTTACCGTCGATTGCTTTTCCGCAGTTCCGGGAGAGCTGAAATTGAGGTACATCTCACCCCCGAGGTACTCCCGGTTTTCGTCAGCGGCGTGGTTTTTGAGATAGGTCTCCATGGCATTACAGAGCAGCCCGGCCTTATCATTGCCGTCGAGCTCCGTAAAATTTTTCAGCACTGTCCCTTTCGGGATGACAACGATCGCGCTGTCGTTCGGATCCGGCTTGATATAGATCGGCTCGGCCTCGAGGCTCTCGGTGCCGGACTTCGGCTCGACCCTTGCGGTGCGCGAGGCGAGGAAAAGTATCCCCGCGCCGAGTATAAGTGCGGCACAGGCCGCGGCTATGAACACAGGCATCCTGCTTTTGAGCTGTACCGGCTCGGGGACGCTTTTTCTTTGCGTGATCTCCCCGGAGATGGTCTCCGAGTTCTCCGGCAGACCGTTGAGCAGCTCGTCGAGCGGTATATCCTGTATGATCTCATCTATATTTCTCATAAGAGTATTCCTCCTTTCAGGAGAGCTTCCTTCAGCCTTTTTCTGCCCCGGTAGAGGATGTTCTCGACTTTCTTTTCGCTGAGGTGCTCACGTTTTGCTATGTCCTTCACCGGCATATTGAAGTAGTATCTGTCGATGAATACCTGCTTGTCGGGGGAGGGCATCGTGCTTATGCAGGCGATGACAGTATTTCGGTTGAGCTCCCGGGCTTCCTTGTCCTCATAATTGAGCTCGATGCCGAGGTCGTTCTCGGCCTTGGGGATGACCTCCTGCCGCTTGATGCGGTTCATGTAGCGGAGCTTGTCGGATATGCAGCTGCGGGCGATCATGCAGATGTAGTTTTTGAGGCTCTTGCGGTCGGTGTCGATATCGTGCCTTGCACGCCAGAGCTTGAAGAAGGTGTCGGATCTGATCTCCTCTATGTCGGTATCAGACTCGAAGATGCCGGAGGCGATCCCGGTCACGAGCCTGCCGTACTTTTTGATTATCTCCTGCAAAGCGGCTTCGTCGCCGGATCTCATTCTTTCTGTCAGCTGGAGGTCTGTCATCTGCTTCACCGCCCTTTCATCCACTTATACGACAAGTATGGATGAAGCACTCACTTTAACTGATAACATTCTGTAAACATTTCGTGAACTTTTGCCGCAAAAGTGAGTGATGCCCCCGAAACCCCCGATTTTACGGTTCCCGGACAGGATCAGACAGCGCCGTAATTACGCAAACGTTTTCGGGGGCGTTCTGACACCTTGTTTTTATATGATATGCAAAAAAATTAAAGCGGTTATTTGTGAAAAAAGCAACAAATGATGATTAAGATAAAATAATACGCCATAATCGCAATTCTTGGTTATTCGTCATTTTGACGATTGCTAAGGCTGTAAAGACAAAATTACGAACAGCAAGGCATAGTGCACAAAAGAACGGCAACTGCTTTGCGCAAGGTGCACAAACAACTTGGAACCGCGAAAAACCTTTTCCTTAAACGATTAACCTGCCTTGACAAAATGTTGTTGTATTGGTATAATTAAGATTAGACTAATAAGCCCTGATGACGGAAAAACGTGTTATTTATCATCAAAATGACGGATTTTTGATATAGCTTTTGGTGATTATATCTACATATTGTTGCTGCCTGAAAAGCGGCCACAATATATTTGGTTTTTCTATGTTAAAATGACGAAAAACCCGGCCGGGGGCTTCCGGTGCCGGGAAAATTATGTGTATTTGTGCATTTTTATCAATGCTGAAAGGCCGAATCATTCTATGGGTGCGATAATTACGACAAGCGGTCTCTGCCGCGATTTTAAGATAGGCGACGGCAGCACCGTCTCCGCTCTGAAGAACGTGAATATTGAGATCGAATCGGGCAAGCTCACGGTGCTACGCGGGCGCTCGGGAAGCGGAAAGACTACTCTTATAAATATACTCGGTGCTCTCGATAAGCCGACCAAGGGCTCCGTCCTGTTCGACGGAAGGGATATCACCAAGCTCTCCGAAAGAAAGCGCGACGAGCTCAGGCGGTATGAGATGAGCTTCGTATTCCAGTCGGTCGCGCTGATGAGCAGCATGAACGCCTTTGAAAATGTGGAGTTCGGGCTGCGGCTGTCCAAGTTTCCCTACGGTGAGCGGGACAAGAAGGTGCGCGAGGTGATGAGAAGGGTCGGGCTCGAGAAGAGAATGTTCCACAGGCCCAGCGAGATGTCCGGCGGCGAGCAGCAGAGAGTTGCGATCGCAAGGGCTATCGCCCACGACCCCAAGGTCGTCTTTGCCGACGAGCCTACCGCCGAGCTGGATACCGCCACGGCGCTGCACGTCGTTAAGCTCTTCAAGGAGCTTGTGGCCACACAGGGCATGACGATCATTATGACCACGCACGACCCCTCGATGATGGATGTTGCCGACAGGGTCTATACGCTTGAGGACGGTGAGATCATTGAGTGAATCGGCTGACGATAAGATCATAAAGGGCATCTATGACGAGATAGATGACAGACCCTCCGATGATAACAGTTTAGCACCCGTTAATGATGAATACATGATACGGTGTGAAAACCTGGTGAAGATTTACAAGACCGATGAGATCGAGGTCGTGGCTCTGCAAGGTCTGGATCTCGACGTCAAGCGCGGCGAGCTGATGGCGATAGTCGGCAATTCGGGAAGCGGAAAATCAACGCTGCTGAATATGCTCGGCGGCCTCGACAAGCCCTCCGCCGGAAGCCTTACCGTTGACGGCAAGAACCTGCTGAAATTCAACGATAAGGATTATATGCAGTATAAACGCGATACGGTCGGGTTCGTGTGGCAGAACAACGCAAGAAACCTCGTCCCGTATCTGACAGCCGTGCAGAACGTTGAGCTGCCGATGCTGCTCAAGGGCTCCAAAAGAAGGCGCGACAGAGCGCTGGAGCTGCTCGAGAAGGTCGGGCTGTCACACAGGAAGAATTCGAGGCTCGATCAGATGTCGGGCGGCGAGCAGCAGAGAGTCGCCATAGCGATAGCGCTGGCAAACGACCCCAAGCTCCTCCTCGCAGACGAGCCCACCGGCTCGGTCGATACCAAGACCTCGAATATGATCCTCGATATATTCAAGAACCTAAACGAGAGCGAAAGACTTACGATAGTTATAGTAACGCACGACGTCAAGCTCTCGAAAAGGATAGACAGAGTCGTGGCGATCAGGGACGGGCGGACGAGCTCGGAGATCGTCAGGAAGAAATCCTACGCCCAGGAGCTCGATGAGCTTTCCGCTCTCGGAGAGGGCGAGCTCGAGGATACCCACGAGGAGCTCGTGGTGCTCGACCGCTCGGGAAGGCTCCAGCTGCCCAAGGAGTATATGGAGCAGCTCGGCATCAGGGGCGGCGACAAAGTCAAGGTCGAGCTCGACGAGGCCACGGGAAAAATGTTCCTGTTCCCCTCGGGCAGACAGTAAAGGATCTTTTGCCCGCAAGGGTAAGATATACGCCGTAAGATCAGATCGGACGATCAGTCCCGTTATACTATATATAATAATGTATAGGTGAGCGGACGGCATGGAGTTTCAGGTTTTCAACGGCAATTTTTTACGAAAGGTGGAAAGAACGTGAAAAACACATTTAAAAAACGTGTTATTTCATCCGCTCTTGCATTGATGCTGGCAGCTACCTGCGGCCTGACAGCCTTTGCAGAGGAAAGCGGCGGCCAGAAGCTCGATCTCTCAGCTGAAGTCATCGATGCGAGCAACCGCGAAAACGCATACTCGAATTATGTCAAGAAGTATGCGAACGAACCGAGACCCAATAAGGAAGTCGTTATCAACGGCGCCGACTTCGTCAGCTACGGCGACGGAGCGCAGGTCTCCATTGAAACGGTAGACGGCGAATCGAATGTCGCCAAGTGGGCAAATCAGGAGGGTACGCTTACCTATGAGGTGAACGTTCCCGAGACGGGCGTGTATAATATCGAAGCTATGTACGAGGCTCTTGAGGGCGGTACCACTTCGATCGAATTCGCACTGCTCATCGACGGAGTATGCCCCTTTACTACCGCTTCGAGAATAACCCTCTCCAAGAGATGGGTCAACAAGACCGAGATACTCCAGGACGTAAGAGGAAACGATATCCGTCCCGGACAGGTCGAAGAGGTCTGCTGGCAGGTAAGCCCCTTTAAGGATACCGACGGTCTCTATAACGACCCCCTCGGCTTCTATATGACTTCCGGCAAGCATCAGCTCACGCTTCAGTCCACCAAGGCTCAGTTTGCACTGAAATACCTCAAGCTCTATCAGCAGGAAAAACCCGAACCCTATACCATGCCCGATGCATCGGCGGTTGCAGGAACGCACGCGGAGAGGATACTCCTCGAGGGCGAGACCGCAGATTATAAGTCGGACAGAACGCTGTTCCCGACAGCAAACAGAAACTCCTACCTGACTTCTTCCGTAAACGGACAGAGCCCTACCAAGACCAGATACAATACCATCGGCAAGGATAACTGGAACAAGGCTACACAGTCCGCGACCTGGAAATTCACCGCTCCCGTTACCGGCTATTATAAAATAGGTATCCGCGCCAAGCAGGACACTATGAGAGGTATGTACTCCAACAGAAGACTGCTTATCGACGGCAAGGTACCCTACGCCGAGTGCGATCAGATCAAGTTCTACTATGACAGCGACTGGGTGCTGACCGTTCCCTCCAAGGGCGAGGAGCCTATGTACTTCTACCTCGAGCAGGGCGGGCATGAGCTCACTCTCGAGGCCGTTCCCGGCGAGATCGGCGCTATCATGGGCGATATCGACGAGATTGTTTATCAGGTAAACAGCTACTACCGTCAGATCCGTGCGATCACCGGACCTACCCCCGATGAGTATAACAACTACGACATCAAGGGAAGTATCCCCGGCATCATCGACAAGTTCAAGGAATTCTCCGCAAGCCTCAGAGAGCAGATGAAGAAGATCGAGCAGCTTTCCGGTACCGGCGGTACCGAGGCAGTTACCCTCGATAAGCTCGCCATCGTGCTCGACAAGTGCGTTTCCAAGGCGGACAGGATCCCCTCTATGATGAGTCAGATCAAGGATAACGTTACCTCCGTTTCTTCGTGGGTAAACCAGTACCGTGAGCAGCCCCTCGAGATAGATATGATCGAGGTGCTCGCTGATGAGGAGGAGTTCACCTCCGCCGACGAGAGCTTCTTCAAGTCCCTCGGCTTCGGATTCAGATCCTTCATCGGCTCCTTCTTTGAGGACTATAACTCCCTCGCAGAGGATGATACAGAGGCTATGGTCTGCTGGACTCCTCTCGGCCGTGATAACGCTACCGTTATCCAGACCCTTATCAGCAACGAATATAACCCGACAGCTAATGTCAAGGTAAATATGAAGCTCGTTCAGACCGGCTACATCGAGGCGACCTTCGCAGGAAAGGGCCCGGATATGGCGCTCTTCCTCGGCGGCGACTTCCCGATACAGCTTGCCGCCCGAGACGTTCTTGTGGATATGTCGAAGTTCGATGACTTCGATGAGATCATGAAGCGGTTCTCACCGCAGGCCGGCGTGCTCTATGAGTATAACGGCGGCACCTACGGTCTGCCCGTGGCTCAGAACTTCCCGATGCTCTTCTACCGCTCGGATGTTCTCTCCAACTACGGCATCAATCCCAAGACCGACCTTACTACCTGGGACGGTCTGCTCAACGTGCTTCCCACCCTCCAGAGGAACTATATGGAGGTCGGGCTCATCCTTCCCGCAGGCAGCGTTATCTCGCCTGTGACCGAGGCAGGAAACACCTTCGCTACTCTGCTGCTGCAGAAGGGCGTAAACTACTACAACGAGGAACAGACCAAGACCAACTTCGATTCGCAGGAGGCTATCGACGCCTTCGATATGTGGACAAAGTTCTATACCACATACAGCTTCCAGCAGGCTTATGACGCATTCACCAGATTCAGACAGGGCGATATGCCCGTTCTGATCCAGAACTATACCTTCTTCAATCAGCTGACAGTTGCAGCTCCCGAGATCAAGGGCTGCTGGAGCTTCCAGCCGATACCCGGCACAGTTCAGGCCGACGGTTCGATCAACCATTCGTCCTGCTCCGCAGGCTCCGCAGCAGTTATCTTCTCGAGCCTCGACGAGAGCAAGCGGCAGGAAGCCTGGAACTTCGTCAAGTGGTTCACCTCTGACGAGACCCAGACCAGCTACGGCAACGACATCGAGGCTATCGTAGGTACTCTCGGACGTTTCGAGACAGCTAACCTCAATGCTCTCGAGCAGCTCAGCTGGACCACCACAGAGGTAGCGCTCCTCAAGGAGCAGCTGCTCACTCAGGTGGAGATCCCCGTACTGCCCGCTTCCTACGGTGTAACGAGAGGTATCATGAACGCATTCAGAGAGACCGTCAACAACGCCGAGAATGCAAGAGATACTCTGTTCTGGTACAACAAGGATATCAACGACGAGATCACACGTAAGCGTGATGACCTCGGTCTGAACAATTAAGAGAGGAGGAGATTCGATGGCAAACTACGATGCGCCGGTCAATAAGCAGAGCAAATGGCGCTATACCTGGCACATGATGAAGGTAAACAAGGGCTGCTACGGACTTCTCGCTCCGTTCATGATCCTGTTCTTCATCTTCACCGTTATCCCCGTCGTGATGTCTCTTCCTATAGGCTTCACGAACTTCAACCTGATCCAGACCCCCAAGTGGGTAGGCTTCTCGAACTTCTATACGCTGTTCCTTAACGACGACGTATTCCTTATCGCAGTCAGGAACACCCTGATCTTCGCGATCTTCACGGGTCCCTTCTCCTATGTGCTCAGCTTCTTTATCGCGTGGCTGATCAATGAGATGCACCCTTTCCTCAAGACATTCTTCACCTTCGTGTTCTATGCGCCTTCCATGACGACCTCCGTTTATGTTACCTGGCAGCTGATCCTCTCGGGTGACTCCTACGGATACCTGAACGCGATCATGATGGATATCGGACTCTTCAATTCGCCCGTCCAGTTCCTGACCGATACCAACTACATCTTACCCGTAGTTATCATCGTTCAGCTGTGGATCTCCATGGGCGCCGGCTTCCTTGCGATACGCGCAGGCTTCCAGAACATCGATAAGTCGATGTACGAGGCGGGCGCGATCGAGGGCATCAAGAACCGCTGGCAGGAGCTCTTCACCATTACGATCCCTTCGATGGGACCCCAGCTGCTGTTCGCAGCCGTAATGCAGATCTCCGCTTCGTTCACCGTAGGTCAGGTAGGCCAGATGCTCGTAGGTCTCCCTTCGACAGACTATGCAGCCCACACGATCATGAACCATGCGACAGACTACGGCTCCATACGATACGAGATGGGCTACGCCTCGGCGATATGCTTCGTGCTGTTCATGGCGATGCTCCTGGCCAATAAGGGCGTCAACTGGCTGCTCGGAAAATATCTTGATTAAAGGGGGGAGAACTGAAGATGGCAAGAAGGAAGAAAAAGCAGGTCTCTATCGACAAGCTCAAGGTCAAGGATAAAAAGAAGCGGATCAACGGTTCTCTCGGCGGCGACATAGCGATATTCATATTCCTGGCGCTGCTCGGACTCTTTATGATCTTCCCTATCTATTATTCGTTCATCCAGTCGATAAAGCCTATCGAGGAGCTGTTCGTGTTCCCTCCGAAGCTCTACGTCCTTAACCCGACGACCAAGAGCTTCTCGGATATGTTCACCGTAGCGGCAAGCCTCTGGGTACCTCTTTCAAGATACATATTCAACAGCGTGTTCATCACAGTAGTAATTTGTATCTGCAACCTGTTCGTATGCTGCTGCGCAGGCTTCGTGCTTGCAAAGTGCAGGTTCCCCGGCGACAGATTCTTAAACAAGCTGATCGTTACCGCCCTGCTTTTCGCATCGAACGCGACCTGGATCATGCAGTTCATGGTTTATTCCAAGCTCCACATGATCGATACCTACTGGGTACTGATACTGCCCAGCATCGCAACTCCTCTCGGACTGTTCCTTATGAGACAGTCGATGTCCACTATCCACGACTCGATGATCGAGGCCGCGAAGGTGGACGGCGCAGGTCTGTTCAGGATCTGCTGGCAGATAGTCGTTCCCAACTCCAAGCCCGCTATCATGACGCTGATAATCTTCGCGTTCCAGGGCGCTTGGAACCTCCAGGGCGGCTCTCTGATCTACTCCGAGGAGCTCAAGACCCTGCCGACCATCGTTCAGCAGATCGCTGCCGTCGGTCTGGCAAGACAGGGCGTAACATTCGCCTCCGCTGTACTGCTTCTTATTCCGCCGCTTGTTGTATTCCTTATCGCGCAGAGCAACGTCATGGAGACCATGGCGAACTCCGGTATCAAGGATTGATAACAGGCTGACAACCAAAATAATCGGAAAGGAAACAGGTGATTAGCAGTGAAACACGCATTAAGAAAAATACTCAGCCTGTCAATGGCAGCTGTCACCGCGTTGTCAATGTCGGTTACTGCCTTTGCAGATGAGCCATACAATTCCTATAACTACGACAGCTGGGAGGATGCGGTCCCCTCGCAGAGCGCCTATATGGTAGAGACTACCATCACCGGCGCCGAGATGGGTCTCTCGAGACTCAGGGATCCCTCGGATCCGCTCTATGTCAGCGATACCGCTCCGCTGTCGCTCAACGGCGCAAGAGATATCTTTATCTATGAGGAGGATAAGGAGCTGTGGGTAGCGGATGCGAATAACAACCGTATCCTCGTGCTCGGCCTCGACGACTATCAGCTCAAGGCTTGCTATACGGGCGTCAAGGGCTCCTCGGTGGATAACTTCCTCAACCCCTTCGGCATTTTCGTAAATGTCAGCGAGTCGCTCGGTCAGAAGGTCGTTTATATAGCCGATACCGATAACTCGAGAATAGTAAAGGCTACCATAAAGGACGAGAAGACCCTCGAGTGCGTAAGAGAGTATACAAAGCCGACGGATTCGATCTATACCGTTCAGAGCTTCAACCCCAAGAAGCTCGTAGTCGATAAGAGCGAAACGGTCTATACCGTCGTTAACTCCGTTAATACCGGTTCGGCTATGTTCTCGAGAGAGGGCAAGTTCCTCGGCTTCTTCGGTGCGAACCGAGTTGAGGTGACCGCTGCCGTTATCGCTCAGAGGATCTGGAGAATGATCGCCTCCGAAGAGCAGCTCGCCGGTATGAAGAGAAACGTTCCTATCGAGTACGCCAACTTCGATATCGACCTCGACGGCTTCATCTATACCGTTACCGAGCAGAAGACCTCTACCGACGCGGTAAAGAAGCTCAACCCCGCAGGCTATAACATCTGGAACAACGCCAGAGGCAACGAGTATAAGTTCGGCGACCTCCAGGGCCAGCTGTGGGACCCCGTTACCAACAAGAACTTCCAGACCAGACTTACCGATATAGATATCAGCAAGGAAGGTCTCATAAACGTTCTCGACTTCGAGACAGGCCGTGTGTTCCAGTACGATAAGGAGTGCAACCTTATCTGTATCTTCGGAAGCAAGACCTCGACCTCCGATCAGAGAGGTTCGATGCTCAACCCCAACGCCGTAGAGAGCTGCGGGAAGAGAGTCTTCGTTGTGGACGGCTCCAAGAACGATATCACAGTGTTCATCGAAACACAGTTCGGCAAGTACGTTCACGCAGCCTTCGCCCTTTATGACGAGGGAAGATACGTCGAGGCCAAGAGCGAGTGGGAAGAAGTCATCAAGAGAGACGGCGGCTATACCTACGCCTATATCGGTCTCGGCAAGGCCGCTCTGAATGAAGAGCATTTCAGCAAGGCGCTCAAGTACTTCAAGACCGCTTACGATCAGGATGACTACGATAAGGCGTTCAAGTACGCCAGAGAGGACTTCCTCAGAGAGCACTTCACTCTTATCATTATCATCATTGCGGTGCTGATAGTGCTGCTCATCGTGAAGAGCATCCTCAAGAAGAAGGGCATCAAGCTCATAAAGCGGCGCAAGAAACCGCTGGCAGAAGCGATACCCGCACTGTTCAAGAAGAAGAAAGAAAAGGAGGGAGAATAATATGTATGAATTCACGCAAATGGGATGGCTCAAGCATGTTATTTTCCATCCTGTTGAAGGATTTGAAGACCTGAGATGGAAAAAGCAGGGCTCCCTCAAGATAGCGTTCGTTATCGTGTTCCTGCTGTTCGTCGTAATGGTGGCTGACAGACAGCTCACCGGCTTCCAGTTCAACCACGCCTATGTAAAGGTGTTCAACGTAGTTCCGCTGCTCGTTCAGTCGGTAGTCTACTTCTTTACCTGGGTAATAGGCAACTGGGCACTCTGTACACTGTTCGACGGCGAAGGTACCCTCAAGAAGATCTGCGTTTATTCCGCTTACGCTCTCGTACCGTATATCGTGTGCAGCGCGATCTCGATCTTCATCTCCAACTTTATCGTATCCGAAGAAGTGATCTGGATGTCTGCGATCTACTACCTCGGCCTCGGCTGGTCGGTAGTGCTGATGATCCAGGCCATGAAAGCCGCACATCAGTACAGCTTCGGCAAAACGCTCGTTTCGATGTTCTTTACCCTCGTTGCGATGCTGCTGATCCTGTTCCTGGCTATCCTGCTGCTTTCGCTTTTCCAGCAGGTATACGCATTCGGCTATTCGGTATATACCGAGATAGCATATCGAATCAGAGGCTAAATAAGAAACGGTGGTGTAATGAAAATGGCTGACAGAAAAATCAAAAAAGCAATAACGTTTGCCCTCGTCCTTAGTATGATGATGCCTCTCGGTTCGATGGCCGCCTCTTCAACAGAGGATGCGGCAGAGCAGGCCACCGCGGATTCCGCAGCGGAGACCGCGGATACCGCTGACAGCGGTGAAGCAGAGGAACCCGAGACCGGCAAGAAGAACAAGCTTGCCGAAAGGATCACCGACGAAGAAGCGGTAGCCCTCTGCGAGGAGGTCGCTTCCAATGAGTATATGAAGCTCTATATGGACTCCAAGAACGACAGATGGGGCGTCTATGTGATCAAGTCGGGTACCTACCTCTGGAGCTCGCCTATTAACGTCAAGGCAGAGGACGGTATCGTGGATACCGCCAAGAACGCCATGATGAAGGATGCCAAGCGTAAGCAGATCGGCTCGAGCGCAGCTATCAAGGTGGCCGACCTCAGACAGGAGAAGAGGTCAGAGTCCCCCGCTCCCGATTATTCGACCAAGGCAGCAGTCAAGTACTCCAAGGAAAACGGCGGCTTCGCTATCAGATACAACTATAAGGGTCAGGGCGTAGAATTCACTATGCACGTAACTCTTGAGGACGATCATGTGTATGCCTATGTGGATACTGTCGAGATCCAGGAGGCAAATACAAGTACGACCGACGGTAAGATCCTTACCAAGCTCCAGATCGCTCCCGCCTTCGGCGCCGTGGCAGGCACCGACAACAACGGCGATCCCGTTGACGGCTATATGATAGTTCCCGACGGAAGCGGTGCCGTTATCAACTATAACAACGGCAAGACAAATTACTCCGAGTATTCTCAGCTGATCTACGGCAGAGACTATACTCCCGTACCGCTCAACGCTCCCCGTGTTACCGAGCAGGCTTATATGCCCGTTATGGCATCGGTATCCGGAAACAACGGATTCGTGGCGGTCGTGTCCGACGGCGATGCCTTCTGCTATGCAAAGGCTAAGGTCAGCGGGCAGGACAGCCAGGTGTATAACAACTGCTACTTCGAGTTTGAAGTACGAAGCTCCGACTCCTTCTTTATGAGCGGCGATAACTCCAATAAGATCAACGTCTTTGAGAAGGGCGATATCAAGACCGACCGCTTCGGCATCAAGTATTACCCCATAAGCAACAGCGAGGGCATCAACTACGCCGACTGCGCTGCGGTCTACAGAAATTACCTCATCAAGGAAAAGGGTCTTACCTCCAAGGTAACAAGCGACTATAACAAGCTCTATCTCGACCTCTACGGCGGCGTGCTCAAGAGAACTTCGATCCTCGGACTTCCGTTCAACCTCAAGACCGAGATCACAGGCTTCGATCAGGCCGGCGAGATACTCCAGAAGCTCAAGGACCTCGGCGTTGACGAAACTATCGTCGATTACAATGACTGGACCAATAAGTCCATCAAGCAGACGATCTCCACCAGCGCATCCGCTTCGGGTACTCTGGGCGGCAACGGAGATTTCGAGGACCTCAGAAAGACTGCAGGCACCGAGATCTTCGGTACCATGGATAACTTCATGATGAAGTCCGGTACCTGGGGCTACCTCACCTTCTCCAATACCGCAACGAGGATCTCCAACGAGTATTCCAGACAGGTAGAGTACAGCCCCGCATTCGGCGTGGCACTCAAGGGCGTGGCTCCCGCACTCGTGGCTCCGAGGACCTACGAAAAGATCTTCGATGAGATGATCGAGAGCTATAAGGACGAGGGTATCAATGCCATAGGCTTCGGAAGACTCTCCTCCAAGCTCGTGAGCGACTTCTCCACCAAGAGCGGCGCTTCAAGAAACGACGCCATGAATATCCTCATAAACGGCTACTCCAAGGCCGCAAGCGAGGTCGGCTCGGTAATTTGCGACGGCGCCAATGCGTTCCTGCTCCCCTATGCTTCCCAGGTAACTGATGTTCCGGTATACTCCAGCGGCTTCAATATCACCGACTACGATATACCGTTCTATCAGATGGTTGTTCACGGCTATGTGCCTTATTCCACAAAGCCTATCAACGCAAGCTCCAATACCGGCGAGACCTTTATGCTCGGACTTGCGGCAGGCTCGGCTATCCACTACGATATGACATACGAAGAAGCGGCAACGCTCCAGGATACCGATTACGACGTGCTCTATTACTCCAACTACGAGGGCTGGATCGAAATGGCAGCAGATCAGTATAAGATCGCCGACGAGCTGCTCTCGCCCGTCTCGGATATGATCATCTCCAAGTATGAGATCTCCGAGGACGGAAACGTGCTTACCACCACCTATTCCAAGGACGGTAAGAACGTAGTGGTAGAGATAGATAAGGCAAATGCAGTTGCAAAGATCGACGGCAAGACCATTGATATGGCTCATGCCATTGAAGGAGGTGTGGAAGGCTGATGAGTGAGTATGAAAAGGACCTGCTCGAACAGGCGGAGGATGCTGCCGAAGAGGCAGAGGAGACCGTCGGGGAAGTGACCGAGGAAGCGCAGGAGGCAGAAGAGGCTGTTGAAGCAGTCATCGCCGAAGACGCCGAAGACGCCGAGGACGCTTATGAGTATGCCGGGTCTTCCGCAGCTGAGGCAGCTGCCGAGGTAAGCTATGAGGAGCCTCCCGCAAGAAACTCCAAGAAGCAGAAGGGCGCAAGGATCTCCTACGAGAGAAAGAAGCGCCTCTACGGCTACGGCTTTATCGCCCTCTGGATAATCGGTACGCTCTATTTCTTCATCTACCCGCTGATCGTTTCGATAGTTTATTCCTTCAACAAGACAACTGTCGGCGAGGGCGGAATGGAGCTCAAGAACATAGGCTTCGACAACTACGTCAATGCTTTCAGGCACGACACCAACTACACCAAGGCGCTCGTTGACACCCTCTCGAGCACCGCACTCAAAACACCTCTGATCCTCGTATTCTCGATATTCATCGCTGTAATACTCAATCAGAAGTTCAGAGGAAGAACCTTCGCAAGAGCCGTATTCTTCCTCCCCGTTATCATCGCCACCGGTCCTGTTATCGATATCATCAACGGCAACATGAGCACCACCGGTACCTCCGGCAACGCTGAGCAGTTCTCTACACTCTTCGAGGCCAACCTCGTTGACGAGCTGCTGGAATTCCTCGGTATCTATAACATAAGCGACAGGCTGACGGAGATAATAAATACTCTGACGTCGGAGATCTTCAACCTCGTGTGGAACTCGGGTATCCAGATACTCCTGTTCCTCTCGGCACTGCAGGGAATACCGTTCTCTGCAAAGGAAGCCGCTCAGATGGAGGGTGCAACTTCGTGGGAGTATTTCTGGAAGATCACGATCCCCTATATCAGCCCTCAGATACTGACCTGCCTTGTCTATACGGTTGTCGATTCGTTCGTTGACCCCGGCAACCAGGTAATGGAAATCGTAATCGGCAAGGCTAATCAGTGGGAGCACGGATACATGGCCGCAATGGCATGGGCTTACTTCCTGATCATCGGTATCGCTCTGGCGATCATCGTAGCGATCGTTAATAAGTTCATTTACTATGAAGTAGAGTAAGGGGGGATAACAGTGGCAACCAAAAAGGAAGAAAAACAGTTTGAAAAAGAACGCAAGGCTGCTAACAAAGCCCGCCTGAAAAGGATGAAGGAGGAGGGCATTGAAAAGTACCTTACCCCCGAACAGATCCGATACAACAGGAACAAGAGGATCATCGGCGCGATCTGGCCGATATTCAGATTTCTGATCCTGTTCGGACTTTGCTTCGTTATCCTCTATCCCCTGATCTATATGCTTTCAACAGCATTCAGACCCAGTGAGCAGATGAACGACCCGTCGGTAGTATGGCTGCCCAAGAGCCTGACGCTCCAGAACATCAAAGAGACCTGGGATGTTATGGACTTCGGCGCAACGGTAGGCACTACCTTAAGAATGAACGTTATATCGTCCATTCTCCAGGTTATCACCTGCGCGATCACCGGCTACGGCTTCGCAAGATTCCAGTTCAAGTTCAAGAAGCTGCTCTTTGCGATAGTAGTTATGATGATCATAGTTCCCCCTCAGATCATCACCATCCCGCTGTTCATGCAGTTCAGATTCTTCTTCGGAAGCACGAGCATCTCGCTGATCGACACCGGTTGGGCGATGTATCTGCCGGCGATGTTTGCAAACGGAATCAGAGCCGGTCTGTTCATCTTCATATTCAGGCAGTTCTTCAGAGGTCTGCCGAAGGAGCTTGAAGATGCTGCATATCTTGACGGCTGCGGGCCGTTCAAGACATTCCTTGTCATCATGGTACCTAACGCGAAGACATCTTTCCTGACGGTATTCCTGTTCTCGATCGTATGGTACTGGAACGACTTCTATGTATCGAGCTCATTCTTCAACAACACGAAGACGGTAGCGCTGATGTTAAAGAACCTTGACGCGCAGCTGCGAGTTAAGCTGTTCAACAACCAGGCGGTATCGACGAGACAGATAATCGTATGGCTTGAAGCCGGATGTGTACTTTCGATAACGCCGCTGCTTGTAATGTATGTATTCCTGCAACGGTACTTCATTGAAGGTATTGAACGTTCGGGTATTACGGGTATGTAAAAAACAACATAAAGGAGCTGCATTATGCGGCTCCTTTTTTTGTCCCGCAGGATGTGTGAAAGTGCCCCTCCGAATGGGTTGGGAAGCGGATCACCCGAAGGGGTTCGGGGGCGACCGGAAAGCCCCCGAGACAGGGCGGGCGCAGAACTTTCGGCCTATACGAAGTTAAGAGCGTGAATTGCAGAACAGCTTACGGTCTTATTTAACGCCGCGGCGCGCCCACACAGCACGTCGCCCGCAGACAGTTAAGCGACCAGAGGGAGCGTGACGCGAATTGCGCCGTCCGCGCCGAGGACCCGGACGGAATTACCTCGGATGCGTTCGCATCCTCACTATTCCTGTGCCTGCGGGCGACGAACTGCCTTGACGGCGCTGCGAATAATTGTCCCCGAAGCATAGCAAAATAACAAGGCGCTTGTGCCCTTTGGATTTTGGGCGCAGCGCCTTGTTTGTATTGAGTTATTTGTGCCTGCGGAGCCGTGCGAGGGCTCTGCCCTCGACCCGCGAGGAGGGCTCTGCCCCCTCGACCCCCGCAAGGGGACCGAGTCCCCTTGACCCCAAGTCGCTTCGCGTTTGGGTCTTGCACTTTGTTCAGCCCGCCGTCAAACCGAAGTGCTTTTCCTGCACTCCATAAACCAAAGGCGGAAATACGCCGTCCGCGTTAGGACCCGTCCGCGTTAGGACTCTGTGCGTTTCTTCTGTTTCAGAACGTGCATTTTCTCTTGTTTCCCCCTTGATTTGCCCGAATAATTGTGGTATAATATAGAACGATAGCATTTTTTCTGCCCGAAAGGAGTATAATAATGAAAAAGTATCTGGCCTCCCTCGCCGCCGCAGCCCTCACCCTCTCCCTCGTGAGCTGCGGTAACAGTATCGGCGAGAACAGTGAGCTTACTACTAAACATACCGTCACCTCTGTCCCCCTCGAAACAGAAGTACCCCCCGCCGAAACCTCTGTCCCAACTACCGAAACTATCACGGAGACTACTACCGAGATCACCGAGCCGGTACCCGAAACAACTGTCTCTACCGTCCTCCCCCTCGAGGAAATGATGCCCTCCTACGGCGAGTGGGCTAAGAATAATATCATCATCGCCGACAGATATGAGGGCGATAAGGTAAGAGCCCTGCTCTCGTTCTATTCTACCGAAAGCATCGGCCAGACCTATGCCGAAATGATAAACCGCTATAAGGAAATGGTCGGCAGCAGCGTCAATGTCTATAATATGAGCGTGCCCCTCGCCTCGGCTTTCTATATGCCGCCCGATATGGCCGACGCCTACGACGACCAGAGCCAGGCTATCAAGGATCTCGGCAAGTACCTCAGCTCGGATGTTACCAACGTGGATCTCATCGACGTGCTGAACAAGCACCTCGCCGAATATATCTATTCCCGTACCGACCACCATTGGCAGCCCCTCGGCGCATATTATGCAGCCCAGTATTTCTGCCAGCTCGCCGGCGTTCCCTCGGCTCCCCTCGACAGCTACGAGCAGTGTAAGATAGAGGGCTTCGGCGGCACGATGAACTATTTCAGCGGCTATGTCAAGGAGCTCGGAGACCACCCCGATACCTTCTATTATTATAAGCCCGCCAATGACTATACCGTTACCTATTACGACAGCTGGTTCTCAAACGGCGTAGTGGACGACCTGTTCTATGACTGGGTCTCCGGCGACGGCTGCTATTCCGCTATCATGGGCGGCGACCGCAATATCACCGAGATCAAGACCGATGTCGGCAACGGCAGATGCCTCGTGCTCATCAAGGACAGCTACGGAAACGCCCTCGTGCCTTTCTTTGTGGGCAGCTTCGAGAAGATCTATGTCGTTGATTTCAGATATGTCGATATCTCCATGAAGGAGCTGTTCGAGAGGATCGGCGTCACCGACGTGCTGTTCGGAATGTCGGTGTCCAGCGGCTATACCCCCGGCCAGATCCAGCTCATGAGCGATATGATGGAGTAAAGAGCATTGTCTCTTTACAAATGTGAAGCTTTGTGTTATAATAATATAGATGACCGTTTTCTGACTTATCCCGCGTGATGCGGCAGGCGAAAGGAGCTTTCGGGGATGTCTGTGCCGAATGACATTGTAAAAGCAAAGACCTGCTGCTTTACGGGTCACCGGGGCAGAGACCTGCCCTTCGGCGGCGACCGTAACAGCGTCGGGATGAAAAATCTGATAAGCGTGCTCTACCTCAAGATCGAGGAGGCGGAGAAGGACGGCTTCGATACCTTCATCTCCGGCATGGCCGACGGCGTCGATATGATCTGCGCCGAGATAGTCTACGATCTTATGCAGCAGGGTCACGGTATCAGGCTGATATGCGCCGTGCCCTACCCGGGGCAGAGCAGAGAGATCAAAAATCTCCGGGACAGATATCTCTACGGCCTGCTGACCGGGAGCTGCCCCACGCTGTTTGTCTCCGGGTCATACAGCAAGGATTGCTATAAGGAAAGAAATCAGTTCATGGTGGACAGCTCTTCGCGGATAATAGCCGTGCTGAAGAATAAGGAGAAGGGCTCGGGCACGATACAGACGATCAATATGGCCAAGCGCGCCGGGATCGACTGCCGCATCGTCCGGCTCGACGATAACCCGCTGTTCTATATCGGAAGCTGACAGATATGCCGCCGCCCGGCATCAGAAGGAGTTTGTATAAAAGATGGCTAAGACAAAAAAGAAAAAGTCCCAGGCGCCTGTGGCACTGGTCTATTTTCTGACACTGCTGCTGTTTATGGCGATCTTCGCCTTTATTGCGACAAAGCTGCTCAAAAAGGTCACCTTTGATAAGACCTCGAGCACGACCGATACCGTGCGCACCGATCACAGCTTCAGCCTTATGTTCGCAAGAACAAACCAGATGGGCTCGCTGTGCGACGTCGCAGTGTATAAGGTCATCCCCGAGGAGAACCATGTTATAATCGTTCCGCTGCCTGCGGAGACAGTTGACAGCAGCACCGGAAAGCTCTTCAAGGAGACCTATATCTCCGGCGGCATCACGAACCTCAAGCAGTCGGTGGAGCAGACGCTCAATATAAGCATAGACCATTACGTTACCGTGAGCGAAGGTGCATTTGAAAGCATCTTCGATATCATCGGCGGAGTCATCTTCACCCCGTCCGAGGAGCTTTACCGTATCTCCGAAAATGACGACGAGGCGGATATCTCCTACCGCGCCGGCATACCCGTGGAGCTGACCGCAAGGCAGGCAAGGATACTGCTCGCTTCGGGTCTGCTGCCCGAGGGCAAGAAATCCGAGCAGGATCTCTTCGCCTCGATACTTAACCAGCTTACGGTCAATGCCTTCCAGCAGGCGACACTTACCAAGAATTCTCTCGACAATATTTTCAATAAGCTCGTCAACGGCGGCCAGACCGACTATACCAATGCCGACTACCGCGAGAACAAACCCTATCTGACAGAGCTGCTCGATAAGAATATCAAGCCGGTGCTTCTCAAGAAGCCCGACGGCGAGTGGAAAGAGGATGACCGCTTCGTCATCGCTCAGACCTTTATGAACGAGCTCGCCGAGGTCTACGGTATCAAAGCCGTCAACGGCGGCGCCGCACTTACCGCAGACGATGCCTCGCAAACAGATTGACAGGAGGTCTTTTATTTGAAGCTGATGGTCCTGATACTCAATAAGCTCGATGCGCTCGAGTATTTGCTCGAGGGGCTCTCCGCAGCCGGCATCGGCGGCGCTACCATAATCGAATCCTCCGGTATGGCGATGACGCTGTCCAGGTTCGACAGCTCCTTCGTCAGCGCTTCGATCAGAGCACTGTTCAGCTCCGCCGACGACGAGGATAACCGCACGATCCTCTCGGTCATCAGGGACGATCAGCTCGAGATCGCAAGAAAGGTCATCTATTCCACGGTCGGGGATCTGTCAATGCCGAATACAGGCGTGCTCTTCACGATGCCCATCGACTTCGCCGAGGGCATACGCAAGAACCGGAACACCATAAGAAGCACCGAGGAGGCCAATGAAGGCTGAAATACGGGATAAGTTCACAAAAAATTAACCAAAATGTCCCAAAAAACAGCCTCACCCCCTTGAAAAGTGCGAAAGAACGTGGTATAATATATCATGATATTGGAGAAAGGCTGGAAGACAAAAGTTCCGGTCTTTTTTATTGCTCCGGTTTACGGAGCGCATCAATAGGTATGAATATGAGCAGGGCGAGCCTTGCAGTGAAAGGAATGGTTGAGAAAAATGAACAAGGAATTTTTTGACGCGCTGGCGCTTCTCGCCAAGGAGAACAACGTAGACGTCGAAACACTGATCGAAACGGTAAGAGCCGGCATCATCAAGGCGATCAAAAAGGATTACCCCGAGTGCGAGAATATCTCCGTCGAGATAGACCGCGAGACCGGGAAGTTTGAAATGAAGATCCTCAAGGAGATCGTCGAGGGCGAGCCGGAGGATCCCGGCAACCAGATCAGCCTCGACGAGGCAAGAACACTCTCCAAAAGAGCAAGAGTCGGCGGAACAGCCGAGATCAAGCTCAACCCCGCAAAGTTCGGCCGTGTGGCCGCAATGCTCGCCAAGCAGTCCATAAAGCACGAGATCAAGGGCTTTGAAAGAGAAAAGCTCATCGAGCAGTATAAGGATAAGGTGTTCGAGTGCGTGCCCGCGACTGTGCAGAAGGTCGAGCCCGCTACCCTCAATGCAGTGGTAACGATCGACAAGAACGAGATCTACTTCATCAGAAAGGAACAGATCCCCGGCGAGGTGCTCAAGCCCGGCGACGTTATACAGGTCTATGTCGTGGGCGTGTCGCAGCCCGATAAGAAGCCCTCGATCAGGATCTCGAGAACTCACCGCGAGCTGGTCAAGAGACTGTTCGAGCGCGAGATACCCGAGATAGCCGACGGCATCGTAGAGGTCAAGGCGATCTCGAGAGTCGCTGGCTCGAGGAGCAAGATCGCTGTTGTCAGCAACGACCCCAACGTTGACGCCATCGGCGCCTGCATAGGCCCCGGCAAGTCGAGGATCTCCGCGATAGTAAGCGAGCTCAAGGGCGAGAAGATCGACATCATCCTCTGGAGCGACGATCCCGCCGAGTTCATCGCCAAGGCTCTCGCCCCCGCTGAGGTCAAGAGCGTCGAGGTCTACGAGGACGAGGAGGTAAGGGAGTGCAAGGTCATCGTGCCTAACAACCAGCTCTCGCTCGCCATCGGCAACAAGGGTCAGAACGCCAAGCTCGCCGCCGGACTTACGGGCTACAGGATAGATATCCTTCCCGAGGATCCCGTGCCGGAGGCAGAAGAGGACGATGAGGAGTAAGCCATGAAGCCTAAGAAGATCCCGATGAGGATGTGCCTCGGCTGCGGCGAGATGAAGCCCAAGAAGGAGCTCATCCGCGCCGTCAGAAGCAAGGAGGGGGAGATATCCCTCGACCTGACGGGAAGAAAGGCCGGCAGAGGCGCATATATATGTAAGGATTTGGAATGCTTCCGTAAGGCGCGCAAGGCAAGGAAATTCGAGAAAAGCTTTGAGTGCCGGATAGACGAAGCAGTGTATGACAGTATGGAGGCGGAGCTCAGTGGTGAAGAAGAATAAGACCGGCCTGCTGACGATATGCCTGAAAGCAGGAAAGCTGACCCTCGGTATGGATCAGGCCAAGGACGGCTGCCGCGGCGGAAGCGCCTGCGCAGTCTTCACGGGCACCGACCTTTCCGAGAAGAGTCTCAAGGAGATCAGATATTACTGCGGAAGATACAATGTCCCGCTCTACGCCATAGGGATGACCATGGATGAGATCGGAACGGCGCTCGGTAAGCGCAGCGGGATAATAACGGTGACAGACAGGGGCTTTGCCCGGAGCTGTGCCGAGGGTCTTGAGAGTATCGAGACTATCAAAACCGACCGAATGGAGGAACTTGATTGATGGCAGCAACTAAGAAATATAAACTGAATGAGCTGGCTAAGGATCTGAAGCTGCAGAGCAGTCAGCTGGTGGAGTGCCTTGCAGCGCTCGGAGGGGAGCCCAAAAAGACGGTATCGTCGCTCACTCCCGAGGAGGTCAGCTTCGTATTCGATTATTTTACGCTCAATAATCAGGCGGAGAACTTCGACGCCTTCTTTGCCAACAACGTAAGGCCGGAGGGCGTTCCCGAGAGAAAGCCCAAGACCGTCAAGAAGGCAGAGGAGAAAAAGCCGGAGGAAAAGAAGGAGGAGGCTCCCAAGCCCGCCGAAGAAGTCAAGCCCAAGGACGAAAAGCCCGAGGCTCCGGCGAAGCCTGCCGCAGAGAAGAAGCCCGCAGCGCCCGAGGAGAAGAAGCCCGAGAAGCGCAAGGAGCCCAAGAAGCAGGCCAAGAAGCAGGAGCACGGCGTCAAGACCGTTATCGGCGGCTCGCGCTCCGGCAGCACCGACGAGGGCTATACCGTCTCCGAGTCGAGCGAGGGCAGCGGCAGAAGAAATGTCGATACCCGCGGCAGCTATGTCGAGCTCGACAAGTACAACGAGAAATACGATAACCTTGCCAACACCAAGCAGAACCGCAGCAAGGATAACTTCCAGAAGAAGCAGAAGCTCACCCAGAAGTCTCAGCAGTACAAGAAGCAGCAGAACCAGGGTGCGAGAAAGCGCGAGGCCGAGACCGAGAAGGAGAGGCTGCGCCGTCTCGAGCTGGAGAAGGCCAGAAAGCAGCAGCTCAAGGTGCTCATCCCCGACGAGATCACCGTCGGCGAGCTGGCTTCGAGACTGAAAGTCACCGCTACCGAGGTCATCAAGAAGCTTATGGGTCTCGGCGTTATGGCTTCGATCAATGAGGTCATCGACTTCGATACCGCAGCACTCGTTTCCGAGGAGCTGGGCGCAAAGGTCGAGAAGGAAGTCATCGTTACTATCGAGGAGAGGCTCATCACCGATGAGGCCGACAGCGAGGAGGATCTCGAGGAGAGATGCCCCGTCGTAGTAGTAATGGGTCACGTCGATCACGGCAAGACCTCTATCCTTGACCGCATCAGACACGCAAACGTTGCCGAGGGCGAGGCCGGCGGCATCACCCAGCACATCGGCGCTTATCAGGTATACTACAAGAACAAGAAGATCACCTTCCTCGATACCCCGGGTCACGAGGCCTTCACCGCCATGAGAGCGAGAGGTGCCAACGTCACCGATATCGCGATCCTCGTTGTTGCCGCAGATGACGGTATCATGCCCCAGACAGTTGAGTCGATCAACCATGCAAAGGCCGCGGGCGTATCCATAATCGTTGCGATCAACAAGATGGATAAGGAGGGCGCAGACCCCGAGAGAGTAAAGCAGGAGCTCACCGAGCACAGCCTCGTTGTCGAGGAGTGGGGCGGTGACGTTATCGCTGTACCCGTATCCGCAAAGACGGGCATGGGCATCGACGATCTGCTTGAGAACATACTGCTCGTTGCCGAGGTCAAGGAGCTCAAGGCCAATCCTCACAAGGCCGCAAAGGGTACCGTTATCGAGGCCAAGCTCGACAAGGGCAAGGGTCCGACCGCTACCGTTCTGGTCGAGGCGGGCACGCTGCACGCAGGCGATGTCATCATCGCGGGTACGGCTGTCGGCAGAGTAAGAACGATGACCAACGACAAGGGTCACAAGATAGACAAGGCAGGCCCCTCGACTCCCGTCGAGATCACGGGCCTTGCAGAGGTGCCGATGAGCGGCGATACCTTCAACGCCGTTGCCGACGAGAAGCTTGCAAGAGAGCTTGTTGAGCAGAGACGTCATCAGGCCAAGGAAGAGGAGTTCAAGAAGATCAGCAAGGTAACTCTCGACAATCTGTTCAGCCAGATCAGCGAGGGCGAGATGAAGGAGCTGCCGATAATCGTCAAGGCGGACGTTCAGGGCTCGGTCGAGGCTGTAAAGCAAAGCCTCGAGAAGATCTCCAACGACGAGGTAAGAGTAAGAGTCATCCACGGTGCGGTAGGTGCCGTGAGCGAGTCGGATGTTATGCTCGCAAACGCTTCCAATGCGATAATCGTAGGCTTCAACGTGCGTCCCGACCCCGTTGCCAAGGAGCAGGCCGAGAGAGACGGCGTGGATATCCGCCTCTACAGGATCATCTACGATGCGATCGAGGAGATCACTACCGCCATGAAGGGTATGCTGGCTCCCAAGTACCGCGAGACCGACACCGCAAGAGTAGAGGTAAGGCAGGTCTACAAGATCTCCAACGTCGGAAATGTTGCGGGCTGCTATGTGCTCAGCGGAAAGATCGGCCGAAACGATCTTATCAGAGTTGTGCGTGACGGCATTATCATCGCGGACGACAAGATGTCCTCGCTCAAGCGCTTCAAGGACGACGTCAAGGAAGTCGCCGAGGGCTACGAGTGCGGTATCACTCTCGAGAAGTTCACCGACATCAAGGAGGGCGACATCTTCGAGGGATACCTCATGGAAGAGTACCGGGAATAATGAATAGTGAATAATGAATAATGAAAAATGAATAATTAAGGTGTTCGCTTCGCTCACGGATTTTTTGGGGTAGGAGCTTGCACTTTGTGAGAAATCCCTGTATGGAGATTGTTTTAAGGCAATACCGCACGACCCCTGTGCGTCAGATGCGAAGTCCAGGTTTTCGTCAGATTGCCTAAATTCGACGCAGGCGGGCTGGCGCCCGGCAAGGAGAATAGTGTCAACAAGTTGACACGGTAATAATGACGGAAAGCTGGCAAGCAGATGGCGTGCAGAGGCGTCAGCCGCGGGTTGTGCG
>JAFXVY010000086.1 GCA_017534595.1 Ruminococcus sp.
CGCACAACCCGCGGCTGACGCCTCTGCACGCCATCTGCTTGCCAGCTTTCCGTCATTATTACCGTGTCAACTTGTTGACACTATTCTCCTTGCCGGGCGCCAGCCCGCCTGCGTCGAATTTAGGCAATCTGACGAAAACCTCAGCTCAACTTTATTGAGCTTGCGCGCGATCTGACGCACAGGGGTCGTGCGGTATTGCCCTTGAGTATCCGGATGTCCCCGGCATACTCTCGGAGATATATTCCTGCGGGTCTGACAAGGATCCTTACTTCTGCGGTATTGCCTTTACCGGGAGAAGCTGCCGGGTATCGAGCTATAAAAACAAACGCCGCCTTTTGCAGAGCGCAAAGGGCGGCGTATTTTTTACAGGCAGGTAATTTATTCTGAGATCATTCCCGGAGCCCTCTGACTACACCTTGCGAAAAAACAGGTTGACATCCTTGTTTCATAATGTTATAATAGCTGTAATATAATTACATTCCGGAAGTAAAATGGATCGAAAACCGAAAAAGGAGGAAAAATCATGGCAAAGAAAACGGCTGATTGGAGCAAGGTATCCGCGGACAGGGAGATGCTCGCAAGGGCGGAGGCTCTGGTAAAGGAGGGCGCAGGCATCAAGGGTGAGCTGCCGCAGGAGCTCTGCGACGAGCTCAATGCGATGACCGGCAACGGCTGGAAGGCAGCAAAGTACAGGGAGCTCTGCGACACCTACGACTGGCCCTGGACGGTTGAAGAGGTAGTATATGCGCTGTTTCACGGCGGGAAATACCCCGACAAGAAGGAAGAGGAGTTCTACGCATGGAAGATCGGGGAGTCCTTTGAGAGCGATCAGGATGCGATCGCATTTTTCCAGCTTTGCACCTATCAGCATGACAAGGAAAAATGCAGCAGGTATGAGCAGGTGGATGTACGCCCTCTGAACAAGGAGCTGCTGGCTGCTTTCCCGGGTTGGAAGATCGAGGACGACTGGGAAGTCTATAATTTTATCACCTTCTGCATTTCCGACAGGACAAACTACGGGCTGGAGAAGATACTGAAAATATACAACGGCTACGATCTCAGGATGCTGCACGTCAGGTTCTGTAATTTTGAGGAGCAGGAAAAGGAGAACGTCCTCGGGCTGCTGAAAAAATACTACAACCATGTTTCCTCGGATTTCGATATGAACAAGGCCTTGAAGCAAAACACATCCACCGGTCTTGACGATGAAGATATGGCGGCCTTGATGAGCCTGCTGAGCGCTTACGATGCTGACGCAGGCGAAGCGGGTGCAGGCGATACCGGAGCAGGCGATGCAGGCACATCCGATGCGCCGGGAGAGATCACCAGAGAATATCTCGAGAAGAACTGGGAGGTGTCCGCCTACGATGAGGACACCGACGAAGAAACAGATTATTATATCGACGGGCAGAATACCCGTCCCGGTGACAAGGCTTATATGTATGTGACAGGGGACGGTGAGCTGCGCGAGCTTGAGATCGTTCACACCGTAGCGCGGTCGGACGACCCGGATGAGTATGACAGGCTGCTGGAGGAGGACGATGTCCTCGTAAGGCTGATCGACGAATACGGCGCAGATACCGGAGCGGAGTTCATCACGGACAGGGATTGCTTCCTTATCTGCTTCAAAGAGGCCGGCAGTAAATAATGGTCCGGGTGATTATACTGTGGGCGGCCGGCATACTGTTCAGCTTCGGAGGATATGCGCTCAAAGAGCATTACCACCCCGTCAGGGCAGCGCATAATTTTCTGCTGACAGCATTTTTGCTGCTCACGTTGGGCACGCAGCTGGCGGCGATCTGGTTCACCGCCCAGAGATCGGCGTTTTTCTCCATGGCTGCCGTTATCGCCTTTGACTGGTACTGGTTCAGCTTTGCGCCCTTCTATCCCAACAGCGACCCTGCCGGAAACGGCATGGCGCGGGCCTTCCGCGGGATCTTCATCGGGGGAGCGTCATTCATTCTCGGGCTGATATCCTTTTTCCTTATTAAGTTCCTGACGCCCGGGGAAAAGCAGGTCGGGCTGATAATAGTTCTGGCTTTTGCGGCACAGATAGGGCTTTACAATATTCTCGGCAACCGCCGGTCGTTTGTGTCGGGGGACTCCTTTGACGAAGCAGCCAGATGGGCAAAGCTCCGGGGGGACGACTACCGCAAGACGCTGTTTCGAGCGGGCATGGTGGAAAAATACGATTCGTGGGAGGCCAAGGAGCTCGACGCGAGCCCGGAGGAACTGACCCACTGGGATGTCTACGGGTGCAAGTGTATCAACATTAAAACTTACGGGATGCTTCCCTGTCTGCTGATAAAGGGAAGCTTCGAGTTCCCGGCGGGGACGTTCAAAGCACGCCCGACGGGGGTTGTCTGCGGCTGCCTCGGATACACGAACGAGAACGATGCGAACGACAGGACGGTCTTTGTGCCGGACAGTATGCTGCTGATCTGGCACGATCTTTCCGACGGTAAGACTTACAAGACAGAGACCCCGCTGCCCAAGGAGCTTGACCGTTATTTTGAGGATACCGACCGCTTCTGGCTCGACGATATTGAGATGCGCCTCATGCCGCGGGGCAGGGTGCTGATGTATCACAACAGGCAAAATCAGATACACAATATCATGATAGAGTATCCCCTGCAGGGGGAAGTGACAGACGGTCACGAGGAGAGAGTCTCCGAGCTCATTTCGGAATACACTGTCAATGTGGACAAGTGCAGAGCCATTCAAACGCCCTCTGACGATAAGATAGACGAGTTCCTCAAGCGCTTCGCGTACAGTATCGTGTTCCGCGCCGGAGAAGGCTTGAAGGTCACAAAGACGATCTGCAATTTCTTGAACGGTGAGAAGATACTCTCCGGCGGCGAGTGGAAAGAGGATACGGAGCCTTCGCGGATTAAGGATGCTTTCATAAGATTTGAGAGCGGGCAGCAGAGATACGCGGCCTTTATCTATTTCAGCGAGACTGAGATCCTGAAGACCTTTGACGAGGCGTTCGCAGGATGTGAAAGTGCCTTGCAGGGAGAGTTTATCATCAAAGTCGGGACGGAGCAGAGCGGGTTTTCCTTTACATTGAAGCTCGGGGACAGAAGCTTCCCGCTGAAAGAGACAGAGTTCAGGCTTTATAAGACCAACGACAACGATTCGGGCAAGCTGCTGTTCAAGAACTATAAAGGCGGGCACAAGAACCGGGAGACGTTCTCCCTTCCCGAGAGTATAAGTAAATGGTTGTGAAAGATAAGTCGCTTTTCGGCTTTATCCCCGGCGCGGGGGATGGAAGTTTGGACCGGAAGAGTGCTTTAAAAAATGACAGAAAAACAAACCGGCCTCGCCGCAAACGCGGTGAAGCCGGTGTTTGTATTATTCAAAGGATATGCTTATTCTGCCTCGTAGACAGTGACTTTGCCGTCCTTGAGGACATAGATGTAACCGAAGGCGTTGTAAGCCTTATCGAAGCCTTCGAGCAGCTTCTCGCCGGTAACGAGGTCATACAGGGCCTTATCGTTGTTGACATTGAGGATATAGCTGCCGAAGTAGGTCCCGCTGTACTTCACCTTGAGAGAGGTGTCGTCCTTGCCGATAACATGGTAAGCGTAGAGGTCGCCTTCCTTCATGTAGCCGCCTACGGAGAAGCTGTAATCGCCGTCGGTGCTGACGGTCTTGCCGGACTTGAGGTTTACGAGCTCATACTTGGCGTCAGCCTTGCATACGCTGAAGCAGCCGGGAACTCCCTCATAGGTGATATACTTGTAGTCATCCTTGGTGAGCTCCTTGCCGTCAAGGTCAACGATGCCCTTCTTGCTGTAATCGTCGGTCGTCTGATAGGAGAAGTAGCCGCCGCCGAGGTAGTCGATGCCGGCGTACTTGGGCTCGATGATAACGGTCCCGGTGTAGTGGATAACGCCGTACTTGTGGTTGTCGGTATCACAGAGGCTGTAGAACTCGTCGCTGTCGGTGAGTGTGGAAACGTTGTAGGGAGTAGTGAACAGGAGGTTCATATCGTGATCGTAAGCGTAGGTCTTGTCGTTCTTCCAGCAGGTGATGAGCTTCGAGCCGGTGAGCGAGCAGGTGTCGGCGAGCTCGATCTTCTTGTCCTCTGCGGAGCTTACGATGATCTCGTTATAGTCGTTGTCATAATAGGAGATGTAGTCGCCGCATACCTTATAGCGGGGAGCATAGGACTCGGTAGTGCTCTCAAGGAACTTACGCTCCTTGGTGTCGTATACCTTTACCTTGCCGGTATAGTAAACGTCGCCTTCCTGAGCCTCAACGCTGAACTGTCTCTTGGTGGCATAGTAGATAGCCTCGTCGCCGTTGGTGGTCTCGGCCTCGGGGAAGAATGCCATTACAAAGCGGTCGTCGAGCTCCTCAAAGAGTCCGCACTTCTCGTCGGAGGATACGATCTCGTTGCCCTGAGCGTCGATGATGCCGCAGTAGATGGTCGCCTCGGTGCCCTTTGCCTGATATACATAGAGGCCGGTCTTGCCGAGCTTGCTGATATACTCAGCCTTGCCGCCGAGAAGCTCCTTGCCCATATAATCGTAAAGAACTACCTCGTCATCGTTCTTGAAGGTATAGATGTTGTCATCCTTGAAGCCGACGCCCTCTATCTCGAAGCTGCCGACTTCCTTGAGTACGGGGCTCTTTACCTCTGCCTCGGCGTAATCGGCCTTGATCTCGTCAAGAGACTTTGAAGGAGCCGCAGGCACCTCGTCCTCACCGGACTCATCGGGAGCCGACTGTGCAGGCTCTTCGCCCTTGCTGTCCTCGTCAGAATCGGCAGGCTTGTCAGAATCTGCTGCGGAGGAGACTTCCTCGCGGGAAGCAGTGGAATCGTCGCTCTTGGAAGAGCTGTCATCGGAGCTGCAGGCGGTCATACCGATGCAGGCAACAGCTGCTAACAGTGCCAGTGTTCTTTTGATCTTCATTGTTATCGTTCCTTTCCTGATCTTATGTTTGTATTTCACTCCCTTGCGGGAGCGTCCGGCAAAAACCTGTGTGCCGCATATTTACACATACACACACAATATAAAGTATATCAAAACGCACAATATAAGTCAAGGATAAATTTTCACAAATCACCGGAGTCTAAAGCCGGTGATTTTGGCTGTCTTCCAATGGTTCTCTTATAATAATGTAAGAACAGACCGTTTCGCCGGTGATCGGGCGGGGGACGCTTTGCTCGGTCATGCGGACAAAACACTTGGGCAACACCGCACAACCCCTGTGCGTCAGATGCGCCGTCCAGATTTTCGTCAGATTGCCCGAATTCGACGCAGGCTTGCTAACGCAAGTCAAGGAGAATTTGGGTGATATGACGGAAAGCTGGCAAGCAGATGGCGTGCAG
>JAFXVY010000087.1 GCA_017534595.1 Ruminococcus sp.
CCTTTGTACATCATCCGCTTGCATATTTTCCGTCAGATTACCCAAATTCTCCTTGCCTTGCGCCAGCAAGGCGGCGTCGAATTTAGGCAATCTGACGAAAAATCTGACTGCGCGTCTGACGCACAATGGTTGTGCGGTGTTACCTTAAGCAAAACAGCTCAAAACAAGTACAATTATCTGGACTGTTACCCTGTTTTCAGCCTTTTGCCTCATTCAGCCTGACTTTCAGCGAGATCTTTCTCGGCGTCGAGAGGTCGTCGAACTTGATAAGATAAGCGCTGCGTGTCCTGTCGAGCTCAAGGACGGTGCCCGCTCCGAGAATGGCGTGTACCACCCTCGCACCCACCGCGAAGAGCCCGCTTTCAAAGTCCTCGGGGAGGAACCTGTCCCGGCTTGCTATGTACTCCCTTGCGTCGCGGATAAGAGTATCGGTCTGCGGCGGGTCAAATTCAAGGAGACCGTCGCCGATATCCAGCACGAACCGGGAGGGATAGCGCGGCGAACCGTCAAGATTGCGCCCCTCCGCGCCGGAGAGGTACAGCCCCTTTTCGGCTCTCGTCATGGCAACGAATGCGAGGCGGCGCTCCTCCTCTATACCGAGTAGGTCTCTGACCTTCCGCGACGGGAATATCCCCTCGTTCATCCCGCAGAGCAGGACGTAGGGGAACTCCAGACCCTTTGCCGCGTGAACGGTCATCAGCTTCACCTTGTCGGAGCTGTCGTCCTCGTCGCTTGATGTGAACAGCGCAACGTGGGCAAGGTAGTGGAGTATCGTGGCTTCCTCGCCGCAGGTGTTCTCGTAGTCCTGCACCGACTGTTTCAGCTCGGCCAGGTTGTCGAGCCTCTCCTGACTGCCCTCGGTGCGCAGCATCGCCTCATAGCCGCTCTCGGTGAGGATAGCGGTGAGCAGGTCGGACAGCCGCTTGTTCTCGCAGCCCTCGGAGAAAGTCTCGATGAGGTTCACAAAGCTCCGTGCCTTTGTTCCCGCGAAGATATCGTCATCGAGGGTCTGTTTCAGGGCGGTGTAGAGCGTGCAGCCGCTCTTTTCGGCGTACTGTTCGAGGAACTCCATTCGCCGCCTGCCGATGTTGCGCTTCGGGTTGTTGGCGATACGCCGGAAGGACAGATCGTCCTGCGCCGCGATCATCCGCAGATAGCTCAGCGCGTCCTTGATCTCGGCTCTGCCGAAGAATGGCACGCCGCTGTAGATGTGGTAGGGTATCTTCTCTTTCAGCAGAGCTTCCTCCACCGGGCGGGTAATGTAATGTGCCCGGTAAAGCACCGTCATATCCCGGTATGGCACGCCGCTTTCACGCAGCTGTTTAATCCTGCCGATTATGCGCACAGCTTCCTCGTCGGTGTTTTTCAAAAAGCTGAACACCGGTTTTTCGCCGTCCGGCAGCACTGCTTCCAGTGACTTTTTGATTCGGTGCTTGTTCTTTTCGATCAGCGAATTTGCGGCGGCAAGTATCTGGGGGGTGGAGCGGTAGTTTTTCAGCAGCATCACCGTTTTGCAGGGCGAGAAATGCTTTTCGAAGTCCAGCAGATATTTCACATCAGCACCGCGCCAGGTGTAGATGGTCTGGTCGGGGTCGCCCACGATGAACAGGTTGTGATGAAATCCGCTCAGCACCTCCATAAGCTCATACTGCAAAGCGTCGATGTCCTGGAACTCGTCGATCATGATGTATTCGAGCCGCTGCTGCCATTTCAGTCTGATATCCTCATTCCGGGCGAAGATGTAGAGCGTGAACTTTATCAGGTCGTTGTAATCGAGGGCGAAGCACTTCTTCTCCTGATACAGATAGCCGTAAAAGATTATGTCATCGGTGTTTTTGGCGTTAAGATATTTCTCCTTCAGCGCCTCGTCGGACATATCCAGCATATCGAGATAGTATTCCGGCTTTTTAAAGAGCTTCTGTATCTCGATCATATCCCGGGCATCCGAGAAGGTCATATCCCGGAGGGTGAGCCCACGCTCCTCGTAGATTATCCTCAGCATGGCGTCGATATCGCTGTTGTCGAGAACGAGAAAGCTCTTTGGGTATTGCACCGCGTGGCTGTCCTCCTGCAGGATCGACACGCAGAAGCCGTGGAAGGTGTTGATGCGTCCGGTGTCGTTATCGCCGATGAGGTTGTGTATCCGCTGGCGCATCTCGTTGGCGGCCTTGTTGGTGAAGGTCACGCAGAGGATGTTCTCGGGCAGTATACCCATTTCGTTGACGAGAAACGCAAAGCGGTGGGTCAGCGCCTTGGTCTTTCCGGAGCCCGCCCCGGCAACTACTCTGACATATCCCTCGGTGGCGCGGACGGCTTCGAGCTGAGCGGCGTTTAATTCGGGTCCGGTCACGGGGTCCCGCCTCCTTTCGTGTGTTATCTGAAAATGTACCGTGTCTAATCGGCATTATATTTCTTTACAGCTGAATCATATCATATCAGTTATTCAGTATTTATATATCTGACACATTTTTCCGCACATATTTATAAAAAGCTCACCTCACACTCCCCCGCCCCGAATTGACTTTCCCCCGACATCTGATATAATATACGGAGCAGAGAGCGATAACGGTATGCTCGCACAGACCGGGATACAAGAGATGGATACCATGAAAATATGTCCCGAAAACGACGACAGGATATCTGTAACAGATAACCGTACAGAAGTGTATGAAGCTGATGAAAAGCTCTCTCGAAAGGATAGTCTGGCTGTCCCCGGAATGGCCGGCCTGCGGACACGGACTGCCGGGTACCGAACAGAACAGTAAAGGCCATCATCGCAGGTATCGCTGCTGTTACAGCAATGACCACCGCAACTATCGTATTCGCCTCTGCAAATGCAGCCGAGATCACCTCTCCCGCAGCACAGACTCAGGTAGATGCCAACGGCAAGCACCCCGGCGAGAGCGGTTACTGCTACGATGCAACACTCCAGCCCACCGCATAAACTCACAAGAGACAGAAAAACGGTATGACCCCCTCACCCGCGGGAGTTATACCGTTTTGCTGTTTGTCCCGTGCAGCATAGTCTCCGACTTCCTCCGCGCCTTCGGAAAGGAAAATGCTGTAAACAGACCGATCATTGCAAATATCGCGCCCATAGCAGCACCTCCTGATGTTTACAGTATTGCACATCAGTTGTTCGGTATCTGTATATCTGAATACATCTCGGAAACATTTTTCAGCTCCTGCGCAAACCCCTGTCTGACATCGTTCGGCGCCGTGATCTCTATCGCGTCGCCGTAGCGCATCACCCACAGATAAAACTGCTTGTTGATGCCGCACTTTGCCCGGACTATCGCGTACCCGGGATCCTCAAAATCCTCACGAGAGCTGACAGTGTCCCCGAGCTGTTCGATCATTTCGTCAAGCATATATCTGCGCACCTTGAAGGTGACGGTATCGAACCGCTCCGGCTTAAAGACATCCGGCACAAAGCCGTCGTATTTTTCAAGCGGCGGCAGCTTTTTCCTGCTGACCTCCCCGCTGCGGATGTTCCTCATGCGGTCGATGCGGTACGTCCAATACATATCTTTTTCCAGATTGAAACAGTGGAGATAGAACCTCTCGTTCTTATACAGGACCTTCAGCGGGATTATCTCGCGGTGCTTGTCGTAGTAGTTCACGTGCTTGGCGGTGTCGAATTTGCCGTAATCAAAATTCATCATACGCTTCTCGGAAATGAGACGGTGGATCTTGTCAAGGTTCCCGAGCAGATCCCGCTGGATGCGGCTGATATCGGTGATCTCGACCCGGCTTATCAGCTGGTTGTACTCCGAATCCGAGCACATCCCCTTGAACTTTTTGATAAGCTCCTCCTTCTGTCTGTGAGACAGGAACTTGTTTATCGAGACCGAGTCCACGATGAAGCGTATCTCGTTGAATGTAAACCCCTTGCCGGAAAGGTGATAATAAGCCGTGTTGTGAGCCCCGTGAGAGACCCGGATATCGTACCCCATAGCCGTGAGCCGCTCAATGTCGCGGCGTACCGTCAGCACGGAAGTATCCGAGGACTCATCGAGCTCAATGAGGTGATCCTGTATATCGCGTATAGTCACCCCATGCTTTTCGTCAGACTCACGGGAGAGATATTCGAGTATGTGGATTATGCGTTCGTGGTTCATGGGGACCTCCTTTTCCTGATCTGTTCCGTCATCTTACCTTGCTCAAATTGTTATCTGCACTTATTCAGAATATTAACTCAGCATTAACAAAATGGCGTAAAATAAATATATATAATATATATTTATTGTTGTTGTTATTTGATATTATTACTTGTTATTATATATTATTACTTTTATTTTCTCTATTTGTTATCTGTTATTATTGCTTATTGTTATCTGTTATTATTGCTTATATTATTGTTATTAGATATTATATCTGTTATTATCTGTTATTTCTGATATTATTATCTGTTCTCATTCTTAAATGTAAACATACCTCGCTGCTCCCTGCTGATCTGATTATATCAGACCTCCGGCGAAAAGTCAATTTCCTATCCGGAAACACTCAAGGGGCTGCCGCGGAACGCCCCGGATATACGAGTGCGAACAAAAAGAGCAGGGCTTGATCACCCTGCTCTTTATGATCTGAGATCTTATCCTCTGCTTCTCCTGCGCCTGTCCTTTTCGGGATGGAGGCGGTAGAATTCCTCTTTGTCCCTGTACATATTCTCATCTGCGGCCTGCATAGCCTTGCAGATATCGTAATCGCCGGTCACATAAGCCGTACCCACCGCAAAGCTGACATCGTGGGTGCTGTCGGCAAGAGAGCGCAGCTGCTGCACCTGTTCAAGCAGCTTTTCCTCCGAGATCCCGGGACAGAAGGCCACGAACTCGTCGCCGCCCGCACGGTAGATCTCGTGATCGCCGAACGCGATCTTCAACAGCGAGGCGGCTCTGGAAAGCAGCCTGTCGCCCGCATCGTGACCCTCATCATCGTTGACGGTCTTCAGGCCGTTAAGATCGGCGAAGGCAACTCCCATTACTTCGGGAAGCTTCTCCGCACCCGAGGTCCACCTGTCTACACGGTCGTTCATCGCGTTTCTGCTGCCTACCTGCGTCAGACCGTCCACGGTGCTTCTCATTTCAAGCCTCGAAACGAGCTGATAGTTCCGGATGACCGCAGCAAGCAGGAAGGAGGTCAGCTCAAGGGTCTGCTTGATCTTCATCATTTTAGAGGTGTCAACGTTCGCAGCCCAGATAAAGCCTACGAGCGTCCGCTGGCAGCGTATCTCGTAAAGCACGATGTTCTTCACGCCGTGTTTGCAAAGCGAGCTGTACCACGCCGGATCCCGCTCCTCGATGACTTTAAGATCCTCGAGCAGCAGACAGTCGCTCATTTCGAGGGTCTTCTCCCAGCGCATGGCTACCTCAAACGGCGAACAGCCCATCTCGACGGCCAGTGCCTCGAGCTGTTCGCCCTGTATGCCGTCCCCGTTGATAAGGCAGCATTTCTGACTTTGCCCGTCAACGGTGTATATCGAGCACAGCTCGGCGCCGCAGATAGTCTTTATCTCCGAAGCCGCCGCACTCATCGCCTGATAGAAATCCTGCATCTCATGGAGCTTGATGCTGATATTGGTAACGGAGGAGGCCACATCCGCCGAGTGCTGCGACATGGAGTCCGTTTCGATATCGTTGGCATATTCAAGGATGTAGAGGCAGTAAACGGTCTTGGTGCCGTCCTCTGCGGGAGGGGTATCAAAATTGCTCACGGGGATATAGAACCCCTTGAGCCAGAAGCCTCTCGCATTCACATAGGAATACAGCGATCTTCTCTCGCTGCCGCTCTTGTAGAGTACCCTCTCGAAATTAAGATCCTTCCAGTAATAGCGGTAAGGGATGCCCGGATAGAACTCCGGAGCGTCGGGGCTGAAATGAAGCATACCCTCATTCTGCCTGTTCACTCCCATAAGACGTATCTCGCTGAAGCTCCCGTCGGGGAGGATATCAAAAGAATACAGGCTGGCAAGCGCGTCCACGCCCTCAAGAAAATCTTGGTAATCCATAGTGATGCCTCCTGAAATTTCCGTTTTCGTACAGTGTACCTGTTATATATTCATTATATATAAAATCCCGGGAAAAATCAAGATATAAAATCAAAAAACACAAAACCCGCCCGCGCTTTGGCAGCACGGGCGGTTCGTCAATTATTCGCTTCACTGATTTCGCAGCAGGAGCATCAGCCGGTTCCTGAGCCTGCGCTTCTTTACCAGCCCGCGCAGAGCGTGTGCGGATGCCTCCGCCGAGGCGAGGTCTTCATCGGTCAGCTCGCAGTCGGAGTAAAGCACCCTTTCATATACCGGGATAAAGCCTATATGCTCCCCGGGCTCCTTGTCACCCGAGCCCGTGACCTTGCCGGCGAACTCGGAAAGCGTCTCGCCCTCCCCGAGCTCAAAGCCGAGATAGCCGAGATAGCGTATGCTCAGCTGTGCGGTGTACCTGAACTTATCGCGGCTGCTCATGCGCCTGTAACGCTTTGCCGACACCGTCCGGCTCACCGCATAGAACATAAGCAGGAAGCTCACCGCCGCCAGCGACGGGATAATGAATATCAGCGGGCTAACACCCGGCTCATCCCTGCCCGGCTCGCCGGTGATGCCCGCAGGCTCCGGAGGCGTGATATTGATATCGAGCCCGGCGTTCCAGTCATCCGGCAGAGAAGCTCCCTTCTCGCTGACCTTCCAGCCCGTAGGCACAGAGTACCCCGGCGTAGGCTCAAAGGCCACCCAGCCCACATTGTCGAAGTAGACCTCCGGCCAGGCGTGAGCGTCGTTCTCCCGGACGGAGACCGAGCCGTCGGAGCCCCGCTTTACCGAGTAGCCCTGCACATGGCGGCAGGGTATGCCCATTTCCTGAGCCATCAGCACAAAGGCCGTGGAGTAGTGCATACAGTAGCCCTTGCGGGAGGTCAGCAGGAAATAGTCAAGATAGCTGCCCGCGTCGGTAACGCTTTCGGGCAGAGGGCCGCAGTCGGTGGAGTATTCCATTTGGTTGAGATACGCCTCGAGCCGCTTCACCGTCTCGTATCTTCCCGACGAGCCGCTCTGCAGCTGCCTTAGTATATCCGCGACCTGCGCGGACACGCCTCGGCTCCGGCAGTATTTCTCGTAAACCGTCCTGCGGTAGGCCTGATAGTCCGCATAGCTGAGCCCTGCCTTGCCGGATACTCCCTCCGCAAGCGCTGCCTCGTTCCACTCGCTCTCGGTGAGGGGCCGGGCATTGTCGAGCAGCTCCTTTATCGCCGGGTTGGAGTAGTTGAGCACATAGCAGGAGATACGGTAGCTGTCCTTGTAGCCGAGCCGCTTGTCGGTGAGGACGCTGCCGTTATGCTCGGAGGCGCCGAGGCTTTCCTCCGACGCCGCGTCGAGCCGCAGCTTCGAGGGCGAGAAGATATAGCTCGTGTTGTAGAAATAGGTCTCGCAGCTCATCTCCGTGCCGCGGATGTAGTCGAACTCATAGCCCTGATCGTATTTCTTCACGGCAGCAGCAGTCTCGATGGCGTCGGTCATGCGGTAGTCGGTCTTGCCTGCGGTATCGAATACCCATTTGCAGCCGCTGAAATCGCCGCTCATGCAGCCCACCAGCCGGAAGGCTCTTATCACGCTGTTGTTGACGTTTATCCGCAGCACCTCGTCATCGTTGCTGCTCAGCCCCGAGAAGAAGCCGCCGCCGTCGGAAAAGCCGATCATCCCGTAATCGTCCGAGGAGTCGGAGGACGAGCCGAAGATCCTGCTCAGCGCCGAGACCGTCCTGTTGAAGATATCCTTTGCGAACTCCCAGCCGAAGGGCTTTGCCGGCGCGGGTATCAGGTAAACTATCAGGCAGAGCGCCGCAATAAACGGCGAGACTCTTGTGATGTGCTCGTTTATGTCCGGACTGCCGCTCTTGACCCAGCTGCGCTGTATCTCTTCCGTCAGCCGGACGAGCACGACAAAGCATATCAGCGCAAAGATCTCCTTGCCGACGCCCAGCTCCTTGATAGCTATACCCGCCAGCGCGTAAGCGAGAAAGCCCAGCGCCGCGGCACGCCGCAGCCAGATGCTCTTATACATTATCAGCCCCGCAGCCATGGCTCCGAAGCAGAAGCAGATCACCCAGATCACCCACAGGTGCTTGTCAAAGAAGACCTGCCTGTGCTCCTCGCCCGCCGCGATCAGCAGACCCGCGGCGAATACGGCAGCGATGCCCGTGCCGCGCAGACGGTTCTTGAGCTTCATGTTCCGCAGCGCGATCAGCAGAGCGGTAAACCCGACGCAGATCATCACCGCCGGGAAGCTCCGCACCGGTATCCCCGCGTCAGACCCGAAGATCATCATAAGAAGCAGCGACAGCGGCATTATGTTCACGATATCGTAAAGTGTGCTCATCATGCTCATTCTCTCAGCCCCCCTGTGATCTCCCTGTAAGGGGAAAGCTGTATGAGGTCGCAGCTCTTGTGACCCGAAAGGTCGAGGCGCTCGTCCTCGTTGTCGCTGATGTAGCAGATGACCGTGTGCAGCTCGTTTTTCTCAAACTCTGTAAGCAGAGCCTCGGTGTATCTGTCCCATGAGGACAGTATCAGATACACCATCGAGCTGCCGAAGATCTCCCTCTTTGCGAGCACCGAGCTGTAAAGCAGCTTGTGAGTGTTCCGGTCGCTGAAGCCGATATCCGAGATAACATCGTAGAACTCCTCGAAGGCTGCGCTGCTGCGTGCATTGACGCAGACCAGCTTCTGCTCGAGGTGATACTCCGCCGCCGAGATGTTGTTCCGCCTTAAACAGTAGGAGACCGCCAGCGTCACCTCAAGTATCTTGTTCTCCGCCGGCAGGAACACCGCCTGCTCGTCACTGCTGCGGAAGGTGTCGGTTATGACCGCGACCTCCTGATGATCCGAGCCGGTGAGCAGCCTTGTCATAAGCACACCCGTCCTTGCGGTCTGGTTCCAGTCTATGAGCCTGCGGTCGTCCCCGGGGACGTATTCGCGGCTGAGTATATCCGGCTCGCTGCGGGTGTACTTGTTCTCCCTGACCGCGTCAGAAAGCTCGATCTCCCCGAGGCGGTCGGTATCTATGAGCTGCGGCTTGACAAAAGCGCGTATGCATTCCTTATTCTTGTATCTCACCCGGAAAAGCCGGAAGTAGTCCTGTATCTCGATCTCCTTGATGCCGATCTCGTACTCTCCGCGGTATTTGCAGATGAGCCTTGTTTCCTTCTCTATCCGCGAGCCCGGTTTGAGCTCGTATTCCGTCTCGTCGTCAAGGTCGGTGATCGACGAAAAGGAGGAATAGAACCTCACCCTTATCCCGACGAACTGTATCGGGTATTCGTCCACCAGCGCGAAACGGTACTTGACCGGCTCGTTGACTGTGACAAATCTCTGGTCGAGCTCCTGATATATATGGAACAGCTTGTATACGGCAAGCAGATAAAGCGCGGAAACTACGGGGACAAGGGTCAGCGCGGTAAAGAGCCCGTAGGTCACGGCGCCGCCCCGCAGGCTTATCCCCACCAGCGACAGCACCCAGAGCAGCCCCCAGATGATCCTGTTTCTTTTCATATCCTATCCTCTTGATCCCGTCCGGGCGGGCATCATACCGGTACCTTGGCCTTTTTGATGAGCTTGGCGATGATGTCGGCCTTGTCTTCCTTGGCGCTCCTTGCCTCGGAGGTCAGGGTAAGCCTGTGTGAGATCACAAACGGCGCCACAGCCTTGATGTCGTCGGGCTTTACGAAATCCCGGCCCTCTATCATCGCTCTCGCCTGAGAAGCCTTTACCAGCGCGAGCACCGCTCTCGGGCTTATGCCGAGCGTGAAGCGCTTTTCCTGCCGCGTCAGCTCGGCGATGTTCCTCGCGTAGAGGATGACCTCATCCTTTACGGTGACTTTCGCCGCCTGCTCCTTGAGCCTGATGACATCCTCCGCGGTGATGACGCTCTCAACGGTATCTACCGTCTTGCCGGCCAGCATATTCTTCGTCATCCGCAGCTCCTCGGCCTCGTCGGGATAGCTCAGATCTATCTTCATCATGAACCTGTCTATCTGCGCCTCCGGCAGGGGATATGTCCCCATGAAGGTGGCGGGGTTCTGCGTCGCTATAACGAGAAACGGCTGGGGCAGCCTGTGCTTGACTCCGCTGACGGTGGCCTGCTCCTCAGCCATGGCTTCGAGCAGGGCTGCCTGCGTCTTCGGGGAGGTGCGGTTGATCTCGTCGGCGAGGACGATCTGATGCATTATCGCACCCTCGCGGTACTCGAACTCACCGGTCTTCATATTGAACATCTCGGTACCCGTAACATCCGAGGGCAGGGTATCGGGAGTGAACTGTATGCGCCCGAAATCGCATTTCACAGACCTTGCAAGCGTGGAAGCGAGGGTAGTCTTCCCGACGCCGGGAACGCCCTCCAGAAGTATATGTCCGCCCGCGAACAGGCAGATCAGCAGACAGTCGGCGGTCTCTTCCTTTCCGACATAGTATTCGCTTATGTGTTTTTTCAGTTTGTTTATCATTTCAGCCTCTCCCCTCTGCCGCCCTGCGGCATCGCTCGATAGCTAAATTATACCACACAAGCCGCCCGAATACAAGGGAAAAACTGTTAATAAGTTTACGCAGAACAGCCGCTGTCCCCCGCCCGAAGGCGCCGGAAACAACGGCTGCTGATCCTGTTTTTATTATGTCCGGGCGGTCAGTAAAGATCCTCGTCAAACATAAAATCCGCCCAGTAATACTGGCTCATGTATTCGTTCTGATAGGAGTTCACCGCTCCGGCATCAAGCTCCTTGAAACGGTAGTAGTCGCAGTCGAGCAGCTTGGTGTTCACCGCAAGAGCGTTGTAGTCCTTCACGATCACAGTCTCGGCGCCCACGGCCTTCAAAGCCTTTATCATCGTGTGGGTGAGCTGCTGCATATAGTTGAGCTGTTTCTTGTCGTAGGGCTCATCCTCGAAGAGAGCGGCTGCGATCTCCTTGACGGTGCAGTAGCTTCCCTGCTTGTGGACAAGGTATGCGAACATCTCCTTTGCCCTGCTGCGCTCGAATTTGACGTGCTCACCGCCGGGCGTGAAGACGTCGAAGTTCCCGAAGCACTGCACCCGCAGCAGCGCGTCGCTCTTGGGCACGATCGGAAAGCGCAGATCCTCAAGCTCCCGCTTTACATCCGCCGCCGTGACCGGCTTCATGATGTATCCGCTGGCCTTGAGATCCATGGCGTCGCCCTTATACTCCGAAAAGCCGGTGACGAAGATTATGTTCATTTTCGGATTGACGGCCTTGAGCTCCTTTGCAAGCTCCACACCGTTCATGCCCCTCATGTGGATATCGAGAAATGCCACGTCGCAGCCGTTATTCTTCGCGTCTTCCAGCAGTTCGGTCTGCTTTTGGAAGGCGGTTATATCCGCATCGGGCTTGGCTTCCTTTACTGCCATTTCAAGCATTTTGAGCATCAGGGGCTCATCATCGACACAGAGTATCCTCATGGGGCGTCATCCTCCTTTTTCTTCTTCGGTATGATTATCCTTGCGGTCGTGCCCTCGCCGGGCTTGCTGGTTATTATCACGTCGGCACCGCACATCTCTTTGAGACGACGTCTGGTGTTCTCCATGCCGACGTGAGAGCGTCCGTCGTCCTTTTTCGGAGCGTCGGGATCAAAGCCCACGCCGTCGTCGGCTACGACGACCTCAAAGCTGTCCTCCGTCTCGCGGGAGGAGATAGTCACAGTGCCGCCGTCGTCCTTCATGCCCACTCCGTGCTTGACGGCGTTTTCGGCTATCGGCTGCACCGAAAGCATCGGCAGCTCGAACCCGGTAGCCTGAATGTCGTAGACGATATTGAGCTTATCCGCGAACCGCAGCTTTTCAATGTAGAGATACTGTTTCAGATGCTCGAGCTCGACCTCAAAGGGTACCGGCTCGGTGCGCTTGAGTGAGTCCATGTTGCCCCGCAGATACTTGGAAAATGCAATAGTCGCCTCGTAAGCGGTGTCGGGATCCAGCTTGCAGAGTATGGCGATAGAAGACAGCGCGTTGTACATGAAGTGAGGCCTGATCTGCGAGACCATGACCTGTACCTCGGCCTGATAGAGCTCCTTTTCAGCTCGCTCCTTTTCACCTGCGATGCGGATGTTCTCCTTGGTGTAGTGGTCGATCTCAAGGGCAAGGTCGGAGATGGCGTCCGAAAGATATTCCAGCTCGTTGTTTACGGATACCTTGTACATCTCATCTACGATCCTTGCGCTGTTCTTGTCGTCGGTATAATGCAGTACGGCTTTCTGCATCCTCCCAGTGGGACTGATCACCTTGCGGTAGAGGAACACCAGCAGCACCGTCAGAACTGCGGCAATACCGCCCACGATAATTAGCAGCGCCTTTGTAATGGTGCCGGTGAGATCATCGCGGAAACCGTCCCAATTATAGGTCACGCCGATGACCGCCTTTGAGTCTCCGTTTACGAAGACGGGCTTGTAGCCGATGTAGTAGTTGCCTGAGCAGGGGAAATCCGAGGCTTTTTCAAACCGGACGGTGTTATCATCGCTCCCTGCGATCTCCTTCCACACCGGATGCTGCGAAAAACCGTCTTCCAGGCGCGTTCCCATTTTGATGCTGTTGCCGTTGATATTCTGATCGAAGAGTATGACCGCGTGACCGTCGGAGGTAAGCTCCATAAGGAACAGGCTCTCGATATCGCCGCTATAGGCAAGGGTATTGGAGATATCTTGCTGCGTGGCATAGAAATACTGCCTCAGGAACAGCTTCCTGATATTGTCCGGCATCTCCTCGTACCAGTTATATTCAAAGCTGTCTTCCCTGCTCTGATACTCTATGTAGACGTTCAGCTCGTCTTCGGTGAGATCTCTGTCATAATCGAAATCGGCTTTCTTGATCTGCTCGATGAACCACTGCTGTACACGGGGCTCGGTGTTGTCCCCGATGAACAAAAAATAATTGTATCTGTCGGACAGCATCTGTTCTATGTGATTGTTCTTGGCTTCAAGGAAGCCGTTGACGGTACTGTTATATACCGTCAGCGCAACGGAAACAGTCATCAGTATGAACAGCGGTATCACCAGCGCCGTTATCTGAAACAGCAGCTTCGGAGTTCTTTTCTTGCTTTCCATTTCATCACCTTGCTTTGCGCTGTTGTTTTATACATTATAACTCAAAATCCCGCAAATGTAAAGACACCGCGGAGAAAAACGTCCCGAGCCCCCCCGACACTTGCAATCCGCCGCCGTAAATGGTATAATACAAAAAAGAAAGGAGCCGGCCGCCATGCAGATACAGAACGAAGCGCTCAGCAGCGCCGTACAGCATTATATAGAAACAGTGCGTCGGAAAGGGCTCACCGTTTACAGCTTCCCGACAGCAAGAGCTCTCGCAGATGTCGATCCGATGATCAGGCAGTGCTTTGAAGCGGGCACGCTTTTCGTCAGCAGAGCGGAGCATTCCGATTTTGAGATATTCAGGCGAGAGGTCGGATATCCTCTGCCGGAGGATATCGCCGAGCTTCTCAACGCCTACTGGCAGCCCGGCATCTTCGGGTACTATAAGGACTTCCCCGAATGCTTCATCCTGTTCCCGGCGATGCGTAACCGCGGCGAGCAGCCCGATGACTTTTTCCTGCGGCACGGCGGACTGGTATCCGAGGTCAGAAGGTGGATCGAGTACGACGGCGACCCCGTAAAGTACCTGCCCATCGGCATCTATGACCCCTACTCCTGCAACTTTATCCTGTACGAGGCCGCAACGGGAAGGATATTCATTGAAGCCTTCGACGATCTCTGCAACAGAACATTCGAGCCCGTCGCCGGCTCTCTGGCAGAGCTGATAGCCGGCCTCTTTCTGCACTGAAATCCGGCAGTATTCATATAAACAACGGACGGTCAGAGCACTCCGACCGTCCGTTAAATATTTCTCGTTTCAGTTCTTCCCCATATAGATCTTGTGGGTCTTTGCCTTTTCCATGAACTCCGCCAGCTTGCCCCTGCTGACGACGTCCCCGTCGCAGGAGGGCAGCTTTGCAGCCACCTGCTCGAAGGTCTCCGTCCGGTAAAAGAATCTGTCCAGATCTCTCCAAAAGGTTCCGCCGAAGGTGTTGCCTGCCGACGAGCCGGGTGAGCTCACTTCGGTCTTGACCTGTATGCTGCCGTCGCGGTGAAATACCATGGTCAGCACTGTTACCTCATGCACCGGCTCGTATTCATACCGCCCGATGACGAAATCCGCAGGCCTGAACCGCAGACCTCTCCCGGCAGCAAAGCGCTCCGCGAAGGAGTCAAAGCTCCCGCGTATCAGAGGATCGTTTTTCTTGAAGATCTCTTCGAGCTTAGGCGTCATCTCAAGCTCTGTGACCGAGTCGGGCAGTATCAGCTCACGGAGCGTTTCCAGCCTTTCAAGATAGGCCGGATCTATCGAGGTGTAGCCGTAATCGAGGCCGTAGGAAAAGGTGTCCTCGATAAACAGCGAGATATCTGTCGGCTCCCCTCCATAGTTTTCCCTGTACTCGCGGAAGATATCGTCAAGCTTTATACTCATGCCGCTGTCCTCTAACCTTCCCTCACCCCAGGCGGAAAGCGAAAGCGCATATTCGCCGCCCATGTTGAAATGCATAAGACTCATACCCTGTTCTCCTTATCATTCACATTCCCCGCAGACCCGATTTATCGGCCTGCGCCTATGATACGGCGGGAGCCCGAAGCCGGTGCTCCCGCCGTTTTTAGGGCAACACCGCACAACCATTGTGCGTCAGATCGCGCGCAAGCTCAATAAAGTTGAGCTGAGATTTTTCGTCAGATTCCCCAAATTCGACGCCGCCTTGCTGGCGCAAGGCAAGGAGAATAGTGTCAACAAGTTGACACGGTAATATGACGGAAAATATGCAAGCGGATGATGTACAAAGGCGTTAGCCGGTGGTTGTGCGGTGTTGCCTTAGTCTCTTATACCACATTTACCCGGCATTTTCTTTCCATGCCGCCGTAGCTTACCGTCACGGTCACTTCGCCCTGCTTCAGAGCCTTGAAGGTGATGCTGAGAGTCTGCTTGTCGATATAGACGGGCTCAATCACGCCCTCCTCCGACAGATCGTAATTCACGGCCACAAGATCGGGTATGTTCGCACATCGCACGTTGAGCACGAACTGCTCACCGGCGTTTATCCTCTGCTCGTCCGGCGAGATCTCAAGCTTCTTGGCTCTGTCCTCGGGCACGAGCACGACAGTTACCTCCGAGCCCGACTTCACGGCTGTACCCTTTGCGGGGAACTGTACGTCCACGTAGCCCTCCTCGGGATTGGAGTTGCCGGAGTATACGCCCAGCGCCAGACCCTGCTCCGCGAGCACATCCGCCGCCTCGTCCTTGGAAAGGCCTATGAGCGACGGAACGGAGACGAGCTCCTCATCGCTGTTAAGGGTGATTATCACCGACGCGCCTCCCGAAAGCTCGGTCGAGGGATCAACGCTCTGTGAGAGCACCTTTCCGTCCTCGGAGCCGTCCTGCTTGCCGTAAACGACCATCGGAACTATCCCGGCTTCGGTCAGCTTCCTGAGAGCCTCCTCGCCGCCCATGCCGACCACATCCGGCACCTTGACAGCGGCTCTGCCCTTGCTGACGGTAAGTGTCACGGTGTCACCGGAGGCCGCCTTGCTGCCGGCTGCCGGCTGCTGTGAGATCACCAGCCCCGGGGCAACAATGTCGCTGAACTCGGTGCCTATCTGCGCACTGAGTCCCAGCGCCGTGAGCTTGTCCGAAGCCTCCTGCTGTGACAGCAGCGTAAGGTCGGGCAGAATGATGCCGTCCTCGCTGTTCCCCGCGGGAGCCTCCGGCTTTACGCTCACCGTTATCCCGACGGCGGTGTTGCGCTCGACTATGCTGCCGGCGGCTATGCTCTGGGAAACTACCGTGTCCGGCGGGAGCGCGTCGGTCTCCTCCCTGCCGACCTTTTCGGTGAGCAGACCCGACCTGCCGAGCAGTTCCGCAGCCTTGTCGGCGCTCAGCTCGGTAACGGAGGGTACCACCGTCAGCTCGGCGGAAAGCTCCGCCTTGGTGACGATTATCCTCTCGGGACCTCTGTTCTTCATTATGAGCAGCACTGCTCCGCCGGCGACAAGCGCCGCGCAGATCGAAGGTATGGCGATCTTCGCCCACATCGGCAGGCCGCCGCCCTTTTTCGAGATTATCCTGACCTTCTTGTCACCGGAGAGCTCCTTGATAAAGCTGTCCATATCCGGCGTGCGGAAGGCCGTATCCACATAGGAGGCGTTTCTGAGCGCAGCCTCCTTGTTCTGATCTATCCTTATGCGGTAGCTGCTGATGAGCTTGAGCTTGTCCTTGTGCTTCTTTTCAAAGCAAGCGTCCCTCTCCGCAGCCTCCGGCACGGGTATACCCATCATCCTGTGCATGATCAGTGCAGCCGAGTAAACATCGCAGGCCGGCAGCAGCGACGGTGAATCCGTGGCTCTCAGCCTCTCGTAGGAGTAGTACCTCTGCCGCTCCTTGTGAGTGATATCGCTGCGGTCGTCGGTGACGTTGAGCAGCGAGTTCTCGAGATAGGAGCTCAGATACAGGCTGCCGTCCTCCATGACGAGCAGATCGTCCGGCGAGAAGCCGCCGATGATGAAGCCGCTCTCGTGCAGCCTGTCTATCGAACGCAGTATCGGCAGAAACATCTTCTCTGTCATCTGCGGGGAGACGGCGCCGTTCTTCTCGATGTACTCCGAAAGCGGCATTCCCGCCTGATACCCGGTTATCACATAAGAAGTATTGTTCTTCTCGAATATCTCGTAAACATCGGAAACGTTGTCCGGCAGATGCAGCTGAGCGAGCAGCTGCGCCTTCTTGACGAACCTCTCCATATATTTGTAGAACTCGTTTTTCTTGAGCACCGTTATGCCCGTCTCGCCGATATTGCGCGCAGCATATCTGGCAGGGCTGTACTCGTACACCGTTACCTTCCGGTTGAGCAGCGCGTCCCAGCCTATGTACTTTACGAACCAGCTGTCAATATTCAGCGGCATACCCACTATATACCTGTCGCAGAGTATGGCTCCGGGCTCGATGCACCTTGAATTGAAGGGCTGGGTACCCTCCTCAAAGCCGCATTCCGGGCACTTGCTCACCCCGTCGTCATACTGCGCCATACAGCTCATGCAAAATCTCATTGTTATCTCTCACCTGCCGTCAGCTTTGTGATCAGTCAAAGAAACCGCTCTCGACCATGTTTTCCTCGTATGCCATATCCTTGTAGACATAGCCCTGGGTAAAGATCTTATCCCCCTCGTATTCACGCATATAGATCCTGAACAGGCAGCCCTGATCCTTGAGCGCCCATCTTATCTCGTCGCCGTTCTCGTAGATCGGCTCACCGTATTTCTCTGTGGCCTTCTCCCTGACCGACTGATCGTACTCGGAACCGTTCTCGAACTGGACCTGATAAAGAGCGTCACCCTTGAAGTAGAGGTCTATCGAATCGAAATAATCCTCCTCGTAAACGCCGAGGTCTATCGGCACAGCGATGACCAGCTCGCCCGGGATCCAGCAGTTGTGGTTCTCGGTGGTATAATTCGTGCCGTTGCCGACCAGCAGCTCGACAGAAGCCTTCTTCATGCTGAATACCGCCGTGTTCATGGTCAGGAAGCCGTCCTTGACCTCGAAGTTGCCGCCCAGCTCGGGATAGATTATGTGCATATGAGGCTGTGAGGAGGTGTCACCGCCCGAGGTATCGGAGGAGGTCTCCGACACATCCGCCGACGATACCGGCTCCGTCTCGGATACCGGCGCCGAGGTGACTGTCTCGGCTGTTGTTACCGTTGTCGTTGTTTCGGTCACGGAGCTCGCCTCACTCACGGATGAGCTGTCCCCCGAGGATACCGGGGGCTTGCTGTCGCCGCTGCCCGCAAGCAGGAATATCACCGCGCCGACCGCCGCTGCCGCAGCCGCCGCTATGCCGATGATCAGAGGCAGCTTGCTTTTCTTCTTTTCCTCGGGTACGGGAGCCGCCGGCTTTTTCTCCTTTTTCGGAGGCTCCTCCGGCTCCGGCTTCGATGAGGGTATATACTCCGAAAGCCTCTGGTCGCGGTTGTCCGCCGGAGCGGAGGGCGTTTCGCTTATCGCCGCCGGCCTGGCGGGCATTACAGTGCTGTCGCTGTCGTAGGAATCCCGCGGGATATACTGCGAAAGGCGCTGATCCTCCTTGTCAGACGAGGAGGGCACCCTGTCCCTGACAGGCTGCTCCGGTGCCTCACCCGAGCGGGATGAACCGTCCGAGAAGTCGATGTCAAAGTCCGGGACGGCTGCAAGCTCCCTGAGCAGTTGGTCTATCGACTGTATCCTGTCCTCAGCCTTTATCGCAAGACCGTGCCGCAGCACCTGCTCGAATTCCGGCGACGCCTCAAAGCCCAGCTCCGAGGGCATTTTCAGATTGTCCTCGTAGATACGGTCGGGCGCGTCGGGCGGTATGGTCCCCGTGATGCACTTGTACACCGTCGCGCAGATCGCATAGATATCCGTCCATGCGCCTTGCTTGCCGTGGCGGCGGTACTGCTCCATGGGAGCGTAGCCGTGCTTGAGCATGACCGAAAGGCTCTTCTCGTCGGCGAATTCCCTCGCCGCGCCGAAGTCGAGCAGCTTCACCTGCTCGCCTACGAGCATTATGTTGTCCGGGCTGATATCCCGGTGGATAAGGTTCTTTTCGTGTATCTTTTTCAGCGAGCGGAACACCGGCATCAGCAGGCAGATCGTGTTGTAGCTCGAGATCGTCCCGACCTGCTTGAGATAGCTTTTAAGGGTGATGCCGTCAAGGTATTCCATAACGATATAGACGGTATGGTTTTCCTCGAAGAAATCCCTTACCGCCACTATACCCGGCTCATTCGTGAATTTCGCAAGCGTTCTCGCCTCGTGCAGGAAATGCTCGCGGCTCTTGGAAAACAGCTCCCTTGCGGAGTCGGCGCTGATGCTCTGGACATCGTTCGAGACACTGTTGTTGCGGTTTACCATTCCCGCAGGGTAGAACTCCTTGATCGCCACTCTCACCTGGAGCAGCGTGTCAAGGCCTATGTAGGTGATACCGAAGCCGCCCTCTCCGAGCACTCCGCCCACAAGGAACCTGTGGTTGAGCATAGCTCCGCGTGCGAGGGTGTGGGAGGGAGAGGTGTATTCCCCGGTATCCTTCCCGCAGGAGGGGCAGATCCGCTCCCCCTCCGGGACCTCATTCATACAGTAAGGACAGTAGCTCATCATTTCTCCTTCTTACTCTGCCGCCGCAGGGCTCACCATGAGAATTTGCCGGTGCAGAGCGGCACGAACACAAGCTCTGTGGTCCCCAGCATTATGATATCGTAGGCCGCAAGCTCGGACGGCGTAAGGAGCATCTGCCTGTTGACGTAAACAGGGGTCTTCCCGCCGGTGCTGCGGACAAAGAATTTCTTGTTGAGCGGATCGTATACGATGGCAGCCTGAGCGCCTCTCGAAACGGCGCGGTCTCCGTGCAGATCGACGGTGACGGGATGCTCGGGGTCTGACCGGCCGACAGTCACGTTGGTATCGGTGAGGGTGAAGACCTTGCCCTTGATCTCGGTATTTGCCGCCACCAGCCAGCCCAGCACAAGATCGTCCGCCAGCTCATCGAAGATGATCTGGGTAACTCCCTCGTCGTCGCTGTCGGAGGCCTTGGCCTTGGCATCCTCGATATTGCCCGTATAGTTCACCTCGCTGATGACCGAGGTCAGAGACTTCTCCTCCTCGGGCTCAGTCCCGGGAGCGGGTGCAGGTGCCGGCTCGGGTACGGGCTCGGCAGCAGGCTCCGGTGCGGGTGCCGGCTCCGGTACAGGCTCGGGAACAGGCTCCGGTACAGGTACAGGCTCCGGTACGGGTACGGGAGCAGGCGCGGGCGCAGGTCTCGGGCTGCCGCAGCGGAAGCAGAAATTGCCGTTGTTCTCGGTGCCGCAGCTGCAGATCCACTTGCCCGGCTCCGCCGGTTTCTCAACTGCCGGAGGCACCGCTGCCGCCGGCTTCGGCGAGCCGCACGCAACGCAGAACTTTCCGCTGTTCACAGTGCCGCAGGCGCATCTCCATGCCTCGGGCTTGGGAGGCACCGGGCTTACAAGCTCGGGGTGAGGCGTCTGCACGGGTGCTGCCGGCTTCGGCGGCTCCGGGGGCTTGATATCGGTGTTCGCCGCACAGTGCGGGCACCTTGCATATTTATCCTCGTCGTAATAGTGCATATTGGGGCAACGCTTAAGTTTCATTTCAAATTCCTCCAGAAATCTATCCTATGACCGCAAGGGTCGTATTATCTATCGGTCCGTCACAGCTTTTCACGGCAGCCATAAGGCTGTCGGCGGCAGCTGCGGGATCGCTGTTTTCTTTCATTATGCCGCCTATCCTCTCATCTCCGAGGGACTTGTAAAGCCCGTCGGTGGAGAGCAGCAGCCTGTCTCCGGGTCCGAGCATCAGCGGCTTCATGCTGACGTCGGTGATGTCTATGCCGCCCATGCCGATGAAGCTTGCGAGCCTTCCGCCCTTGTGCTTCTCGGCCTCAAAGGTCTCCCTGTCTATGATCCCCTTTTTGAGCCGGAGCTCAAGGACATAGGAGTAATCGTGGTCGGTGGTTATCTGCTTGAGCCTGCCGCCGCGGAAGATGTAGAGTCTGCTGTCCCCGACCGAGAGCCACCACAGCTCCCTGCCCTTGACGCAGACCGTTACCGCAGTCGTGCCGCAGCCGCTTCCGTAGGTCTCGTAAACCTCCCGGTCGATGCGGTCGGCAGCCCCGGTTATGAACGAGGGAAAGCTCCCCCCGAAGCCTGCCTTGAAATATTCGGTGAACCGCTGTACCGCCAGCCTCGACGAGGCCCCGCCGTCCTTGCGGCTGCCTATGCCGTCGCACACCGCGCAGAAAAGGCCGTTCTCCGTCTCGCAGAAGTCCGCAGAGTCCTCCTGCACGCTGCGTGTGCCGATATAGCTGCGTATCTCGCAGAGCATATCCCTTTCACTCCCTGACTGTCACCGCAACGGCCGTAAAATTGTCCATGCTCCTGCCGCTGCTGTTTTTTTCGGCGAGCTTTGCAAGCCCCGTTACCCATTTCTTTGCCTTTTTGCTGTCCGCAAGCAGAGCCTCCATCTCACCCTCCGTAACAGGCTCCCAGAGCCCGTCGGAGCAGAGCAGAAAGGCGTCCCCGGGCATCACGTCGAAGTCCGAGCGCTCGACCCTGCCCTCGTCGGAATCATCCCCGAGAGCGCGGAGCAGCTTGTTGCGGTCGGGGTGAGAGCGTATCTCCTCCTCGGAGATCTCACCCGCCATATACAAAGCCTGCGGCAGGCTGTGATCCCTCGTCCGGGAGATCACCCTGCCGTTTCTGAACCTGTAAAGCCGCGAGTCCCCGATATGCAGAGCCAGCCCTCTGCTGCCGTCGATGCACAGAACGACCGCAGTCGTCCTCATCTGACGGAGCTTCGCATCGGTCTGCTGCGCTTTGTGCAGCTCGGCCTGCGCTCTTGAAAAAGCGTCCGCCGCGAACTCGTCAAGGCTGCCGCAGCTGCGGAAATACCCGGTCAGGCACCTTGTCACAATGCCCGACGCCGTATCTCCCATGCCGTGACCGCCGAGCCCGTCGCATAGCACGAAGCACCAGCGCTCCCCGGCACGGACAGCGTCCGCACAGTCCTCGTTGACCGGGCGGCCGCCCTTATCGCTGAAAATGCTGTGGTCTGTTTTCATTTCTCAGTCTCACTCCGCATTGGGGTCACGGTTGAAATCTCCGAGAGTCTTGTCGGTCTTGGCGAGCTGAGCCCGTATATCGTCAAGGGTGCTGCACATATTTGCGAGTATGTCGGCTATCCCTGCGATATTCCTCCTGATGACATCGGCGTCATCAAGGAAAAGCTCGGCGCTGTCGCCCTTCCAGTTTGCCCTGAGATCGTTCACGATCCTTTCGTAGCGGGTGGTTATCGCAGCATATCTGTTGATGAAATCCTGCTTCTTGGCTTTGCATTTATCAAAAGCTCTGCTGTCTATACAGATGCATCTCTGATTGTTGTTTGCCACAGTGATCCCTCCCTACACTTTAATGAATTTTATCTTCTTGAGCTCGTCGGATTCTATGTCGAAGTAGTATCCGTCGCCGAGCTCACAGCGTGCGTACTCGTTTTTGAGCTCCTTCGGATCCATCTCGCCGAATACCGAACGGTTGCCTCTGTCGGTGACGAATTCGGCGATGTTGTCCAGCAGGAACGCCACCGCGATGCTGTTGTTGAGCGAGGACTCAGTCTCGCGGTCGTTGTTGCTGATACGCCTTACATCCGAGTAGATGAACCAGTACCTCTTCTCCTCGGCGGAGGCGGTCATGCGCGGGAACACGTTTCTCAGCAGCTGCGACCCGACGGCCTGGAACAGCATCTTGTTCTGAAGCACGAATACCGTCGGCGGATTGTTCTGCTCGGTAAAGGCCTTGTTTATGACTCCCCTCTCGAGCTTGGCGGCGTAGCCGTAGCCGTCGAGGAAGTTATACATCTCCTCCGTGGAGGTCAGGTAGAAGCAGCCCTCCGGAGCCTCTTTGTACAGGTCGAGCAGCTGCTTTCTGCCGTCGTCGAAATAAACTATGCGGTAGTCGGGGTGATTTTTCCTGATGAACCGTATCAGCAGCGTCAGCAGATTGGTCTTGCCGAAATGCTTCTTGCCGTAGATCGCTATCGAGTGAGCCTCGTGCATATTCACGGTTATCGGGAAATGGTCGTAGTAGTCGAGGCCGACTACGGGGCAGTCTGCGCCGGTGTCACCGTCGAAGTCCCCCGAAAGGAAATCGAAGAAGTTGGCCTCGGTGAGGTCGCCGTCAAAGGCGGTCAGCTTCTCGGTGGGCACCTTTACCTCCCTCAAAGCCTCCATGAACATCGGCAGATCCTGCGCCTCATCCATAAAGGGCAGGAAGATCTGCAGCTCCCGCGGTTTGCCGTTTATCACCGTGACTCCCCTGCCGGGGCAGTGCATCGGCTCGCTTATGCGCATACCGAACAGATCGAGATACTTGTCGCTCGACCCCTCGAGAGCGAAGCGCTTTGTGAAATGCCCGAGCAGCCTGCTGACCCCTCCGCTGAGATCCGACGCGGTGATGACCACCGAAAGTCCCTTTGAGAGACCGTCGCGGCAGAACTTCGAGAGCAGCTCCTGATACGGGTCGAAGCGCTCGTCTGCCAAGAAGGAGTTGAGGTTGTCGATCACGAGGATCATCTGCGCGGGCTTTACAGGCGAGTCACTGTCCCACGCCTCGGAGAACTGCCTCGAGTTGAGCACCTTGGTGTTCTTCTCGAGCTTGCTCTCTATCGTCCTGAACACGCGCCTTACGTTCTCCTCGTTGGAGCTGTCGAAGCAGGCCGCCACGGTATTGAGCTCGCGGTACTGCCCGAGGTTCCCGCCCAGGTCGAGGATGAAGATATCCCGCTCGCGGTCGGTGTCAAGGCTCTCGTGGAGCCGCACGAGCATCGTCTTTATAAACGTGGTCTTGCCGCTCGAATGCCCGCCGACTATAAAAATGTTTTCCTTTTCGGGGCAGACGGTCAGAACAGGCTGAGTCTGGTTGTCGAGATCGTCATACAGTCCTATTGCCAGCTCCTTCATTCTGCCACCTCCCTCATAAGCTCAAATCTTCCGTCGCGCTCCTCGAAGATGCTGCCGTTCTCAAAGACTATCTTTCCGGGCAGCGGCTTCTCGAAGATGATATGCACCTTCGGATAGCTTGACTTGGTGCGGTTGTAGTAGGTCTTGATCGCTCCTACCACGGCATTGAGCTGGGTCTCGAGCTTGCCCTGAGCCTCAAGCTCCTTCTTGCGGCGGATAGCGTCGGTGTTGTCCTTCTCGGAGCGGTAGAATTTGGTGTATACGCCTGTCTTCGAGGCCTCGATCATCTCTGTGGGGAGCTCGAAGTTCTCCTCCGCGACAGCTCCCGCATAGCCCGACTGGAAGTACTCGAACTTGGAGCCCGTACCCACCAGCAGATAAGCTCTGCCGTGACCGGGCATCGAGGGGTTGGCTGCGAGGTCGTTTCCGAGCATCTCCTTGGAGGCCTGCCGTGTGGCGACCTTCAGACAGAGCCTCGATCTCGAGTTGACGCGGATATCGTCGGTGATCGCACCCTCGATATTCTGCGAGATAAGTATGATGTGGAAGCCGAGGCTTCGGCCCACACGGGCGATAGTCGTGATCTCGCCGATGAAATCAACATTGTTGCTCTCGGTGGAGAAGCGCTTGAGCTCGGTGAACTCATCGACTACCAGCACAAGGTGAGCAAGGGGATCGTTCTTTGCCTGATCCCTGATCTGCTGCTCCTCGGCCTCGGTGAGGGGCTCCTTGTCCTCGCCCCTGAGCCTGTTGTTGATCTTCTTGATATGTGACTCTATGCTCCTGCACGCCGAAATATACTGGTTGATGCTGTCAACGTGCATGGAGTTGAAGAGTATCTTTCTTCTCTTGATCTCGGAGCGCAGCGCATCGAGGAAGCGCCCGAGCATATACTCGGCACCTGTGCCGTTCTCGTCGCCGTCAACATCGGTGACGGAGCCGACAACGTGGGGCAGAGTGCCTATCCTCTTGATAAAGCCGCCGCCCTTCATATCGACGAGCATAAGGTTGACCTCGTCGGGTCTGAAATACATACACAGCCCGAGCAGATAGGTGATGATAGTCTCCGACTTACCGGAGCCCGTAGTACCGGCCACCAGCATATGCGGGCCGTCGGCATCCTCGTGAAGGTCGAGGCAGGTGATGCCGCTCTCGGTCTTTCCGATGGGCACCGAAAGGGTCTCGATGACGTTCTTTCTGTTGTCGCTGTCCCAGTAGGCGGAAACGTCGATGTTGTTCTTTGTGAAGCCGTAGAGCTCGAAGAGGCTGACCGCCGAGGGCACCTTTCCGTTCTGCGAGATCTTGGAATAGCAGAGCGAGGAAAGTATCTTCGAGGTGTTGTAGAGCTTGGCCTGCCACTCGGGAACAACGTTGAAGCTGAACTCCCGCTTCTGACGCTCGTCGTCGTGGGGGATCAGATCGGCGGTGTGATCGCCGGTGAAGTTTATAACGTGGTCGCAGTAGGCCGGCAGATGCTCCTTGTACTGCTTCGGGAAGATAAAGCTTATCCCGAGGCTGTTGACATAGGGCTTGCCGTCCTCCGGAGTCCTGGGGAGGAACTGCGCGAAGGCGTGCTCCTTGACGTCATACTCGTGATACACGATGAACACGATATGCGGGAAGCGTATCGTCTCCTGCCCCTCCGCCGAAGAGGCTGCGGCGCGCTCGGTCATGATATTGAGCATGGCGCTGAACACCATGTTGGCGTTGGCGCTGTCAAACACGAACTGCGAGCGGTCGGGGAACAGGTCTCTGAAATGCGGCAGGAATTTGAAATTCGCCACTGCGTTCTCTATCCTGTCGCGGTCGTCGGTGGGATCGAAGAGAACGATGAACTGCAGATCGTCCGGCGACTGATAGAAGCAGAGGTCAAAGACCATCCGCTGTATCAGCCTCTCGGAGAACACGCTGTTCGGCGAGATTATGCCCAGCGCTCCGCAGTTCTTGAAGGAGAACAGCATCGGCGCCAGCTTCATGTACTTGTAGTGCTCGGAGATATAGTGCGGGAGGTTCGCCAGATAGTAGGTCTCGTCCTCATTCTCGTTGTAGTCCGGGTCATCCGACATAAGCACGCTGACCTTGTCGAACTTCTCCCTGAACGAAGTCGAGGAGAACACTCTCTCCTGCTTGGAGCCTTCGATCTCAAAACAGTTCCTCACCATATCCGAGATGCCGAGCCTTACGGTCAGGAAGTCAAGATCCTCCTGGCAGCGGCTGAATATATTTCCGCTCACGCCGTAAACGCTTTTGTAGGGATCCTTGTCGTCAAACAGCTCGTTGACGTCGGGATACAGCTCGGCCAGCTTTTCGGTATCCTTCTGCTGGCGCTCGAGTATCCCTGCGATAGTTTTGTTGATATACTTTTCGTAATTGCCCCGCCAGTCGGCAAGAGCCTTCTTGTACTTCCTCTTCATGCGGATAAAGTTGATGACCGAGGTGATCAGCGTCGCCACGCTCATCAGCGCACTGATAAGCACCGCCGTAAAGTTGGCGCTTCCGGAAAGCGTTCTGGTCAGTATCGTCACCGAGACCATTATCAGCGTCGGCAGGAGCATCAGAAAGATGTTCTGATCCGGCTTCTGCGGGGGATCCGAGGGCGGGATGACAGATACGGGGGTGTCGTCGAAACGGTAAAGCAGACGGGTGCTGATATTGTAATCCGGGAAGCTTATGCCGTCGTCCTTCTGCTCCGCGGGATTGAAGGCCGGGATGATGTCCTTGGTGTTGATCTCAAAGGAACGGTAGCCGCGGGCAGGGTCGAAGACCAGCCTCGTCGAGGAGATGAAGCCGATGTCCACAAGCGTGCGCCCCATATCCTCCTCGGTGATCGGGAACCTTCCGCGGTCGTTTTTATCGCTGCTGATAGAATCATTATAGGCTGTAAGGGTCATTTTCCCATACAGCCCGGAATCGTCCCTGAAAGAGACGCTCTCTTCAAATATCCTTCTGCACGCAGAATAAAATTCGTCCTCACCCTTTTTGGCGAGTCCGTACCCGATGCCGTCAAGCAACTGTCTGAGAGTCAGATCCCTGAGCACCATGAGCTCAAAGACAAGACTTTTATTGTCAGCCGGATCAACGAACTGAACTCCGATCAGCAGCTTATTGTTTTCCATATCCTCACCCTATCTGTTTACAATCATATCGCTGCAGCGCTGGCAGGAGCCATGCTGCAGCGTATTCATCAAAGCTCGGCTCTGACCGCCTCGAGTATCTCATCGACAGCGGCGGTTATGTCCGGCTTATCCGGGATCTCCGGATAAACGGGAGCAGCCGCTTTTTCATGCGGAATATCCGCAAGCTCGAAGCTCACGGGCTCCGCGGGCACATAGTTCACCGATACCGATACCGGCTGCGCCTCCGGCAGCTTGAACATCCCGGCTCCGCCCTTTGCAAGAGCCTCGGCTCCGCTCAGATCGACAGCAGCCTTTATCTCTGTCATCACAACGGGCGCTATCGCGAACACGGTCATATCCGCAGCGGTATCCGGCACCTCTGCCTCAACAGAGACCTCGCAGGCCGGCGCCTCGAACCCGACGCCCGCCTTACCGGCGTTCACGTCCAAACCGGTATCGACCGCACTCACGGCTGCCGCTGCCGGCAGCTCCGGGATCTCGATGCCCGGCACGGCTCCGACACCCGTTTCGGGCGCCTTTACCTCCGGCACCGAGCCGGCCATATCTGCGTCCAAGGGCTTGAACCCGGCAGGTATCTCCGCCGCGCTCACGCTCACCTTCGGCAGCTCCTTTACCTCTGCGGCAGCGGAAAGCTTCCCCGCGTCGAAGGCCTCCGCCGCAGCCGCTTCCTTCGGGAAAACTGCCGCGACAGCCTTTCTCGGGTCTGCCGCCCCCGGCATACCGGGGAGAGTGAAGCTCTCCGGCTCCCTGTAATCCTCAAGCCCGTCGAACTTCTCCGCCTCCGGAGCCGTGAACTCCGGCGCCCTGATCTCTCCCGGCGCCTCGTATCCGACTCCCTCCGCCTTGAATTCGGGTGCGCCGAAAACGACTTCCGGCTTGTCGATCTCCATTTCGAGGTATTCATTGAGCAGGTTCTGCTGCGCCTCCTTTTCCTCGGCGGCGGCAAGCAGCACAGCGGTCATTTCATATTCAAACAGAGCCTTAGCCCTTTCGATGTTTAACTCGGCAAGCTTATCATTGTTGTTTTCCATAAGCACCTCACCTTACACAGCTATGCCGGGGCAGCTATACGAGGCTCTCCGGAATATTGTCTGCGATAGCCTGATCGGCCTTCTCCATCTGCTCGGCGTCTGCATTGAGCAGTGCTGCGAGCGCAGTAACGATCGAAGGTACGGTCGAGGCCATATAGTCGTTGACCGGCCCGCTGATAAACGCAGTGATCTTATCCTTGCTGGCGCCCTCCCAGCCGGCGGTAGCGTCGGCAAAATCCTTCTGGAAGGTAGCTGCCACGGTCTTGTATCTGGCTGCGATATCCTCTATCTTGGCTGCAGCCGCTCTCATCTCATCAAATCTGTAAACTATATCTGCCATAGCTCTTTACTCCTTTTCAAAAATTTCCTGGTCACGCTCATGACTTTGTGGGATCTCTGTTGATCTCGCCGAGCTGCGGGTCAACGGTATCGAGCAGGTTCACCTTGATGCTTTCGAGCATAGTGCTTATGCCTGCGGCAAGGGATGACTCCGGAGCGATGAGGTTGTCCACGAGAGCGGGGGTAGCCTTTGTTCTGAAGAACTCGTTGAAGCCGTCAGCGGCGTCGCCCATGAAATTCGATGCGGTCAGCTGACCTATCAGTGCGTTGAGCTCGTCATAGAGCCCCTGTGCAGCGGTCTGATAAGTGGTAAGGCTGGCCTTCGCGTTTACGATTATTGCGCTTGTAAGTATTGATGCCATGATCGGATACTCCTTTCAAATCAACAAATTTTGATAATATTCCTGCCCCTTCGGGCTTATGCCTTTGATCAATCGGACATATAGTTGACTAACTTCCTGTACTCATCGAACACGCTCTGATAGCCGTTCTTGCAGAGCTGGAGGTTCTTGCAGATCTGGTCTATAACAACATACTGCTCGGTGATCGGGTAGATGATGTAATCCTGACAGGCGGCGACGAATTTCCGTCCCGCCGGGGTATCGTAGCCCAGACTCAGCGTCGCAAGCATATCACCGGTGTCACTCAGAAGCTGCTTGATGTCAGCCACCAGTGCCTGAAATTCCCTTACAGCTCTGTCAAAGACCTCCTCGTCGATGACGATGTCATTTTTGAGCGAGTACAGCTCTGTTATACTGTCAATGGCTCCCAATTAAGAACACCTCCCGCCTTTACTTCTTCTCCGAATCAGCGCGGCAGTCCTCGATGTACTTCTCAACAGCAGCCCTGTCCTCAGAGTCGAGCAGACACGCCATTTCGAGAGACTTGTCGTATTTCCCGAGCTCGGCATACATCCTTGCTCTGAAGAGCAGGGCGTAATTCGAGTTCTCGTTTCTCTTGAGCGTCTCGCCGCGGAAGTATACCAGCTCGAGATCGTATTTCCTCTCGGCCTCCTCCATGCTGAACCGCTTGCCCTCCTTGGCGAGCTGCAGCGTTGCGAACGCCTCGGCATAGTGGCCGAAGTAGGTATAGTAGCTGTCTCTTGCGCCGGCCTTTACGGCAGCGGCATACTCGAGCACCTTTTCAAAATCGTTCTTTGCGGAATAGCAGGAGAGCAGCATGAAGTTGACTCTCGCATTGAATTCCGCAGCGTTCTCGACGGCGGCAGCCTTCTCGAGCTCAACGATCTTCTCGGGAGACGGCAGACCGAATTTCTCGGGATCCGCACCGTCCGGGATGTCGTCGAACGTCCCCTCGGGATACTCTCTTACGGGCTTGCCGTTCTCATCGTAGCTCACCTCGGCAAGCTCGCCGATGCTCTCGTCGATGACGCCCTCGGAGATAAGCGCATCCATGCGCTGCATATCCTTCTCGCGCATAGCGTCTATCTCGGCGGGATCGGGAGCTCCGGGCTCCTCTGTCTCCGCAGGCGCCTCCTCCGGCACTGTCTCCGGCTTCTCGGAAAGCATTGTCAGCAGGTTTATCGCCTCGTCCACCTTGTCGAGCTTGATGCACAGCTCCGCGAGCGCCAGCACCAGTTCGTTCTTCTGATGCGTGCCGCCCAGCGGGCTCACTATCAGCTCGCTGAGCATAGCGTAAGCCTTGTCGTTGTAGTCGCCGTCCTTGTCGGCATTGCTGCCCGCCGCGAGGGAATAGTAATTCGCGCGGCTGACATCCACCGCATACTTCCCGGCCTCATCGGTGACAGCATATTTCAGCGCGTCGTCGAGAGCAGCCTCGGCCTCCCCGTACTTCTCTGCTGCCATCAGCAGGTTGAAGTAAGCCATGTAAGCTCTGAGCTCCGAGGGCGCAAGACCTATCCACTTTACAGCGCACTTCTCTGCGTTCTCAAAATCCTCGAGCTTCACATAGAGCTGTATCTTCTCGGTGATGATATCCACATCGAGGGAGGCGGCACCGGTCTTGTCGGCGTCCTCATACTTCTGATAGTTTATCAGCGCGGCTCTGTAATCCTGCTTGATAGTACACATAAGCGCCATCTGGTAGAATATCCTGGCCTTTACGTCCGGGGAGCAGGGCTTCACCGAAGCAAGGGTGTAATACTCCATGGCCTTGCTCACGTTGCCCTCGAAGAAGTAGGCGTTCGCCATGTTGAACAGGTTGTCGCCGTTCTCGGGCTGATAGTCTATCGCCTTCTGGAAGTAGGGATACGCCCGCTTGAACTGCCCCGCCGCCACCAGCGCCGCGCCTGCACGCGCAAGCGCATAGACGTCCTTCGGGGCGGATGCAAGAGCCTTCTCATACCATTTGACCGCTTCCTCATAGTTCTCGTTGGAGAATGCTATGTCCGCATTAGTGATCGATTCCTTGTAGGTCTCAATTTCCAATCCACTCACCTCTAAATGTATAATTTGATTTTATTGTCAGTGTATATGTCCGGCCGCTCAGATCATTCCCAGACCCAGACCCGCCAGCCCGTCGCCCGCTCCCTTGAGGGAGCCTACCGAGCCGAGCAGCTCACGCAGCACCGCGTTGATGTCGTAGACCGAGCTGATCTGATCTCCTATAGCCGTTGCGAAGTCGCTGCCGCAGAGGCTGTTGAAAGCGTCCTTCGAGCTGTCGATGATCGAGTTCATCGTGCCGCCGAGTATGCTCGAGGCATTCGAGCCGAGCTCGCTCATCAGGTCGGGCAGGCTCGTTATGCCGGAGAGATCCGGCAGGCCGAGCGAATCCGCGAGCTCCGAGAGCGCTGGGATGCTGGGCATCTCCAGACCCATGATCGAGCCGAGCTGTGCAAGGTCGCCGCCGCCGATCGCAGCTGCGAGCTTGTTCAGGTCGCCGGTATCCACACCGAGCATCTGACCGATCTTTCCGAGATCGGGAGTATCTATACCGAGCACCGATCCGAGCTTGCTTATATCGCCGCTCGAGATCGCATCCGCAAGCTTGCCGAGGTCGCCGGTGTCCACACCGAGCATTTCGCCTATCTTGCTGATATCCGGAACGTCCATTCCGATAGCGCTTGCTATCTTGCTGACATCGCCGCTCGAGATAGCGTCCGCAAGCTTGCCGAGGTCTCCGGTGTCCACGCCGAGCATCTCGCCTATCTTGCTGATATCCGGAACGTCCATTCCGAGGACGCCTGCTATCTTGCTCACATCGCCGCTCGAGATAGCGTCCGCAAGCTGTCCGAGCTCGCCGGTATCCACGCCGAGCATCTCGCCGATCTTGCTGATATCGGGAACGTCCATTCCGATAGCGTTTGCTATCTTGCTCACATCGCCGCTTGCGATAGCTTCCGCAAGCTTGCCGAGGTCGCCGGTATCCACGCCGAGCATCTCGCCGATCTTTGAGATATCCGGCACGTCCATTCCGAGGGCGCCGGCGATCTTGCTGATGTCGCCGCTGGCGATCGCGTCGCCCAGCTTGGAGATGTCGCTCGCATCGACTCCGAGCGCATCCGCGATCTTGTCGAGGCTCGCATCCACGCCGAGAAACTCTGCGATCTTGTTTATGTCGCCGCTGGTAAGAGCATTGAGCATATCCTTTGCCTCGCCGACGTCTATGCCCAGCATATCGCCCAGCTTGGTGAGGTCTGCATCTACGCCTATGACCTCTGCTATCTTGGATATATCTCCGCTCTCGATAGCGGAAACGAGCTTGTTTATGTCGCCGGTATCTATGCCGAGCATTTCTCCTATCTTGGTGAGGTCGGTGTCTATGCCGATGACCTCCGCGATCTTGGAGATATCTCCGCTCTCGATAGCGGAAACGAGCTCGTTTATGTCGCCCACATCAATGCCGAGCATATCGCCCAGCTTCGCAAGGTCTGCATCTATGCCGATGACCTCTGCGATCTTGGAGAGATCTCCGCTGACTACGGCATTCACAAAGTCGGTCACGCCGCCCATGTCTATGCCGATAGCCTCGCCGAGCTTGACGATATCCGCGCTGTTGATCCCTATGATCTCGCCGATCTTGGCTATGTCGCCGTTTATGATCGCGTCACCCAGCTCGCCGAGCATACCGAGGTCTACGCCGAGCGCTTCGCCGATCTTGCTGAGGTCGGGCGTACCGATGCCGAGAGCTTCGGCCACCTTGCCGAGGTCGCCCTGCACGATAGCCTCTCCGAGCTTGGAGAGATCCGCGTCGCCCAAGCCGATCGCCTCACCCAGCTTCTGGAGGTCTACGTTGTCGAGACCCAGCGCCGAGCCGAGCTCCTTGAGCTTCTCGTAGTCGAGGCCGAGAGAATCGGCTATCTGCTCGAGACTCAGGTTGTCGAGCAGATCCGAAAGCCCGATAGCCTCCGCCAGCTTGTCGAGACCGGTGCCGAGCAGCTCCGTGAGGTTATCGGAGTTGAGCAGGTTGCCGAGTACCGTCTCGCCGAGCGCCTCCGCGAACTTCGAGGGATCCTTTATGATCTCTATGACGTCGTTTATATCGTTTATTCCTATATCGCTCAGGCTGTTGATCCCGAGGAAGTCGAGTACGCCTCCCTCACCCCACAGCCATTCGGTGGAATCCTTTATGTTGTTGAACAGCTCCATGGCTGTCTCACCGAAGGAGGTGTTGCACAGATAATCCACTGCGGCATCGTACAGCTCTCCGAGCTGATCCATTATGAACTCGCTCGCAAGATCCAGTGCGCTGCCCGCCATGCTTCCGAGTATCTCCAAACCGGTGTTCTCCGCAAAGTCGGAGAAGAAGCCGCTGAGCGTACCGTGCTCTTCATAATACTCGATACCCTGTACGATCAGCTTGCCGAGGAACTTCGCAGCGCCCTCCGCAAGTATCTCCGTGCCCTTTGCGAGTATAGTGGAACCGGTTGCTCCGAACACTAAGCCTCCTGCAGCGCCTGCAGCGCCGCCAAGGCCTCCCATTATGGCGCCTGTCAATAAGGAGTCGCCCGTTGCATCGAAGATCTCTGCGGCGGATTTGCCCTGTGCTATACCCACAATGACCGTCGTCGCCGCCCCCGTCAGCGCGGCGGTCAAGGCCCCTTGGGCAGCCGCGGCAAATATCACTGCCGCCGTACCGCCCGTCACCACGGATAGGACGAACAATCCCGCGATGATCAGCGCTGCCCCGACGATCTTGAGTATCGCCTTGTAATGCTTCTTTATGAAATCGACCGTCGCGTTCCAGGCTTTCTTAATGCCCTTCCAAATGGCCTTGAAGGTATCGACGATAGCCTCGCCGATGTCTTCAAAGAATTCACATACAGCATCAACGGCCCTTCTAAGCCAACTCTTTTTCTTCGGCGGGTGGTACTCAGCCCACGGACACATCTTGTAGAACTCGGCCTGCTGGACCTTGAGCGCCTGATAAACGTTCCGGTCGGTGTTGAGAGTGTTGACCACAAAGTTCGCGAACCTTCGGCCTACATCCTCGATCCTCTCGACTACCGGCTGCTCTGTTTTATTGATCCTTTCCTGTATGCAGTCATAAGCCTCGCGGACATTATCCGAGCTTTCGGGATTTCGGGAAATATCATCGAGATCGCACTTTACAAACTTGAACGAGCTGACTATATTCTTATGGGAAGCGGTCAGCTGCTTAAAGGACTCGACAAAATCATTTACCCTGCCCTTGCCCTTTTTACTGTTTCCTGCTAAAATTTCAAGTCGCACTTATTCTCACCGGCTTTCATCAGAGGATTATTTTCAAAGATATTTCTTATAGTGTTCCATGTCAAACGCGCAGCTGTCCATAGTCTTTTTGTAATCCGCCATATCGCTCTCGCAGGCACGCACCTTTTTGACAAGTTCCCTGCAGACATCTTCTGAGCTGCTGCACTTGGCTTCCTCCTGGGAGATGAGCATTCTGACTCTTGCATACTCCACATCGACGAGATATTTTGCACGGGCGGAAAAAGTTTCGTCGGCCACGCAAGGAGATGTTGCTGCCTTACCGAAGGGCGGAGACATCACTCCGGAGCAGGTTATGAACTCCTTGAGCTTCGCGGAAACATCGATCGCCCACACTCTTGACAAATATATTTCCCTGTCAGCGTTCCCATCATTGCTTTTAAGGTAACGAGCTACCCGTTTCAGACTGAAATCCTCTCTTTTCAGAGCTGCCAATCTGTCACATTGATCGCCGTACTTTTGATACGCCGCCGCCGACTCTGACTTGTACTGATCCCTGAGTTTTGATAAACGCAGGTATTCCTCCGCTGCAGTGTCATACTTCTTCTTGGCAGCATCATAGCACTCCTGAGCCTCCTGCTGGGATGGATTTGACCAGCTCACAAAACAACCCCCCTCACTGTCTGTCGCTCCTCCGAGCGTTCATATAGTTAACCAAATTAATTATAACAGAATTTATAAATATTGTCAATAATATAATAATATTATTTTATGTAAAGATCGTTTTTGGTACATTTCCCAAACAGTAGCCGTTCTGATTGTGAACAATTTACAAAGCTTTTCATACAACTTTCATAACCCGACAGTACAAATCAAAAAAGCCGCCCGAACTGCCTCGGGCGGCTTGATGAAATAACTTATTTCTTATTTCTGATGAATACGAATACCGCAGCGATCAGCACGATCACAGCCGCAGCCGCAGCTGCCGACTTAACGCCTGTGCCGGCGTTTGTGCTGCCGTCATCAACGGTATCGGCGGGAGTCGTCTGACCGGTCCTGGGGATGATCCTTGTCTGCATATGCTCGCCGTCGTTGTCGCAGACGCGCATCTCAAGGCCGTCCTCGGTGGCGGTGGCGGGCTTTACGACCGTCCACTCGAGCCACTTGTGGCCGTAGGGGTCGATATCGTCGTTGTAGGAAGCGTCCTTGCTGCGGCAGGTGTAGGTCATAACGCCCTTATCCTCACAGCCGGCCTTCTTGGTGATAACGCCGCTGTCCCAAACATGGTCTGCGGTTATCATGCCTACTACGGTGAAGTTGTTTCCGCCCTTGGAGACCACGGTCGCATTGGAAACGAAGCCGCCCTTTGTCGAGGGCTTTGCGCCGCCGGAGAAGGTAGTGCCGGCAACTGTCTCATTAACGGTTATCTTCAGATTCTTGGCAAAGTAAACGGGTTCCCCGTCGCCGGGTCTGGCTTCGAGAACGAACGTATAGTCATTCTCGCCGTAGATCGTGCCCAGGAACAGCTCCACTTGGGTCGAGATATTGAGCTCGGCAAACGGAACATCCGTGGTGATCCATCTCGAATAAGCCTCAATACCCTCGACATCGCAGGTCACGACGGGCTCGTTGGAGAACTCTATCGTCTCGGCGACCACGTTCTCGAAATCAATATCCGCTGCATATGCCAGAGCCGTTGTCAGCTCCTCGGGAGGAAGATCTTCGCTGGTCTCAACGACATCGCCGCAGAGCGGGGTCTCTATGGTGAAGTTCAGCTCGTCGATGATCTTTGCCCACCTTGCATAAAGCTCCGTATCGCCGTTTATATACAGCGTGTCAAGGGATTGGCAGCCGTACTGCGCGAACTGAGGATCGGTGAACCAGTCAACAAGGACATAGCCGTCATCGACAGGATTTGACTCGCCGGACGCCTGATCGATCAGCAGCCCGGGATTGAGCCTGGCGTTCACAGGCACCTTGACCGTCTTGTCCTCAACATTCCCGCGCCCGCCGTAATGGAGCGTGAGATCGTAGGTCTCGGGCTGACCAAGGGTGACGGGGAAGATGACTCTGAGCGGGAGCTCTCCCGCAGTATAGCTTTCATACTTCACATTGGCCTTGCTGCCGTTCACGGTGGCACCGTCGACCGAGAGCTGAAGCGCACAGTCGTCGCTGTAGGTGTAGTCAAAGACCTTATTGCCGTCCGGGATCACGCTGACACTGAGGAAATAGGTCTTATTGTCCTCGAATGCCGTTTCGTCCCCGACAGCAGTATAACCGGCTTCCGTTACCTTGAAGCCGTCGGGAACGGAAACGAATGCGCTGATGTCCGACGGGATGGTATCCCCGACAACAGGAAGCTCGCTCTCGTCCACGGTAACTGCGATCGTACCCGCATCAACGGTATCCGCTGTGACGGGGTAAAGCTCGATATCCGCGGTCACGGCAGAGGTGAGATCATACTCCGCTCCGCCCTCCGTGAGGCTCCAGCCCACGACAGCCTTGCCGTCAACGGGCTCGGGATACATTACCGAGGATACATAGTATCTGTCGTAATCGTAAGCGGAATAGATAACATCCTTGACGTTCTCACCGTCGCCGACCTTGAGTACGACCTTTTCTCCTCCGCCAAAGCTGCCGTAGTTCATGACTACGATATGACTGTCCGCAGCAGAAGCGCTGAGCGGCACGATAAGGCTCAGAGCAAGCGCCGCAGCTGATGCAGCCGATGCAGCACGTTTGATCTTTTTCATATCAAATTCTCCCCTCCGATATTGTACGCCGGCCTGCCCATCCCGCAGCTTCCGGCGGCAACAGTATTGATTTTATACAGTATATCACATTTTTATCGCCTTGTCAATAACCGCAGCACACTGACCGGGTGCCGGAACGCTTCGCTTTTACAGTCTTTCCGCTCCGCAGACCCCTTATCTTGTGCCCGGTATCCTATATCCGGTATTCCGGACCCAAATATTGAATTTCCGCAGCACAAAAACCCCGGAAAAACTTACAGCCATTTCTTCTTTTTAAAGAATATCAGGCAGACCACCACTATCGCTATGCTCACGCCTATGACTATCGGGTACGCGGACTTGTAATCGAGCTCGGGCATATACTTGAAGTTCATGCCGTACCACCCCGCGATGAGGGTCAGGGGCATGAAGATCGAGGTTATCACGGTGAGCAGCGTCATTATGCGGTTCTGCTTCTTGTCGAGCTGCGACTGATAGAGATCGCGTATCTGTATCGAATAGTCTCTGAGCGACGCGGTGATGTCATGCAGCCGCGAGACCCTTTGCGTGAACAGGTGGAAGTATCGGGTGTTGTCCTTGGAGAAGAAGTTGTTTTCGTTCTCCTCGATTTGACGGCGGGCTGGACAGAGTATAAGATCAAAACGCGAAGCGAAAGAGGGGTCAAGGGGGACGCTTCCCCCTTGCGGGGGTCGAGGGGGCGGAGCTCCCCTCGCGGGGTACGGGGCAGAGCCCCGACGGCTCCGCACAAGGCAATAATTCAATACAAATAAGGCGCTGCGCCCAAAAATCCAAAGGGCACAAGCGCCTTATATTTTTTCTATGCCGCGGGGACAGATATTCGCAGCGCCGACAAGAAAGTCCGGCGTCCGCAGGCACAGGAATAGTGAGGATGCGAACGCATCCGAGGTAATTCCGTCCGGCTCCCAAATAAGAGGCGGTTCTGAGTTTCACGCTCTCGACTTCGTATAATGCGAAAGAGAGCCACCCGCCCTGTCTCGGGGGCTTTCCGGTCGCCCCCGAACCCCTTCGGGTGATCTGCCTCCCAACCCCTTCGGGTGGACATCTCCCCTCACAGTGCGGAGCCTTCTGTACCGCTGACTTTCAGCGGAGCCGGCTGTACCGCTGACTATGTTAGCAGCCGGACGGAATTCGCTCGGGTGCTTTGCACCCTGCTATTCCTGTATGTGCGGGCGACATAGGGAGTCGGTCGGCGCTGCGAATATCTGTCCCCGAAGCATAGCAAAATGATAAGGCGCTTGTGCCCTTTGGATTTTGGGCGCAGCGCCTTATTTGTATTGAGTTTTTCGTGCCTGCGGAGCCATGCGGGGCTCTGCCCCGTACCCCGCAAGGAGGGCTCTGCCCCCTTGACCCCCGCAAGGGAGCAAAGCCCCCTTGACCCCAAGTCGCTTCGCGTTTGGGTCTTATACTCTGTTCAGCCCGCCGTCACACCAAAGTGATTTCCTGCACTCCATAATCCAAAGGCGGAACCGCGCCGTCCGCGCCGAGGACCGCTTTGCGTTTGGCGCCACGGCTATCTGCGGGTCTATTGCTTCTCCATAAACTCCACAAGCTTCTCAAATGTCTCTTCACTGATAACGTGCTCTATGCGGCAGGCATCCGCTTCCGCATTCTCCGCACTTACCCCTAAGATCTCATCAAGAAATCTCGTCAGCATCTTGTGCTTCGCGTATACCGCCTCTGCCTTCTCACGCCCCGCTTCGGTCAGCGTGATCTGTCCGTCAGCACCGAAGTTGATGTAGCCGCTGTCCCGCAGTATCCCTACCGCTCGGCTTATGCTCGGCTTCGAATACCCGAGCTCGTTCGCTATGTCTATGGATCTTACATATCCCGTCCGTTCGTGCAGGATAAGGATAGTCTCAAGATAATCCTCGCCCGATTCTCTCAGTGCCATTCATATCACCCTTTCTTACTGCTTCTTGTTCTTTGAAAACATCCGGTAGTACTGTATGATGCTGTATTCCTTCAGCTTGTCCTCGTATCCGCCGAGATCGTCTCCCGTTGCGTGCCACTCCCCGTCAGAGGTCCTGCACGCGAACCCCGATACTATCGGAAGCTCCCCGCGGATGCTCTCAAGCTCCTGCTGTACCTGCGTCAGGGGCAGCCCCGCCGCCTTGAACATCTCGGTGCCGAGATAGTTGAGGCTTATGTCCTCATGCTTCCCGATCCCGAGCGTGCGGTTGCTCCAGATTATATACGGCGTCTGGTGGATGAGCGAATACTCCTGCGCATTCAGCCCCGCCAGCGAGCTGCCGTAGAGCTCCTCATGGAAGCTCGGGATGTGCGGGTAATGGTCGCCGAACATGACGATTATTACTTCCTCGTCGTAGTCCTTGAAGTGCTCGACGAGCTCTCCGAAGGCCTTGTCGCTCTGATAGATCGAGTTGAGATACCTCTCGGCGCTCTGATCCTCGATATCGGTCAGCTCGACGCCGCCCTCCACATCGACGTTGTACGGAGCGTGGTTCTGCATGGTAGTCACCCAGTAGAAAGCGCCCTTGCTCTTGTCTCTGCCGTCTGCCAGCTCGCAGACCTTCTCAAACAGTCTGCTGTCGGAGATCTGACTGTTTATCTCCTCGCCCTCCGGCCAGGCCTTGTTCTCGCCGATATACTTCACATCGAACCCGAGATAGTCATAGGCATAGCCGATATCCCACAGCTCGGGATTGCAGGGCGAAACGGCTGTCGTGACGAAGCCGAGATCGTTCATCGCGGTGACGATCGAATCCTGATCCCCCTTGAGGTAGTTGGTGTACACCGCCGACCCGAGGGGCAGGAAATGCATCGTGTTGCCCGTCAGGAACTCATACTCCGAGTTGCAGGTATACCCGCCGTAGGGCGAAACGGTAACGAAGCCCTTGACTGTATTCTCCTCGAGGGAATGGTAAACGGGCAGATAGTCCTTGTTTGTGGAGAACTCTTTGATATGGGCATAGTCGGCGAAGCTCTCGTTGAGTATGCCTATAACGACAGGGGTCTTCTTCTCCGCGCTCTGTACCGGGTACTGCGAGATCAGCTCCTCAGCCTTTTCGTCGCTGTAGCCGTCCGGCACGATGACATGGTTATAAACGCCGTCGTAGTAGAACATCAGCAGGCTGCCGACTCTGCGGGAGGTATAGGAATCCTCGTCGCCGGAGAAGTTGAGCTTGATGATGCGGTTGTTCACGCCGTAGTCGTAGCTCCAGCGGGAGACGAGCAGAAACGCCGCCGACGCTGCCGCAACGGCTCCGAGGGTGATGAGCCTCGGCTTCTTGCTCTCCGAGCAAAGGCTGCTGCGTATGGTGATGAACAGCATCCCGCCGATCTGGAACAGCACGCAGGCTATGGTGAAGGAGAGGGTGAGCTTATACTCGCTCTTTACCTCCATGGCGCTGCGGAGGTTGTCGAAGTCGGTGAACTTGACGGGCGCTCCGCGGAACTGTGTGAGGTAATACTGTGCGACGGAATATATCGCAAACAGCACCTCCCAGACGCAGAACCAGACCTTCGGCCTTTTGAATATCACGGCTCCGAGCAGGAAAACGCCGGCATAGATAGCGTACCCCATGATGTTATAGAGGGGGTAGAGCTTGATCACAAACGCCTCCATACACAGCTCTGAGAGCCAGTAGGACCACAGTGCGGCGAACAGCGCAAAAACTATCGGATCGGCCTTTATCGGTCTTTCGAGCCTGAGATAGGCTCTGACCGCCAGCCATACCGCACCGGCCATGGCAAGTCCGGAGCAGATCGCTCCCACCAGCAGCATGACATTCTCGGCGGTATCCTCCATTTTAAAGGCATTGTCGGCACAGACCCCGAGCGCTCCGCTGAGCACGAATGCACAGCCGCTCATGAGCCAGAACCACAGTCTCGGATGTGTTTTCGGTAACATTATTCTTTCCTTCGTTCTTTCGGCGGGACCGTTCAGCGAGCCTCGCCGGTATTTTTAGGCAACACCGCACAACCATTGTGCGTCAGATCGCGCGCAAGCTCAATAAAGTTGAGCTGAGATTTTTCGTCAGATTGCCTAAATTCGACGCCGCCTTGCAAGCGAAGTTCACTTCGCTTTACGCAACGGCAAGGAGAATAGTGTCAACAAGTTGACACGGTAATA
>JAFXVY010000088.1 GCA_017534595.1 Ruminococcus sp.
ATCAGATTTTTCGTCAGAGTGCATAAATTCGACGCAGGCGGGCTGACGCCCGGCAAGGAGAATTTGTGTGCTATGACGGAAAATATGCAAGCAGATGACGTGCAGAGGCTTTAGCCGTGGGTTGTGCGGTGTTGCCTTTATTCTACAACATTTCCGGAAGATTATCAATCGGAAGTGTAGTGTATCGCTTCTGTTCTGCGTCAGTATAAGTGACGGAGGTGTTGTTATGAAAAGATCGCGGATCCTGTCGGTGATACTTGCCCTTGCGCTTTCTTCCTGCTCGGAGAGCTCATCACCGGGCTATGTCGATGTGAGCAGTCTGGAAGAAAAATACGATTCCGCCCTGTCTCAGATCTTCACAGATACTGTTGATATCTGTGACAGCCCCCTTGTATTCGGTCACTGGGGATGTTCCTATTCATCGGACAGCTTTATCATCTGTGAGTCCGGCAGCAAGGAGAGCATAGACCTTGCCTCGGGAGTGGTCAGCACAATGTGCGACGTCCCGGGCTGTGTACACGATGAGAACATCTCGAAGGACTGCTTTGTTTACCGCCATATAAACAACCCTGTCCTGACCCGGGAGGGGATGTACTTCACCGAGTATTCCGACAATACCAAAGGCAAGCTGTTCTATAAGTCCGGCGGAAAGACAGAGACCGTCTTCCGGAACGATTTCCGCTCCGACCTTGACCGCGAGCTCGAGCCCGGCGGCATGGGCTCCTTCCGGTTTTTCATGCGCGACGGCGTGATGTATGTCATGGGGCTCAACTGGTTCTATACCGTTGATATATCATCAATGACAAAGACCTGCGAGCCGGTGCTGCTCGGCGGGTCGCAGATCTTCAATGCAGATGTTTACGGTGATGTGTTTTATTACTCCAACGAGAACCTCGAGCTTTACAGCTATGATATGAAGACCGGCGGAAACAAAAAGCTCGCCGATAAGGTCTGGAAGCTCCAGCCCTGCAGGGACGGGCTTTATTACTTCGTGACGGAGGGCAGCAAGGGAAGCATAGAGCTCCTGCCATACGGCGCAAGCGAGTCGCAGCAGCTCCTGACAGATGTATATTCGGAGTTTTATGTGACCGATGAGAGCATTTACTGCATCACCGATGAGGGGACGTATCTGTACAATAAATCGGACAGAAGCAAGACCAGGCTCGCGCTCTCCCTGACCTATGAGAACGGCGAGAGCTACGCTTGCGAACGCCCGGAGCTGCTGAAGCTGATCTCCTGCCCCTCCTCGGGGTACGTCTGCCTGCTCGACAGCTCGAAGGAAACAGATGTCAGGGCGACGAACGCTCTTTTCTGCATAAAGAAGGACACCGCCGAGGTGCGGGCGATAAGTCTCGGTATCTATCTGCAGTCCGGCGGCGACAAGGGAAGGATAATAAGCAGGTGATGCTATGAGATACGAATTTAAAAAGCTGTTCGCATCAAGGCTGATGTGGGTCATGCTGCTGCTCACCTTCGGATATATGGTCTTTATCCCGCTGCGGGAGGTCTGGGGGGCTGCGGGTGAGCTGCGTCAGGAGGCGCGGGCTTACTCCGAAGCGCTGGAAGACGCCGTCTCGGAGGGGATCTCCGGCGACGGGCTCCGCGCCCGCGCAGACAGCTTCATCTCAACCGGGACGGAGGCTCTGATGCAGGACAGCAGTTATACCCCGAAATACGGCACCACCCCCATGGGAGACTTCCTTGCCATGCTCAAATCCTCGGACACCCTGCGCTATGTGCAGCGCAGCTTTGAATCTGACCGAGCCGAGCTGGTCAGGGGGATGGTCATACACAACGCCTCCGAGCGCAGAAAGCCGGTGCCGGACAGCTATCTTATCCGCGCAAACGAGAAAGCGATCGGGCTCTACAACCGCCGGGTCGCTCTCGAGCCGGTCAGCACCGGCATCCGCGAGGATATAAGGTACAACTGCTTCAACTTCTCAAGCTGGGAATATGTGATGACCGCGCTCTGCGTGCTGATGACGGTGCGGCTGTTCACCCTTGAATACACCTCCGGCGCCTTTCGCCTTGTGAACACGAGCCGCCGCACGGTGCAGAGCCTGTTTCGGCGCAAGTATCTGACTGCTGTGCTGACCGCCTCGGCAGTGCTGACGGTGCAGGCAGTGTTCGAGCTTGTGTTCTGCGCTGCGGTCTTCGGGCTCGGCAACCTGACCCTGCCGCTCCAGCAGCTCCCGATGTTCGAGCTCTGCCCTTACAGCCTGAGCATAGCGGGGTTCTATGCCATTAAGCTGCCGCTGCGCATACTTGCGTACACGGCGGTCATCTCGGTCACGGCGCTCGTGACCTCGGCGGCAAGGCGTCCGCTCGTATCGCTGGCGGTATCCCTGCCGGTAACAGAATGTGCAGCGGCGGCGGTAAAGGTGCTGTATACGCTGCTCAGCGACTCGGAGTCTCCCCGCCGCAGCCTGCTCGGCATATACGATACGCTGCGCATACTGCTGCCTCAGAGCCTTACCGACCTCAGAAGCTACCTCACCGGCTTTGACTGCTTTTCGCTGTTCGGGTACCCCGTACCGAGGCTGGCGGGCTGTGCGGCGGCAGCGCTGCTGATATCTGCGGTCTGCGCGGCGGGAGGATATTTCGCATCCGGCAGGATAAGGAGGAAAGCATAATGGAGCTTCGGTTTGAAAACATCACCAAGCGCTACGGCCAAAAGACAGCCCTCGACGGCTTTGACGTCACTCTCGGGGAGGGTATACACGCCCTGCTCGGGCCGAACGGTTCGGGCAAATCAACGCTTATGAACATTCTCGCGGGGCTGCTCGCACCCACCTCCGGCAGCGTGCGCCTTGACGGGCGGGATATCATCGCCATGGGTGGTGACTACCGCGCTATCCTCGGCTTTATGCCCCAGGACTGCGGCTTCTATCCCTCCTTCACGGCGCAGCAGACCCTTGAATACTTCGCGGCGCTGCGGGAGGTGAAGAACGCACCTCAGAGGATCGACGAGCTGCTTGAGCTTGTGAACCTCGCGGATGACCGCAGGCGCAGAGTGGGAGGGTTCAGCGGAGGCATGAAGCGCAGGCTCGGCATAGCTCTCGCTCTGCTCAACGACCCGAAAATACTTATCCTCGACGAGCCTACCGCCGGACTTGACCCGAAGGAGCGTATGCGTCTGCGGGCTGCACTGTCCCGCCTCAGCCGGGACAGGATGATACTGCTTGCGACACATATCGTCCCGGATATCGAGAGCATAAGCGACAGCGTACTGCTGCTGAAAAAAGGCAGGCTCATCGCTCACGGCACCCCGGAGGAGCTCTGCCGCAGCATAGACGGGCAGGTCTGGGAGATACCCGTGACCCCGCAGCAGGAAAAGGAAATGCTGCTCCCGGACAGCTGTGCAGGCATCGTCAGGCGTGAGAGCGGCGCGTTCCTGCATACCCTCTCGGAGCAGCGCCCCGCAGAGAATGCCCTGCCTGTCAAGCCGCAGCTCGAGGACGTCTATATGCACTGCTTCGGGGAGCTCCCGGAGGTGGCACATGATACGGATATTCATAGCTGAGCTGCGAAAGCTGATGCTGCCCCGGGGTCTGCTCATCCTTGCGGCAGCTGCGGCGGCAGGGCTCGTCTGGAGCCTGCTGCCGTCATACCGCGAGTTTCCCTGCTCGCCGGAGGTCTACGCGAAATACACGGCAGAGCTCGAGGGGGAGCTGACCGAGCCCAAGGCCGGGTACCTCCGGGCGCGGCTCGAGGAGACAGACAGGCTCCTTGAAGCCTACGGCGAAATGCGTCAGCGGTACCTTGACGGCGAGCTGACCCTTGAGGAATACTCGGCATTCACAGAGCGCCACGGCACCGCCAAAGCTGAACGCGAAACGGTGGATTATCTCTGCCGGAGGTGCGAGACGCTGCTGTCCTGCTCGGGCTTTGAGCCGTATATTTTCAACGACACCGACTGGAGCGGCCTGCTTGCGGGCATCGGCTTCGACCCGGTGATGCTGCTCGCGCTGCTGTGCCTGACGGTTCCGGTGTTTGACCGGGAGTATTCATCGGGAAGCATTGCTCTGCTGCTGACTTCCAAGCGCGGCAGGGGAAGCCTCGCGGCGGTAAAGGTGCTGACGGCGGCGGCAGCGGCATTTTGCCTGTCGCTGATGCTGAGCGGGATACGGCTCGGTATCTTTGCCTGCCGTTCGGGTCTCGGGTACGGCTCGCTGGCAGCTGGGAACGTCCTGCTGACAGACTCTCTCGGGGACACATCCCTGATCGAGTATTACGCCTTTGATTCACTGCTGCGCGGGGCGGTGTATGCGCTGTACGGGGCGGGGATATGCCTGGTTTGCGTGATATGCAGGAATACGGTGTTCACGTTTGTGCTGTCTTTTATCATCTGCGCGGCGCCGGTGATCGCGGCGGGAAACCTTACCGGCACGGCTTCGGCGTATCTGCTGCCGGGAACACTGACGGTGAGGATGTATCCGGCGGGGCTGAGCATACCGGGAGAGCTTGTGATATGCGCACTACACGCGGCGGCGATAATGCTGATGACGGTGAGAATATGGAGAAAGAGAAGAAAGCGAGCATAGTGTGAGATCAAAACGCGAAACGAATGAAGGGTCAAGGGGGAAACGTCCCCCAATTTCTTCCGAGTTTATTCGAGGAAGAAATTTCCCCATTTCGCTTCGCGTTTTGGTCTTGCGGCTTTGGATTATTTACTTCGCTTTCAGTTCTTTCTCCCTCTTCCCGCAGCTTATTCCCAGATGGGTCGTGTCGCCGTAGCCGTGCAGACGGAAATTTACATATTCCCCGAAACGGTCATCCGTACAAAGCGTCGCCACGGCCGTAGGGTCTGCACTGAAACCCTGTAACGTGAGCATAGGCGAGATACCCAGCAAATGCGCTGTGACAACACACCCCGCTCCGAAATGACAGAACAGCGCCAGCGTTTTGTCGGTGTCCCCCGCTCTGCGGAAGACCTCTCCCTCGCGCACAAGCCCGTGCTCCGCAAGCAGTCCGTCAAGGCCTTGCCTCACCTTCTCCGAGCGCTCGAACATTTCCGTCCCGGTGACCTCCGGGGCGTTTCTGTATTCCCGCCTGTCATACAGCAGGCCGCTTTTAGTCCAGTACTCCGGCCGCAGATCCCAGGTTATGACCCTCCTGCCGAGCTCGGTATCGTTCACCGCTACATCGAATTCGTGCAGCCACTCGCAGACGGCCGCCTCCTGCCCCGAAAGCCTGGTATAGGCCTCGGCGGTCTCTCTTGCCCTGCCCATGGGAGAGGTATACACGGCGGCGATATCCTCACACATCAGCCGCTTTGCCAGCAGCTCCGCCTCTGCCCTGCCCTGCTCGGTGAGGCAGTCATGCTCATAGTCCGGTGTCCCGTGACGTATAACAAGAAGCTTCATCTTTATCCTCCTGTGATATATTTTATATAATTATACCTAATGACCCCGTCTCTGTCAACCGCATACCCAAAAACATCGCCGCACGCGATACCTTGATTCGTCATTCTTCATTATTCACTATTCATTAAGCGTAAGCGCGCAAAACACCCCCGCCGGTCTACCGGCAGAGGTGTCTGAAAAATTGCTTATTGCGTCCCGCCCGGATCAGAAGTGTATCGGGTCGGAAACATTGTGTGCGGGCTCGTTCTTGGCGATCTGAACGTTGTTGTAGACCTCCATACCCGTACCTGCGGGGATGAGCTTGCCTATGATAACGTTCTCCTTCAGACCCATCAGCTTGTCGCCCTTGCCCTTGATAGCGGCATCGGTAAGAGCCTTTGTGGTCTCCTGGAAGGATGCGGCAGACAGCCAGGAATCCGAGTAGCTCGAAGCCTTCGAGATACCCTGCAGCACAGGAGCGGTCTGAACGAGCTTGGCGTTGACGTCGCCTTCGTCGATCTTCTGCTGGATCTCGCGGTTAATCTCGAATACCTCCTGCTTGTCAACAAGAGAGCCGGGCAGCAGGAAGCTCGAACCGGAATCGACTACCTTTTCCTTCTTCATCATCTGTCTTACGATGACTTCGATGTGCTTGTCGTTGATATCAACACCCTGCAGACGGTAAACCTTCTGGACCTCGGTGATGATATAGTTCTGAACAGCCTCCTCACCGCTGATGGCAAGGATGTCTGCGGGATAGATCGAGCCGTCGGTGATAGGCTGACCTGCGGTAACGGTCTGACCCTCGGTAACGATGATCTTGTCGCCGTAGGGGATCATATAGGATTCCTGCTCGGGATCCTCAAGGTTATTGCCGGTAACAGTTACCTGTCTGGTCTTCTTGGTCTCGGTTATGCGGATCTCGCCGGAGATGCGTGAAAGAGTGGCAGCGCCCTTGGGTCTTCTGCTCTCGAACAGCTCCTCGACACGGGGAAGACCCTGTGTGATATCGGCTGCGGTAGCGATACCGCCCGTATGGAAGGTTCTCATTGTCAGCTGGGTACCGGGCTCACCGATAGACTGCGCAGCGATTACGCCGACAGCCTCGCCGACCTGTACCTTATTGCCGTTTGCCAGGTTGGAGCCGTAGCACTTGGCGCAGACGCCTCTCTTGGCCTTGCACTGGAGCACGGAGCGGATCTTGATGCGGTCCTTGCCCTCCTCGCGAAGTGCAGCCTCTACCTTGGCGGCGTCCTTGATATTCATGAGCTTGTTATGGGACATGATAAGCTCGCCGGTCTTGGCGTCCTTATAGTCCTCGCAGAGATATCTGCCCACAAGTCTGTCGGCAACGCTCTCGAGAACTCGTCCGCTGACGATCTCGATAACGTCGATGCCGTCGTGAGTGCCGCAGTCGTCCTCATGGATGATAACGTCCTGAGAAACGTCTACAAGACGTCTGGTAAGATAACCGGAGTCTGCGGTACGCAGAGCGGTATCTGCCAGACCCTTTCTTGCGCCTCGTGAAGCGATGAAGTACTCGAGTACGTTAAGGCCTTCACGGTAGTTGGCGCGGATAGGCATCTCGATGGTCTGACCGGAGGTGTTGGCGATAAGTCCGCGCATTCCCGCGAGCTGACCGATCTGCTTGATCGAACCACGCGCACCGGAGTCTGCCATCATGCTTATGGGGTTATAGGGGTCGAGGCTGGCCTTCAGGTCGTCGATAACTCTGTCGGTGGCCTTGTTCCAGATCTCGATGAACTTCTTGGACTTCTCCTGTCTGGAGATATATCCTCTCTTGTACTGACGGTCTACCTTATCGACAAGAGCGTCGGCCTCGGCGAGGATATCCTTCTTGGTCTCGGGGATCTCGGCGTCGCATACCGCAACGGTGATACCCGATCTGGTGGAATACTTATAGCCCATGGCCTTGATCTTATCGAGCACCTCGGAGGTGGTGGCGGTGCCGTGCTGCTGAATGCAGCGCTGGATGAGGTCGGACATCTCCTTCTTCTTGATGAGGAAGCCGATCTCGAGGTCGAACTGCTTTTCGCTGTTGGTTCTGTCAACGTAGCCGAGATCCTGCGGGATGAACTCGTTGAAGATCAGCCTGCCGACGGTGGCGTCGATGATCTTGGAGACCTGTCTGTCGCCGATCTGCTTGGTGATCCTGACCTTGATCGCAGCCTGGAGGGATACCTCGTGCTGATCGTAGGCCATAAGAGCCTCGCTTACGTCTCTGAACACCTTGCCCTCGCCCTTCTCACCGGGTCTCTCCATAGTGAGGTAGTAGGAGCCGAGCAGCATATCCTGAGAAGGAACTGCAACAGGGCTTCCGTCGGAAGGCTTGAGCAGGTTATTGGCGGCGAGCATCAGGAATCTTGCCTCGGCCTGAGCCTCAGCGGAGATAGGAAGATGCACGGCCATCTGGTCGCCGTCAAAGTCGGCGTTGAACGCGGTACATACCAGCGGGTGGAGCTTGATGGCTCTGCCCTCGACGAGTATCGGCTCAAATGCCTGGATACCCAGTCTGTGAAGTGTAGGCGCACGGTTGAGCATTACGGGGTGGCTCTGGATGACGTTCTCGAGAGCGTCCCAGACCTCGGGCTTGGCGCGGTCTACCATTTTCCTTGCGGACTTGATATTGATCTGAGAATTGGTATCGACGAGTCTCTTCATAACGAAGGGCTTGAAGAGCTCGAGCGCCATCTCCTTGGGGAGACCGCACTGATACATCTTGAGCTCGGGGCCTACTACGATAACCGAACGGCCGGAGTAATCGACACGCTTACCGAGCAGGTTCTGACGGAAACGTCCCTGCTTACCCTTGAGCATATCCGAGAGGGACTTGAAGGCTCTGTTGTTGGGGCCGGTAACGGGTCTGCCGTGACGGCCGTTGTCTATCAGAGCGTCCACTGCCTCCTGGAGCATTCTCTTCTCGTTTCTCACGATGATGTCGGGAGCTTCGAGCTCGAGCATCCTCTTGAGACGGTTGTTTCTGTTGATGACTCTTCTGTAGAGGTCATTGAGGTCGGAGGTCGCGTATCTGCCGCCGTCGAGCATTACCATAGGTCTGAGATCGGGCGGGATAACGGGAACTACGTCGAGCACCATCCACTCGGGTCTGTTGCCGGAGGAACGGAACGCCTCAACGATCTCAAGTCTCTTGAGCAGCTTGATGCGCTTCTGGCCGGTGGGAGTATCCTCGAGCTGTGCCTTGAGGTCCTTGGCCTGCTCGTCGAGGTCGATCTCGCAGAGCAGCTCCTTGATAGCCTCTGCGCCCATGCCTACCCTGAAGCTGTCCTCATCCCACTTCTCGCGGGCCTCGGTCAGCTCGCTCTCGCTGAGCAGCGAGTACTTTTTCAGGTCGGTCTCACCGGGATCTATAACGATATACTTGGTGAAGTAAAGCACCTCTTCAAGTCTCTTCTGAGACACATCGAGCATCTGACCGATCCTCGAGGGTGTGCCCTTGAAGTACCAGATATGCGATACGGGAGCGGCGAGCTCGATATGACCCATCCTCTCGCGCCTTACCTTGGCTCTGGTCACCTCGACGCCGCAGCGCTCGCAGACCTTGCCCTTGAAGCGTATCTTCTTGTACTTTCCGCAATGGCACTCCCAGTCCTTGGTCGGTCCGAAGATCTTTTCACAGAACAGACCCTTTACCTCGGGCTTCTGGGTGCGGTAATTTATGGTCTCGGGTCTCTCGACCACGCCGTAGGACCATTCTCTGATCATATCGGGCGATGCGAGACCTATCTTAATTTTATCAAAGCAATTAAATTCCACTAACGGTACCCTCTTTCTGTCTTTTGACTCAGCTTACCTGTTCCTTCTGCTTGACGATCAGTCTTCGTCGTAATCGTCGTCGATATTTGCCAGCTCTTCGCCGTTCATATCTCTGATATAGTCGTCGTCGAGCTCGGATACGCCGTCCTCATCCTCGGCCATGAAGCCGCTGGAGAGGTCGCCGTCATCGAGGGAGAAATCCATATCGTCATCGGCAGCGATCGTAGTCTTGGGGATATAGTCATCGTCTTCATCAAACGACTGCTTGAGGTCTATGCTGTTGCCTTCATTGTCGAGAACGTTGATATCGAGGCCGAGGCTCTGCAGCTCCTTGACAAGAACTCTGAACGCTTCGGGGATACCGGGTGTGGGAACGTTCTGACCCTTGACGATAGCCTCATAGGTCTTGACTCTTCCGATCGTATCGTCGGACTTGACGGTAAGGATCTCCTGCAGGGTATAGGCTGCGCCGTAGGCCTCGAGGGCCCAAACTTCCATCTCTCCGAATCTCTGGCCGCCGAACTGGGCTTTACCGCCGAGAGGCTGCTGAGTAACGAGAGAGTAGGGACCTACCGAACGTGCGTGGATCTTATCGTCAACGAGGTGGTGGAGCTTGAGGTAATACATATAGCCCACTGTTACCTTGTTATCGAACTTCTCGCCCGTTCTTCCGTCATACACGGTGAACTTGCCGTCCTCATGCATTTCGAGGGCGTGGGGGTTGATGACCTCATCCATTGTATGAAGGGTGAACTCATCGTTCTTATGCTCCTCGTGGAGCTTCTGAGCCTCACGGAAGCACTCTCTGATATCGGCTTCGTGAGCGCCGTCGAATACGGGGGTCATGATCTTCCAGCCAAGCGCCTTGCAGGCCATGCCGAGATGCACCTCGAGCACCTGACCGATATTCATACGCGAAGGAACGCCGAGGGGATTGAGCACGATGTCGAGCGGAGTACCGTCCTCGAGGAACGGCATATCCTCCTGCGGGAGGATGCGCGAAACAACGCCCTTGTTTCCGTGACGTCCGGCCATCTTATCGCCGACGGAGATCTTTCTCTTCTGAGCGATATAGCATCTTACGAGCATATTTACGCTGGGAGCGAGCTCGTCGCAGTTTTCTCTTGTGAACTTCTTGACATCTATAACGATGCCTGCCTCGCCGTGAGGAACCTTGAGGGAGTTATCCCTTACCTCTCTTGCCTTCTCGCCGAAGATAGCTCTGAGCAGTCTTTCCTCAGCGGTCAGGTCGGTCTCGCCCTTGGGCGTTACCTTGCCGACGAGTATATCGCCCGCTCTTACCTCTGCGCCGATACGGATGATACCGTTCTCGTCGAGGTCCTTGAGGGCTTCCTCACCGACGTTGGGGATATCTCTTGTGATCTCCTCGGGTCCGAGCTTGGTGTCGCGGCACTCGATCTCGTACTCCTCGATATGGATGGAGGTATACTTATCCTGTCTTACGAGGTTCTCGTTGAGCAGAACGGCGTCCTCGTAGTTATAGCCTTCCCAGGTCATGAAGCCGATGAGGGCATTCTTTCCGAGGGAGAGCTCGCCGTTGGAGGTAGCGGGACCGTCGCCTATTACCTGACCGGCCTTGATCTTCTCGCCCTTATCGACGATAGGTCTCTGGTTGGTGCAGGTGCCGGCGTTGGAGCGCTTGAACTTGGTCATGGTGTAGGTGCGGGTGGTGCCGTCCTCCTCGCGGACAACGATCTTGTCGGCGTCAACGCTCTCAACGACGCCGTCGGCCTTGGCAACTACGGCAACGCCGGAGTCAACGCAGGCCTTGTACTCCATACCGGTGCCGACGATAGGCGACTCGGTCTTGAGCAGCGGCACAGCCTGTCTCTGCATGTTGGAGCCCATGAGGGCACGGTTAGCGTCGTCGTTCTCGAGGAACGGGATGCAGGCGGTAGCGACGGAAACGACCATCTTGGGCGATACGTCCATGAAGTCGATCTTGTCTCTTTCGATCTCGAGGATCTGCTCACGGTATCTGCCGTTTACCTTGGCTCTTGCGAACTTGTGATCCTCGGTAAGGGGCTCGTTGGCCTGTGCGACCATAAAGTTATCCTCTATGTCGGCGGTCATATAAACGACCTCATCGGTAACAACGCCGGTGGCCTTGTCTACCTTTCTGTAGGGAGCCTCGATGAAGCCGTACTCATTGATCCTTGCGAAGGATGCAAGGTAGGAGATAAGTCCGATGTTAGGACCTTCGGGGGTCTCGATGGGGCACATTCTTCCGTAGTGGGAATAGTGAACGTCGCGGACCTCGAAGGATGCGCGGTCTCTTGACAGACCGCCGGGGCCCAATGCGGAGAGACGTCTCTTATGCGTCAGCTCTGCGAGGGGGTTGTTCTGGTCCATGAACTGAGACAGCGGCGAGGAGCCGAAGAACTCCTTGATCGCAGCGGTCACGGGTCTGGTGGTGATAAGGGATGCGGGAGTGAGCACTTCCATATCCTGAGACTGGGTGTTCATCTTCTCGCGGACAACTCTTTCCATTCTGGTAAGGCCGATGCGCACCTGATTCTGGAGCAGCTCGCCTACCGAGCGGATACGTCTGTTGCCGAGGTGGTCTATATCGTCAACGTCGCCGACGCCCTCACAGAGGTTGAGGAAGTAGGAGATAGTTGCCACGATATCGTCGAGGGTTATATGCTTGGGAACGAGCTCATCGGCTCTTGCAGCGATGTTCTCTCTGAGCTGCTCGTCGTTCTCGCTCTCCTCGAGGATCTGTCTGAGCACGGGGAAGGATACCTTCTCGTTGATGCCGAGGTCTGTGCAGTCGAAGCTTACGAAGCCGGAGATATCGACCATGCTGTTGCCGATGATCTTGACTTCCTTCTCCTCGGTCTTGAAGGAGAGCTCGCCGGTAGCGGGATCGACGACAGTCTCTCTTACCTCTACCTTTACATAAGCTTCGGATACGCCGGCCTGCTCGATCTCCATAGCCTTGCTGTAGGAGATCATCTCGCCTGCGTCGGCGATCACCTCGCCGGTAAGGGGATTAACTGCGGGGCGGGAGAGCAGGTGACCGGAAAGTCTCGAGCCTACGCCCAGCTTCTTGTTGTACTTATATCTTCCGAAACGCGCAAGGTCGTATCTTCTCGCGTCGAAGAAGAGGTTGTTGAGCAGAGTGGTCGCGGAATCCACGGTTGCGGGCTCGCCGGGACGGAGCTTTCTGTAAGCCTCGAGCAGAGCCTCCTCGTGATTTGCGGTATTGTCCTTGATGAGGATAGTCTGATTTATGCGCTCGTCAACGCCGAAGAGCTCCTCTATCTCCTCGTTGGTGCCGAAGCCGATCGCTCTTATAAAGGTAGTGAGGGGGATCTTCCTGTTCTTGTCGATACGGACATATACGACGTCGTTGGAATCCATCTCATACTCGAGCCAGGCTCCGCGGTTGGGGATGACGGTAGTGCTGAAAAGATCCTTGCCGTTCTTATCCTTGGTGCAGGCGTAGTAAACGCCGGGAGAACGGACGAGCTGTGAAACGATGACACGCTCCGCGCCGTTGATGATAAAGGTACCGCTGTCGGTCATGAGCGGGAAATCGCCCATATAGACCTCGGACTCCTTGATAACACCGGTCTCGGTGTTATTGAGCCTTGCTGTTACCTTGAGAGGCGTTGCATAGTTGACATCGCGCTCCTTGCACTCGGCTACGGAATACTTGGGCGTCTCGTCGAAACGGTAATCGACGAAGGTGAGCTCGAGGGTACCGTTGTAGTCGGTGATGGCGGCAATATCCCTGAATGCTTCTCTGAGTCCTTCCTCAATGAACCACTGATAGGACTTCTTCTGCACCTCGATCAGGTTGGGCATCTCCAGGATCTCGTTGATCTTGGCGAAGCTCTTTCGGGTATTCTTGCCAAGCTGCACTTCCTTGACATTCACCATAGGCTTGATCACTCCTTAACTTTATCGCTGAAACTCCGCTCCCGGGCACCTGTCCGAAGTGCTCCGCAGGCAGAAATTTACATTGTGCCGGACCTTCCGGACCCCCTTTTCACCCCCTCGGGGACACAAAAAAGGGCAGAAAATCCATTATGATACATTTTACAATTATACAGCCTGTAATTGCAAATGTCAAGGAATTTTCTGCCTTATAATATACGATTTGTAGGCTTGCACAAAGCCCTGTACCTTTACACTCAAAAAGTTCTACAATTGATTTTCTGTGACATGAGCGTAACTTTTTTGTGAACAAGAGAACTGTTTCAATCCAGCTTTATGCTCGAAAGTATTGCTTTTACGTCCGCGTCTTCGAGGGAGAAGCTCAGATCTTTTCTCTCGGGAGAGAGATTCACTACCCAGAGGTGCCCGCCGTCCTCGGCGGTTATCGAAGCACCGGGGACATCCATGCTCGAGAAGGTAAAGCCCTTCCAGGTCCTGCCGCCGAGCTCGAAGGGGTCGAGATCCTTCACGTTGTCATAGAAGCCCTTGGAGCTTGAATACCTGCTGCCGTTCTCGTAGTAGACCACCCATATATAAGGACAGTTTATCATATCCGCAGCGGAGGTGCCGCCCTTGATGACATAGCAGCCGTTGGGGTTCACCTTGCCGTCGTATTCCTTGAGGGTGTCGGGGACATTCACGGCTGTCCAGCCGTCGGGTGCGGAGATGCTGAACACGCCGGTGTCGAGGGTCGTCATGTCTCCGGAGGGCACGAAGTCATTCGCCGCCTCGGTGACGGTTACGGTCTCCTCCTGCGAGGCGGCATCTGATGCGGGAGCCTTTGAGCTTGACGGCTCACTGCTGCTGTCAGAGGATCCGCAGCCGGCTGCAAGCAAACAAACTGCCGAAAGAGCGGCTGCAAGTGCGATGATCTTTTTTGTCATGGTGTTTCTTCCTTTCAATCCCAGTATTTTCTGTCGAGGCTTCTGAACTGCACTGCCTGAGCGATGTGCTTGTCGGTGATGACTTCACTGGCGTCCATGTCGGCGCAGGTGCGGGCGACCTTGAGGATACGGTCGTATGCTCTTGCCGAGAGGCCGAGATGCTCGAACACTCCCCGGAGCATATCCGATGCCTTTTCAGTCATCGGGCAGACCTGCTGGATGATATCGCTGGTTATCCGGGCGTTGCAGGTTATGCCGGTGCCGGCAAAGCGGCGGGTCTGGATGTCCCTTGCGGCCTGCACACGCGCTCTGATAGCGGCGGAGCTTTCCTCCTTCTCCTTGGAGGACAGGTCGGAGAACTCGACGGGCGCCACCTCAACGTGGATATCGAACCTGTCGAGCAGCGGTCCCGAGACCCTTGAAAGATAGGTCTTGACCTGCTTGGGGCTGCATATACACTTCCGGGTCGGGTGGCCGTAATAGCCGCAGGGACAGGGGTTCATGGCGGCGATCAGCATGAACGAGCAGGGGTATGTAACGCTGCCCTGTGCGCGGGAGATCGTCACCTGCCTGTCCTCGAGGGGCTGACGCAGTATCTCCAGCGCGGGGCGGGAGAACTCCGCAAGCTCGTCTAAGAACAGCAGGCCGTTATGGGCGAGTGAGATCTCGCCGGGGCGGGGTATGGTGCCGCCGCCCGAAAGTCCCGCCGTAGAGACGGTGTGGTGCGGGGACCTGAACGGTCTCACGGTAACGAGGGGGGACTCCTTGTCGAGCAGCCCCGCAACCGAATGGATATTCGTGGTCTCTATCGACTCCTCGAAGGTCATCCTCGGGAGTATCGAGGGCATACGCTTGGCAAGCATAGACTTGCCGGAGCCGGGAGCGCCGATCATCAGCGCGTTGTGACCGCCCGCTGCGGCGATCTCGAGGGCTTTCTTGGCGTTCTGCTGACCCTTGACGTCGGCGAAATCGAGGGTGCCGAAATAGTCCGGCTCGCCGATGACCGCCGAGCTTGCGGGCATCATCACCGCCCTGCCCGAGAAGTGCATGGCGAGCTGCGCCACGCTCTCGACGCCGTAGACCTTGATGCCCTCTATGACCGCAGCCTCCCTTGCATTGTCAAAGGGGACATAGATCTCCTCGAGACCCATGCTGCGGGCGAGTATCGTCATCGGGAGCACTCCCGCGACGGCTCTTATCTCTCCCGAGAGGGAGACCTCTCCGATGAATGCGGCCTTTTCGGTCTGCTCGGGGGCGGTCAGACCGAGCACAGCGAGCAGCGCCACGGTTATTCCGAGGTCGTGTACCGAGCCGGACTTCTTCTTGTCTGCCGGGGCGAGGTTGACCATGATCTTGCGGGTCGGGAAACTGATCGAGGACGAGCGCAGCGCCGAGCGTATACGCTCTCTGCTCTCGCGCACGGCGACATCCGCGAGCCCGACGATATCGAAGCTCTGTATCCCCTTGCTCGACTCTATCTCCACCTCCACGGGGAAGGCGTTGAGCCCCATGAGCCCGAGGCTGTTTATCTTTGCAAACATATTCTCAGCCCTTCCAAAGCAGCTCAGCTGCGGTCAGCGTTGTAGGTGTCGAGGAACTGCATGATGTCCGCGAACACCTCCTCCTTGTTGAGCTCGTTGGTGAGCTCGTGGCGGGCGCCCTCGTAGAGGCGTATCCTTGCCGCGCAGCAGTAGGAGATCAGCTTGTTGAACACCTTTTTCACGCCCTCGCCGTAATCCCCGACGGGGTCCTCCTCGCCGGCGATAAGGAGTATGGGCAGATCCTTGCGCATAGTGGAGTACCACTTTTCCTGATTGACGAACCAGAGCAGCTTCATCAGGTTCTCGAAGCCGTTGACGGTAAAGCAGAAGCCGCATTTTTCGTCATTGATATAGGCATCGACCACATAGTCGTCGCGGGTGAGCCAGTCGAACTCCGTTCTGAGGTCGTCTATACGGACGTTGTACTTGCCGAAGGCGATCTTGTTGAGGCCGGCGCTGCGGGAATGAGCGCCCTCCTTCTTCTTCACGGCGTCTATTGCCAGCAGCAGAAGCTCGGTGCCCTTCACGGGCCCCGCCGTACCGCTTAAGATAACGCCGTCGAGCTCGCGGCCGAACCAGGTCATATAGGCTCTCGAGAGGAAGGAACCCATGCTGTGCCCGAAGAGGAAATATCTCAGCTCGGGATAGTTCTTCTTCATGATGAGGGTCAGCGAGTGCATATCCTTGACGACGGTCTCCCAACCGTTCCTGTCGGCGAAATAGCCGTAGTCATCGGGGGAACCGACACTGTCGCCGTGACCGAGATGATCGTTTCCGCAGACGATATATCCCTTTGAGCAGAGGAACTTCGCAAATCCGTCGAAGCGCATGACATACTCGCACATACCGTGGGCGATCTGTACTATGCCGACCGGCTCGCCCTCCGGGAACCATACATGGTAGCAGATACGGTGCTTTCCGTCGCGGCTCTTGTAATATGAGGTCATCATGGTGCTCATGGCTGTTCTCCTTTACTTTTAAAGTATCAGTACGATTTGTCTATATTTTATCACTTAGTTTATTATGTGTCAATAGCCGGAGTTCATTCTGCACAAAGGATAAACTTTTTCGTCAAAGATAGCTTTACATTTGAGAAGCGATGTGGTATAATAACTTTGTATGTTTAAAAAACAGCAGCCCGGGCTCCCCTGCCCGGCGGAAAGGATATGAAAAATGGCAAAATCCAAGATCAAGAAGCGTTCACGCGCCCTTCAGACCACGGTCGGGATCGTGTGTCTGGCTATGATAGGCTTTGTGCTGGTATGGGCGTCATACCGCGCCATTAAGGGCTTCGATGACAGCTCGGAGGCTGTTAAGGCCGAGGATATCTCCTCCCCGGCGCAGACTGTGACCTCCAAGCCGGATCAGAGCTCGGCTCCCGCCGAGAGCAAGTCCGATGCGGGCAGCTCCGACGATACGAGCAGCGTCGCGGAAAGCGCTCCCGACAGCTCCGCAGCTGACAGCATTGCGGCAGACAGCGCCGCCGAAAGCTCCGCTCCCGCGAGCACTGCTGAGAGCAGCGAGGCTCCCGGGGAGATCAAGTTCCCGACCTCCGACGAGATCGCCGACGATTTCTCGGACGCCGTGTTCATCGGCAACTCGAGGACAGTGGGTCTCGGCATGAACTGCGGCAAGCCGCTGGCGACCTTCTACGCCTCCACCGGTCTCAACGTCAACAGGATCTGGGACTCCTACGAGATCACCCTTGACAACGGCACCCTCGGCACCGCATTCGATGCTCTCAAGCAGCATCAGTTCAAGCGCGTTTACCTGATGTTCGGCATCAACGAGATCGCATGGCCTTACCTCAACGTCTTCCAGGAGATGTACGAGAAGGTCATCAACGAGGTAAAGACGATCCAGCCCAACGCTACGGTATACGTTCAGTCGGTGCTGCCGGTATCGCCTCTGGCGGTAAACACCAACGAGGTCTTCACCACCGCGAACGTTGACAATCTCAACGAGACCTACATCAAGGGCGCTGCCGCCAATACCGGCGCCACCTACCTCGATGTCAACTCGGCGCTGCGCGACGCCACCGGCGGCCTTCCCCTCGACGCCTCGACAGACGGCATACACCTCGGCAGGAATTACTGCCTGCTCTGGCTCAAATATCTTGCAGATCACGTTTAAACAAAAGAAAGGAAGAATCAAACCATGAACAGAAAGATCCTCGCTGCCGTAGCAGCACTCGCACTCAGCATCACCGCACTTACCGCCTGCGGCGGTTCGGACAGCTCCTCGAAGGCTGATACCGCTCCCGCTTCCCAGACAGAGACCAAGACCGAAAAGGATCCCGCAGCCATAGCCGATCAGCTCAAGAACGGCATCGCCTGGAAGGATCAGCTCAACGAGCTCGAGTCGAATATGATCCAGAAGATCATCGGCGTCAAGGACGGCACCTACAAGTCCGGTAAGGTATATATCGGCTCCGGCGGAACCACTGCCGAGGAGATCGCCTGCTTCGAAGCCAACGACGAGGCTGCCGCCGACGAGATAAAGGCTTCCCTCGAGGCGCGTGTCGAGGCACAGAAGAAGGCATTTGAGAACTACGTTCCCGCCGAGATGGACAAGCTCAACTCCGCTGTCATCAAGAAGCAGGGCTGCTATGTATTCATGTGCATTTCCGACGACAATACCAAGGCCGAGGAGATCATCGGCTGATACGGAGAGGTTTTTATGCTTTTCAGCAGTACGACATTCCTATTCATATTTCTCCCGCTCGTGCTACTGAGCTATTATGTTGTGCCGCGTTTTCTGAAAAACGCGGTGCTGCTTTTATTCAGCTTGGTATTCTATGCGTGGGGCGAGCCGGTATATGTGCTGCTCATGCTGGGCTCGATAGTCGTCGCCTACCTGACGGGGCTGTTCTGCGACAGGGAGAAGCGAAAAAACAAGGTGCCGCTGATCGCGCTGATAACGGCGATAGTCTGGAACATCGGGCTGCTGATGTTCTTTAAGTATGCCAACTTCTTTATCAATAACGCCAACTCCCTGTTTGACCTGAATATCTCCCCCCTCGGGCTGACGCTGCCGATAGGCATAAGCTTTTACAGCTTCCAGACCCTTTCCTACGTCATCGACGTTTACAGGGGCGAGGTCAAGCCGCAGCGCAATTTTCTCGACCTTGCGACCTACGTCACACTGTTCCCGCAGCTGATAGCAGGCCCTATCGTCCGCTATCAGACGATAGAGGATCAGCTCTCCGGCAGGAAGGAGAGCCTGGAGAAATTCTCGCGGGGCGTAAAGCGGTTCGCGGTGGGTCTCGGCAAGAAGGTCATACTCGCAAACAATATCGGTGCGCTGTTCGATGAGATCTCCAAGACCCCGCAGGCTGAGATGAGCGTCGCGGCGAGCTGGCTCGGGATCATCGCCTTCACCTTCCAGATCTATTTCGACTTCTCCGGCTATTCGGATATGGCGATAGGTCTCGGAAAGATGTTCGGCTTCGACTTCCTCGAGAACTTCAATTACCCCTATATCTCCGACTCGATCACCGAGTTCTGGAGAAGATGGCATATCTCGCTTTCAACCTGGTTCAGAGACTATGTCTACATCCCCCTCGGCGGCAACCGCAAGGGCAAGGTAAGGCAGTGCGTGAACATCATGGTCGTCTGGTTCCTCACCGGCTTCTGGCACGGCGCCAACTGGAACTTCATGATGTGGGGCGTATACTTCGGGATAATACTGCTCTGCGAGAAGCTGTTTCTGCTCAAAGCGCTGGGCAGGCTGCCGAAGGTGATAAAGCACATCTATGCGCTGCTGCTGATAGTCATCGGCTGGGGCATCTTCGCCTTTGAAGATACCTCTGCGCTCATACAGAACCTTAAAAATATGTTCGGCTTCGGAGGGATCCCGTTTACCAACGGCTCCGCAGACCTCTTCCGCCTGACACAGAACGCCGTGCTGTTCGGGATACTCATCATCGCTTCCCTGCCGCTGTTCAGGAAGCTGGGCGAAAAGCTGGCGGTCAGGCTGCCCGCAGTTTACGGCTGCGTTATCGAGCCCTTATGCGTAGCGGGTCTGCTCATCATATCCACCGCCTACCTTGCAAGCAACTCGTTCAATCCGTTTTTGTATTTCAGGTTCTGACGGGAGTGCGGCACACATGATCCTGATCTTCGTGAGGTGAAAGACATGAAAAAGAACAATGGACATCGGCGTGCAGCCGATATAATAACGGCGGCGGTGTTTGCGGTGTTCCTGTCGGTCTTCGCCGTAATGCTCATCGTCTCGAAGGACCGCGATTTCTCCGAAATGGAGAACCGCACTCTGGCGCAGAAGCCGGAGGTATCCTTTGAGAACATCAAGTCGGGTAAGTTCACCGACGACCTTGAAAAGTATATCTCGGATCAGCTCTTCGCAAAGGATCAGCTCGTCTCCCTCAAGACTGACTTTGACCGTCTGCTCGGGAAATCGTATCAGAACGGGGTGTATATCATCAAGGACGAGGGCACGGGAGACCTGCGCTTCGTTCAGCAGTACACCGAAAACAAAGCTCAGATAGACGAGAATATAGGTTATCTCAAAGAGTTCGCTCAGAGCATTGATATCCCCGCAGACCTTATACTTGTCCCCAACGCCTCGGCGTTCATGAAGGACAGGCTGCCGACGGCTGCGGTATGTGACGATCAGCTCGGGAGCATTGAATATATCAGAGGGCTCGTCGGTGACAGCCTCGGCTTCTACCCGATGACGGATGCTCTCTCGGAAAAGCCGGAGCAGAACTACTACCGCACCGACCACCACTGGAACCGCACCGGCGCCATGAGAGCCGTGACCGAGTATTTCAGCAAGTCGGGGCAGGCGGTGCCCGAGTACACGGATAATGTAAGCACCCTCAGAGGCAGCTTCTTCGGCACGCTCTATTCAAAGGCTCCCTCGGCCTTCACCGAAGCCGACGACCTGACCTACGGCGACCCGGAGATCGAGTCGATCGAATGGGTGAGCGAGGGAAAGACCGCAGACAGTATCATCGACCGCTCCTTCCTTGACAAGAAGGACAAGTACGCTGCCCTGCTCGGGGGCAACTTCTCGCAGATCAGGATAAAGACCGGTCACGGGGGCGAAAAGGTACTCATTCTCAAGGACAGCTACGCCAACGCTGCCATGGAATTTCTCTGTGCCGGATACAGCGAGATCACGATGATCGACCTGAGATACTATCATATGCAGGAATACACTGTCGCGGAACTTTGCGAACAGTACGGCGCCGACAGGGTGATAATGCTCTACAACATGGACTTCATCAACGAGGATAAAAACTTCGTATGGCTGACCTGACGATCAAACGGAGAATATATGCTGGGATATGTTAAGATCGGAAATTTGAATATCGAGCGCACGGCTGCTTTAGCGCCCATGGCTTCGGTGGCGGACAAGGCCTACCGGCTGATGTGCAAGCGGTTCGGGGCGGCGTATCTCGTCAGTGAGATGATCTCCGCAAAAGGGCTCTGCTACGGCGACAGGAACACCGGCGTCCTCTGCGAGACCGAGCCGGAGGAGCATCCCATGGCCTTGCAGCTGTTCGGCGAGGATGCTCTGCACGTCGGCAAGGCGGCGTATCTGCTCAATAGGTACGAGCCGGATATCATCGACATAAACATGGGCTGCCCGGTGCCGAAGATAGTCTCAAACGGCAGCGGCTCGGCGCTTATGAAGACCCCGAAGCTGGCTGCGGATATCGTCCGCGAGACAGTCAGGAACGCGAACTGCCCCGTTACCGTGAAGATACGCGCCGGCTGGGACGCCGAGCATATCAACGCCGTTGAGGTCGCCAAGGCCGTCGAGCAGGCGGGTGCGGCGGCGATAACCGTTCACGGCAGGACGAGGACGCAGTTTTATTCCGGCAAGGCCGACTGGGACATCATCAGGCAGGTCAAGGAGGCCGTGAGCTGTCCCGTCATCGGAAACGGAGACGTCTCCTCCGCCGAGGACTGCAGGGCTATGTACGAGCAGACCGGCTGCGACCTTGTGATGATAGGCCGCGGGAGCTACGGCAGGCCGTGGATATTTGAGCAGGTGAAAAGATACCTTGAAACAGGTGAGCTGCTGCCCGAGCCGGAGGTCTCTGAGCGGATGAGGATAATGCTCGAGCACGCCGGGCTGCTCTGCCGGTACAAGGGCGAGCGTCAGGGCATCAAGGAGATGCGCCACAACTTCGCATGGTACATAAAAGGGCTCCACGGTGCCGCAAAGCTCAGAGGTGCGTCGGGCGAGCTCAACACCCTTGACGATATGCGAAAGGCAGCGGAAAAGCTATTAGAAGCAAACAAGTGACCGGGAGGCGGTGCAAATGGGAAAGCTATACATTGTCGGGACGCCGATAGGCAATCTCGGGGATATGACCTTCCGCGCCGTAGAGACGCTGAAGACGGTTGATTTCATCTGCGCCGAGGACACCCGCGTTACCTCGAAGCTGCTCAGCCATTTTGAGATCAGAAAGCCGCTCGTCAGCTGCCATGAACACAATATCCGGCAGGTGGGCGAGGGCATCTGCGAGCGCATACTCGCCGGCGAGAACGCTGCAGCCGTCACCGATGCGGGGATGCCCTGCATCTCCGACCCTGGCGAGGAGCTGGTAAGGATGTGCTGCGAGCGGGGGATATCCGTCGAGGTAGTCCCGGGACCCACAGCGGCGATGTCTGCGCTGGCGGTAAGCGGTCTGCCGACCGGGAGATTTCAGTTCGAGGGCTTCCTGCCCACAGATAAGAAGCCGAGACTCGAGCGGCTTGCGGCGGTCAAGGACAGCACGCCGACGCTGATCTTCTACGAGGCGCCCCACAAGCTGCGGCGCACTCTCGACGATCTGCACAGCTTCCTCGGTGACAGGCACATCTCCCTCTGCCGGGAGCTGACCAAGATACATGAGGAAGTGCAGCGCGTGACGCTTTCCGAGGCGTGCGCATACTACGCCGAGCACGAGCCGAGAGGAGAATATGTACTTATCGTTGAGGGGGCAGCCGAAAAGGCCTCCGCAGAGACGATAGAGGAAGCCTTCGCACAGGTGGAGGCACTTGTGGCGAAGGGCGTCAGGGGTGCCGACGCCTGCAAGCAGATCGCTAAGGCGACAGGCTTCTCAAAGGGTGAGCTTTACTCTATGCTGCTTGATAAAAATACCGTATGAGGTATTTTTATTTACAGTGAAATACAATATACGGTATTTGGTGATATAAATGCTTGTTATCAGAGATATGACCCTCGCCGACTGTGAGGCAGTAGCGGCGCTGGATAAGGAAGCCTTCTCGAAGCCTATGAGTGCCGAGGGATATCAGCGCGAATACACCAACCCCAACTCGACCACACTGATCGCAGACTTGGACGGCAGCGTGATCGGCTTTGCGAACATCTGGAACATCTGCGGGGACGTCACCCTCAACAACATCGCGGTGACGGCTTCTCAGCGCTCAAACGGCGCAGGTACGGTGCTTATGCGGGAGATGTTCGTGCGCTTCGCGGGCTGCGATTTCATCACGCTTGAGGTCAGGGCGTCCAATGAGGGCGCGATACGCTTCTACAAGCGCTTCGGCTTCCGGCAGGTGGGGCTGCGCCGGGATTTCTACGATCTCCCGAAGGAGGACGCGCTGCTGATGACGGTATATCTTGAGGACGCACGGAGGTAACTATGGCTGAGATAGAAGGGCTTTCGGTCGAAAAGCTGCACGACGGCATCGAGATCGTGATCTCAAAGGAGCACCGCTTCGGCACCGACGCCTTCCTGCTCGCAGACTTCGCCGCACCGCGGCACAAGGACAGCGTCTGCGATCTGTGTACCGGCAGCGGGATCATAGCGCTGCTGATGTATCAGAATTTCAAGCCGAAGCATATCGAAGCGGTGGAGATACAGCAGGAGGCTCACGAGCTTTTGAAAATGACCCTCTCCCGCACCGGGATAGACTGCATAACGCCGATCCTCGGGGATCTGAGAGAGTACCGCCCCGAAAAGGAGCTGGATCTCATCACCTGCAACCCGCCCTACAAGATCAACGGGACCGGGGCGAAGAACGATACCGAGGCTTCGTCGATAGCGCGGCACGAGCTGATGTGTACGATCGGGGACGTGTGCGCGGCGGCAAAGCGTTCGCTGCGTTTCGGCGGGAGGCTGTGCGTCTGCAACAGACCCGAGCGGCTCTGTGATATAATGGTCGCGATGCGCGAAAACGGAATTGAGCCAAAGCGTGTACGGTTCGTCAGCAAGACCCCGGAGACGGCGCCGTGGCTCGTGCTTGTGGACGGCCGCAAGGGCGGCACGAGCTTTCTGAAGGTCGAGCCCCAGCTCTATACCATGAACCCCGACGGGACATTCACCGATGAATTGAAAAGGATATACAGACAGATATAAAATACCATATAAGGTATTTTGTGATTTACATAAATACCTTATACGGTATTCCGGAGATGATACAATGAGAATACTTGCAATAGAATCCTCCTGCGACGAGACCGCCTGCGCGATCGTCGAGGACGGTGTGAAGATACTTTCAAATATAGTTGCGACACAGATCTCGGAGCACAGGCTATACGGCGGTGTCGTTCCCGAGATCGCCTCGCGTATGCACGCCGAGTGCATATATCAGGTGGTCGAGGAGGCGCTTTGCGAGGCCTCCTGCACCCTTGCGAACATCGACGCGATAGCCGTGACCTACGCGCCGGGACTTATCGGTGCGCTGCTGGTCGGCATAAGCTTTGCCAAGGGTCTTGCTCTGTCCACCGGCAAGCCGCTCATACCCGTACACCACATCGCGGGGCACATCGCCGCGAACTACATCTCACACCCCGATCTCAGGCCGCCGTATCTCTGCCTTGTGGTCAGCGGCGGGCATTCGCATATCGTTGAGGTGCTGGATTATACCACCTATCACGTTGTCGGCAGGACCCATGACGACGCGGCGGGCGAGTGCTTTGACAAGGTCGCGCGCACACTCGGCTACGAGTACCCCGGCGGACGGTTCATCGACTCGGCGGCACGCTTCGGCAACCCGATAGCCTACCGCTTCCCCCACCCGAAGGTGGACGGCTGCGAGTATGATTTCTCATTCTCCGGGCTCAAGACGGCGGTGATAAACCTTGTCCACAACGCGGAGCAGAAGGGCGAAACACTGGTGCGCGAGGACATCGCCGCATCCTTCCAGCGGACTGTCTGCGAGATACTTGTGGGCAAGACGATGGCTGCCGCCGAGGCTCTCGGCTACAAGAACATCGGCCTCGCGGGGGGCGTATCCGCCAACTCGGGAGTCCGCAGCGCACTCAAACAGGCCTGCGATCAGCGCGGGTTCAGGCTGTTCATGCCCGAGCTGCGCTATTGCGGCGACAATGCGGCAATGATCGGCTGCCAGGCCTACTACGATTTTCTTGCCGGCAAGCGCGCCGACCAGTCGCTCAACGGCATCGCAACGCTCTCCCTCGACAAGCTTGCTGCCGGTGAGGGAGGACTTTGAATGGACGCCTTTGAAGATAAGCTCGGGGATGTCTTCATTGCCTTCGGGCGCGGACGCACTGCGGTGCTCTCCACAAGCGAGGGCGGGAGGGTATCCTCCCGAATGATGAGCGTCGTGCTGATCGACGGAGAGTTTTACTTCCAGACAGACCGCACGATGAGAAAGTACCGCCAGCTCTGCGCTGACCCTAATGCGGCACTGTGCGCGGACAACATACAGATAGAGGGAACGTGCAGAGAGCTCGGACACCCCGCCGGGCACCCGGAGTTCTGCGAGGCATTCAAAAGCACCTTTCGCGGCTCGTTTGACGCCTACACGAACCTCTCGAACGAAAGGCTCTTTGCGCTCACACCTGTATATATCAAGCGCTGGTTATATATCGACGGCAAGCCATATACCGAGACATTCGATATACCGGGCAGAGTATACGAGCTGAAAGCATACATAAGCGAGTAAATACTGCATAAGGTATTTGCGTTATGATTAAAATACCGTATATGGTATTTTGGAGGTAGAGTATGAAGCTTCTTGCAATAGACGGCAACAGTATAATGAACCGTGCATTCTACGGGATAAAGGCTCTTGCGAACTCAAAGGGTATCCCCACCAATGCGCTCACCGGTTTTATGAACATATATCTCAAGGAGATCGCCGAGGTGCAGCCCGACTGCGTCGCGGTGGCTTTTGATATGCGTGCGCCCACGTTCAGGCACAAGGCCTCCGCCGAGTACAAGGCCAACAGAAAGGGCATGCCGGAGGAGCTGGCTCAGCAGATGCCTCTCATCAAGCAGCTGCTCGGTCTGCTCGGGATAAAGACCGTCGAGTGCGAGGGCTATGAGGCCGACGATATCCTCGGCACTCTCTCCAAGACCGCTGCTGACAGCGGCAGCGAGTGCTGCATCCTGACCGGCGACCGCGACAGCCTCCAGCTCGTCTCGGACAAGGTCACGGTGCGGCTTGCCGGCACCAAGGAGACCAAGGTCTACACCCCCGAACGCATCAATGAGGAATACGGCATCGAGCCGAGGCAGTTCATCGAGGTCAAGGCGCTCATGGGCGACAGCTCCGACAACTACGGCGGAGTCAAGGGAATCGGCGAAAAGGGCGCATTCGAGCTTATCAGAAAGTACGGCTCGGTGGACGAGCTCTACACTCACCTTGATGAGATCAAGGCCGGTTCGGCGCTGAGAAACAACCTCGAGAGCGGTCATCAGGACGCCCTCGACAGCCGCTTTCTTGCAGAGATCTGCCTTACCGCTCCCATCGAATCCGCCACCGAGAGCTACCGCCTTGCCGCCCCGGACGCAGAGGGCGTGAAGCGTTTTCTTGCCGAGCTTGAGATGTTCAAGCTCATAGACCGCCTCGAGCTGGGCTCCGACGATGCGGCGCCGGTAACGGAAAACCGCGTAAAGGCTTCGGATCTGCCCGCGTTTGAGGTCTGTGAGCTGAGTAAGGATACCCTCACCGCTCACGGAAACGAATACAGCTGCTTTACCTGCTCAGACGGCAGGCTTGCCGTGGTCTGGGGGCAGAGCATATATCACACCGAAGACCCGGAGCTCATGCTTGAATATTTCTCCTGCGAGGGCGAGAAGAGCTGCCTCGAGGCCAAGGCCGCCCACAAGGCCGCCATGCTCGCGGGCAGGGAGCTTCGCGGGCTGACCTTCGCCTGCGATCTGGCGGGCTACCTGCTCAATTCGCTGACCAAGACCTACACCGCCGAGAGCCTTGCGCTTTCCTACGGCGTGATCTACCGCTCGGATGCGGGAGAGTATTCCGACGCCGCAACGGTCCCTGCGCTGACGGAATGTCTGCGCCTGAAGCTCGAGGCGGAGGATATGATGAAGCTCTATAACGACATCGAGCTGCCCCTCTGCGAAGTGCTGGCTTCTATGGAGGTCTGCGGTGTCCGCGCCGATGCCGACGGCATCAGGGAATTCGGCGCCGCGCTGGAAAATGACATCTCCTCCCTCGAGGCTCAGATCTATGAGAATGCCGGCAAAGAGTTCAACATCCTCTCGCCCAAGCAGCTCGGAACGGTGCTGTTCGAGGATCTCGGCCTCCCCTGCCGCAAGAAGACCAAGTCCGGCTACTCCACCGATGCAGAGGTTCTCGAGGAGCTCGTCAACAGGCACCCGATAGTTCAGCAGGTGCTCGATTACCGTACCCTCACAAAGCTCAGATCCACCTATGTTGAGGGTCTGCTCAAGGAGATCCGCGAGGACGGTAGGGTACACTCCGTCTTCAAGCAGACCGAGACCCGTACCGGGCGCATATCCTCGGCGGAGCCCAATATGCAGAACATCCCCGTGCGCAAGGAGCTGGGGCGCAATATGAGAAAATTCTTCATCGCCGCGGAGGGCTGCACCCTCGTCGATGCCGACTACAGCCAGATAGAGCTGCGTGTGCTCGCATCGGTCTGCGGGGATGAGAATATGCAGGCCGCCTTCAAGGAGGGGCGGGACATCCACCGCTCTACGGCGGCGCAGGTGTTCGACCTGCCCGAGGACTTCGTCTCGCCGGAGATGAGGTCAGCGGCAAAGGCCGTAAACTTCGGCATAATCTACGGCATAGGCCCCTTCTCGCTGGCAAAGGATATCGGCGTCTCGCAGAAGGAAGCCAAGCAGTATATCCAGAGCTATCTTGCAAACTACCCCAAGGTCTCGCAGTTCATGGACAAGACCGTCGAGGACGGCATCAGGAACGGCTATGTCACCACGATCTTCGGCAGGCGCAGACCCATACCCGAGCTGCGTGCCGGCAACAAGACCGTTCAGGCCTTCGGCAAGCGTGCCGCCATGAACGCCCCGATACAGGGCGCTGCGGCGGATATAATCAAGCTCGCCATGGTCAAGGTATACAGGAGATTGAAGTCCGAAAATTTGGACGCAAAGCTTATCCTGCAAGTACACGACGAGCTTATAATAGAATGCTCGGAGGAGCTGGCGGAGCGGGTATCCGCGCTGCTCAAGGAGGAAATGGAGAATGTTGTGAGCCTCGCCGTCCCCATGACGGCTGACGTCCACAGCGGAAAGAGCTGGTATATCGCCAAGGGGTGATATCAATGCACGATTACCGGCATGAGCTTTTGACAAGGAGAAAAATGATCTACTATACAGATGAACACGTAACCGTCCGCGGGCTTAAGGAGAGCGACGCTGAATACTTCGCCTCCGAGGAGCGCACCCAGGGCTGGAACTCCACCCGCGAGAAATACGATATGCGCCTGCGGCATCAGGCCGAGGGCCGATGCCTTGCGCTGGTCGCAGATCTTGACGGCGTACCCGCGGGGTATATAAACCTGTATTTCAGCATGAGCGAGGGGCCCTTTGCCGGCAGCGAGTGGCCGGAGATCGTCGATTTCGGCGTGCTGCAAAAGTTTCAGAAGCGCGGCATAGGCACCATCCTCATGGACGCCGCAGAGCGCCTCGCAGCTGAGCGCTCCGACACGGTCTGCCTTGCGGTGGGGCTTCACAACGGCTACGGCTCCGCACAGCGGATGTACGCCAAGCGTGGGTATATCCCCGACGGGACGGGAGCATGGTACGCAGGCAAGCCCTGCACCCCATACGACAGCGTCTGCACCGTCGATGACGATCTTGTGATCTTTATGTCGAAGCAGCTCAAAAGCGAAGCGGTCACAAGGTTTGAATCGGAGAACATCAGATATGTCGATGTTACCGAGCTCCTGACGGATGATTACCTCACGATGGTAAACGACCTCGAGAATGTGGGGAGGTTCATTTCAAGGCGTACCGAGCCCGTGACCAGAGCTGAGGAGCTGGGGTGGATACACGGCGTGATCACAGAGAAGCCGCCGCTGTTTTCTATGATCGAGAAGCAGACCGGTGAATTCATCGGGAACATCGAGCTTCGAGCCCCCGACGGCACCTGTGCCGAGCTCGGCATCTCGATAACCGCCGCCAAGCAGGAACGAGGCTTCGGAAAGGAAGCTATCGCTGCGATCCTCGGATACGGCAGGAGAGAGCTGGGGCTTAAAAGAGTATTCCTGAAAGTATATCCGGAAAACGCACGAGCTATCCATGTTTATGGAAAGTGCGGATTTTCCGAATATGACCGGACAGAGGATGAGATATTCATGGAGCAGGAGCTGTAAAAAGCTATGCTCCGTGCGAACGGGAGTAAGCTATGGCATTTGTTGAATTCAAGAACGTATACAAGCGCTACAAAATGGGCGAGATAATCATAAGCGCCAGCGACGGCGTCACCTTCGAGATCGAAAAGGGCGAGTTCGTCGTCATCGTCGGCGAGTCGGGTGCCGGAAAGACCACCATACTCAATATGCTGGGCGGCATGGATACCTGCGACGAGGGCGAGATCATCGTGGACGGGAACAATATCGCGGCCTTCAACCGGCGTCAGCTGACCTCCTACCGCCGGTTCGATATCGGCTTTGTGTTCCAGTTCTACAACCTTGTGGGCAACCTGACCGCCAAGGAGAACGTGGAGCTTGCGGTGCAGATCTGCCGCGACGCCTCCGACCCGGTGGAGGTGCTCAGAGAGGTCGGCCTCGGCGAGAGGATAGACAACTTCCCCTCGCAGCTTTCGGGCGGCGAGCAGCAGAGGGTCTCGATAGCCCGTGCGCTTGCAAAAAATCCCAAGCTGCTGCTCTGCGACGAGCCCACCGGCGCTCTCGACTACAACACCGGCAAGACCATACTCAAGCTTTTGCAGGACACCTGCCGCCGCACAGGTATGACGGTCATAGTCATAACCCACAACTCGGCGATAGCTCCCATGGCTGACAGGGTGATCCGCATAAAGAACAGCAAGGTACACAGCGTGACCCGCAGCAGCTCCCCCGCCGATGTTTCGACGATCGAATGGTAGCCGACAGAAGGAGGCCGTGGCTTGAAAAAAAGGATCTTTGACATCATACAGATCGGCTATAAGGGTGACTTCCCGAGCCGCTTTTTCGATATCTTTATTTCCATAGTCATCATACTGAACATTCTTGCGATGTTCCTCTCGACCTTTGAAACGCTGTCTCCGGCCGAGCCGGTGTTCGAGGTGATAGAGCTCGTGACCGTGTCGGTGTTCTGCATCGAATACATCCTGCGTATCTGGACGGCGGACCTGCTCTATCCGGACAGCGGGCCGATACGCTCGCGCATAAGGTTTTTGTTTTCCTACGACGGCATCATCGACCTGCTGACGATACTCCCCTTCTACTTCCTCACGGGAATGATCGTGTTCAGGATGCTGAGAGTCGTGAGGATATTCAGGCTCTTCAAGATCAACTCCCAGCTTGACAGCTTCAATGTCATAACCAACGTCCTCAAGGAACGCCGCAATCAGATAATCTCATCGGTGTTCATCATACTGATCCTGATGCTCGCTTCCTCGATAGGTATGTACTCGGTGGAGCACGCCGCTCAGCCGGACAAGTTCGAGAACGCCTTTTCGGGCATCTGGTGGAGCATCTCCACGCTTATGACCGTTGGCTACGGCGATATCTACCCGATAACCGTGGCCGGCAAGATAATGGCGATATTCACAGCGCTGCTCGGCGTCGGAGTGGTCGCTATACCCACAGGTATTATCAGTGCGGGATTTGTTGAGCAGTACAAGAAATCCGAGAGCGAGGCCTCCGGCAGGAAGCTGCGGGATGTCTCCTCGATAGCCGAGCTGCTCGCGGACAGCGAGAGCGGATTCCCCGGCAGGACAGTCGGTGAGCTCTCCGGCGAGAACGGCTTCCGCGTCTTTGTACTGATACGCGGCGATCTGACAGTCATCGCCTCAGACAGCGTGACCGTCGCCGAGGGGGATATACTCGTCGTGGAGAAGAAAGGGATCAAGAAGAAAAAAGGCCGGAAATAACGAACAGTGAACAAAAAAGCACTTGTGTCATGCTCTGACATAAGTGCTTTATAATATGTTTCATTCAGCTTACTGCATTATCGTTCTCATCCTGGCGATGTGAGTGTCGGCATACTCGCTCGAAAGGGACATACCGAAGAGGATATCCGTCGCGCCGACCTTCTTGAAGAAGTCCTTCATCTTGACCTGAACGTGTCTGAAATCGACGACGTAGATCTTCTCAAAGCTGCCCACGAAGAAAGGCACCATGGCGTTTCCGTAGCTGTCCTTTATCAGCACGAGCACTCTGCCGTTGCCGACATCGGTCTTGATCTCGGCGATGTTGACATCGTTGCCGAGGATCGTGCAGTAGCAGCCGCTGCCCTGCAGGCTGTCATAGAACAGCGTGCCCGACTGAGCCCCGGTGAAGGAGCTGTTGTAGTAGGTGGTGGTATAGCTGTTCTTGGGCTTGTAGTAGATGTAGGTGTCGGGGTACTGCTTGAACTCGGGCGCATTGTTGCTGTAACCGTAGAGAGAGCCGGTGAACCCGGTCTTCTTGTATTCGGTCATCTGCGAGATATCGGTAAAAGGCACTCCCGCAGCGGCGGCAAACTCCTTGGCGGCATAGTAGGCGCCGAGAGGCTGCCAGTGGTGATCGGTGCGGGTATAGATGTACTCCTCAACGTGAGCTGCAAGGGCGTCGTAGACGTCAACATTGGTAACTCCCGAGAGATACTGCCCGATCATCTGGATATTCGATTTCTGATCGGTACACGGCTTCTGACCGTTGTTGCCGGTTATGGTCTTGGGGCAGTAATAAGCCGATGCGAGAGGACAGCCGAGGTTGTAGACATTCACTCCGCTGCCGACCATCTGCTTGTAGCTGTTGACTACGTTCGCAAAGGCCTGTGCGTTGCTGTTGAGCCCGTAGAACGGGGGAAGTCCCCTGACCCTTTCGCCCTCGTACCTGTCGCAGATCACGATATTCCCGACCCACTCGCCGTAGCTCGGCAGATAGGAAGTGTTCCCCGTGGATCTTGGGCGTGTGGTAGTAGTGGTAGTGGTCTTGGCCGCGGTAGTGGTGGTCGTTGTGGTAGTGGTCTCGGGGGTGGTGGTAGTCGTTGTGGTAGTCTCGGGGGTAGTCGTAGTCGTGGTAGTAGTCGTCTCCGGCTTTGCAGTTGTGGTGGTGGTCGCAGCCGACTCGGTCACGCTCTCTGCGGGAACGGAGGTCTGTGTCTCCGTGCTCCCGGACGTCACGGTAGTGGTCGTCGGGACAGTATTCGTGATATCACGGCTCTCGATCGTATTGCCGCAGCCCGCCATACCGAGGGTGAGCATTACTGCTGCCGCAGCGGCAATTATTCTCCTGTTCAACATTCAATTCACATCCTTGATAACTCAAACCGCGCAGATGCGCTCTTTCTGTTCATACCTTCCCGGAGCGCGGGGCTCCGTACATTTCATTATAGCACAGCTGCCCGGAAAAATCAAGACTCCTGCTCCGGCGCCTCTGTTTCGGCCTGCTCCGGAGCCTCTTTTTCGGCTTCCGGCTCGGCGGGAGGTTCTGTACTCCCGGACTCTGCCTCGGCAGGGGTATCTGTGCTCTCTTCCTCTGCCTCGGCAGGGGTATCCGTGCTCTCAGGCTCTGCCTCGACGGGAGCTTCTTCGCTTTCCGCTTCCGGCTCGGAGGTCTTCTCCCCTGAGGTCTCGGGGCGGAGCGGGACGGGCTCCTCATAGCGCAGGCCGGCGTTCACGAGCATCAGCACAGAAACTATCGCAACGCCCGAAACGATGTAATAGACCACCTCGGGCACACGCATGACCACGAGCAGCAGTCCGAGCGCCACGATGACTCCGAGCATGACAAGCACCACGAGCCACGGTTTGCTGCGGAACACCCTGAACCTGCCGACGATACGCTCTCTGATATCAAGGCGCTCGTCGAGGCCCTTCCAGAGCACGAACGATATCCCCATGGAAATGACCAGCGTGATAAACGCTCCCATCCTGTTCAAAGCAAGCCCTCCTTCAAGAAAAAGAGCCGCCCTTGAAAGCGGCTCTTTGTGTTTCATTCAGATCAAAGCACGCGGACTCTTACAACGCCTTCGATGTTCTTGATAGCGTCGATATCGGCAGCGCCGGTAACGTCGAGGAGCGTGCAGCTCCAGTCCTTCTTGGACTTGTTCACCATATTCTCGATGTTTGCGCCCTTGTCGGCAACAGCGGTGGTGATCTGCGAGAGCAGTGCGGGAACGTTCTTATGCAGCACGCAAACGAGCTGGTCGCCGGTCTTAGCAAGCTCTGCATTCGGGAAGTTCACGGAATTGAGGATAGTGCCGCGCTCGATGTAAGCCTTGAGCTCGTCAGCTGCCATAACTGCGCAGTTGTCCTCGCTCTCCTCGGTGGAAGCGCCGAGGTGGGGGATAGCTACAACGTTCTCAACGCCGATGACCTCATCGCCGGGGAAGTCAACAACATATCTTGCTACCTTACCGGAGCCGAGAGCGTCGATGATAGCTTCAGCGTTAACGAGCTCGCCTCTTGCAAAGTTGAGGAGCTTTACGCCGTCCTTGCAAAGAGCGATAGTGTCCTTGGTGATGGTGTCCTTGGTGTCTGCATTGTAGGGGAGGTGCAGGGAGATGTAATCAGCCTCTGCATAGATGTCGTTAACGTTGTTGGTGACCTTTACCTGGGGCTTGAGGTTAAGAGCAGCGCCTACGGACAGGAACGGATCGTAGCCGATAACGTTCATGCCGAGGGAGATAGCAGCATTGGCGAGCTTGCCGCCGATTGCGCCGAGGCCGATCAGACCGAGGGTCTTGCCCATGATCTCGCCGCCTGCGAAATTGCTCTTGCCTTTCTCTACCATCTTGCCGACCTCATCGCCGTTGCCCTTGAGGGTCTTGGCCCACTCGATAGCCTCGGGGACCTTTCTTGCAGCGAGGAACAGACCGCAGAGAGCCAGCTCCTTAACAGCGTTGGCGTTTGCACCGGGGGTATTGAAAACTACGATACCCTCTTCTGCGCACCTGTCAACGGGGATGTTGTTGGTGCCTGCGCCTGCACGGGCGATGGCAAGGAGATTGTCCTTGAACTCCATGTCGTGCATCTTGGCGGAACGTACCATTACAGCATCGGGAGCGTCGCATGTATCGGTAACGTTGTAATCAGCGCCGAGCCTGCTTGTGCCGACTGCGGCGATCTTGTTGAGCGTGAGTATATTGTACATTATAGATCGACCTCTTTCTTATAAAATAAGCGAGGGCAAGCTGCCGAAAGCAGCAGCCCCCGCGTTTGATACATAGATTATGCGTTCTCTTCCTCGAACTTCTTCATGAAAGCAACGAGCTTCTCTACGCCCTCGATAGGCATAGCGTTGTAGATCGAAGCTCTCATACCGCCGACGGTTCTGTGGCCCTTGAGGTTCTCGAAGCCTGCAGCCTTGGACTCTGCAACGAACTTCTTGTCAAGCTCCTCGTTGCCGGTAACGAAGGGAACGTTCATCAGAGATCTGTCCTCGGGTCTTACGGTGCCCTTGAACATCTTGCTGCTGTCGAGGAAATCATAGAGGATCTTGGCCTTCTTCTCGTTGTGAACCTTCATGCCCTCGAGACCGCCCATCTTCTTGATCCACTTGAATACCTTGCCGCAGATATAGATGCCGTAGCAGGGAGGAGTATTGTAGAGCGAGTCATTCTCAGCCTGGATCTTCCAGTCCATCATGGTCGGGCACTGCTTGAAAGCGGGGCCGTCAGCGATGAGATCCTCACGGACGATAACGATCTGAACGCCGGCAGGGCCTACGTTCTTCTGAACGCCGCCGTAAACGACGCCGTACTTGGAAACGTCGATAGGCTCAGACAGGAAGCAGCTGGAAACATCGGCTACAAGGATATGGCCCTTGGTGTTGGGAAGGGTCTTGTACTTGGTGCCGTAGATGGTGTTGTTCTCGCAGATATAAACATAGTCTGCATCCTCGGGGATATCGAGGTCGGAGCAGTCGGGGATGTAGGAGAAGGTCTTGTCGGCAGACGAAGCAACTCTTACTACCTCGCCGTACTTCTCAGCTTCCTGAGCAGCCTTCTTAGCCCACTGACCGGTGATGATGTAAGCGGCCTTGCCGTTTCTCATCAGGTTCATAGGTACCTCTGCGAACTGCAGCGAAGCACCGCCCTGACGGAAGATCACCTTGTAGTTGTCGGGAATGCCCATAAGGTCGCGGAGATCAGCCTCTGCTTCCTTGATGATCTGGTCATAAGCCTTGGAACGGTGGCTCATTTCCATTACGGACATACCTGTGCCCTTATAATCGAGCATCTCCTCGGCAGCCTCTTTGAGGACCTCCTCGGGGAGCACGGCAGGGCCTGCGCTGAAGTTATAAACTCTTCCCATTTTGAAAACCTCCAATAAAAATAAAATCAACACCATTATTATATTACTTTTTCGCCTCAAAGTCAAGAGACATAAGTGAAATCTTTGTGTACACAGGATGGCGTGATTTTGCAATTCAGCGGGTCACATCCTGCATTTTTCCGACATCTCCCGCAGTGCGGGGCTCCGCCGGGGCTTTGTAAACTTTTTTTGAATTTACGGATACGCCGCCTCAGAAGAAGCTCCAGCCGGTCAGCAGCAGTCCCGGGACGACCACGATCGCAAAGAACGCCCAGCTCACAAGAGTGAAGGTCTTGATGAACTTCCCGCCGCAGCCGGGGTACTCCCGCACATAGATGCGGTAATTTATCACCGAGGCCAGAGAGCCTATCAGCGAGCAGAGACCGGCGGTATCGGCGCCGTATATGAGCCCGGAGAAATTGGTCGTGAACGGATAGAGGACTATCGACGCGGGGACGTTCGAGATCAGCTGGCTGAGGCCTATCGCCCACCAGTACTCGCTGCCGGAGACGGCTTTTCCGAGCAGCCCGGCGATATGCTCATTGGCGGCTATCGACGAGGAGAACACGAAGAAGCAGAAGAAGGTCACGATCAGCACATAATCGACCTTGAGAAACAGCCTCCTGTCAACAACAGCTATGACCGCCGCGACTGTTCCCGCGGCTGCCGGCCAGTAGGCCGTCCGGGTGACGATGGTGAGTATCACCAGCAGAAACAGCGAGATATAGGCGATCCTGCGGACGCGCCCCTCGGCGGGATCCCGAGCATCCGAGGTGTCGGGAGGGGTACCTATCTCCTCCTTGAGATCCTTGCGGTACAGGAAGAACACGAATATCACGAGCAGAACCGCCGACATAGCGCACAGCGGCAGCATATGGAGCATGAAGTGCCCGACGCTGACTCCGGCGCGGCCGTAGAGGAACAAATTCTGGGGGCTGCCGAAGGGGGTGAGCAGCGAGCCGCGTATTGCGGCGATGTTCTCCATAGAGATCACGGGGAGGATATACTTTTCCTTGCCTCCGCTGCGGAAGACGGTGATAGTCAGAGGGACGAAGATGATAAGCGAGACGTCGTTGGTAACGAGCATTGAAGTGAAAAAAACGCCGAAAATGAGGAACAGGGAGATGCCGGTCATCCGCTTGAGGCCGGAGGACAGCTTTATAACGGGTTTGAGGACATTTTCGCGTTTGAAGCCCTCGAGTACGCAGAGCATCATAAACAGTGTCCCGAGGGTGCGCCAGTCGATATCCTTCCAGAGCTGAGAACTGGGGGGAGTGATAAAGAGAGATATCACTGCGGCGATAACAGAGATAGTGAGCATCAATTCCTTACGGAGGAATGTTTTGACCTTATTCATTAAATCATACTTTCCTTGCGGCTGAGGATTGGCGATAGGCCGAAAAGCCGCCAAGGGGTATAATAGCACAAGGAAAATAAAAAGTCAATACAAAAAATATGAACCAAACGCACCAGCAGTCCTCGGCGCGGACGGCTTCGCAGCAGGAAGCAGGAGGCGGTTCTGAGAGTCACGCTCAAAGCATTATCATGGCCGAAAGACAGACACCCGCCCTGTTTCGGGGGCTTTCCGGTCGCCCCCGAACCCCTTCGGGGGCAAAACTGACTCTTTTTTGCTTTCGTTTTTCTCCCCTCTGTTCCGATTGACAATCCCGGAAAACTGTGATAGAATACTAACAGGCAGACAGCTTTGTTCCGTAAAGCTGGTATGCCTCAGAGGTCAGCAAGAGGAAAGCAGCTATGAATTATTACATCTACGGCTATACCGATAAAGGCCCATACCGCCTCAAAAATGAGGACGCTATGCTCGTCAACCGTGTCACCGTCACTAAGGGCGGGTACGGCTCTGTCTGCATCGCGCCTTTTTTGGCTGCTGTCTGCGACGGCGTCGGCGGTGAAAAGGCCGGCGAGCTCGCCTCTCAGATCTGCTGCTCTGCTCTTGCTTCCCTCGACTATGACTCCGGCACAGACCTCGACCACGAGATCATGTCTATACATAATAAGATCATCCGCACCGGCGTCTCCGGCGACGAGACCATAAATATGCAGACTACCCTCTGTATGCTCGCCGTCGATGAGGACGGTACCGCCAACTGCTGCAACGTCGGCGACAGCAGGATGTACCGCTATGTTGACGGCAGCATCCGCCAGCTCTCCACCGACCAGACCTACAGCCGCTTTCTCTATGAGAAAGGCGCCATAGCCTCCCAGCGGGAGCTCGACCCCGAGCTGCGCAAGGCGATAGTTTCCTCTATCGGCAGCGTCGTGCAGGATCCCGATGTCGAGCATCTGAGATTTATGTCTTACTTCGGCGAGCAGGAGGACGATACGGTGCTCATCTGCTCCGACGGCCTCTCGGACTTCATCACCAAGGACGAGCTCGAGATCGCCATGAAGATAACCTCCATGACCTTCGCCGAAAAGCTCGAGGCGCTCTGCCAGCTCGCAATAAGAAACGGCAGCACCGATAACGTCTCGATCGTCGGAATAAAGCCGTGGACCACACCGGATCAGTACCGCGCCCTGACCGGTCTCGATTTCACACCCAAACGCGATGACTCCCAGGTAAAGGCGCAGCAGGAATGCCTCGCCTATGAGCAGCGCTTCCAGAGTGCCAAGCTTGAGGAGGAGGCCGAGAACAGCCTCGCCTCACTGTTTGCCGATCTCGAAAAATTCAAGAGCCTCTGAGGAGGTACCGGACTATGAAGGAAACAAGGGTCTTTTCAAGGAACAGCACCTACCAGAAGTTCGAGGTGCTCAAGACCAACCGCAACAAGCGCTATAAATACGGCGAATTTCTCGTCGAAGGGGTCAGGAGCCTCAATGAGGCCGTAAAGAACGGCTGGAGCATCCGCTCGTTCATCTATGACAGGGATGACCTGTCGGGCTGGGCAAGGGATATGATCGCAAAAGTCCCGACGCAGGAGAATTTCTGCCTCACCCCCGAGCTGCTGGCTGAGCTCAGCGGCAAGTCGGATACCTCCGAGCTTATGGCTGTCATCGCCATGCGCGAGGACTCGCTTGAAAGCGTGAAGCTCTCCGAGACGCCGTTCATCGTGCTGTTCGACCGCCCCTCCAACAAGGGCAACCTCGGAACGATGATCCGCTCCTGCGACGCCCTCGGCGCGGATATGCTCATACTCACCGGTCATTCGGTGGATCTCTACGACCCGGATGTTGTGGTCTCGGGTATGGGCTCCTTCTTCAATATGCCCGTCGTCAGGGTGAGCGATAACGAGCAGCTTTACAGCTATATCGAAGGTCTGAGGGCGAAGTACCCCGGCTTTGTCACCGTCGGCACCACCGCGCATCACGAGACCGCGATATACGACGCCGACCTGACCTCCCCGCTGATGCTGATGATCGGCAACGAGACCATGGGGCTCAACAAGGCCTTCAAGGAGTACTGTGACCTGCTCTGCACCATTCCCATGGACGAGCAGTCCTACGCCACCTCCTTCAACGTCAGCTGCGCCGCCTCGATCATGATGTACGAGGTCACAAGGCAGCGCCGGAACAGGTGACGCGCATAAAGGCAACACCGCACAACCCACGGCTAAAGCCTCTGCACGTCATCTGCTTGCATATTTTCCGTCATAGCACACAAATTCTCCTTGCCGGGCGTCAGCCCGCCTGCGTCGAATTTATGCACTCTGACGAAAAATCTGTA
>JAFXVY010000089.1 GCA_017534595.1 Ruminococcus sp.
GCGCAGTCAGATTTTTCGTCAGATTGCCTAAATTCGACGCCGCCTTGCTGGCGCAAGGCAAGGAGAATTTGGGTAATATGACGGAAAATATGCAAGCGGATGATGTACAAAGGCGTTAGCCGGTGGTTGTGCGGTGTTGCCCAAGAACAAACAGGAGGGGATAGCTATGACTGATTACAGAGATCTGCTTATTGAAGCCACAAATCGCACACATACAGAAAACGGCGGTATAGCGTACTATTCGACGCTGAACAGCTGTCTTGATCTCTTTGCGTCGGTGGGCGCGATGAGAGGTCAGGATCCGGCGAGAGCCAAAAGAATGTTTTTGCGCGCATTTTCTGAGTCTCCGGACTGTGCGCTGAAGATCCTTTTCTACGCACGGGATATCCGGGGCGGGATAGGCGAAAGAGAGCTGTTCCGCAGCCTTATCCGCGAGCTTGCTTTCACGGCGCCGGAAAGCGTTTCAAAAAACCTGCATCTCATACCCGAATACGGAAGATATGACGACCTGTTAACACTGCTCGATACGCCCTGTGCCTCTGAAGCACTTGATCATATCAAGCAGCAGTTCTGCAAGGATCAGTTGTCTATGGCGCTCGGAGGACCGGTATCACTGCTTGCTAAATGGATGCCGTCGGTCAATACCTCGTCGTGGGAGAAGCGTGAGCTTGCAAAGAAGCTGTGCAGGTATTTAGGCCTCTCCGAGAAGAAATACAGGCAGAGCTTATCAGCGCTCAGATCGTATATCGACGTCCTTGAGAAAAGACTGTGCACCAAGGATTACAGCTTTGACTACTCAAAACTGCCGTCAAAGGCGCTTTTCAACTACCGCAAAGCCTTTTTCCGTAACGATAAAGACCGCTACGAGCAGTTTATAAACGCAGCCGCAGAGGGAAAGGAAAAGCTTAACACAGGGACTCTCGCGCCCTATGATATAGTAAAACGCTGCTGCGAGATACGCAAGGCAGCGCTTTATAACCTCTGCGGAAGTATTCAGGAGCAGGATGAGCTTATAAACGAGCTGAACGTCCTCAACACGACATGGGACGCCTTGCCGGATCACACAGATAAAAGAAATGCACTTGCAGTAATAGACGTATCCGGCTCGATGACAGCAGGCTATAACAGCAGTATAGTGCCTATTTACGCGGCTATAGCCCTCGGTATCTATCTCGCGGATAAGAACAAAGGTTTCTTTGCCGAGCATTTCATGGTTTTTTCCCGCAAGGCAAGAATGCTTAAGCTATCCGAAGATACGATAGTGAGAAAGGTAGACTACATCCTTGAAAACAGTGAAAACGAGAATACCGATCTTGCGGATGTGTTCAGCGTGCTGCTCAGAACAGCTGTGGAAAACCAAGTGCCGCAGTCGGAGATGCCGGAGATCATTTATCTTTTCTCGGATATGGAGTTTGACAGCCAGCGCGGCTCGGACAAGACAGTATTTGAGAATGCCAAGGCAGAATACGCCGCCAACGGCTACAAGCTGCCGACGGTAGTATTCTGGACGATCGAGGACAGACACGGACATTATCCTGTGACAATGGATGAGACCGGAGCGGTTCTTGTCTCGGGAACCAGCCCGATGATATTCAGCATGATAATGAACTCGGATATAACGCCGGTAAAATTCATGGCGCAGATCCTTGACTCGGAAAGATACAGAAACATCTGCGCATAAAAGAAACGTCAGAAAGATTCAAAGCTTTCTGACGTTTTATGTATCGTTATGCGGACAGTTGGGTGATATGAAGGCTAAGAGATAAGGAAAAGCAAGAAAATGCACGGGTACATTATAATATGCGCTGACAGTATAAGCTCTTCCCTAAGTTTCACTAAATTTTGATTTAGTGAAACTTTCCATATCTTTTCCCGTGTATACCTATATCCCGTAATCCGCCTCTTCCCTTGAACTTCTCACGGATAAACCATCTCCCTGACATACTTCCACGGTATCGTTTCACTTTGCCAGACTCCGTTATCCGAGAGCCTGAATATGTATCCGTCGCGGTGCATCGTTTTGGTGTCGATGACAAGTATGCAGACCCGTCCGCTTTTTCTTGTGTGTCTCGCGCCGACGGTCTCAGCCGTTTCTTTGTCACCGGACAGATGAACATACTGACGCTTCATGCTCCTGATGCCCTCACGCTTGATGCTGTCAATGAATTCGGTGCTTGTACCGTGATAAAGCTCGTCAGGCGGCTCGGCGATCTTCATCGGTATCACGACGTCGATGCTGTGCCCCTGATTGGCTCTGATCTTGGTCTTATCTTCATTGAAGCTGTATCTTTGCTTGTTGTTCTCTCTGACGATCCTTTCGAGGCGTTCCATGTCAAGCTCATAGCCCGCAGCCCGGACCTTCTTTATAAGCTCGGCAGTATCGGCCCAGCCGCCCTCCCTTTCGAGAGTTATACCGACGGCTTCGGGACGATGCCTGAGGATCAGCGAAAGGAACCGTCCGACAGATAAATCATCATTCTTCGCCATAACAGTTGACCTTTAACAATTATTTAAGCTCCACGATAGTTACTCCGTCCTCACCCTCGCCGTACAGACCGCGGCGGGATGACTTAACGTGCGGGTGGCGTTTGAGATGTTCTCTTACAGCATTTTTCAGAACACCTGTACCCTTGCCGTGGATAATGGTAACTATACCGATGCCCGAAAGCACAGCGGCATCAAGGAAATTATCTACCTCATAGACGCCCTCATCGGCTGAATACCCGCGTATATCGAGCTCTGTGGAGACCTTTCTCGTCATGCGGCTCTCTACGCCCTTGGTGGATACTCCGCCGCCCTGCTTCTGCTTCTGGGGCTTTTCCTTTTCAAGCAGACGAAGCTTTGAGGAGTCTACCTTTGTCTTCATCACGCCGACCTGAACGTAGCACATCCCCTTGCTGTCAGGCTCAGAGACGAGTATCGCCTTGCGGTTGGAATCAACGATCAGTACGCTGTCGCCCTTTTGCAGAGGCCTCGGAAGGACATAATCTTCGTTCCGGCTCTGGGAAACAGGGTCTGCGTCCCGGTAGAGCTTGTTCATGACCTGTCGCTGATGCTGTCTGGCCTTGATAGCCTTATCAGAGAAATCGGCAGCTTCCTTTTCTTTTCTGACCTTTTCGAGCTCGTCAACGAGCGCCTGAGACTGCCGCTGTACTCTGTTGACGATATCGGCAGCCTGCGCCCTTGCGTTTTCAAGCTCGGCTTCCCTCTCGTCATAGAAACGCTCTCGGGCTTCCTCAAGCTCTTTCTTTATCTTCTCGGCTTCACGCAGATCTTTTTCGGCATACTGCTTCTGCTTTTCGAGCGAGACACGCATAGCTTCGAGATTGTCGATGATCTGTTCAAAGCGGCGGTTGTCGTCGGAAACAAGCGACCGCGCTTTTTCTATTACCTCCGCAGGTACACCGAGCTTTTTAGAGATCGCAAAGGCATTGGACTTGCCGGGCGCACCGATAATGAGCCTGTATGTCGGCTGGAGATTTTCAACATCGAATTCGCAGGAGGCGTTCTCGACCCGCGCAGTATCGAGCGCGTACATCTTGAGCTCCTGATAGTGGGTGGTCGTGATTATCGAAGCTCCCCTGCTGCGCAGCTCCTCGATCATAGCCACTGCAAGCGCTGCGCCCTCGATAGGATCGGTGCCGGAGCCCAGCTCGTCAAGCAGCACAAGGCTTCTGTAATCGCAGCTGTCCATGATCTCGATGACGTTGTTGATGTGCGACGAAAAAGTGGAAAGATCCTGCTCGATAGACTGCTGATCGCCGATATCCACAAGAATATTCTTATAGATGCAGACCTTGCTGCCGTCAGAAACAGGCACAAGCAGACCGCACATAGTCATCAGAGTTATAAGCCCGACTGTTTTGAGCACAACGGTCTTTCCGCCTGTGTTCGGGCCGGTGATTATAAGCGTATCGAAATCCGTTCCGAGCTGGATGTTTATAGGCACGACTTTCTTTGCATCTATCAGCGGATGCCTTGCTTTGTTTAATATGATCATATTGTCCTCGTTGAGCTCCGGCTCACAGGCGTGCATATCAGCAGCAAGCTCAGCCTTGGCAAAGTACAGCCCAAGCTCGGCGGAGGCCTCAAATCCGGAGATCAGCTGCTCTGCGAACTGTGCGCAGTCAGCGGAGAGCTCAAGTATGATGCGGTGGATCTCGTCCTGCTCCTCGCCCTTGAGGATACGGATATCGTTGTTAGCTTCAACGACAGACATCGGTTCGATAAACAGCGTGGAGCCCGTGGATGAAGTATCGTGAACAAGTCCGCTGACCTGTGCCTTGTGCTCTGTCCTGACAGGAAGAACAAATCTTCCGTCGCGGATAGTCACGATCGAATCCTGGAGATACTTCTGCACCGACGAGGACTTTATCATCTTCTCGAGAGTTTCGCGTATCCTGACCTCGGAATGCCTGATCTTCTTTCTTATCGAGGCAAGTGTCGGACTCGCTTCGTCGGCAAGGGTCTCGCTGTCGATTATCGAGGTCTCGAGCTTCTGCATCAGATGCTTGTTCGGGAACAGGCATTCAAAATATCTGTCGAGCGGATTCTCCTTGTCAAGGACATCCTTGTACCAATCGGTGAGCATACCGATCTGCTGGAGCATCCTCTTGATCTCAATGAGTTCGGCAAGAGACAGCGCAGCCCCCGATTCGGCTCTCTTTACCGAGCCTGAAATATCCTTGAAGCTGTAAAATACAGGTGATCCGAGCTTTATCGAAAGCTCCAGTGCGCATGAGGTCTTGGCGATCTCGGTGCGGACGGTCTCAATATCGTCCGAGGGCTCGAGCTCTGCTGCAAGCTGCCTGCTCCTGTCATTTGAGCAGTGCTTGATAAGCAGCTCGAGTATTTTGTTCAATTCGAGTTTTTCATGGTATATATTCATTTTCTTTTCCTTTGTTATGTATCAGGTTATTGACCGATAGAATTTCAGCGTATCGAACGACTCTCTGAAGTGGTATCTGATATAGCCCTCGGTGAGGTTTGTCAGCTTGAGCTGGAGCTTAGCGCTGATCTTCACGGCAAACAGACGTTCAAGGTCCGTGAGCGCGATATGCCTTATGACATGGAGCAAGCTCCTGTCGAGCTCGTAGACGTACATACCGTCCTTATCGGTGCAGCAGTCCTCACATTCGATATAGCCCTCAGCCATATTCAGATACATCTTGTCGCTCAGATACTTATAGCATTTCGGACAGCAAAGCAGATCGGGTCTGAACCCGATATCGCAGAGCAGCCTGAATTCAAATACTGATTTTAAGAATTCCGGATCCTTCTGACCCCGGTTGAGAAAGTAAAAGGTGTTGAGCGTGAGCCGCAGCACCTCGGTCATATCAGAGACGCCCTCTATCCTCGCGTAGTAGATAAGATCTGCGAGATATGCCGCAAGAGACATCTTCACAACATCGAGCCTGAGCTCGTAGAACATCTCCTCCGGCTCGGAGCTGTTGAGATAATAGAATATCGGCCCTTTGGGGTCAACGGTCTTCTCAAGGCAGAACTTGGAGTAGACATAGAGCTGAGTGGCGGCGGCATTCTTTGTGCTTTTCATCCCGCCCCTGACATACACGCTGATAACACCGCGCTCGGCGGTGAGGACATGAATGAGCTTATTGCTCTCGCCTTTGGGAGCCTCCCTTATTATCAGACCTTTTAGTGTTATCATCTTCAACGACCTCCGAAGAACGCCTGTATCTGAGATAGTCCGCGATCTTTCCGGTTTTTAAGAATCTTTCCCACAGCATAGCATATCTCCCCTTCCGAAAATAGTTTCTGCCGGAAGCGGAGATATATTACTGCCAATATCAGTCAAGACCGAAATTCTTTATAAGCGCCTCGCGGTTGCGCCACCCCTCCTTGACCTTTACCCAGCACTGGAGGTTGACCTTGATCCGGAAGAACTCCTCGAGCTCTTCCCTTGCGTCGGCGCCGATCTTCTTGAGCATCGAGCCGCCCTTGCCGATAACGATGCCCTTGTGCGAATCTCTCTCACAGTAGATGTTGGCATCTATATCGAGTATCGGCTCGCCGCTGCGGTCGTCTCTCTCATTGAGCCTTTCGATGGTCACGGCTATGCCGTGGGGTATCTCGTCATTGAGGCAGTTGAGTGCCTTCTCGCGGATGATCTCAGCCATGATGACCTTCTCGGGCTGATCGGTAAGCATATCGTCAGGGAAATAATGAGGCCCCGCCGCAGCGAACTTCTCTATCGCCTCCATTATAAGATCGAGGCCGTCTTTCTCAAGCACGCTTACTGGAATGATCTCAGCGAAATCGCAGAGCTTGGAATACTCGTCCAGCCTCTTTATCACCATGCTCTTATCATCGAACAGATCTATCTTGTTGAGCACAAGGATAACGTTCGCTCTCTTTGAAAATCCGGATACAAGCGTTCTCTCGGCATCGGAGATATCCTTGGAAGCGTCGGCGACAAGCAGCGTCGTCTCTGCCTCGGAGACGGTATCGTTGATAGTCTTTATCATGTGCTGCGAGAGCTTGTTCTTGGCCTTGTGCATACCCGGGGTATCTATGAACACATACTGTGTATCTCCGCGGGTGAGCACACCGGTGATCTTGGTGCGGGTCGTCTGAGGCTTGGCGCTGACGGCAGCGATCTTCTCGCCGATCAGTGCGTTCAGCAAAGACGATTTGCCGACATTGGGCCTTCCGGCGATCGTAACGAATACATTTTTTGTTTCTGACATTTATTTATCTCCTTGTCTTTTGTTATTGGGCAGAAATATTATGATGAACCATACCGGCACAGACAGAGCCAGCAATACGAGCCTTGCGGTATGCTCGCTGAAATAATCTGCGATCCGGGAAAAGACCTTGGTATCCCAGAACATAACAAAACCGGCCGCAGCAGCAGCGATAGCCGTGATGAGTACAGCTGCGGCGGCACAGTCTTTGGCGATCTTGGCATTTGGACTTATCTTCGGCGACGAGAGGTCAACAGCGGCTTCGACAGCGGTATTTACCGCTTCCGCAGCGAGCACAAGACCTATCACGATATAGATCAGCACCCGTTCGCCCCTGTCAAAGTCATAGAATCTCATCAGTATCAGCACATAAAACGCAGCAGCAAGGTGGAACCTGAAATTGCGCTGGCTGCGTATGCAGTATACCAAGCCGGAGAAAGCATAACGAAAGCTGCGGAAAAATGCTCCGAGCTCAGTTTTTATGTTCATGCTCTTCGATAACGAAGGTCTCGTCACGCGAGATACCGAGACTTGCGAGTATAGCCTCCTCCTTCTCGCGCATGATCCTCTCCTCAAGCTTTCCGAGCTCATGGTCGTAGCCGAGCAGATGGAGCATCGAGTGAACGGTCAGGAAGCCGACTTCCCTTTCAAGGGTGTGGCCGTAGATCTCCGCCTGACGGTATGCGGTCTCGATAGAGATGACGATATCTCCCAGAAGATATGCGCCGGTCTCATGATTGACGTCGAACTTCCCGTCACTGCCGAGCGGGAAAGAAAGCACATCGGTAGGTCTGTCAACATTTCTGTGCTTCTTGTTGAGCTCATGGATAGCGCTGTCGTTCACGAATGTTACGCTGATCTCATAGCTGTCGGTATAGCCCTCGCTCTCGAGAACGGCGTGGCAGCACTTTCTGATAAGCAGCCTTATGCCGGTAGGTATCTTGATGTCGCGCTGGTCGTTTGAGATCAATACTTTAACCTTTCCCATGATGATTACTATTCCCCTTTTCATAGTATTTTTCGTATGCCTTGATTATATCCTGGACAAGCTTGTGTCTTACAACATCCTTTTCGGTAAAGAGGTTTATCGAGATATCGTCTATCCCCTTGAGGACTCTCATCGCCTCGATAAGACCCGACCTTCTCGAATCGGGAAGATCTATCTGAGTGATGTCGCCGGTAATGACTATCTTGGAATTGAACCCGAGCCTTGTCAAAAACATTTTCATCTGCTCGGGAGTGGTATTCTGAGCCTCGTCAAGAATTATGAATGAATCGTCGAGCGTCCTGCCTCGCATATAAGCGAGCGGAGCGACCTCTATGCAGCCGCGTTCCTGCTGCTTGGCAAAGGTCTCCGGGCCGAGCATCTCAAAGAGCGCATCGTAAAGCGGCCTGAGATAAGGGTCCACCTTGTTCTGCATATCTCCCGGCAGGAAGCCGAGCTTTTCTCCGGCCTCGACAGCCGGCCTTGTCAGTATGATCTTGTTGATCTCATGCGCCCGGAACGCCTTGACCGCCATAGCCACGGCAAGATAGGTCTTGCCCGTTCCTGCGGGACCCACACCGAGGACTATCGTTTTATCCTTTATCGCGTCGGTATATTTCTTCTGCCCGAGGGTCTTGGGCTTGACTATCCTTCCGCTTATGGTAACGCAGATCCCGTCGGAGGCGAGCTTGTAAAGATCCTCCTGCGTTTTCTCCCTGACCAGAGAGAAGACATATCTTATGCTTTGCTCATTGATCGTCTCGCCGTTGTTTACCATGGCGATAAGTGCGTCTATCGCCTTTGAGGCGCTGAACACGTTTTCCTCTTCGCCGGTGATCTTGATATCCCCGCCTCTGCTGAGGATAGATACACCGTACTCTTTCTGTATCAGATTGATGTTTTCATCATAATTGCCGAACAGATTCAGTATAGTCTCCATCCGCTCGACATTTATCAGTTTTTCTGCCATTTAGTCTTTATGATCCCCTTTACGGTCATTTTATAAAATACCATATACAGTATAACACATTTACTTTATAAATGCAACAGCTTTCTCTATGTTTTTAACATATTTTTCTCATTTATCTATAAAAAATTCAACTTCTTCACTAAGCTTGCCATAAAGTGTATAATTTACGGTCATCGTAACGCCTTCATCGGTCACTTCATACTCTGTTTTACGGTCTTTCAGTTCATACTCCGAGAGGAAATTACGCTCGTAAAGCTCGGCTTTCTGTGCCGCAAGCAAGCGGGCTTCCCTTTCCGAGATCGGTACTTCCGCAAAGCTGTAGCCGGTCAGCTCCGTCCTGACAAATGCTATCGGCAGTTCAAGACCCATAAAAGACAGCCTGCTCTCGCTGCTGACCTCTATGCAGGTCTGCGGGTCGGAGCTGAAAAACAACGGCAGCTCGGCGTCAAAAAGCCTTAGCATATATCTTGTACTGCTGTCATCGGAATCAATACGCTTTTCGGTGTGATAGGGCTGAAAGAACCGCTCTGTTCTCTCAAAGGTGCCGTACACAGCAGCGATAGACCGCGCATACCTTGTGTAGATATCATGCCGTTCCTCGCCGTTTTTGTAATATACCCGTTCATTGACGATCTTCCCGCTGACGAGTATATCTCCTTTTCTGACACCGCTGCCGACAGTTGTAACAAGCTGACCGTCGGTAAGCTCGATCTTTTCGACTACTCCGTTTTCGCAGGCTATCTGATTGGTGGGAAGGCGCTTTTGCGCAAACTCAGGCTTTTCTGTCGAAAGCATAACATCGGCTATGACCTTGCAGCCTTCAACGGTTATCCCTATCCATGAGACTTTATCGAGCCTGTCTCTGACAGCGCGTTCGGTCTTTGTGAGATCAAGCGAGGATACCCTCGCTCCTGCCCGCACGCCATGCTCATAAAGCATAGCAGTGACTTGCTTCCTGACCTCAGGGTCATCGGTCTGTATCTCGATACAAAGCACCGTCCCTGAGAAATACAGAGCTGCCAAAAACGACAGCAGAGTTCCTATAAGCAGCCCTTTCTTGGCAAGCAGACGTTTAACGAGTTTTGATATACCCCGCTCTCCCGTTACACTGTAAGAGATATGCTCGATATCAAACATAGCATTAAAGGTCTTTCGCAGCCCGGCCGGAACTGTCAGATATACCTTTCCCGCTGCTTCGTGAATATCCTTCGCAGGCAGCCTGTTTGACGATATGAAACGGTATATCCTGTCAGCCGAGCTGCCGTCGGCTTCAAAGGTCACGCTCCCGAAAAACATCAGTGCTTCCCTGCCCTTCTTTCAAGACCTATGCTCGTTACAGTCCCTTTGATCTCAACGCTGCTGTTGGAATAGGTCGTGAGCTTGAGTCCGCTTCCCCATACCTCGATAAAGAACTCCCGAGTCCTCACCCTGACAAGTATCTCGTTGCATTCCGAGATCTGCGTACACCCCTCAACAAGCACGCTTTTGTCGGAAGTGACGGTTATATAAGAATAGCCTCCGGCGGCATTTACAGCTCTGTCTGTTATCCTGCCCATAGATCTTCCTCCTGTGATATTTCTCAGGATAATTATATTTGCCGGCGGGACAACATATACATGAACCGGGTGATAAATATGCAAAGGATAAAGCACTGTGCAGCGGCAGCAGCCGTGCTTCTGATAATGACAGGCCTGATCGTATACGGCCGGGAGACCTCCGAAGCTGCTGTTACGGCGATCAAGCGCTGCGTATATGTTATAGTTCCCTCGCTGTTCGCTTTCATGGCCTTCTCAAATCTGATGATAAGCACAGGCGCAGCCGGATATATTTCCCGCCTGACAGATATGCCCTTTCGCATCCTGCTCGGTATACCGAAGGGGACATCCGCGCTGTTTCTGATCTCCAATATTGCCGGCTACCCTGTCGGCGCTTCTATGCTTTCGGAAACGGTCAGTACAGGCAGGCTTGATAAGCGCTCGGCGGAGGTCATGAGCATATACTGTTATGCAGCGGGGCCGGCATTCATAATAAACACCGTAGGTCTGGGGATCTTCGGCAGAACGTCGGCAGGAACTGCGATATTGTTCTCCGTGATATCAACGAACCTTGTACTTGCTGCCGCTGTGAACCGCATATACAAGCCGGGATCTGCCTCTATTCCCGCCGCCAAGCCTGACGCCGCAGCTTCGCTTACCGGAGCCGTAGCAAAAGCCGGCGAAGCTATGATAAAGATGTGCGGGATAATCATACTGTTTTCGGCTGTGACGGCTATGTTTCAAGCCTTTGCCGGAGATAAGCTTCCCTCCGGCAGCGCCCGGGTATTCCTGCTCTCGGCGCTTGAGATCACCAACCTGACATCTCTAAAAGATATTTCCGGAGCCGCACTTCCGATCACCGCGGTCACAGTGGGATTCGGAGGGGTCTCGGTGATAGCTCAGCTGATGTCGGCAGCGGGCAGGAACTACAGCCTGAATCTGTTTTTGAAATGGCTTCCGGTGCGTGCAGGGCTTAATTTCGGGTTTGCAAAGCTTTATTGCAGCCTTATGCCGGAGGTCAGCATTCCGGCTTTTGCACAGACCTCACAAATTATCGTCGAAATAGACAATTTCATACCATCAATTTGCTTAATAATGATGATTTTTTTGATAGTTTTTAAAAAAACACTGGATTTTTGAAAAAGAGTATGCTATAATAAATTAGTAAAAAAATATACTCGGCTATAAAAAGGAGTGTTTTTAATATGGCTAAGAAGAAAAACTTTTTTGGCAACGGTATCCCTGCATCCTGCTCTTACTGTGCATTCGGCAACCGTTCCAAGGAGGGTAACAAGGTCCTCTGTGAAAAGCAGGGACTCGTAGATGCAGATTACAGCTGCAAGAAGTGGGTATACGATCCTATCAAGCGCGTTCCCAAGAAGCAGCTCAGCATTCCCAATCAGGAAGATGACGTTATCTGACAAAAAACTACAGGCGGCAGAGTGATCTGCCGCCTTTTTGTTTTGCTTAAATATGCGATTACTTGCTGCGGGGCTTTTTCGGCTTGGGTGCCGGGAGCTCCGGGAGCATAGCCTCAAAAAGCCTGGTAAGGCGCTCGCGGTCGTCGATATCCTCGACGAGCAGCATCTCCTTGGCTCCCTCATAGGGCAGCTCCATAGGAGCATCGGGCATGAGCCTCTTTGCAGAAGCCGTCGGCTTGACGAGCAGCCTGTCATCGTATATCCCGCCGATCACTCTCCCCAGATAATAGAGGATAAACTCCCCCATCATAGGTCTGTAACTGATATCCGAAAGACCGGAAAGCTGCTCGAGCACATATTCAAGATAGCCCTTGCTTGAAGCCATTACTGCTCCTCCCTTCCGATCATTTCAAAGAACTGAGCCTCGGTGATTATCGTGATTCCGAGCTCCTGCGCCTTGGTGAGCTTGCTGCCCGCTTCCTCGCCGGCGAGAACGTAATCCGTTTTCTTTGAGACAGAACCGCTGGCCTTGCCGCCGAATTTCTCTATAAGCGCCTTGGCCTCGTCACGTTTGAGAGTGGGCAGCGTTCCCGTCAGCACGAAGACCTTTCCGGCAAAGCGGTCGTCCACCTGTACCTTCTCAAATTTCGTATTGACGCCGTGATCTCTGAGCCTGTTGATAAGGTCGATCATGTGAGGTTCGTGCAGCTCGTTTACAACGCTCTGCGCCATGATCTCGCCGAAGCCTTCGATCTCCGCGATCTCGTCAGCGGTGGCGTTCATGATGTTCTCAAGATCTCCGAACCGTCCGCAAAGCAGCTTGGCGCTGGCCTGACCGATATTCCTGATGCCAAGGCCGAAGATCAGCCTGTCGAGCGGAGCGGACTTGGAGGCCTGTATCGCATTGTAAAGATTGGTCGCGGACTTTTCCTTGAAGTTCTCAAGCTCAATGAGCCTGCCTACCGTCAGATCGTAAAGATCTGCGACCGAGCTTATCAGCCCGCTGTCAAGCAGAGACTTGACGATCATCGGGCCGAGGCCGTCGATATTCATAGCTCCCTTGGAGGCGAAATGCACGATGCTCCTGAATATCTGCGCAGGACATTCAATATTCGGGCATCTGACCGCAGCTTCCTCGTCAGACCTGACCACCGGCGTACCGCAGACAGGACAGACACCGGGCAGCCTGAAAGTGCCCTCCGAGCGCTTCTCCACACAGGAGACTACCTCCGGGATGATATCTCCGGCCTTGCGCACCTTTATTATATCACCAACTGTGATATTCTTTTCCTCGATGAAATCCTGATTGTGAAGCGTTGCTCTCGAAACGCTTGTCCCGGCAAGGAATATGGGCTTGAATACGGCCACCGGTGTGATAACACCCGTCCTGCCGACATTGAGCTCGATCTCAAGCAGCTCTGTCTGCTTTTCCTCCGGCGGGAATTTGTAGGCGACCGCCCATTTCGGCGTCTTTGCAGTTGAGCCGAGTATATCACGCTGTGCGAAGCTGTCCACCTTTATTACAACGCCGTCGATATCGAATGGCAGCGAGAAACGCTGTTCACCGATCTTGTTGATGCAGGCGCAGACTTCCTCATAAGTCTTGACAAGCGTATATTCGGGGATAGTCCTGAACCCGAGGGATTTGATATAGTCAAGCGACTGCTTGTGAGAGCTGAGCTCATGCCCCTCTATCTGCTGGATATTGAAACAGAAGATATCCAGACCGCGGCTCGCCGTGATCTTGGGATCCTTCTGCCTGAGCGAGCCGGCTGCGGCATTACGCGGGTTCTTGAAAGGCTGCTCACCGTTATCCTCCTGCTGCTCGACAAGCTTCTCAAAGACGTTCTTGGGCATATATACCTCGCCCCTGACCTCAATAAGCGGCAGCTTTTCGGATATTGTGATCGGAATTGCCTTGACCGTCCTGAGATTGTGGGTAACGTTCTCGCCGACGAAGCCGTCGCCGCGTGTGGAGCCGACGGTCAGCTCACCGTTGCGGTACTCGAGAGATACCGAGAGGCCGTCGATCTTGGGCTCGACGACAAAGCTCGGATCGCTTACGGCGGCTCTGGTGTCGTTTATGAACTTCTCCACCTCTGCAAAAGAGAACACATCCTGGATAGAGCCCATCTGAACGGTATGGGTAACTTTCTCAAAGACGGATACAGCCTCGCCGCCCACACGCTGAGTGGGCGAATCGGCACGGATAAGCTCCGGATGCTCGGCCTCAAGCGCTTTGAGCTCATTCTGGAGCATATCGTACTCATAGTCGGAGATCTCGTTTCGGTTCTCGACATAATAAAGTCGGCTGTGATAATTCAGCAGCTCGACAAGCTCATCAACACGCTTCCTTGCAGCTTCAAATTCCATATTCATCGCTCCTTGTCATTACGGTTTTGATACCGAGAATATTATACCACATCCCGCGCCGAAAATCAACATCACATCAGCTTTTTATCCCACTGTGCCGGGTATCGGGTACATCTGCGGCACCTCGCCGACTATAAGCGTATCGGTCAGCACATATTCGTCGGTTACGTCTATCGACTCGCTCCCGCCCGGAAGCAGCACTTTGAAGCTGACCGTCACGAGTATGCTCGCTCTGAACCTTGTCTGATTTATGCCCGCGGACTCGAAATGCGTTCTGGTCTCCGTATCAACGCGGCCTGTCTGTTGGAAGCCGAAGGTAAGCTCTGCTCCCCTGCCGCTGAGAAATTCAATATCTGTCAGGTCGCCGAGGGTAACGGTCACAGAATTGTATTCGGCTTCGGCAAGCCGGGAATTCAGCTCTGAGCGTATACGGTTCTGCACATCGTTGAGAGCAGCTGTATCCGCCTGCGCGGATGATATCTTTCCCTCACTGTCATATTCCAAGGTGTAAAACGGACAGCTCTGCACACCGAGCCCGCTGATGACCTCGCAGATCATCCCGTTGACCGCCTCTGCACACTTGCAGCTGCAAAGCTCGGAGATATGCTCCCTGACGCTGTGATGAATTATCAGCAGTAAGCCTGCAAGCAGTAATATCACAAACAAGGCTATGTATGACAGCCTGCATCTGAATGACGGTCTCTTAGCGCTCATTATACCCGCCCCCCTCTTATACATAATAAGTCAGCGTGAGGATAATGGTGAGAGACAAAAAATCATCCCCGAAAGGACTCGCCCTTCGGGGATGTTCTGATCTTGGATTTACGCCTTACTTGGCCGCAATAGCAGCCTTTGCGGTCTTTACGATATTGTCTGCACAGAGACCGAACTCCTTGAGCAGGTCTACTGCCGGGCCGGAATGACCGAACTCGTCGTTGACGCCGATCTTAATGACCTTAGTGGGCAGCTTGGCGGCGAGAACGTCACATACAGCCGAGCCGAGGCCGCCGATGATGCTGTGCTCCTCAACGGTGAGCACAAGTCCGGTAGTCTTGGCAGCCTCAACGATGATCTCCTCGTCGATAGGCTTGATGGTGTGGATGTTTATAACCGTCGCGGAGATGCCCTCAGCCTCGAGGACCTTAGCAGCCTCGATAGCCTCATTTACCATAAGTCCGGTAGCTACGATGGCGATATCCTTGCCGTCGCGGAGCTTGATGCCCTTGCCGAGCTCGAACTTGTAGGCAGCAGGATCGTTGAATACGGGAACTGCAAGTCTGCCGAAGCGCATATAAACGGGACCGTCGTGCAGGATAGCAGCCTCAACGGCAGCTCTTGCCTCAACGTCGTCAGCGGGGTTTATGATAGTCATGCCGGGGATAGTCCTCATAAGAGCGATATCCTCGTTGCACTGGTGGGTAGCGCCGTCCTCACCGACGGAGATACCGGCATGCGTAGCACCAATCTTTACATTGAGGTGAGGATAACCGATAGAGTTGCGGACGATCTCAAACGCTCTGCCGGATGCGAACATGGCAAAGGTGGAAGCGAAGGGGATCTTTCCGGTAGCAGCAAGACCAGCCGCCACGCCCATCATATTGGCCTCTGCGATACCGCAGTCGAAAAATCTTTCGGGGAACTTCTTCTTGAAAATACCGGTCTTGGTAGCAGCAGCAAGGTCTGCATCAAGTACATAAAGGTTTTCATACTTATCGCCGAGAGCTGCGAGTGCCTCGCCGTAGCTCTCTCTTGTAGCCTTCTTTACAACGTCTGCCATATCTCAGCCCTCCAGTTCATTAAGCTTAGCGGTCAGCTCGGAAACTGCCTGATCGTACTGCTCCTTGTTGGGAGCGGTGCCGTGCCAGCCGACCTGATTTTCCATAAACGAAACGCCCTTACCCTTTACGCTCTTCTGGATGATGACAACAGGCTGACCCGAAACGGTCTCGGCCTCATTGAATGCAGCCTCGATAGCGTCGAAGTCGTGAGCGTCGATCTCGATAGCGTGCCAGCCGAAGGCCTCGAACTTCTCCTTGATCGGATAGGGGCTCATAACGTCGCTGATCTTGCCGTCGATCTGGAGGCCGTTATTATCAACAACAGCTACGAGATTGTCAAGCTTGTAGTGAGCTGCGAACATAGCAGCCTCCCATACCTGACCCTCTTCGATCTCGCCGTCGCCGAGAACGGTGTAAACCTTATAGGTGCTGTTCGAGATCTTGCCCGAAAGCGCCATACCGCAGGCAGCGGAGATACCCTGACCGAGCGAGCCGGAGGACATATCCACGCCGGGGATATGGATGCAGGGGTGACCCTGAAGCAGAGCGCCTATATGACGCAGGCTCTTGAGCTCATCCTTGGGGAAGAAGCCTTTCTCCGCAAGTACGGAATAAAGCGCGGGAGCTGTGTGACCCTTGGAAAGCACGAATCTGTCCCTGCTGGGTTCATCGGGCTTGTCGGGGTAAACGTTCATCTTTGCAAAATAGAGATAGGTCAGCATATCGGCGATCGAGAGCGACCCGCCGGGGTGACCGGACTTAGCGTTGAAAACACCCTCGATTATACCGAGGCGGACCTTACAGGCTGTGATCTCAAGCTGTTTTTTGATTGTAGCATCCATAACATGACCTCCGTTTTATACTAATAGATTTATCTATTCAGATAACTTTGAATATATGAAGCTTACGACCTCGGCTATAGCGTCCTCCTCGCAGGAGACGTCGAGCACGATATCGGCCGCAGCCTTGACATCGTCAGTTGCATTTGACGGGCAGATACCAATATCGGCAGTCCGGAGCATCTCGATGTCGTTGTTGTAGTCGCCGACGGCAACGATCGTATGATCCTCCATGCCGCAGGCCTCGCGCATACGCTCAAGACCCGTGCCCTTTGAAATATTCAGCGGGAGCATCTCGTAATAGATAGGTGCCGAGCGGACAAAATCCACTCCGCCGAAGCCGCTTCTTTTGACATACTCTATAAGCTCGCCGATCTTATCCTCGGTCTGGGCAAAAAGCACCTTGTACCAGTTATCGGGGATATCATCGACCCTGCGGATCTTAGGCGTCACCTTGCAGATGCCGCAGTGCTGGCGTTCGAGCTCGGTCATCTGCGGAACATATACTCCGTCAAGCAGTAAGACTTCACACCCGACTGTCGGATTGTCACGAAGTATAGCGTCCGCAATGCTTCTTGCCTTGTCAGGCAGATACACATCGTAGATCTGCTTTTTTGTGCCTATGTCATAGACCATTCCGCCGTTGCACATGATTATCGGCGCATTCACCGAGAACTGTTCAAAATACTGCTGCGATGCCTGGAGCGAACGGCCTGTCGCAATGGAAAAGCAGCCACCGTCCCTCTGAAAACGGGCTACAGCTTCAAGATTACGCTGCGAGGGTATCTTGCTTGCAGGAAGAAACGTCCCGTCCATATCGGTAATAAGCAGGACCTTTCTTATATCTTCAGACATTCGCCGCAGACCTCATTTCCTAAGTTTGTTGAGCAGCGCGGTAAAATACCCCGGCAGCTCACTGTCAAATTCTATGTATTCCCCGGTTGACGGGTGGATGAACCCGAGCTTTTTGGCGTGAAGGCACTGCCCTTCCAAGCCCTTGAACGGTTTCCCGTAGACCTCGTCGCCGAGTATCGGGTGCCCTATATGGGCACAGTGTACTCTGATCTGATGCGTCCTGCCGGTCTCGAGCCTGAACCTCACAAACGAATACTGCCCCAGCTCCTCCAGGACCTCGTAATGTGTCACGGCATTTTTGGAATTAAGCTGTGTGACGCACATCTTCTTGCGGTCATACTTGCTCCTGCCTATCGGCGCGTTGACCGTGCCGGTGCTTTCGGCAAATCTGCCGCAGCAGATCGCCTGATATTCTCTCGTGAAGCTGTGCTCCTTGATCTGCTCCGCCAGCTTGTTATGAGCTTTGTCGTTCTTGGCGATGACGAGCAGACCGCTGGTGAGCTTATCTATCCTGTGGACTATGCCGGGACGTATCTTGCCGTTTATACCCGAGAGCCTGCCCTCGCAGTGGAAAAGCAAAGCATTGACAAGCGTACCGTCGGGATTTCCGGCGGCGGGATGAACGACCATACCTTTCGGCTTGTTGACTATTATCAAATCATCGTCCTCATAGACGATATCGAGCGGGATATCCTGCGGCGCCGCTTCAAGCAGCTCGGGATCGGGTATCTCAAGCTCGATGACCTCGCCGCCGCGAAGCTTGCAGTTTTTGGTCTGAGGCTTGCCGTCAACAAGCACGGAACCGTTTTCGATAAGCTTCTGCACCGCATTCCGTGAAAGCTCTTCGGCGTTGTCGGAGAGCCATTTATCGAGCCTGCCGCCCTGCTGATCTGCTGGAACGGTGAGCGTGAGCTTATTCATCGGAAGCCTCTCCAGCCTCTGCTTCCTCAACAGCCTCGGAGACCTCAGACTCTCCCGTCTCCGGCTCAGCCGGCTCGTCCGCAGCCGTTTCCGCCGCGGAGGGCTCCTCCGCAGCCTCGGCAGCCTTCTTCTTGTCCTTCTCCGACTTATCAAAGAAGATAAAGTACACCGCAAGCATTATCACGCCGATGACAACGCTGATATCCGCGAAGTTGAATACCGGGAAGTTTATCGGCTCGAAGCGGATATAGTCAACGACCTCGCCGAGCCTGATCCTGTCGATAAGATTGCCCAGACCTCCCGCCACAAGAAGTGCAAGGGAGATATTCTGCAGCCTGCTGTCTTTTCTTTTCCGGAACATATACACAAGTCCCGCAGCCACGACGACGAGCGGAAAGCCGATAAGGAACCAGCTTTTCCCCTCCATCATGCTCCAGGCGGCGCCCTTATTCGTGATATGGGTCAGGTTGAAGATATCTGTGTCACCGAAATGGATGACCCTGATGATCTCGCCGACCTCGATATTCCTGACAACAGCGAGCTTGATAAGCTGATCCGCCAATGTCAGAACAACTATCAGAACAAGTGAAAAAATATACATAGATTATCCCTTTAACTGCCTAAAGGCTCTGAGTATTCAGAGCCTTGGCTTGATAGTATTATTTTACAGCCCTGCAGCATCTTGCGCAAAGCGTGGGATGCTCGGCATCGAGCCCGACGGTCTTGTCGTAAGACCAGCATCTCTCGCATTTCTCGCCCTCTGCCTTTGTGACCGTGAAGGATACGCCTTCCATATCGCCCTTGAATTCGCCCTTTTCGGCGCCCTCGGCGATCTCAACATTGGAAACGATCATAACAGCTGCAAGCTCGTCCTCAACTGCCTTGAGAGCCGCAAGCTTATCGTCCGCAAAGATGGTAACGTCAGCCTCGAGGGATGCGCCGATGACCTTATCGGCTCTCTTGAGCTCAAGAGCCTTCTTGGCATCGTCTCTTACTGCGGAGATAAGAGCCCACTTCTCGCTGAACGCAGCGTCGGCGGTAAGACCGGTCTTCTTGGGCATCTCGTTGAGGAAAATGCTCTCGGCGTCATCACTGTCGCAGTGAGGCATGAAGCTCCAGATCTCCTCAGCAGTGAACGAGAGGATAGGTGCTACGAGCCTTGCGATAGCAGAAAGGATCTTATAGATCGCGGTCTGAGCCGAACGCCTTGCGAGCGAACCGGCCTTCTCGCAGTAGAGCCTGTCCTTGATAACGTCAAGATAGTAGTTGGACATATCTATAACACAGAAGTTATGGATAGTGTGGAATACGATATGATAATCGAAGATCTCATAAGAAGCGTTGACCTTCTCGATGAGCTCATCGAGCTTGATAAGAGCCAGCTTGTCGATCTCAAACAGCTCGTCGTCAGCGACCATATCCTTGTTAACATCGAAGGCGGTCAGGTTTCCGAGGATAAATCTTGCGGTGTTCCTGATCTTCTTGTAAGCGTCGGAAAGCTGAGAGAGTATCTCCTTGGAGATCCTGATATCCGAATGATAGTCGGAGGAAGCGACCCACAGTCTGAGGATATCTGCGCCGTACTTGTCGGTGATATCCTTGGGGTCGATACCGTTGCCGAGGGACTTGTGCATCGTTCTGCCCTGACCGTCAACTACCCAGCCGTGAGTACATACGGCCTTATAGGGAGCGCAGCCGTTAACGACTACGGAGGTCAGCAGCGAGGACTGGAACCAGCCTCTGTACTGATCTGCGCCCTCAAGGTAGAGGTCAGCGGGGAATGTAAGGTCTTCCCTTTCGGAAAGCACGCCTGCATGGGTACAGCCGCTGTCGAACCAGACATCCATGATGTCGGTCTCCTTGTTGAACTCCTTGCAGCCGCACTCACAGCTTACCGACTCGGGAATGAACTCGGAAGCTTCGTGGATATACCAGGCGTCGGAGCCCTCCTTGCGGAACATCTCCGAGATAGCCTCGATAGTGGTCTCATTTACGATCGGTTTGCCGCAGTCCTTGCAGTAAACGATCGGGATGGGCACGCCCCATGTTCTCTGACGGGAGATGCACCAGTCGGAACGGTCTCTTACCATTCCCTTGATGCGCTCCTCGCCCCATGCGGGGATCCACTGAACCGACTCGATAGCCTTTACGGCCTCATCCTTGAAGTTGTTTACCGAGCAGAACCATTGATCGGTAGCTCTGAACAGAATAGGCGACTTACATCTCCAGCAGTGCGGATACTGATGGACGATCTTTTCGGTGGCAAGCAGATGCCCGGTCTCGGTCATGTGCTTTGAGATGATAGCGTGAGCGTCGTTGGTGGTAACGCCGGCGAACATTCCCGACTCCTCGGTCAGGACGCCCTTGCCGTCAACGCCGACGATTATCGGCAGATCGTACTTCTTGCAGACCTCAAAGTCATCTACGCCGTAGCCGGGAGCGGTATGTACGCAGCCGGTACCGCTTTCGAGAGTAACATGGTCTCCGAGGATGACATAGGAGAGCCTGTCCATGAAAGGATGCTGAGCGGTGCAGTTCTCGAGCTCGCTTCCCTTGAAGCAGCCGACGGTCTCATACTCGGTGATACCGGCCTTCTGCATGGTCTCGGGCACGAGATACTCAGCCATGATATAATTCTCGCCGTTGGCCTTGACTACGGTATAGTCGTAATCGGGGCCGAGGCAGATAGCGATATTGCCGGGGAGAGTCCAGGTCGTTGTTGTCCAGATAACGAAGAAGGTCTTGTCCTTATCTATACCGAGCGGAGCAAGCAGACCCTTGTCGTCAACGACATTGAACTTTACATATATCGAATAGCAGGGATCGTCCTGATACTCGATCTCAGCCTCTGCAAGAGCGGTCTGGCACTCGGGGCACCAGTAAACAGGCTTGAGGCCCTTATAGATATAGCCTCTCTTGGCCATCTCACCGAAAACCTTTACCTGCCTTGCCTCAAACTCGGGCTTGAGGGTAAGATAGGGATCGTCGAAGTCACCGAGCACACCGAGACGCTTGAACTGATCTCTCTGCGAATCGACATAGGAAAGAGCGAACTCTCTGCAGTGCTTTCTGAGCTCTACGGGAGGGATAGCGCCGTTCTCGACGCCGATCTTCTTCATAGCCTTGAGCTCGATTGGCAGACCGTGAGTATCCCAGCCGGGAACATAGTTGGAGCAATAGCCGCTCATGTTCTTGAACTTGACGATGATATCCTTGAGCACCTTGTTGAGCGCGGTGCCGAGGTGGATATCTCCGTTCGCATACGGAGGGCCGTCATGCAGAACATAAGGAGTCTTGCCCTTGTTCTTTTCTATGATCTTGTAATAAAGTCTGCTTTCATCCCATGTCTTGATAGCATCGGGCTCCCTTTTGGGCAGATTGCCGCGCATCGGGAACTCGGTAAGGGGGAGATTGAGCGTCGAATTGTAATCCTGTGACATCTGATCTTACTCCTAACAATCAATTATTTTTGCCGAATCTGAGATCCTGAAGGTTCTCCTTAGGGATAACGGGCTCGAAAGAACCTGTGTTGAGGATCTTGTCGATATGCTCCTTCTCTGGATCAACAGCTTCCTCGACAACTTCTTCAACAACCTCCTCGGCCTCTTCCTCAACAGCCTCCTCAACGGGGACTTCTTCCTCTTCCTCCTCTATGGGAGCCTCGGGGATCTCCATAATGAGCGGGAGCTGCTGCTGATAGAGCGCAAGGAGCTGAGCTTTGAACAGAGTAACTTCCTTCTTCAGCTCTTCGTAAGCGGCCTTCTCGCTCTCGTAATTGGCTCTGATCTCGGCGATCTTCTTCTCAGTGACTTCGGTATTCTCCTTGATGAGCCTTGCGCAGTTTTCCTTGTGCTCGCGGATGATCCTTTCGCACTCGGAGGCACTCTGCTCGGAAAGTCTTACCTGCTCGGTCTTTGCAGACTCGATCATATCTCTTGCCTGAGCCTTAGCGTCGCTGATGATCTTGGCAGACTCCTTCTGGGAGATAACGAGAGCATTCTTGATAGCCTCCTCGTCCTCCTTATACCTCTGGAGCTCCTCTGCGAGCTTAACGAGCTTGCCCTCGGTCTCCTCATTCTTGGCGATGACCTCGTCAAAGGCCTTGGAAACGTCGGAGAGATAATCCTCGACCGCATCAATGTCATAACCGGATTTAACTGTCATAAACGATTTTTTTCTTATACTTTCACCTGTCATAGCAATTTTGCCTCCTAAGCATATTTGTTGATCTTTATGCGAAACCTGCCTTTTGCAGTCTGTGCGCCGATCTCCTCGACCCGGAACTTACCGAAGCCTCTCACAGAGAACACATCGCCTTGTTCGAGCCTTGCGTCGCAGGAGAAGACGCCGGTATAATTCACCTCGGCTCCGGACTTCCTTATAAGTGCTGCTGCCTTCTCGCGCGATATGCGCAGAGCAAGCGAAAGCACGCAGTCGAGCCGCAGTGATGACACCGTCCCCTCTGTCGGGACGAACTCCTGCACGGGTATCACCGACTCGTCATATCCCTCGCTGACCTTCACGCCGACCCTGCCGACCTTGGTTATCCCGCTGACCGGCACGCTTACGCTCCTGCTGACAAACAGCGCGGTCTTACCCTCGGTGACAAGGATGTCACCGACAGTGCTGCGCTCGATGCCGAGGGACATAAGGCACCCGAGAAAATCGCGGTGAGTGAGCCTGTCCGCCGGACGGTAGGTAAAGGTAAAAGCAGAGATCGGAAAATCAGCCTTACCGAGCTCGGTATAAGGAGCCGCTGTACCCAAAACGGTACGTGAGGCGCCCTCATATCCGCCGAAAAACATATAGTCCTTAAAGCATACCGAAGCAAGCACCTTCTCGCTCAGCGTTCGCTGATGCTCGTCAAGAAAGAAGGTGAACTTGCTTATGTATTTACTCTCTGCGGCACGGACGAGCTCAAGGGCCCTGTCCGCTGTCAGTTTGTCATCCTGAGAAAGCTCTCCCAGAAAAGACAGGCTTTTATCCATCAGAAGCTGTAGCCGTTATTCTCGAGCTCGCTCATGAGGTCATCGCCAACGAACTGAACGTTGCTGGGAATGATCGCAAAGGTCTTCTGAGCCATCATCTTGATCTTGGCATCGTTGGCGTAAGCCACGCCGGAGATGAAGTCAAGGATCCTCTTGGCATCGTCGCTCTTAACATTCTCAAGGTTGAGAAGCACGGTCTTCTTTGCATTGATGTCGGTACCGATCTCGGTGACCTCGGAGAACTTCTCGGGTCTCGCAAGAACGATCTTGAGCGAACCGTCATCTGCTGCGGCAGCAGGAGCGGAACGCTGTGCGCGGGAGTAGGTAGGCTGCGGATTGCTCGAAGCGGCAGCAGCTGTGGACTCGGGTCTTACCGACTGAGGCTGCGAAGAAGCAGCCGGCTTAGATCTGTTATCATCATACACGGAACGATAATCCTCCTCTTGTTCAATTTCTTCTTCACCTAAAAAGATGTTTTTAAACCCCTGAACGATTCCCATTTTACTAAACCTCCAAATATTTTCTTGCTCCGAAGAGCTTAGTACCTATTCTTACGAGATTGGACCCGTGCTCGATAGCGAGCTCGTAATCGCCCGACATTCCCATTGAAAGGGTATCGGGGCGGATACGGGCCGGATCCAGCTCGCCGAGCTTCAGATAAAGCTCGTGTATCGCGGCGAAAACATCGCCGCCGCAGCCTATGGGCGGTATAGCCATAAGACCGCGGATCCTCAGATGCTCAAGCTCGGATACCCGTTTTGCCAGCTCGAAGAGCTCCTCGGAGGATATACCGCTTTTTGTGGCTTCGTCCCCGATATTCACTTCGATCAGGATATCCATGATCTTCCCTCTCGCCGAAGCGAGGCGTTCGATCTCGTTTGCGAGCTTCAAGCTGTCCACCGACTGTATCATATCGACGCAGTCGATTATATACTTGACCTTATTGGTCTGAAGATGCCCGATAATATGAACTGAAGCCGAGCTGTCGTAGCTGTCCTTCTTGGAGAGATACTCCTGCACCCGGTTCTCGCCGAGCAGCGTTATCCCCTGTGAGACCGCAAAGTTGACCTTCTCCGGCTCCACCGTTTTGGTGACGGCCATAATGTCGATCCTGTCGCCGGGCTTTCTGTACTTGGCGGCGGCGTTCCCGACTCTGTCTCTGATCTCTTTGATATTATCGAGGATATATCCGAACTCATTCGGAGCTTTCGTCAGCTGTTCCATTTTGACTTGATACCGCCTCCAATAATATCTGATCGTAGAGCAGAAGGTAGTCTTCATTCGAGGTATTCTTTGAAACGACGAAATCCGTCCCCTCATAAATGACCTCTATCTTCTTGAATGTCACCTTGTTTCCGAGGATGACATAAACGCCCTTCTGACCGTCCTTGAACCTGATAGCGTCTCTGGGCACCTTGATGCCCTTGTAGTTGTCAAAGATGAGCTCGAACGAAAGCACTCTCGAGCTTACTATATCCGGGTCAAGGCGGTTACAGCTGAGAATGATGATCGAATGCTCGTCATCGTCAGCGCGCTTGACCGCTTCAACGACAGCGTTATAAGTGCTTCCCGCACTCAGAAGCTGTATCCTTACGGTATCGCCCTCGACCACCCGCTTGTCTGCGGGGATAACGGCGATTATCGAACAGGAATAGTCGTCGAACATCTTGCCTATCGCGAACTGCCCGTTATCGAGCTTGTTCTCACCCTTGATCACGGATTCTATATCGCTCTGATTGAGATTTCCTATATTGCCGAGATCGAGCTTTTTCTCATAGCCGTCGCAGTAGGACACGAAGTACCCCGACTGTGCCGACTCCACCGAGCCTTTTGGCTGAGACCCTGCAAGGCATTTCTCGGCATTTGCTCTGAGCAAAGCTATCTCTTCGGCATAATTATCCGCCTGCTCGCTTATGATCGTGTAGATGCTTGACTGCAAGAACAGCTCATCCTCGGCATCTCTGACGGCTTCAAGATCGCCGCTGTTGATGCCCGAGAGCAGCTTCTTGTACTCGGAATTTATCTTGACATTCAGCGTTTCCGGCTGAACATACTGCGCAGTACCGGGGTTCTGAGCCTTTTCGAGCATATCGGCTCTGTTGGAGTAGATATCCGCGAGCCGCTTGTTGAGAAGGTCCTGCGTCGTGTTATAGACGTCAGCAAGCTGACTTCCGACCGAGACCTTGCTCCCGTCCTTGTAAAGATACTCAAAGACTCCCCTGCCCGAATATGTGACCACATTCTCGTTACGGACTATAACGCCCTTGAACGGGATGTTTTCGTTTATATCGCAAAGTACGGCTTCCTCGGTCTTGTGCCTGTCATTGACACGGTAGTAGATCTGGCTGCCTATCGTGACAAGTATAAGCACAGACAGAAGCGTAACAAGAGCCCGTGTCGTTAATGTATTCATTCAGACGACACCTGCTCAGTCCTGAGAGCTGTTGGCCTCAAGGATATTTATGGGTCTTACGGGAGAAATAGTGGAAATAGCGTGCTTGTAAACGACATTCTGCTTGCCCTCGCAGTCGAGGATAACTATATAGCTGTCAAAGCCCTTAACTATGCCCTTGAACTGATAGCCGTTCATCAGGAAAATAGTTACCGCTACTTTCTCTTTTCTGGCCTGATTAAGAAAGACATCCTGTAAATTGAGATTTTTATTCATATTTACCACTCCTTGCCAATTTACGAAGCGATGCTTAAACTGCATCAATCTATATTATAACACATAATTTTGGATTTGGCTATAATATTTTGCACATTTTTCAGAAAATTTTTATAATCGCCAATTTTATCGGCATATACCCATTCAATTCCGTCAACTCTCCTAAACCATGTGAGCTGCCTTTTGGCGTATCTGCGCGTTTCGAGCTTGATCGTCTCTATTGCCTGCTCGAGGGTGATCTCGCCCTTGAAATAGGGTATGAGCTCCTTGCAGCCTATGGCCTGATAAGCAGTCGCCGGAGAATAAGCATCGTAAAACGCCCTGACCTCTTCGACCATTCCCGCAGCCACCATCTCATCGACCCTTAGATTGATGCGGTCATAGAGCTTCTGCCTATCCTCAAAGCCGATGCCTATTATACAGGCGTCATAGGGCGATGCTTCCCGCCTGCTTTCGATCTTATGCTGCGAAAGCGGCTTACCGGTCAGCTCGTAGACCTCAAGAGCGCGTATCACGCGGGGCAGATTGTTCTCGTGTATCGCGGCAGCGGACTCAGGATCGACGGCGTTGAGCCGCTTCCAGAGCGAATGACAGCCGTACTGCTCGGCGTAGCCTCTGAGACGGTCCCGCACCTCGGTGCTGCCGACGGTCTCGTCAAAGCTGATGTTATCTATCAGCGAGCTGACATAGAGCCCGGTGCCTCCGCAGATTATCGGGAGCTTTCCCCTGCTGCGGATATCGGTTATGCATTCCTTAGCGAGCCTGACATAATCGGCAACGCTGAAGCTCTGATCCGGCTCGAGAAAATCTATCAGGTGGTGGGGCACGCCGTCCGTCTCGGCTTCGCCGGGCTTGGCGGTAGCTATGCTCAGCCCCTTGTATATCTGCATGGAATCGGCCGAAACGACCTCGCCGTTATAAAGCTTGGCAAGCGAGACGGCGAGCCGGGTCTTGCCCGAGGCTGTGGGTCCCACGACTGCCAGAAGCGGTATCCTTTCGCTCACGGCCGGCCTCCCTTTTCAGACGATCCTTCTGAACTGTTTTTCTATATCTCGCTTTTTGAGCTTGATCATGACAGGCCTGCCGTGGGGGCAGTATCTTATCTCATCGTTGCCGTAGACGTTGTTGACAAGCGCCTGCAGCTCGAGGATATCCGAATCGTCGTTGGCCTTGATAGCGGCCTTACAGGCGATCGAATGATAAAGCTCGTCAAAGATCTCAAGCTGGGGATTGTATTTGCAGTCGATAAAATTGTTTGCAAGCTGGGTGACTATATCCGTGGGATTCTCGTCGCCGAGGATCACCGGCACGCCCTTTACCGCAACGCTCGGAGCCACGTCAGGCTCTATGCAGAAACCGAGAGAGTTGATCTTGTCGGTATTTGCGGCAATAGCGTCGAACTCATCGTAAGAGAGCAGCACAAGTATCGGCTCGAGGAACATCTGGGTCTCAAGCTCGTTGGGCTGATCCTTGATCTTCTCGAATATATAGCGCTCGTGGGAAGCGTGCTTGTCGAAAAGCAGCATCTCGTCTCCGGCCTGGGCGACTATATAGGTCTTGAACAGCTCGCCGATGACCACCGGCTTGACAGGCTCCTTGACGCTGTCCTCAACTATCTCGGAGCGGCGCTCAAAGCTTGCATTTGAGATATACTTGAAATCCTTTATCTGCTCGTCAATCTCCTGGGAGACGGTCATGACATCTTCTGCCGATTCACGCTCATAAACGGGCTGCTCCGCAAGCGGGGGCTCCGGTTCCGGAGGCAGAGGCACAGCCTCAGTCTCCTGCTCGATCCCCTCATTCAGAGATTTCAGGAACAGATCTTCGCCGTTGGGATTATCCTGCTTTACAGGCGGCGGAACGACAGCTTCCCTGACAGGAGCGTGCGGAGGCGGTGCCTTCTTTACCGGCTCGGCGGGAGCAGCGGCCTGCACAGGCTCCTTCTGCTTCTCGGAGACGGAAAATCTCAGCTGCTCGCCCTGCGGCTTCTGCGGGATGTCGTAAAGCTCCCTGTCGGTGAAATGGCGCTTGTTCTCAAGCTGCATCTCGACAGGCTTATCGTCCTTGAGCAGCGCATCCTTAACTGCGAAATACACTGCCTCATATACAAGCTTATCGTCCGAGAACCTGACTTCTATCTTGGTCGGATGTACATTGACGTCGATTATCTCGGGCGCGGTGGTTATATTGAGCACACAGGCGGGGAATTTACCCGTCATGATGGAGTTGCGGTAAGCCTCCTCAAGCGCACCGCTGCAGGTCTTTGTCCTGACATATCTGCCGTTGACAAAGAAGTTCTGGAACTTGCGGTTTGGCTTCGCCCACAGAGGTCTTACGGTAAATCCGCTGACCCTGATGCCGTTCCAGGTGGAATCGACAGGTATCAGCGATGCGGCGAACTGCCTGCCGAACACGGAATTTATGGCAGAGTAGAGCTTGCCGTCGCCGGCGGTTATGAGCTCGGGCTTGTTGTCCCGGATGAACTTGAAAGATATCTCGGGATGTGAAAGCGCAAGCTTTGTAACAAGGTCGGCGGCAAAGTTGCCCTCGGTGGTATCCTTCTTTAAGAACTTGAGCCTCGCGGGAACGTTATAGAACAGATCTCTGACAACAAAGGTCGTACCGTCGGGGCAGCCGCTGTCCTCACAGAGCTTCTCGACGCCCCCCTCGATAACATAATGGGTGCCGTACATCTGATCTCTGAGCTTGGTTATTACCTCCACCTTGGCTACCGCGCTGATCGAAGCCAGCGCCTCACCTCTGAATCCGAGAGTCATGATGCCCGCAAGATCCTCTTTTTCGGAGATCTTACTGGTAGCGTGGCGAAGAAACGCCTTTGCGATATCCTCACCGGCGATGCCCGCGCCGTTGTCGGTAACACGCAGATAGGTGCGCCCGCCGTTGATGATCTCAACGGTTATAACATTCGCTTTTGCATCTATGGCGTTTTCCAGCAGTTCCTTTATGACCGAGGCGGGTCTGTCGATGACCTCGCCGGCAGCAATAAGCTCAGCGACTTCCTTGCTGAGTACCTTTATCTGTGCCATAACAGCTCCGTTCTATTCTGTGCTATCACAGATACTTAGTGAGATCCTTGACGAACGAGCGAAGCTCCTCGTCGTTCATTTCGTCAACATTTGTTTTCCTGAGCTTGTCCGCGATTATGTCTGTGCCGAGCTTCTGGAAGGAGACCTGCGTCTCGTCCGAATTTGCAACAGCAGCCTTTGCCTTGGCGTTCTCGGCTTCCATTTCGGCAAGCAGAGCCTTGGCGCGGCTGATTATCTTGTTCGGCAGACCCGCCAGCTTTGCGACCTCGATGCCGTAGCTCTCGTCCACGCCGCCGGGGACTATCTTTCTCAGGAATTTTATGGTATCACCGCTCTGCTTTACCGCAACGGAGTAGTTCCTTACTCCGTCAAGCTCGGATTCGAGAGCGATGAGCTCGTGGTAATGCGTTGCAAACAGCGTCTTGCAGCCGAGAGACTTTGAGGTGGAGATATACTCTGAAACCGCTCTCGCAATGCTGATGCCGTCAAAGGTAGAGGTGCCTCTGCCGACCTCGTCAAGAATGACAAGGCTCTGCTTGGTGGCGTGCTTGACTATATCCGCGACCTCGCTCATCTCTACCATAAAGGTGGACTGCCCTGCCGTCAGATCGTCGGAGGCGCCGATACGGGTGAATATCTGATCCACTACCGAGATCTTGGCATAGTCAGCCGGCACGAAAGAGCCGATCTGAGCCATGAGCGTAATCAGCGCGACCTGCCTCATATATGTGGATTTACCCGACATATTAGGCCCGGTGATGACAGCCATTCGATTGCTCGTAAGATCGAGATAGGTGTTGTTCGGAACGAACACCTCATCCTTCTGCATGAGCTCGACCACGGGATGCCTGCCGTTCTTTATCTCGATAACGCCGTCAATGGCGATATCGGGCTTGGAATAATTGTTCTTTATTGCCGACTGCGCAAAAGACGCAAGCACGTCGATCTCCGCGACAGCGTTGGCGGTCTCCTGAACGAGACGCAGCTGAGTGGAGATGAACTCCCTGAGCTCTACGAATATCTCCTGTTCAAGGTTGATGACCTTGTCACTGGCGCCGAGTATGGTATTCTCCGCGACCTTGAGCTCCTCGGTTATGAAACGTTCGCAGTTGGAGAGAGTCTGCTTTCTGATATAGGTATCCGGCACAAGATCGAAATAGGATCTCGTGACCTCGATGTAATAACCGAATACGCGGTTGTAGCCGATCTTGAGGTTCTTGATGCCGGTCTTTTCCCGTTCCTTGTTTTCAATATCCTCAATGATGCCCTTGCCGCCGGAGATAATATTTCTCAGGCTGTCGAGCTGTTCATTGAAGCCGTCCTTGATGACGCCGCCGTCCTTGACATTGTTGGGCGGTTCGTCAACGATGGCGTTCTCTATAAGATTGGAAACCGCCTCGAGGTTGGATATCCTGCTGTTGAGCTTAACTATCAGCTTCGAGGAGAATCCCGAGAGCACATCCTTGAGTGCCGGCAGCTTGAGCGCCGTCAGCGACAGGGATTTAAGATCGCGGGGAGAAGCCGTCTTGTACATTACCCTTGTCATCAGACGTTCAAGATCGTAAATGCCCGAAAGGATCTCCGAGAGCTCATCGAGCTCCACAGGCGACGAGGTCAGCTGCTCCACGGCATTGAGCCTGTCGATGATCCTCGTGGGATTGACGAGCGGCTGCTCGAGGAATGACTTTAACATTCTCTTGCCCATGGAGGTCTTGGTGTGGTCGAGCACCCAGATAAGCGAGCCCTTGCGTTCCTTGTTGCGGAGCGTTTCTGTGAGCTCGAGATTTCGTCTCGCCGTATAGCCTATGGTCATTATGGGGTCGGAATCGTGCCTGATTATATTGGAGAAGCGTCCCGCAAGGGTCTTCTGCGTTTCGTGGATATATCCGAACAGCCCGCAGAGCGCGTAGGCGTCTGTGGACTCCTCTTTAATATTGAGGGAGTCGAGCCCCGACACGGAGAACTGTGTCGCGACCTCCTCCGCATGGACGCTCGGGGAAAAATCGTGCTCGTCGAGCAGCTGAACGGCCGCCTTGAGCTTCTGCTTGATGAAATCGCCGATATCCTTATGGCTGAGGAAGCCGTCGTTTATAAGTATCTCAACAGGCGAGAACCTTGACAGCTCATTCACAGCGCTTACCGCAAGCTCCTTGCCCGAGAAAGAAAACAGATGCACCTCGCCGGTAGAGATATCCGCAAGGCACATTGAAGCTTCCTTGGACTTGGCATAGAACGAGCAGATATAGTTGTTTGAGGTCTCATCGAGCATACTGCTCTCGATGAGCGTACCGGGAGTGACGACCCTTATCACCTCTCTGGGAACGAGCCCCTTGCAGGCAGCGGGGTCGGCGGTCTGCTCACAGATAGCCACCATATAGCCCTTATCCACAAGCCTTTTGAGATAAAGCTCGCAGGCGTGGTAAGGCACTCCGCACATCGGAGCGCGTTCATCGAGCCCGCAGTCTCTGCCCGTAAGGGTAAGCTCAAGCTCGCGGGACGCGGCTATGGCATCGTCAAAAAACATCTCGTAAAAATCCCCGAGACGGTAGAAAAGGATATGCTTGCGGTATTTCATCTTTGTATCGAAATACTGCTTCATCATCGGAGATATCTTTGAAACGTCAACATCCTTTAAAAGTAACACGTTTTTCTCCCCTTGTCTATGCTGCTGTCAGGAGCATCCTCCGCACGATGCGCAGCTGCCGGAACAGCCGGCGGGCGCACGGTCGGGACAGGTCATCGGGTCTTCGCCGTTGGCTGCCATGGAAATAATGAAGTTCACGGAGGCAAGCAGATCGTCGAGCCCTGCCTTCGCATCGTTGTATGCCGACATCGTGGGCATAGCCATGATCTCATCGTAAAGAATGCGGATATCGTTATCGAGAGAGGTCATCTTGTCAGCGTCCTTCTCTTCCTTCTGCATCTCGCTCGAAAGCTGCATCCTGAGCATATTGAACTCGCCGATCTTGCTCTGGAGCAGCGAATCGGTATCCGAAGCCTTGCTTGCAGCCATGAAATTGAGGTATCTCTCGTCCTGCTGGATCGCAGCGCCGAGCTCTCTTGCCATCTGAATGGTATCCATAATTACTCTCCTGTCTGTGTTTATATGATAAGCTCTCCGGAAAGAGCCCAATTCATTGCCTTGGTTATCTTTACATCGACAAACTGCCCGATAAGCTCTCTGCCGCCGACAAACTCAACGATGATGCCTTCGTCGTTCTTGCCGGTGAGATGCTCGGGCGATGTCCGCCCCTCGCCCTCGACAAGGACTCTCGCAGTCCTGCCGACAAATCTTGCCAGCCATTCGCTCGACGTTTCCCGCTGTTCGAGCAGCAGCTCACGCAGCCAGAGGCCCTTCTGCTTGTCCGAGATCTTATCTTCAAGCTTTGCCGCCGGTGTACCCGTCCTTCTCGAATAGACGAACGAATAGATGTTATCGTATTTCACCCTGCGGATGATATCCTTGGTCATGCAGAACTCTTCATAGGTCTCACCCGGGAACCCGACGATTATATCTGTGGTAAGTGAGAACTCAGGTGCTCTGCTTCGGATCTTATCTACGATCCCGAGATATCTTTCGACCGTATAGCTGCGGTTCATTGCCTTGAGTATCCTGTCGGAGCCCGCCTGCAGCGGCAGGTGGAGCTGCTTGCAGACCTTCTCGCAGCCGAGTATCGCGTCTATCAGCTCATCGGAGGCGTCCTTGGGATGGGAGCTCATGAATCTTATCCTGAAATCGCCCTCGATCTCATTGACCGACCTGAGCAGCGCGGGAAAGCCATAGCTGTAAGAGTTGACGTTCTGACCGAGCAGAGTTATCTCCTTGTAGCCGTCGGCAACGAGCTTTCTGACCTCCGAGATCACCGATTCCGGTGAGCGGCTGCGCTCCCTGCCCCTGACATAAGGTACGATGCAGTAGGTGCAGAAGTTGTTGCAGCCGTACATTATCGGGACATAAGCCCGGAAGCTGCTCTCTCTGAGCTGAACGAAATCGCCGTCTATATCCGAGGGCTTCTCCGAAAGGTTGAACACCCTTTCCTTATCCTCGATGACCTTACGAAGCATCGAGTATAGGTCTCCGCCCGCAAAGGTGCCGAACACCAGATCGACATAGCGGTAGGATTCCTTTATCTTCTCGGCGATATGCTCCTGCTGAGCCATACACCCGCAGATACCGATCAACAGCCCGGGATCCTTTTCCTTGAGCTTCTTGAAGCCCCCGAGGTTCCCGAACACCCTGTCCTCTGCATTTTCTCTGACGGCGCAGGTGTTCAGAAGGATAAGCGAAGCCTCGGACGGCTCCTTGGTAAAACCGTAGCCGACAGCGGCAAGCTGACCCATTATCCTCTCCCCGTCGGAAACATTCTGCTGGCAGCCGTAGGAATGGACATAGGCAAGCGGTCTGTGACCGAGCCTGCTGCCGAGATCGGCTGTATATTCAACTAAAAACCGACCAGCGCTACCCAGCTCCGTCATAAGCTCATCCCTGCCCGAAAATCAATATATTGTGTCCGTGAACGCATATCTATACATTCTATATTATTATAAACCTTTTGATACAATTTGTCAATAGCCGTCAAACAAAAAGGAGAAAGCCCCGCCGAGCCTTATCCCGCTGCCTGTCAAATGCGCAATATCTGACAATCTAATGCCTAAAATACAGCATAAATCGGGTATAATTTTGTTAAAAACAAAGAATTTGAGAAAAAAGCCCTGCGGGTATTGTCAAAACAGCGAAAATCTATTATAATGATAGTGTAGGAATACTATATCTTGTATTTATGGAGGCGCGGTATGGATACTATCAAAAAGCAGGACGACATTTTCGGTCAGAGCAAGGTCATCGCACCGCTCGGCGTTATCGCCATGAACGGTATCAGAGAGCTCGGCAGCAAGATTGACAACTATCTTGTAAGGTTCAATAAGGATTACAGCGATTCCAAGGATACCTACCTTATCGAGACCGACTGCCCCAGGTTCTCCTCCGGCGACGGAAAGGGACTTATCAAATCCACGATCAGAGGCTACGATCTGTTCATCCTTGTTGACTGCGGCAATTACAGCTGCACCTACAACTATTACGGCAAGGAAAACGCTATGTCGCCCGACGATCATTTTCAGGATCTCAAGCGTATCATTCAGGCTGCAAGCGGCAAGGCTTACAGGATCAATGTTATAATGCCCTCCCTCTACGGCGGCAGGCAGCACAGAAGAAACTACCGCGAATCTCTCGACTGCGCCGTTGCTCTTCAGGAGCTTGAAAGAATGGGTGTAGAGAACATCGTTACCTTCGATGCTCACGACCCGAGAGTACAGAACGCTATCCCGCTCATGGGCTTTGACAACATCATGCCCTCCTATCAGGTGCTCAAGGCGATGTTCAGGAGCATCAGCGATCTCCAGACAGACAAGGATCATTTCATGATCGTATCCCCCGACGAGGGTGCTATAAACAGGAATATGTACTATGCCTCGGTGCTCGGCGTAGACCTCGGTATGTTCTACAAGAGGCGTGATTACTCGGTAATAGTCAACGGCCGCAACCCGATCGTCGCTCACGAATACCTCGGCAACGATGTTACCGGCAAGGATGTTTTCATCGCAGACGATATCATCTCCTCCGGCGAGTCGATGCTCGATATCGCAGTTGAGCTCAAGAAGCGCAACGCCAAGAGGATCTTTGCTTACGCTACCTATGCGATATTTACAAACGGTCTTGACACCTTTGACAAGGCTTATGCAGACGGTATCATCGACGGCGTGTTCGGCACCAACCTCACCTACCGTTCGCCCGAGCTTATGCAGAGGCCCTGGTTCCACGAGGTAGACTGCGCCAAGTACATAGCTTATTTCATCGAGTCGCTCAACCACGATATGTCCATCTCCAAGATACTCGATCCCCATAAGAAAATACAGGCTCTTCTTGAGTCGCACAGGAAATAAGAACGAAGGGCGGATGATCTCCGCCCTTTAATTATAGGATGTGATTTTATGGTAATTGCCGGGATAGTTGCCGGCGGCACCGGAAGCCGCATGGGTACCGATATACCAAAGCAGTTCCTTGAACTGTGCGGCAAGGCGATACTTGTCCGCACCTGCGAGTGCTTTCTTCGCGTCAGGCAGGTGGATCTGCTGATCTGCGCCGTACACCCCGACCGGCTCGGGTACACCGAGGAACTGTTCAAAGGCTCGTTCACCGGGGATGAGCTTTCAAGGATCAGGATAATCGAGGGCGGCGCCGACAGAACGGCTTCACTTGTGAATATCGTCAGAGCCGTCGAAAAGGAGCCGGACATCACAAGCAGTGATATCCTGTTGACTCACGACGCCGCAAGGCCTTTCATCAGCGAGAGGATCATTCTGGACAATATCGAAAGTGCCGGGAGATACGGCGCCTGCACCACTGCCCTGCCCGCCTCTGATACGATACTTTTCTCGGCTGACGGCAGCATAATAACCGATACCCCGGAACGCTCTAAGATGTTCCACGCCCAGACTCCCCAGAGCTTTACGTTTGAAGCGTTTCACGCAGCCTTTGACCGACTCTCCGATGAGCAGAAAACAAGGCTCACCGATGTCTGCGGGATATTCAACTCCGCCGGTATGCCGGTGCATATCGTTGCGGGAGATCAGGCGGCGTTCAAGATCACAACACCGTTAGATCTCAAGCTCGCCGAGGCCATGCTATGACGAGACCGCTCCTTCCGCCGAAGGTCTGCGGGCTTTTCTGCGGATGATATAGTAAAAGTCGGCACGCTCGCGGAACATCTGCCAGCGCATAAGGTCGTCGATCACCATTCCCGCGAATGAAAGCAGCAGCCAGCAGCCGGTGTAGGACAGGCATATAACACCGTCGATATTGTAAGCCATACCGCTGTAGCTCCAGATGTGCATTTTGAGGTAGACGTTGAGTATCTCTCCCGCAAGGAATTCCAGCGATGTAATGAACAGCGATGAAAGAACGAGCAGCGGCAGAGTGTGTGCGCCGGAGCGGCGGTCGTCGTTGAGCAGATGTATGGCAACCATCGAAATCCCGCCGAGGCAGGCCATGGAGATATGGGAATACCCCCTCTCGATGACCTCCACCGAGCCGTAGGCTATCGCACCGACCCAGAAAGCTGCAAACAGCTGAAAGAATGTTCTTTTCAAAAACAACACCCCTTTTATGAACACACTGACTACTAATAATGTGTTCTGTAAAAGGGGTGTTTAATCATTATCAGGAAAATTTGTCAGACCTGCCAGCTGTTGAGATACTTCTCCTGCTCCTCGGTCAGAGTGTCGATCTCGAGACCCCAGAATCGCAGCTTGCGGGAGGCGACATCGTTGTCGATCTCCTCCGGGACAACATTGATCTTCGAGGTCAGCTTGCCCTTGTTTTTGAACAGCCAGGCTGCGGAGAGCGCCTGTATCGCAAAGGACATATCCATGATCTCGGCGGGATGACCGTCGCCGGCGGCAAGGTTTACGAGCCTGCCCTCACCGATGACATAGAGCCAGCGTCCGTTTGAGAGCTTGTAGCCGTCGATGTTGTTTCTTGCAAGCCTTGTCTCAACGGCGATCTTCTTAAGACCCGCCACATCGACCTCGCAGTCGAAATGACCGGCGTTGCAGAGGATAGCGCCGTCCTTCATGTTATAGAACGACTTTTCCGTTATAACGTCCTTGCACCCGGTGACGGTAACAAAGAAGTCGCCGATCTTTGCGGCCTCCTCCATCTTCATGACCTTGAAGCCGTCCATTACCGCCTCTATCGCCTTGACGGGATCCACCTCCGTAACTATAACGGAAGCGCCGAGGCCCTTGGCTCTCATCGCAACGCCCTTGCCGCACCAGCCGTATCCGGCGACAACAACGTTCTTGCCCGCAACTATCAGATTGGTGGTGCGGTTGATGCCGTCCCAGACGGACTGACCCGTGCCGTAGCGGTTATCGAAAAGATACTTGCACCTTGCATTGTTCACAAGCATCATCGGGAACTTGAGCTGACCGGCCTTATCCATATTGATTAGCCTGATTATGCCGGTAGTGGTCTCCTCACAGCCGCCGATCACATTCTCTATAAGCTCGGGATACTCGTTATGTATCATGTTCACAAGGTCTCCGCCGTCGTCGATAATGATATTGGGACCTGAGCTCACAGCCATACTGATATGCCTGTGGTATTCCTCATCGGTTGCGCCGTGCCAGGCAAAAACGTTGAGGCCGTCGTGGACAAGGGCTGCCGCAACGTCGTCCTGCGTTGACAGCGGATTGCTGCCGGTAACGAACATCTCGGCGCCGCCAGCTGCAAGCACCTTGCAGAGATATGCCGTCTTGGCCTCAAGATGTATCGAAAGGGCTATCTTCACGCCCGCAAAGGGTTTGGATGCCAAAAACTCCTCCTCGATGCTGCGCAGCAGGCTCATATTGCCCTTTACCCAGTCTATCTTTCTCTTGCCGCTCTCCCACAGCCCGGGATCTCTTATCTCGCTCATAATAACCGTCCTTTCGCTGATAAAATAGTTACAAGCATATTATACCTTATCCGGAGAAAAAAAGCAAGTCCGCAGACAAAAAATCAGACCCGCAGGCCGTAAAAAGGTCTGCGGGTCATTTTTATCAGGAGATATTCTTTCTCTTTTTGCGTTCCTTCTTGTCGTCCACGGGCTTGTCCAGCTCGGGATTGTCGGAGAATACGGTCTCGTCTTCGTTCTTCTTGAGGTAGCTGAACTCCGGGTTCTCCTCGCCGCGCTGATCGTAGTAGGGCTGGATAACATACTTTCTTATCACGGGATAGCAGTTGAAGGCATCAACGAACCCGAGGAACGAAAGCGGCAGGAACGGGAGAATAAAGAACGAATAGGGGAACAGAAACACAACGAAAGTTCCGATAACGAGCCAAACGAGCATCGTGTAGATCGAAGCCTTCAGCCCGAGGGGAACGATGAAAAACGAGTTCCTGAGTATCTTCACCAGCGAAAGGTTGGTGGAAGCGATCATCAGATAGATGTAGAAGTGCATCATAAAGAAGACGATCATAAAGCTGAGCGTGATGACAAAGGGCACATACATAAAGGAATCAGTCTCAGCCCAGGTCATATATGCGGGTATCGCTACAATAAAGCCGGCAATAAAGATCGCGTCTATGATACCCATTATGAGCCCCTGCGTAAAGCACTTTTTAAATGTCTCGAAGAAATCGCTGAGCACAAATGCGTTGCGCTCCTGAGAATAGTTGCGGCAGATCTTGGAAAGAGCAGCCGTAGCAGGTCCGAATGCTATCACGGTGATGATACCGAGTGCCAGCGGAGCGTAGCTGTTCATCACACTGACGAGCCACCATCCCACCAGCAGCGGGACGAAAATTACGAAATAGATCAGATTGAGCTCCATCAGCTTCCAGAACCTTCTGCTGTAGATCTCAAAGAATTTAACTATGCCTTTCTTTTCTCTCGGCGGCTTTGCAAGACCGCGCGAGCCGTAGTTGCCGTAAGCCATTTTTGTCTCCTTTGTTTTATTCAGATCTTCGCTGCAAAGATCAGCGAGAATATACAGTCAGCTGCGGCAGATGCCGCGACCGCAGCCTCTGCCGAAAGCAGCCTGACACAGTAAAGCTTTGTCATTTCGGAGATCCCGCGGCAGGGATCGCTGCTCATGGTGATAACGAACAGCCTGCTCGAGAACCTCACAGATTCCTTGGCCGCCATACACAGCGCAATACCGGATATGATCGCTGACGGGATGATTATGATCGACGCATACACAGCCCCCGGTGAGCCGTAGGTGTTATACACCATAGAGAGCACGGTCCCGAGGCCGATGCCTCTGAAAACCGGCAGGAGCAGCGCCGGGATCTGACCGAAGGCGAAAAAGCCCAGCAGTCCCTCGGCTGCTATGAAAAGCGAAGCCGTAAAGAACGAGTCGATAAGTATATGCCCGAGATCGGAGGTCTGCCTGAAAGCTATATGCTCTCTGCCCGCCTCGGCAAGCTTATCTGTAAGCTCGTGTGGCATGAAGCAGTATGAAAGCGTACCGAGCAGCACGCCTATCAGCAGGCAGCCGATCATAAAAGCCATTGCGGTATCGGTACCAAGCGAAAGCCTTCCGGCTGTTTTGTTCTGCATAAACATCAGCTCCGATCTGTCGGTGATAAACGGCAGAAATACCGTTTACAGTAGATGTTATGCAGACAAGCCCGATTTAATTACTTGGAAAGCTCGTAGGCTCTCTTGGTGCAGGCCTTGCAGCACTCCTCGACAGCCTCTCCGAGCCCGCCCTCGCGGAGCTTTTCAAGCCCGGCGATAGTTGTGCCGCCCTTTGAGGATACCATGGTGATAAGCTCGTCTATGGTCTTGCCGCTGTCGGTTATCATCTTTGCCGAGCCGATAAGCGACTTGGCGAACAGCTCAGTAGCAGCCTCGCCGCCGATGCCTACCGAAACGGCATAGTCGATGAAATACTTGGCATAAAGATAGATAAATGCGGGAGACGAGCCGTTGATGGCTATGATCTCCTTCATCTTGTCCTTGGGAACGACGCTGTATATCCCGCAGGAGCCGAAGATCTCGCAGACAAAGCGGAACTCCTCATCCGATACGGAATCGCTTCTTGAAAGCGCGGTAGCACCCTCGCCGAGCAGCAGCGGAGTATTGGGCATAACCAAAACGACCTTGGCACCCTCAACTGTCTGAGAGGCGATATACTCGTCGGTTATGCCGGCACAGATAGAGATAATGACAGTATCCTTGGTAACGGCGCCCTTTATGCTTGCGAGTACCTCGTCGAGCTGCTGGGGCTTGACGGCAAGGAAAACATAGTCGCAGGTCTTGGCAACATCTGCCTCGCTTGCGAGCCCGACCGCTCCGACAGACTTAGCTCTCTCCTGAGCAGGCTCAAAGCTGTCATAGGCGTAAAGCTCGACTTTATCGCCCATGCTGTCCCTGATGCCCTTCATTATGGCGTAGCCCATATTGCCTGCGCCGATAAATCCAACCTTCATAAGCAATACCTTCCTTACAAAAATACACTTATAATATTATACTACAACTCAGAAAATAAATCAAGTCTTTTGAAATGTATATTTTTCATAAACAAGAAAGGCCGTCCGGAACTAATGCTCCGGGCGGCTCGATGTAATATACAGTATCAGCCGAAACGGCTCTGAACGATACTTTTTATATCCTTGTAGAGATACAGCGAACCAATGACCATAAGCGGCAGCGAGTTTTCACCGGCATATCCTGCGGCAGCATCGAAGCCTTCGGCTATGGTATCAAAGGGCTCTGCAGGCAGACCGTGAGCGGAAAAGGTCTCGGCAAGGGTCGCGGGATCGAGAGCCCGGGGATTGTCCGGAGCAACGGTGAATATCCTCTCAGCAAGGGGCGAGAGCATCTCGGCATAGAGCGAATAGTCTTTGTCGGCAAGTACACCTATGAGAATGACCGGCTTTACATCGCCGAACTGCCCTGCGATAGATCTGCACAGGCAATCCATACCGTCGGGGTTGTGAGCTCCGTCAAAAATGATATACGGGTCGGCGCAGAGCGTCTCAAAGCGGCCTTCAAGTCTGACAAGCGAAAGACCTTTGCGCACTGCCTCATTGCTTATCTCAACGCCTCTGCCGCGCAGTATCTCCACACAGCTCAGTACATTCACCACATTATCCCGCTGATGAACTCCCCTCAACGGAACGGTGATCTCTGTGCCCTGCCATACAAGAGAGGTCTCCGGAACATCATCCGAAAAAGAAATATCAGCTCTGTCAGGTATGTAAAGTTCGGAGCCTTTACGCTCTGCTGTCTGCCTGATGACCTCCAGTGCAGCGGTATCGCGCCCGCCGTAGTACACCGGAACGCCCGGCTTGATTATCCCCGACTTATGCCGGGCTATGTCGGCGGTCGTCCTGCCGAGGATAGTGCAGTGATCGAGGGAGACATTCGTGATGACCGACAGCAGCGGCTCATTTATCACATTGGTGGAGTCACCGTCACCGCCCAGACCGCATTCTATAACGCTCATAGCGCAGCACTGCTCCTTCATGATAAGAAACGCCGCAGCGGTCATAAGCTCAAACTCGGTAGGCTTGTCGTCCATGGCTGAGCTGAGATCATCGAGGCGGAGTATCGCATCCGCGAAAAGCTCCTCGCTGACCGTTTCGCCGTCGATCCTGATCTGATCCAAGGGAGAGACCATGGCCGGCGACATGAAAGTCCCGGTCTTATATCCGGCAGCCGTGAGCACCGATGAGAGCATAGCCGAGAACGAGCCCTTGCCGTTCGTCCCGCTTATATGAACGGCTCTGAGGCTGTCCTGCGGGTCTCCGGCGAGGGATAACAGCTCTTTAATGCGATCAAGACCGAGCCTGCTGCCCGATCTTGACGCTTTTTTCAATATTGATAATGCTTTGTTATACTCAGTCATTTTTCCTGTTAACTCTTTCAAACTGGCTGATGAACGCCTTGCTTTTGAGCAGAGCGTAGATTATTGCGGATTCTGCGGCTGCGGTGATGAGGTATATCGGGATCCTCCACGGCAGCACGGGGCGCTGATTTGGGTAGTAGATATACAGACCGATCGTCTTGACGATCATAGAACCGATTATATGCGCCACAAAAACCGAGATTATGACGTTTGGAAGCAGATGCTTCTTGAACACCATCGACGATACTGCTCCGGCAAAGAAACCTATGCAGGCGGCGCCGAGAGTGATTATCGGGTTTATGGCATAGCCGTAGATTATGCAGCCCACGACATCGGCGACGATAGCGGTGAGCATACCGATCAGCGGCCCGAATAGAATACCGGAAAGCAGCAGAGAAAGGTTCTCGAAGCTTATCCTGATATTATCACCGATCTTGATGGAGAGGAATTTTCCGAGCACTATGCTCATCGCAACGAACAACGCGCAGGCGACAAGCACCTTTATGCTCCCGAATACCCGTATATGGCTGCGGGATGCCGAACTGTTCTTCAAAATAAAAATACCTCCTTTTCCTCACAAAATACGACAGAAAAGAAGGTATCTTGATTTCAGATCATATTAAGCGGGATGCGAAGCCAATATCGCAAGATCAACTTTTCGTTCCGCCGGCAACTCCCCGTCCGTCGGACACTTAACGCACTGACTTCTACTCTGTAATATGCGGACTGCTCAAAATAGCAGGGGCATCAGAATGCTGTGTTGGTCAGGACCTCATATCTCTTGTGGAGGAAGGGCTTCTTCATAGCCAGACCCTCCTGGAGGTCGATATCGTATACCTTGCCGTCCTTGAGGCCGACGATCCTGTTGCCGATGCCCTGCTCGAGCAGCTCAACAGCGTGGTAGCCCATTTCGGAAGCAAGAACTCTGTCGCGGAGCGTAGGCGAACCGCCGCGCTGAACGTGACCGAGTACAGTAACTCTCGACTCGATGCCGGTCATCTCCTGGATCGTTCTTGCAATGACATCGGTCTGGCCGACGCCCTCTGCAACGACGATAAGGAAATGGGTCTTGCCGTTCTTCTTGGCTTTGAGGATATCAGCGGCGATCTTATTGAGATCGTAGGGCTCCTCAAGAGTGATTGCGGCCTCGGCGCCGACTGCGATGCCGACATTTACTGCGATATACCCGGCCTTTCTGCCCATTACCTCGATAACGGAGCAGCGGTCGTGAGACTGTGTGGTATCGCGGATCTTGTCGATCATCTCCATAGCTGTATTCATGGCTGTGTCATAACCGATGGTGTACTCTGTGCACTGGATATCGTTGTCGATAGTTCCGGGAAGGCCGATGCAGGGGATACCGAGGCTGGAAAGATCGCCTGCGCCTCTGAACGAACCGTCGCCGCCGATAACAACGAGACCGTCAAGGCCGAGCTTTACGCACATATCGTAGCCCTTCTTAACGCCCTCCATATCTCTGAACTCGGGACATCTTGCAGTATAGAGGCAGGTACCTCCGCGCTGGATGATACCGGAAACCGTGCGGGCATTTACGTCGATAACGTCGCCGGAAAGCAGACCTACATAACCTCTGCGGATACCAACGACCTCCATGCCCTTCTGCAGAGCAGCTCTTGCAACGGCACGAACTGCCGCATTCATTCCGGGAGCGTCGCCGCCGCTCGTGAGAACACCTATCTTGTGAGCCATAACTAATTTCCTCCAATACGTGTTATAATCTGCGTAAACAAGCCTAATAACATAAATATAATAGCATAAACCCCTGACATTGTCAAGGGTTTATCAATAGCATTATTAAAAATTTTAAACGTTTTCGGAGCTTTGGTAACAATTTATTCCAAACTGTTACTGCTCAGCGGGTGTTTGCTGCTGTTCAGCGGGCAATGCGGGCTTGGTGGCCTCGGTAGCCTTGGTGGTCATGCTCTTGCCCTTGGAGACTCTTACGGTAAGCACTTCGCCGTTCTTGATGTTGACGTTATAGCCCACGCCGATATCGGTGGATATAACATATCCTATACCGACAGTATCGGACCACATCTCAACGGTCTTGTACTTGATCTCGAGAGACTCGAGCAGATCGGTGTACTGCTTGGCGGTCTTGCCGGAGTAAGACGGAACGGGAACGTTCTCGGAGCCCTTGCAGACCTTGAGCACAAGCTCGTTCTTCCTGTCGGGGTCATAATCGCTGTCGGCGGGGATGCTCTGCTCTGCGATATAGCCCTTGAAGTCGATCTCGGAGAAATAGTACTCGGGCCTTATTGTAAACTCGCTGCCTATCTGCTGAACAACGGTCTCGTATCTCATGCCGACAACATTGGGCATTACCGAGCCGGTGCCGTAAGGCGAATCGTCGGCAGCGGGAGTGGTGAGCGTGATGATCGGCTCCGTGGTGGTGACAGTGGTCTCCTTGTTCTCGTAAGCCGAAAGATCCTCATAGCTCTTGGCCTTGCTCGAGTTCTGATTCTTGTCAGCCGACGAAAGCAGCTGCGAGAGCATGAACCCTCCGAGCACAAGGAACACAACAACGATTATGATCGCCGCGATGATCGAAGCGGTATTGCTGCCCTTGCTCTGCTTGGAATTATGCTTGCCCGAGGACCCGGTGTGCTGCCTTGTTGTCTGGCTTCTTTCGGGTCTCTGAATGGGGATAGTCTGGGTCGCACCCTTCTGATGCTCAAGCTGATAATGCTTGTCAAAGAGCTGGGTAACAAAGTCATTGACGGTCTGTATCCTGTCCTCGCCGCGGACTGCCATAGCGTGAGAAAGTACGTTTGAAACATACACCGGGATACCGGGGTTTATCCTTGACGCAGGAACGAGGGTATCGTTCGTGAGCCTCGTATTGGCGTCGAGAGGCATACAGCCGGTGAGTATCCTGTAAAGCACGGCGGCTACGGCATATACATCCGTCCACGGGCCCTGATATGCCAGCGATGTATACTGCTCGGGAGCGGTATAGCCGGAATAGAACTCGGGAGAAAGCCCGGTGTTAGAGGTACGTATCGAGCTTATGGAGAAGCCTGTGAGCTTGAGCTCGCCCTCGGTAGTTACGATGATATTCTCGGGAGAGATGCCCCTGTGGATTATCCCCGCATTATGGATGATGCTGAGAGTGGTGAACAGCGGCATGAACAGCTTCTTCACGCGGTTCCAGGTAAGGTAGCCGGTATTGGTCTGAAGGAACTTCTTGAGCGAAACGCCCTCAACATATTCAAGGATAACATAAGTCGTGTTATTCTGGACGAATATATCCATAGCCGTGGAGATATGGGTAAGATTCTTCATTCTCGAAAGGATCTTGTTCATATCCGTGAACTCGGACATATAGGTCTTGAACTTGGCAAGACATTCTGGGTTGACGATGATGTTCTGGGTGCCGCGCTCACGCTCGCAGAGCGTATCGGGCATATACTCCCTCACCACAGCCTTGCTTTTTCTGATCATATCGTAGCATATATATGAAGCGCCCTCGCCGTTGTAGGAAAGCATCTTGCCGACTATATACCTGTCGTCAAGCACGGTCCTCGGCGCAAGATAAGACTGGAGATGGGGGATATCATCGGAATAGCTGCAAAACCGGCAGTTGCCGTTTTCATCGAGCTCGTTCATGCAGCCCATACAAAGCTTTGAACTTGTATCCACTAATGATCCTCCTTATAGATTTTGTCAATGATAATAATATCAGCAATCGAAAAAAAAGTCAAGAAAAACGCTGAAACTGTATGATTATTGAAACAAATTGTATTATTTCTGTAACTTACTTATTCACGCTCTGATCCAGCTTTTTCTCGTAGATATAGACCGGCGGGATATCCTCGGAAACGCTGTACATGAACTTATTGTCGATGTTGGCGACAACGGTGAGCACGACGGCCTGAATGTCGCCGTTATCCATTTTGTAGTAATATCTGAACTCGTATTTTATGTAGGCAACATCATAGGTTATGCGGAAGGGATCGAAGTCGATATCGTCAAGGACTGCAGACATCTTAGAGCTGCTGTCATACTTGCTCAGATCGACGCGCCTGTCGGTCTTGACCCCCCTCGTGTCCTTCTTGAGCACGCGGTAATCGGTGAAAACGACCTTATCTATCTTTTCCGATTCAGTCTTGAGTATGCCGACCGTCCATTCAGGGAAAGAAACATCGTTGACTTCAACATCATCCTCGGACTCATAGATGAAATCAAACTCATCGGTCTTGTTGACGGACGAGAACGAGCTGCTGTCCTTCATGTTGATCTCAAGATCCTTTTCGGCGGAGGTAACTCTTGCGCCGATATAGCCCGAGAGCTTTTCGGCCTGCTTGAGACCCTTTCCGGAGGCGATATGGAATATCAGCATAACGATAAGAAGCAGCACGACAGCGGCACCTGCGATCATGATCGCAGGCTTGAGATACTTCCCTTTCAGCGCAGATGATTTTGCTGCGCTCTTATCCTCAAGCCGGAGGACGTTATCGTTCTTTTTGGTGCCGAGAGCGGGCAGAAAGCCCTTCTTCTCCTTTTTCAGCACAGTACCGCAGTTGCGGCACATTGTATCTTTTCTGTCGGCTTTTACACCGCAATTAGGACATTTCATAACCTCTGATCTCCTCTTGTGACAGATCGGGCATAAGTGCCCTGGACATAACATATATATTATATCACAGCCATAATAAAAAGTCAACATACAGTAAAATCTTAGCCTGACAGGAGAATATACTTGACAAGCTTGATGATTTGATGCTATACTGATACCGAGGTGATAGACATGAACGATATCTGTACCGAGATCAGGCAGCGCTTGCTCTCCATGGAGGACAAGCCCTATAAAGAGTTCCACAGCAAGCTTATCAACACCGTCCCGCCCGAGAGGATAATCGGGATAAGAGTCCCCGAAAAGAAGAAGCTCGCTTCCGAGTACGCCAAGCGGGAGGATATCAGCGCTTTCCTTGCCGATCTGCCGCATTATTACTATGAGGAATACGACCTCCACGCCTTCATCGTCATGAAGATAAAAGACTTCGGCAGGGCTCTTGCCGAAACTGAGCGTCTGCTTCCGTACATAGACAACTGGGCTACCTGCGACTCCTTCTGCCCGCCGGTCTTCTCAAAGCACCGTCAGGAGCTTCTGCCGAGCATAAGCAAATGGCTCGCCTCTGAGCACACCTACACCGTCAGGTTCGGCATCGGTATGCTTATGAAGCTCTATCTTGACGATGATTTCAAGCCCGAGTACCCCGAAGCTGTTGCAGCGATAAAGTCGGAGGAATACTACATACGCATGATGCAGGCGTGGTATTTCGCCACGGCGCTGTCAAAGCAGTATGAAAGCATACTCCCCTACCTGACAGAGAACCGTCTCGACAAATGGGTACACAACAAAACGATACAGAAGGCAGTTGAGAGCTTCCGCATCACCGACGAACAGAAGGCATATCTCAAAACACTCAGGATAAAATAACAGCAAAGCCCGCAGACTTGGCGTCTGCGGGCTTTATTCATTCTTCTGTCTTTTCAGCTGTCTTGAAGGTAAACTTAACGGAAAGCGTCTGTGTATCGGAGAAATCCTCCTTGTCAACGATGACAGGCTTGGCGTTCTCAACGCTGCCGTCGATGCTCCTTGCACCCTCGGGCACCTTGCCTACCCACTGGTTCAGCAGATTTACTCTCGTGCAGCTGCCGTTATCCGATGAGGTATAGCCCTGTGCGGTCATCGCTATCGGCTGACCGTTGACCTTGATCTCCTCGATCTTTATAAGGCATCCCGGGAACAGCTCCTCACCGTTGGATATGCCCAGAGCGCTGAACGCGATACCGTGAGCGCCGCCGGCCTTGGAAAAGTCAAGGCTGACCTCATAGGTGCCATCGCCGGTTATCTCAACGTTCTCTGCCTTGACGCCTGCGGTCATGGAGGTGGGGTCGTAATTGTCGCTGGCGCAGTAATTCACGTTATAATCTCCGCTGGTGTACATTATCCACGCTACGGCCTTATCATCCGATGCGGGGATAGATACATCCGCTGCCTGTGCGTCTTCGGCCTCCTGATAAAACTTGTCAAGAGCTTCCTGCGCCTCGGTTTTAAGCTGGTCTTCGGACTTCCCGCTCTCGGAGGAGTATCTTCTGGAAGAGTATATCTCGGAGATAGTCTCATCCTTGATCTTCTTCGAGTATTTGTCATAGAGGCCGTTGCAGTCCCAGAGCATCGGGACATAGTTGTAAAGATCGCAGTTGTTCAGCAGATTGGTGATGAACCTGTCGGTATCGGGCTTGGGAGTCTTGCCGTTCATGGCGACAGCGTATTCGCCGATTACAACGCCGTATCCCTGCTCGGTGAACTTTGTGAGCTTTTCCATAAGCCCGTTCATCTGCTCTACCTCGTTGGGGATGCCCCAGCTCTGCTGACCTGTCTCCCCGCAGTAGGGCCACGGAGTGTAATAGTGAACGGAAACGAGCATCCTGTCCTTGACGGTATCGGTCGGGAGCTTGTATTTTTCGTTGCAGGTGAGCTCAACATCGGTATTGTAGCCGGCTATGAGCAGGAACCTGTTCGCGTTGTTCCCGCCGGAGGCTCTGACGGTATCGACAAAGCGCTGATTGATCTCAAGCAGCTTTTCGTAGCACTGGGTCTTGCTGAGAGTACCCGAATCGGGAGCATAATCCTTATCGTTGAGTCGGTCTCCGAGCTCCTCGTTGGCAGACTCAAAGATCAGGTGCTCGTCATAGCTGCCGTAGCGCTCGCAGAGCTGCTCCCACATAGAGGTGTAAAGATCCATGGCTTTCTGACGGGTAGCCTCTGCAGCGGAGCCGAACATACCCCACCAGCCGCCGTCCCAGTGGTCGTTGATGATAACATACATATCGCTGTCGAGAGCGTAGTTTATTATCTCCTCGACTCTGTCAAGATAGAGCGGGTCGATAGTGTAGTCGCCGTTCTCAAAATCCATGGCGTTCGTCCAGGCTACTGGAATCCTGAGAGAATCAAAGCCGGCAGCCTTCATCCCCTCGATCATTTCCTTGGTGGTGGTCGGCTGACCCCAGTTGTTCTCACAGCTTCTCGGATCGGTCTTGCCCTTTACATAGCTCTTATGTCCGTATGCCTCCATGGTGTTTCCGAGGTTTATACCGTTTCCCATTACCCTGCAAAGCTCAAGAGCCGTCATGGAAGTATCCATTTCAGCTGCCGGCTTTGCGGCAGCCTCGGAGGACTCATCGCTCTGCGAAGCGGTACTTTCCGCCGCAGAAGAAACGTTCCCGGCAGACGGGCTTTCGCCGGAGCTTGAATCGGAGCAGGCAGAGAGCCCGCCGGATACGGCCATAGCCGCAGCGCAGATAAGTGCTTTTATCCTGTTTGTCATTATTGCCTCCCTTATTTCATGAAAACGAAGCTCTCAAAGTCAAAGAGCGATTTTGCATCGTATGCGGGCTTCATCCAGCCCTCGACGGTATGATAAGCGCGGAAGAACACGGCGTGCCTGCCGGTTAGCTTTTTGATACGGGTCTTGTAAACACCGTCGGAGGTACCGATCTCAAGCGTTCCGAGAACTTCGCCGCTGTCGGCATCGTCTGCGATCACATCAATAAAGCAGTTCGTGCCCTGCCCCCTGACCTTGGCGCAGAAAAGCATGGTATTATCGGAAGCGTCATACCCGAAATCGAAGTATTTGTATCCCATGATGCAGCCGTTTTTGATATTGACTATCGGGCGGGTGAAGATATCAGTCTCGGTGATGTAGCAGCCGCCTCTTAGCACGCAGGCTATCTCTGCGGGGGTCTGCTTGTAGGGATCGAGCGACTCCTCAAAGCCGAGAGAGGTCATCTCAACCGGCGGGATAGTGCCGTCCTCGAGGAAGGTTATCTTCTCGACGCAGGCTCTCCTTGACATTATGGTATTGTTGGTCATCCTGTGATAGAAGACATACCACTGACCGTTGATCTGACAAACCGAACCGTGATTGTTTCCGGCGGGATAGTCAACGCCGTTGTCAATGATATAGCCGCGGTACTCAAAGGGGCCGGTGGGAGACTTGGAAGTCGCATAAGCGAGACGGCTGCCCTTTCTCGGAGAGTAGATCAGATAGTAGGTATCGCCGATCTTCCTCGGCGAGCTCGCCTCATAGAACCTGCGCTCCGCAGGGATCTCCTCTCTGTCGTCGATGACCGGTTTTTTAAGGCTCCCCCTGACGATCTTATACATACTCTCTGCATCGAGCTCGTTCATGTTGGAATGCTCAAAACCGTAATAGATATACGCCTTGCCGTCGTCGTCAACGAGGACGCCGCAGTCGTTGTAGATGCCGTCATCGCCGGCATCGGCTTCATCGTACTCATACCTTGAGAGCAGGGTGAAAGGTCCCTCGGGATGATCGGATACCGAAACGCACCCCTTCGAGCCCACGATATAAGTGTAGAGATAATACCTGCCGTGATTGGTAACGCAGTCGGGAGCGTAGAGCTCATGATCTGTCCACTCGGCGGTATCGGCCTTATGCTCGGCTCCGTCTCTTGTGCGGAAGCTTACGCCGTGGCACTGCCAGTTGTTCAGGTCGTTCACCGAAGCTGACCAGACCTTGAGCTTGTAGTCGCAGAACTTGTCACAGGACGCCCTATCGTGAGAACCGTAAAGGTAGACTCTGTCGCCGAACACTCTCGGCTCACCGTCTGGGATGTACTCCCAAAGCGGAAGAATGGGATTTGGCACAACAATTTCCTCCTTGTTTAATATTTTAATATACCGTCCGATATATTGTCGTTATGATGATTATATCAGACAAATGCAATTCTGTCAATAGATAAAACGCAAAAAGATCCGCAAATCGTTTTTTTGCGGATCTTTGAGTTTAATATTCTTTTATTCAAGCTCAAATGCTCCTGTATAGAGCTGATAGTAGGTACCCTTTTCTTCAATGAGCTTCTTGTGGTTACCGCGCTCGATTATCCTTCCGTGATCGAGCACCATGATAACGTCGGAGTTCTTTACGGTGGAAAGCCTGTGAGCGATCACGAATACCGTTCTGCCCTCCATGAGCTTATCCATGCCGCGCTGAACGATAGCCTCGGTCCTGGTGTCTATCGAGGAGGTCGCCTCGTCAAGGATCATTACCGGGGGATCGGCTACCGCTGCTCTCGCTATTGCTATCAGCTGACGCTGACCCTGCGAGAGATTGGCGCCGTTGTTTGTAAGCTCGGTCTTGTAGCCTACGGGGAGCCTTGTGATGAAATCGTCTGCGCCGGCGAGCTTCGCGGCGGCGATACACTCCTCATCGGTGGCATCGAGCCTGCCGTAGCGGATATTGTCCATTACAGTGCCGGTAAACAGGTTAGTTTCCTGAAGCACAAGCCCGAGGGAACGGCGGAGATCCTGTTTCTTGATCTTGTTGATATTGATGCCGTCATACCTGATCTTGCCGTCCGCGATATCGTAGAAGCGGTTTATAAGGTTGGTGATAGTCGTCTTGCCGGCACCGGTAGCGCCGACGAAAGCCACCTTCTGACCGGGCTCGGCGAATACGCTTACATCGTGCAGGACGTCCTTGCCGGGCTCGTAGGCGAAATCGACGCTGTCCATTCTGACGTCGCCCTTGAGCAGAGTGTAGGTAACGGTGCCGTCAGCGGAATGAGGATGCTTCCAGGCCCACTTATGGGTGCGGTCAGATGTCTCGACGAGCTGACCGTTCTCCTCTTTGACATTGACGAGAGTAACATAGCCCTCGTCCTCCTCAGGCTGCTCATCCATGAGCGAGAATATTCTCGTTGCGCCCGCCATACCCATTACGACGGCGTTTACCTGCTGCGAAACAGTGTTGATGTTTCCAGAGAACTGCTTGGTCATATTGAGGAACGGGACCACAATGCTTATCGAGAACGGAAGCCCGGAGATGCTGACATTTCCGGTGCCGAAGGCGATGAACAGTCCCCCGACCATAGCGATCACCGCATAGAGGATGTTTCCGATGTTCATGATAACCGGAGCAAGGGAGTTGGCGTAAGCGTTGGCGGTGTAGCTGGTCTTGAACAGCGACTCGTTATACTCGTCGAAGCCGGTGTTGACCTCGTCCTCATGGCTGAACACCTTAACGACCTTCTGGCCGTTCATGATCTCCTGGATATAGCCCTCGGTCTTGCCCATTGTCACCTGCTGGCGGATAAAGAACTTCGCAGATCCCCCTGCAAGCTTCTTGGACACGAACAGCATCATTATGATGCCGACCACTACTATAAGGGTCATCCACAGGCTGTAATAGAGCATCAGCGCGAAGACGAACACAACTATCGCCAATGATTGTATCAGTGAAGGGATAGCCTGTGAAACGAGCTGACGGAGGGTGTCTATATCGTTGGTGTAGTAGCTCATTATATCGCCGTGCTTGTGAGTATCGAAATACTTGATGGGAAGGTTCTGCATCCCCTCAAACATAGCGATCCTCATCTTGCTGAGGAAGCCCTGGGTCATATAGGCCATGATCTGCGTCTGAACTGTCACGGCAATGATCGACATCACATAGAAGGATATGAGCAGTATCATCTTGGGGATGATCTCTCTGCTTGCGGCTTCCCAGTCGCCGGTCTCCGTCCACTTCTCAATGATCGCGATGACCTTCTGCATGAACATGGCGGGTATCGTCGAGGCAAACGCCGCAAACAGTATGCAGACGACCGTCACCGGCACAAGTACCGGATAGAAATGGAACAGCATCCCGAGGGTACGCTTGAGGGTGCCTCGGGCTATTTTCGGAGGTGCCGAATTATTGTTCATCGCTGTCGCCTCCGTTCGTCTGTTCCTCGTAGACCTCGCGGTAGATATCGCTCTTTTCGAGCAGCTCATTATGGTCGCCCATAGCGGCTATCCTGCCGTTGTCCATTACAATGATAAGATCGGCGTCCTGCACCGAGGCGATCCTCTGTGCGATTATGATCTTGGTCGTCTCGGGGATATAATCCCTGAAGCCGGCGCGGATAAGAGCGTCGGTCTTGGTATCCACGGCGCTGGTGGAGTCGTCGAGTATAAGTATCTTGGGCTTTTTGAGCATAGCCCTTGCGATACAGATACGCTGCTTCTGACCGCCGGACACGTTGGTGCCTCCCTGCTCGATATGGGTCTCGTAGCCGTCGGGGAAGCTGTTTATAAAGTCGTGAGCCTGCGCTATGCGGCATACAGCCTCAAGCTCCTCCTGCGTGGCATCCTTGTTGCCCCACCTGAGGTTTTCGGCGATAGTCCCGGAGAACAGCAGGTTCTTCTGGAGCACAACCGCAACAGAGTCTCTAAGAGCTTTCATGCTGTAATCCCTGACATCCACTCCGCCGACGCAGACGGTCCCCTCGGTAACATCATAGAGCCTCGGGATAAGCTGTATAAGCGTGGACTTACTGGAACCGGTACCGCCTATTATCCCGACGGTCATACCGGAGTCGATATGCAGGTCGATATCCGAAAGCGAAAACCTTTCGGCCTTTTCGGAATACTTGAAGCTGACGTCTTTGAAATCAATGGAACCGTCAGCGACCTGGGTAACGGGATCCTCGGGCTCCTTGAGCTCGGGTTCCTCCGAGAGGACCTCGCAGATACGCTTTGCCGACTCGGCGGAGATCGTGATGATAACGAGTATCATCGAGAGCATCATCAGAGATATAAGTATCTGCATTCCGTAGGTGACCATAGCGGTGAGCTGACCTACATTGATCTCGGTGCCCCTCTTGGAAATTATCATCCAGGAGCCTACGATCAGCACGAACGCCATATTGAAGTAGATGCAAAAGTTCATCAGCGGGTTGTTCAGAGCTACGATACGCTCGGCTCTTGTAAAGTCCTTGCGGATATTGTCTGCGGCCTTTGTGAAATTCTGCTTTTCGTATTCCTCACGGGAGAAGCCCTTGACGACTCTCATCCCGCGGACGTTTTCCTCTATCGACTCATTGAGCTTGTCGTACTTCCTGAAAACGCTCCTGAATGCGGGCATTGCCTTCCTGAACACGAGGATCAGGCCCATGGCAAGTACGGGTATGACTATCACGAAAGCACTTGCGAGCATACCGCCCATTATGTAGGCCATAACGACAGCGAAGACCAGCATTATAGGGCATCTGACGGCTGTTCTGATTATCATCATATAGCTCATCTGAACGTTGGCAACGTCGGTAGTGAGCCTCGTAACGAGTGACGAAGACGAGAACTTGTCGATATTCCCGAAGGAGAAAGCCTGCACCTTATTGAAGACGTCCTTTCTGACATTCTTCGCAAAGCCTGCCGAAGCCTTTGAGCAGGTGAAGCTTGCAAGAGCGCCGAAGCTCAGTGAGCATATCGCCAGACCCACAAGAAACAGACCCGTCCCGACGATCTCGCCGGAACCTGCACCGGCATTGATGTTGTTTACGAGATTAGCCGTGATGAACGGTATGAATATCTCGATAACAGCCTCGCAGATAATGAACACGAATGTCAGTATCGTCAAGGTCTTGTATTCTCTGACACATTTTGCCAGCTGCTTTAACATTCCATATCCTCCTGTCCGACCCTTTACGCGCTTATATATATAGCGTTCCGGATCCTTTGATGAATACATTATCTTATATATTATAAGCGAAACTACAAGAAAAGTCAAGCAAAAGAAAAGCATTTGTTTGCTGATTATTGCTATTCATAATCGAGTATCTCAGAGCATAGTAATTAACAAAGGGCGGCACCCGACCCGCCCCGATCCGCAAGGATAACAGTAAAAGAAAAGAGGACGAAAACCATGAACAGCTTCTATCCCGAAGGAGAAATAATCTCAAACAGCGATATTTCAGAGCTTCTTGCAAGCGAAGATGGGCTTGCGGAGGCTTGCAGCAGAAATATCACGCTTGAAGCCAAGGCTCTGCTCTGCACCTCATCCCACGATCTTATCGTCGAGCTGCCCTGCGGCAGAGGCATCATCAAGCGCGAAGAGGGCGCACTCGGCATCCGGGAGGGGACGACGCGAGATATCGCCCTGCTCTCAAAGGTAGGTAAGCCGGTATGCTTCAAAGTCATCGGCATTGAAAAAGAAGGCTCGGAGACCGTATATCAGCTTTCGAGACGTGCTGCCCAGCAGGAATGCTATGACAGCTATATCTCAAGGCTCGGAAGCGGAGATATCATCCCGGCGAAGGTCACTCACCTTGAACGCTTCGGCTGCTTTGTGGATATAGGCTGCGGAATTCCCTCCCTGATACCGATAGATGCGATCTCGGTATCCCGGATATCTCACCCGAATGACAGGTTCTACAACGGTCAGAGGATCTTTACGGTAGTAAAGGGGCGGGATAATGACAGGATACTGCTCTCCCACAAGGAACTGCTCGGGACGTGGTATGAGAACGCATCAAGGCTCGAGGTCGGGCAGACTGTCGGAGGGATAGTCCGTTCGATCGAGGAATACGGCATATTCATCGAGCTGGCACCGAACCTTGCGGGACTTGCCGAGAAGCGGGAAAACGTCCGTGTAAATCAGGGAGCGAGCGTATTCATCAAGGCGATAATCCCGGATAAGATGAAGGTCAAGCTGATAATAGTCGATGTATATGACTGCGCGAGCTTTCCCTCAAAGATAAACTACTACATAAACTCGGGGCACATCAGCAGCTGGGTCTACTCGACCCCGAACTCACCAAAGGTCATAAGCACATATTTTGAATAGTACAGGCCAGACAGCACCGGAGCCCATGCATACGGTGCTGTTTGCCTTTATACAGCATTTCTGCTTGACACAGCCCCGGCATTATGCTATAATTTATTATGTATCACTATGCGTGAAACGGAGGTGAGGTCATGGCATCGGAAAGCTACGCCGTACTTATGGCGGTGTATAAGGGCGACAACGCGGAGCATTTTAAAACTGCCTGCGAAAGTATGCTTGCTCAGACGCTCCCGGCGTCGGAGTTCATAATCGTAGCCGACGGCCCGCTGACCCCCTCTCTCGATAAAGTCTGTGATGAGCTCACGGAAAGCTATCCCATCATCGGGCTGATACGCTGCAAAAAGAACAGAGGGCTCGCCAAGGCACTCAACACCGGTCTGAAGCACTGCACCTGCGAATATATCGCCCGGATGGACGCAGATGATATCTCTCTGCCCGAGCGGTGCGAGACCGAGCTTGCCGTCATGAAAAAGCTCGGGCTTGACATTGTCAGCTCAACGGTTGCGGAATTCGAGAGCGACCCCTCGCAGATAACCACCCTCAAGACTCTTCCCTCCTCGCACAAGGCTATACTTAAATATGCCCGGACGCGCAATCCGTTCAATCATCCCTGCGTTATGTTCCGCAGGTCGGCGGTGGAGGCCGTCGGCGGGTACAGAGACCGCAGATTCTTCGAGGACTACGATCTCTGGGTCAGGATGCTCAATAACGGCTCAGTCGGGTACAATATAAAAAAGCCGCTGCTTAAAATGCGAACCGGCAGCGGGATGTTCAAAAGGCGCGGAGGCCTTGCGTATCTCGGGTACGCCCGAAAAATGGAGCGCTTCAAGCTGAGCATCGGCTTCTGCTCGCTCGACGAGTATCTTTACCGCATGAGCGCATTTACAGTGTTTTGTCTGGCACCCTCTGCCCTGCGTGAGAGAATGTACAAAAAGCTGCTGCGCAGAAAGGAAGATCAGCCATGAGTCTGAAAGATATAGCCAAACTGCTTTCGGCTCCGCTCACTCCCGCCAATTCAGTCATCCCGAAAAACAGGCGCAGCATATTGATCTATTCTAATCTCGGGCTCCGGGACAATGCCGGAAGTCTGTATGACTATCTGATAAGTCACGGATACAACTCCCGGTACAGGATAACCGTCGGCTGTGAGGATCACAAAGAGCTAACTTCAAGTGCTCCGGAAAACGTCAGGTTCGTAAGCCCTGCGCGAGCGCTGTTCACATTCCTGCGCTGCGGGTATATGTTCTACTCCTTCGGGAAATTCCCGGTGATGCCCGCAAAAAAGCAGACGGTAGTCAACCTCTGGCACGGTATGCCGCTCAAAACAGTCGGTTCGCTCGAAAAGGACAGGTCCTTTGACGGAAAATGCTTCTTCACCTACACGATCGCTACATCTCCGCTGTTTGAGGAGATAATGAGCAAATGCTTCTGCTGCCCGCGGGACAAGGTCCTGCTGACAGGTCAGCCGAGGTGCGACAAGCTCTTTGAAAAAAACGTCGGAAAGAAAAAGCTTATCCTGTGGCTGCCTACCTACCGGACGTCGGAACGTCTGAGAAGCCGCAATTCACAGCTCTCCGGAAGCACGGGCCTCCCGACAGCCGACACCGCCGAAAAGCTCAAAAGGCTTGATGGGCTGCTCTCGGAGCTCGGTTTCAAGCTTGTTATAAAACCGCACCCGCTGCAGGATCCTTCGGGGCAGCTCCCGAAATTTAAGAATATAGCTTTCATTTCGGAGAAAACCCTGAGACGAAGAAAGACGGATATTTACGATCTGATGAAAATGTCCTGCGCACTTATAACCGATTATTCCTCGGTAAGCTTTGATTATCTGCTGCTTGACCGTCCGATAGCCTATACGCTCGACGATCTTGACAGCTATTCGGATCAGCGGGGCTTCACCGTCGCCGACCCTCTCAGCCTTATGGCCGGTGAGCATATAACCGGCATCGACGGCCTCTGCGGATTTATCCGCGATACCGCCGCCGGCAAGGACAAATACCGTGCCGAGCGCCGTGAGCTCAATAATATCGTCAACTCCGCGCAGGACGGTCATTCCTGCGAACGCATCCTTGCCGAGTGCGGGATAGAATAAGATCGGGGAGGTCTTGAAAATAGGTATCAGAACCGCTGCAAAAACCGCTGCCGAAGCTTTCAAGGGCTCCTGCTATGTAAATTACTTCGGCAGATGCAGGATAGACAAACAGCTCGTCATACTCGACTCCAAACACGGCGAGGACATAGCCGGCAACATACTTGCTCTGGGGTATGAGCTTTACAAAAGCTATCCCGGGATGAAGCTCTGCTTCTCCTGCACCGGGGCAAGCAAGGAAAGGATCGCCGCCGTACTGCGCAGCAAGGGCGTAAAGCGCTTCACACTTGCGGATATAAGCTCTCTGTCGTTTTATAAGCTGCTCTCGCAGGCGGGATATATCTTCACCGACACCTCCCTGCCCATGCGGTATATCAAAAAGCCGGGACAGACAGTCGTGAATACCTGGCACGGCACTCCCCTCAAGGTAATGGGGCGGGATATTCCCGACAGCATATATTCCATGGGGAACATCCAGCGAAACCTGCTGTTTTCCGACTATATCCTCTTCCAGAGTGAGTTCATGAGAGACAGAATGGTCTCGGCATTCGACCTTGACGGCCTGTATAAAGGCAAGCTGCTGCTCTCGGGATATCCGAGATGCTCGGTGCTGCTCAATGAAAGGCAGGCTGCCGTTACCAAAAAGCGTGCGGGGCTTTCCGGCAAACGGGTATATATCTATATGCCGACATGGCGCGGCACCGGAAGCAGCATAAAAAGCGCCGATCAGGTCAGAGACACCGAAGCTCTGCTCACAGAGCTTGACAGTATGCTCTCCGATGACGAGGTGCTTATCGCCAAGCTGCATCCCTTTGTCAAGGACAAGCTCGAGCTTTCCGGCTTCAGGCATATAACAGAGCCCGGCGAGTCGGTAGGAACTTATGAGCTGCTTGCCTGCTCGGATGCTCTTATAACCGATTATTCCAGCGTTATGTTCGACTATGCCGTCTCGCGCAAAAAGATCGTGCTCTATGCTCCCGACGAGCAAAAGTATCTTGCCGAGAGAGGGCTGTACTTCCCGCTTTCCGAGCTTCCCTTTCCGAGAGCCGATACGGCTGCAGAGCTGATATATGAGCTAAAGAGCGCCAGGCAGTACGACGACAGTGCGTTCATCGAAAGGTTCTGCCCTTTTGAAAGCAAGGACGCCGCCGCGAAGCTGCTCGCCCATGTGATCGACGGCAAGAAGCTCTGCCGCGAGGAAAGCATATACGACCGATCAAAGCAGAATGTCCTGATCTATGCGGGGACTCTTGCCGCCAACGGCATAACCACCGCCGCGGTCTCTATGCTTGAAAACACCGACCTTGAAAAGCGCCGGTATATAGTGACCTTCCGGCAGGACGACGCTAAAAATTATCCTCTGCGCTGCGGGCTCATCCCACGAGGAGCGAAGGTCATGCCGATGTGTACCAAGCTTCAGTTCACGGTACGCGAGGCGATAGCTATGGGGCTTTATTACGGCCTCGGGTTCAGACCTGCGCTGAAAACCGTCGAGCGCCTCTGCAAGCGTGACGCCGAGCGTTTCTTCGGCAGCATAGATATTGACCGCTCGATCCAGTTCGAGGGCTACGGCAAGAATATGATACACCTGTTCCGGCTGCTGGGCTGCCCTTCGGCGATATTCGTTCACAACGATATGCAGCAGGAGCTTGCACGAAAGAAGATCCAGCACCGCCCCTCTCTCGAAAAGGCCTACCGCAGCTATGACGCCGTATGCTGCGTGACGGAGGATATCGTCCCGCCCACAAGAGAGATAGCCGGTGAGGATGCGAACATCACCGTTGTTGAGAACTGTCTGAACTATCAGAGCATTATTGAGCGCAGCAAAGAGCCGCTGCATTTTGATGAGGATACGGTTTCGACAGTTTCCGAAAAAGAGCTTTCAAAGCTGCTCGCATCGGACAGGCTCAAATTCATAACCATCGGGCGCTTCGCTTACGAGAAGGGTCACGATATGCTTATCGAGGCGTTTGAACGCTTCACTGCCGAGCATCCCGACAGCGCACTTATCATCATCGGCGGGTACGGTGAGCTCTGCGATCAGACGCTTGCGCTCGCAAAGGCTTCCCCGGCAGCTGACAAGATCATCGTCATCCGCTCGGTGCAGAATCCGATGCCGATACTTGCGAAGTGCGACCTGTTCATTCTGAGCTCCCGTTACGAAGCTCTCGGGCTCACGGTGCTCGAGGCCGATGTGCTGGGAGTACCCGTTATTGCAGCAGATATCCCCGGTCCGAGAGGCTTTATGACCGAACACGGCGGAACACTTGTATCTCCGGATCCGGAGGGCTTATACCGCGGGATGACCGATTTCACCAAAGGCCTTGTCAAGCCGATGAACGCGGATTATGAGTTCCGCAATATACAGGCAGCTGCCGCTTTTGAGGCTCTGCTTACAGATAAAATGACCGAAAGGCAAGAGACATGAACAAATATATCGAAGGCTACAAAAAGTACAGGTTCCTGCTCCGGGAGCTTGTAAAAAAAGGTATCAAACTCAAATACAGGCGCTCCTACCTCGGGATAATCTGGACGCTGCTTGAGCCGATACTGACAACGGCGGTGCTTACGCTTGTGTTCAACACGATGTATCAGAACAAGGACAGGGCGTTCCCGGTCTATGTCCTGACGGGAAGGCTGCTTTACTCCTTCTTTGCAGCCGGCACAAGAACAGCGATGAAATCCATTCGGGCAAACGCCGGGATGATAAAAAAGGTATATGTTCCGAAATATATCTACCCGCTCTCGGGCGTCATATTCAACTTCATCATCTTCGCTATCTCGCTGATCGTGCTGATCGGCTCGATGATAATATTCAAGGTCTACCCGACCAGATGGCTCATCACCGCCGTTATCCCGCTGGGTATCCTGTTTATCTTTACTATCGGCGTCGGGATGATACTCTCGACCGTGTCGGTATTTTTCAGAGATATGGAATATCTCTGGGAGGTCGCGCTGATGCTTATCATGTACACCTGCGCGATATTCTACGATGCCGACAGTCTGCTCGGCAGCAGTACCGGCTGGGTGCTCAAGATCAACCCTCTCTACGGGCTGATTCGCTGCTTCCGGGATGCTGTCTACGGCAGCTCGATGTTCAGGGAGCCCTACTGGATTCTGATGCCGCTTGCTTCGGCGGTATTCACCTTTGTGTTCGGATTCCTGATATTCAAGAAAAAGCAGGACAATTTCATTCTTCATATCTGAAAGGAAGTCTTTCATGGCAAACTATGCTATCGAGGTCAAGAACGTCTCGATGAAATTCAATCTGAGCCAGGAAAAGCTGGACAGTCTCAAGGAATATATGATAAAGTTCATAAAGCGGCAGATCAAGTACAACGAGTTCTGGGCGCTCAGGAATGTGAGCTTTAATATCGAAAAGGGTGACAGAGTCGGGATACTCGGGCTCAACGGTGCCGGCAAGAGTACGCTGCTCAAGGTAATAGCCGGAGTGTTCAAGCCCACCGAGGGAACGGTAGTCCGTCACGGGAAGGTAGTTCCGCTGCTTGAGCTCGGTGCCGGCTTCGACCCGCAGTATACCGGCAAGGAGAACATCTATCTTTACAGCTCCGTGCTCGGGTACTCTAAGCAGTTCGTCAACGAGAAATACGATGAGATCGTTGAATTCTCCGAACTTAAGGAGTTCATAGACGTTCCGATAAAGAACTATTCCTCGGGTATGAAATCCCGCCTCGGCTTCTCTATCGCCACGCTCGTCGAGCCGGAAATACTGATCCTCGATGAGGTGCTCTCGGTCGGTGATGCGAAGTTCCGCAAAAAGAGCGAGAACAAGATCATGGGTATGTTCGATTCGGGAGTGACGGTACTGTTCGTTTCCCACTCGCTGGATCAGGTCAAGAGGCTTTGCAACAAGGGCATAATCCTCGATCACGGCAATCTGATCGCTCAGGGAGACATCGGAGATATCGCCGCACAGTACGAGGAAATGATAAAATAAAAAAGCAAGACACTTTCGCCGCCGAAGCACGAAAGTGTCTTTTGTTATTTCAGCATAGCATTTCTGATAGCTCTCAGCTCATCGGGCTTGAGTTCACGCCATTCGCCGGGTTTGAGCATCCCGAGCTTGAGCGGCCCAACAGAAGTCCTTTTGAGCCTTGCGACTTCCAGCCCCACCGCCTCGCACATCCTTCTGATCTGGCGGTTGCGGCCTTCGTGGATCGTGATCTGTAGCACTACCCTGCCGGGCTGCTTATCCAGCACGATGACGTTCGCCGGAGCTGTCTTCTTCTCATCGCCGATATCGACGCCGGAGGCAAGATCTGCAAGCTGCTCATCGTTCACATCGGGACGAACGGTGACGCGGTAGGTCTTGGCGATATGCCGCGAGGGGTGCATGATGTCATTTGCGAAATTGCCGTCATTCGTAAACAGCAGCAGGCCCTCGGAGTTGCGGTCGAGCCTCCCGACAGGATAGACTCTTTCGCCCACATCGGCGAGCAGCTCGGAAACGTTCCTGCGGTCGAGCTCATCGCTCATGGTGGTAACATATCCCCGGGGCTTGTGGAGCATTATATAGTAGAGCCGGCGCTTCCTGACCTGCTTTATCGGCTTGTCATCCACCGTGATAAGATCGGTAGGCAAGGCTTTGTCGCCAAGCTTTATCGGCCTTCCGCCGACCTTTACTCTCCCCTGAGAGATAAGCTCCTCTGCCTTGCGGCGTGAGCAGCACCCGCTGTCGGCAATAAGCTTCTGAACACGAATCTTTTCCATAGTCAACTCCAAAATGTCATTATAAAGGACGCGCAGCGCCCTGTCAGGTCAGATACTTCCCTCGGCGGCTATTATGGGAAGAGTGCGGATAAGCCTGCCGTCGATATAAAACCTCGTCTCGCCCAGCTGTTCGCCTGCGGCAACCGGGAGATACACGAACGGCCTTATAAGCGTTATCCTCTCGAGCCGGCCTATCGCCGATGACGGCATTTTGATCTGTGCGCTCTCGCCGACGCAGCCCAGCGTCTCGCCGCCGGCCGCCTCTATGCGGAAGCCTGAAAGCTCGGGTGTCAGCTGAACATCTTTAAGCAGAGGAAAGCAGCTGTCGTAAAGCTTTTCATGGTCATCCCAGTCGTCGGGATCGTTGAGCGTAACGCAGATCAGCTCCGCACCGTCCCTGCGGCAGGCAGACACAAGGCAGCGCCTCGCCTTGTCGGTGAAACCGGTCTTGACACCGAAAACGCCGTCGCAGCCGGTCAGCAGCTTGTTGGTATTGGTAAGCCACCGCTTATAGGGCGGAGACCCGAACTCAACCTGAGCGGTCTTCTGACCGCAGAGCTCACGGAAAGCCTCATTATTGAGAGCCTCCCTTGTCAGGCGAGCCATGTCGAGCGCAGTTGAGTAATGCTCATCGGTGTGATCGTCGAGACCTGAGGGCGTGACGAAATGGGTATTCTCAAGCCCCATCTCGGCAGCCCGCTGATTCATCAGCTCAACGAAAGCCTCAACGCTGCCGGATATCCTCACCGCCGCAGCATTGGCGGCATCGTTCCCGCTTGGGAGCAGCATACCCGCTGCAAGCGCCCGCAGAGTGACACTGTCACCCTCGCAAAGACCCATTGACGACCCCTCGACCTTTATGGCTTCGGGATCCACCGTGAACCATTCGTCAAGATCGTCACGCTCAAGCGCGATCAGCGCGGACATTATCTTGGTAGTGCTCGCCATGGGGAGCTGTTCCTGCTCATTCTTGGCATAGAGCACATCCCCCGAGAGTGCATCAATAACGACGCAGCTCTTCGCCGAAACCTCCGGCATAGCCGTAACGTCGGCTTCCTCGGCGCCGTTTGCGGCAAAAGTGAAGCAGGCGGTCACTGTCAGCGCCGCCGCTGTCATCATACTTATCAGATCCATAAGCAGTTACCTCGCAGAACAATATTATGCTTATATTCTGCACACTGCTCAGGTCATTGATACAAGGAAAAATTTATCTTTGGAATTTTATTCCTCGTCGGACTCTATCTCCATGCCCTTGGGAGCCTTCTTGGAGGTCTTCTTGTCGATAAGATCAACGATCTTCTCAACCACCTCGGGAACGGTATTAACGATAGCGTTCTGATAGCTGGTGTTGTTGGTCATCTGCAGGAGCTTGGTCTCACCCTCACGGCAAACGATGAAAGCCATGGGCTGAACTGTGATCCCGGCGCCGGAGCCGCCGCCGAACTGACCGTCCTTCTTGGTGGGAAGATCGCTTCCGCCGGAAGCGAAGCCGACAGATACCTTGGAGATCGGGATGATAGTCGTGCCGTCAGCCGTAACGATAGGCTTGCCTACGACAGTCTCACACTCGGTAAGCTCCTTGATCTTCTCCATCGCAGTCTTGACGAGCTGCTCAAGCTTGGTGTTATCACTCATAATAATCTATCCTTTCTTGATTCAATCTGCAAGTTTTTCGATTTTATCCTGATCGTTGTTAACGATCACAGTGCTTCCGAAGGGTGCCGAAATAAGCGAACCTACGCTGCTCTCCGCATGGAACAGGCCTTTTCCGCTGTCCCTTTTTCCCCTTTTGAGCAGATATATGCCGAAGAATATTGCAAGCACCAGCATCGGTGTCGTGGAAACGGAGATATCGACCTTGGTCTTCCCGTCCCTGACCTTGAGAGAATAAACCGTGATAGCTCTCTTATTGTTTTTCTTCTTTTTCTTTTTGCAGACACGGACCTTTTTTTCACACATAATATTACCCCCTGTATCTTACGCCGCCGCTGCAGGTGCAGCCGCAGCTTCCTTGGCTGCTTTTTTGCGCTTTCTGCGTTCTCTGAAAAATACTATAAGGAAATTGACTAATGTGCAGAACGCTATGGCTATAAGCGTTGACGGCCTTACCCTTACAGTGACCTCTGCGGCGCCGTCTATCTTGTTCTGAACAAAGCAGCAGTTGATATCCACGCGCTTGATCTTAAGCGTAAAGATCAGACCGAGCTTTGCAAGCAGATCAAATACTATCTTCTGAACGATACCATAATATATCGCAGCCTCGTGAGCATCGAACCGCCCGACAACGCCCCATATATCTATCCCCTCAAAGCGTATGGCCTTGCAGAACTTCTTAACGGCCTTCCAACCTATCGGTATATAGGGACGAATCTTGTTGAACTTCTCCTTGAGCGCGGCGATCTTGCCCTTGCCTTTTTCCTTGGGAGGCTCCTCGGCCTTTTCCTCTTTGGGCTTGTCTTCCTCGGGCTTTTCGTCCTCGGGCTTGTCTTCCGTCTCAGGCTCGGATTTCTCCTCGGTGGGAGCTTCTTCCGGCCTTTCGGCTTCCTCGGACTTTATCTCTTCTGACGCGGAGGCCTCTTCCTCCTCGTCGGACTTCTCAAGGCTCTCGATCAGAGCATCGAGATCTTCCGGGATATCGTAGTCTTCGGGGACATTCTCCTCAGGAGGACCCGTAACGGCTGCGGGAGCTTTTTTCTGCCTGCGCGGATAAAGCGTAAGGAACAGCCATTTGGCTTTGATATCTATCCCCTCGGCTCGGCTCACCTTCAGGTGTACCGTGACCGAGAAATGGAGGATCACGACTATCAGTATAAGCAGACAGAGCATCGTCCGCCAGAAGATGCCGAAATAGATCAGCAGCACAAAGATGCCTATGATGCCGAGAACTATTGCCAAAAGCTTCAGCTTCTTTTTGATGTCGCACACCTCCCCGCGCAAAAGCGCCGTTGATATGTATTGCTGTTATTCCTCCGACTCCGAGAGCGAGCCCTCGGCGATAACCTCGTCTATCGTGAGCTGTTCTGCCTGATCGGGCAGCGGAGGCAGCTCGGATATACTCGAGATCTGGAAGCTTCTAAGAAAAGCATCGGTAGTCTTGTAGGCGATAGGCCTGCCGGGAAGCTCAAGCCTTCCCGCCTCGCAGAGAAGTCCCTTCTCCACAAGCGAATTGACGGTAGAGGATGAATCCACTCCCCTAACGTTCTCGACAAAGCTCTTTGTCACCGGCTGATTGTATGCAACTATCGTCAGTACCTCCATGGCAGCCGCGGAAAGCGCCGAATTCTTCCTGATCTCAAAGGCTTCCTTTATATTCTCGGAGAACCGCTGCTTTGTCGCAAGCTGAAAGCTGTCCTCAAGTCTCAGAAGCACAAGCCCGGAATCGGGTCTTGCGTACTTTTCCTCAAGTGCAGCTATCACGTTTTTGAGCTCGATAGGCTCTATACCCGCAGCAAGTGCGAGCTTGTCGCCCTCTATCGGGTCGCCGCCGGCGAAGAGTATCGCCTCGACAGCGGCGGTCATTTCATTTATATCCATTCAGATCCTAAGCCTCCCAGCTACAGCATAGCTGCGCTCACCGAGCGCGGAAGGAACGCTGCCCCAGAAATATCTGCGCCCGAAATAGTTGGCCTTGAACTGCCTGTGCGGTTCCTCGCTCATATCGGCAGCCGGCAGAACGACCTCTTCGGCTGGCTCGGGGACGCTCTCCTTTTCGGGCATGGGAGCAAACGCAGGCACAGCCTCGGTCTTTTCATTAAGTCTAACAGTGTATGTTGCAAGCGCAAAGCGCACGGAATGAGCCTTTGCAGGCTTGTCCTCCGCCGGGAGCACCGGTTCGGGCTCACTGACAGTCACAGCAGGTTCATCGCGGATGATCGCCTCAACGGGAGTCTTTGTCTGAGTATCGCTCTCCGAAACAACATTCTCGGGCTCAGCAGCCTCGGAAACAGGTTCAGTTTCAGGCTCAACGACAGGGTTCGGCTCATTGACAGGCTCGGCAGACGTTTCCGGCTCGGAGACTTCTGCCTCTGCCGGTTCAACGGGCGTATCATCGACAGTCACGGGTTCGGTAACGGTATCCTGTTCGTCTACTGACATATCGGGAACATCCGCCGTATCGTCAGCCGCTTCCGGCTCTTCGGGAATTTCCGCTGTATCGTCAGCAGCTTCCGGCTCGTCAGGCAGGACAGGTTCGATACTCTCGGTATCGTCCGCTTCGTTCTCCGGCTCTGCGGACTCTGATACGCTTTCCTCGTCCTCATCGACAGTGCGGCGAAGCTCGATCTGAGTGTTGTCGTCGTTCAGAAAGATCTTCCCCGACTTTGTGAGCTCAAGCACGGCAAGAAACGCAGCTATGCGCTCCGAGCGGTCGCTCATGCCGTCATAGAGTGAACTCATCGAGAAATGACCGACAGTTATAAGCCTTGAAAGGATCTCCTCGATCTTGGACTCCACCGAAACGATCCTGTGAGAAACGATCGGCGAGAATATGTTGGCCCGAAGGGGTTTGTATTCCTTGACCTTGGACGATATGGCCAGATAAGCCTCCAGGAGCTCCTGCTTGTCGTGCAGGCGGGTGTACTGCTTGTTTACCGGCAGCTTTACGGGCACACGGACAAACACCGTTCCGCCGGCGTAATCCTCACGGAGGCGCTGTGCGGCGAGCTTGCAGAGGGAATATTCGATTATCCTGCCCTGAAGCTCCTTTTTGAGTTCCTCAGCCTCCTCGGGCTGCGGCAGGAGATAACAGGTCTTGATGTAGATGAGTCGGGCTGCCATTTCAAGGAAATCGGCTGCCTGCTCGTAATCCTTAACGTCAAGCTCCTCGATATATGCGAGATACTGCTCGAGCAGCAGACTTATCTCGATATCGTAGATATTCAGTTTATGCTTGGTTACGAGATGCAGCAGAAGGTCGAGCGGACCCTCAAACGCATCAAGCTTGAATGTGACTGCTTCCATATCAGCTTATCACAGCCTTGACAATGAAATCCACCCAGAAGGTGAGCTTGTCTATCAGCCACCACATACCCTGCTGCACCCAGCCGAGGGGCTTGTCGAGGGCACCGCTGACCAGCAGGAGCAGAAATCCGAGGGAGATATACAGCTGATTTTCGATCATGAACTTCTCAACCTTCGGCGGAGCAAAATAGCTGAGTATCTTGGAGCCGTCGAGAGGGGGGATCGGGATAAGATTGAACGCAGCCAGACCGACATTTATAAGTGTGAAATACTGGAATATCAGAGATGTCCACCAAAGCGCCTCCGACGACGGATTGCTGACGTAGGCACCCGCGATAAACTTATAGAATATCATTCCGGCGATGCCGAGTATGATATTTGCGATAGGGCCCGCAGCGGCAGTGACAGCCATGCCCTTGCGGTATTTCTTGAATCTGAGGCCGTTTACCTGTACCGGCTTGCCCCAGCCAAAGCCTGTGAAGAAAATGCAGATCGCACCGATAGGATCTATATGCGAGATAGGGTTAAGGGTAAGCCTGCCCTGACGCGAGGGGGTCTCGTCACCGAGCTTATCGGCTGCCCAGGCATGGGCGAACTCATGGAAGGGTATCGCCATAAATATAACTATCAGCTTAACTCCGTACTTGAGTACGTCTTCCTGTGTAAAGCTCATTTTATGCCTCCGCGATAGGTTGTAGTCAGTTTAGTCATAATTATATTTAATTATACCATATATGCCCCGATAATGCAAGCGATTTGCAAAAAATATTTGAAGCAGACGTTAAAAAACAGACCCGCCCGCAAAACCCGCACAAAAAGAAAAAAGACCGGCCCAAGACCGGTCTTTGATCCGAAATAATGAGAGACGGCTGTCAGCCGAGCTCGATCTTGCCGTTGCGCACCGAGCGCAGGCAGCGGGAGCAAGCATAAACATGTGTGGGAGTACCGTTAACGGTAGCCTTTACACGCCTTACATTGGGCTTCCAAGATCTGTTCGTCCTTCTGTGCGAGTGAGATACCTTGATGCCGAAAGTAACGCCCTTTCCGCAAATCTGACATTTTGCCATAGTTTCGCACCTCCATTCATTTGAGCCAAATTACTGTTATCCGCAATACCTGAATATTATAACATACTATTGCAGAAAATGCAAGCCCTTTTAACAAATTATTTACAAAACTTATTTAACTTACGCGGCATAAAGCCTGTCGCGCTTGTTTTTGTCGGGCGGAGCAAAAATGCTGTCTCTGCCGGACTTCTCGGAAGACTCCCCTGTCCAGCCCTCTTCGGTCTTGTTTATCATATCGTAGTAGATGATAGCGTTGGAAATATTGATCCTTTCCTCGGCGTAGTTCACCCAGCCGGATACATAAGCCTGATCGACCACTCCGTTGTTCGTCCTGAGCGCAGCAGCTTCGCTGCCGAACTGCGTATTCGGGAGCGTCTTGTAGATGCCCTCGGAGAGCTCGGTGTACAGCGGATTGGGAGAATCCTTATACATCTGATTGCAGGAGGCATAAAGCGCAACATTTTTGTAGCCGTTCAGATCGAAGTAGTTGTCCTTCTGGCTGTCATAGTAGACCTTATCGGTAACGAAGTTGCCGTTCGGGAAGGTTACGATGTTCTCCTCACCCTCGGGGATCGAGAAGATATCGTGTCCGAGAGCGTAGTTGTTCTCAAAGCCGAACATATTTCCGAGCGAAGGCTGTACGTCATACATGCCCATTACGCGGTCAATGTCCTTATGCTCGGTGAGATCCTTGCTCCAGATGATGAACGGTACCTTGCGGTTGATGTTGTAATAGAAAGCATCTACCGGGATATAGCCGGGATCGCCGGCCGAAAGTGTGGTATCGGTGAAGGGATCGTAGTTGTAATAATGCTCGTACTCCTCCTCCTTGACCTTGGCATCGTGATCGCCGTAAAGGACGATAACGGTGTTATCGAGGAGACCTTCCTTCTCAAGGTCTGCCATCAGCTGACCGATAGCTTCGTCTGCATAGTGAGCGGACTTAAAATAGCTTCCGAGCTTGGTGCCCTCAAGGAAAGGCGCGGAGACCTGCTCGGTAATACCGGTCTCGGCATTGTACCTGCGGTACTTGAAATCTACCTCGAAGTCGGAAACCCTTTCGATATCGGTAAAGGGAGTATGGTTGGTGAGCATTATGAGCGTTCCGTAGAAGTTCTTGTGTTCCTTGGAGATAGACTTTATCATCGGGACAGCCTGCCTGAAGAAGGATTTATCCGAAAGGCCGAGGCCGATCATATCGTCGAGGACGAAGTCGTTGGAATAGTTATAGAGCTTGTCGTAGCCCAGTGATGCATGGAGATTGAGGCGGTTCCAGTAGGAGCCGTTGTTTCCGTGCATCGAGAAAACATAGTAGCCCATATCTCCGAGCTTTTTCTGTATGGTGGTATAATCTCTGTCCCAGTAATTTATGGCGACAGTGCCGCTCGACGCGGGCATCAGGGATGTCGCAAAGGTAAACTCGCTGTCCGAGCTGGTGCCGACGGACTCCTGAGCGTAGAAATTGGTGAAATTGATACCCTCGGATGCGAGCTTCGAGATATTCGGCATCAGAGGCTCGCCGTTCATATAGGTATCGAGCAGATAGCCCTGAACGCTCTCGGCGTGGATGACTATCACATTCTTGCCCTTGAAGATGTCGGTGTACTCGTTGGCCTTCTCGGTGACGTCCTCGTTCTTGTTCTTTTCGTTGTAGAAATCAGAGAAGGCTTGCTGTTTCTCGTCGTAGCCAAGCCACATACTTACCTTTGAATGAACGCAGGAAACGGTATCCGAGAGCTGATAGGTATAGAGCCCGAAGGTACCGAGCACGTATTCTCTGTTCCACTGCTTTGCAAGACGGGAAACATCGGTGCCGTTAAGGGTGCAGGCGAAGATACCGAGAGTAACGACAGCCGTTGCGAAGGTCGAAAGCGCGTCCTTCCGGCTGAGATGCTCGCCCTCGACCCTGTCGAAGTAATCGGGCTTTTTCTTTTTGATGAGCACATATACCGCGATCTGCGCTATGACAGACCACAGGAACACAAAATGCTTGGGCTCGATAAGATTTGTAACGGCGCCCATGACTCCGCCCAGCTGTGAAGCGGTGGAGATCAGCGAGATCGACAGGAACGAACGGTAGTTCGCATAGTAGATCGAATTGCCCGCCGAGAGTATCGCAAAAAGGATATTGATAGTCAGGAAATAAGCGAAGCGGTGCTTCGGCTTGAAGCAGAAGCCGAACAGTCCGAAGAACAGCGCCAGCGCGATGTCCGCAAGCAGCGGCTTGATGAAATTGTAGTTGAAGCCGACGGTTATCACCCGCAAAAGAAACGAGTTGATGACCGCAGTCACTACAAAGGTGGAGAACAGGAGATTGCGGCCTATATATGTCTTGATCCGCTCCCCGATCCCTCGGATTATTTTTTTCATTTGTTCCTCCTATAAGGTCACAGGCATATTATCTGCCAAACGTCAACCCAACAAGTATATTTTACTTTTCTTTGTTCAAAAAGTCAACTGATATCAAAAATTTTCAGCTAAATATCAAATTTGTATAGACTATTCATCTTTAATTGAGTATAATTTACCGAACATACACATTTATATCCGCCGTAACATTCCGACTACTTTATATATTTATCGTAGCCGTTCCAGTGCGCAAGATATCGTGCAAGGATCGAATAATCAGCAGTGGATACAGAGCCGTCACCGTCTATATCGGCAAAGTACCTGTTGAGCTTCGGCGCATAGCCTGACCAGCCGGCGAGGTAACGTGCCAGAACAGTCATGTCGCCTGTGTCCACGCTGCCGTCGCGGTTCACATCTCCTTTTTTGAACGGCACCTTGGTGAAGTATCCGGGCTTCCCTGTTCTGTCGATGCAGGCATACTCGCAGCCTATATTGTTTTTGCTGTAAGCAGTACCGTTTCCGCCCTTGATCACGCCTCTGTCATACATCTGGAACATATCGCTCGCACCGGACGGATTGCTGAACTTCCAGTCGGAGCCGACATATACCTTCTTCAGCGAATAGCAGGTGCCGAACATCAGGCTTGCATTCCTGGCGCTGTCCGTCCTGAAGCCGGAGAGATCAAGCTCCTCAAGCTTTTCACAGGCATAAAACATACTGCCGAAATACTCGACGCCGCGGGTATCAAATCCGCTGAGATCAAGCTTTTTGAGCGAAGTGCAGGAGCTGAACATACTGTACATCGACTTGACCCCGGAGGTCACAAAGCCGCTCAGGTCAACTGTTGTGAGCGATTCGCAGGCAGAGAACATACTGGAAAAATCCGTGACATTCGAGGTATCTACGCCGTCAAGCTTGACAGAAGTCAATGCTTTGCAGAACATGAACATCGAGCTCATGTTTTCAAGTAAAGGAGCCTTTAAGCAGGAAAGGTCAACTGATTTGAGGCTGTAACAGTTGAGGAACATCCTCTCTGTCGATGTCAGCTTCGGAGCGTTGATGCTCTTGAATTTTACAGTTTCGAGACCCGTGCAGCTCTCGAACATACCGAACAGGCTCGTGGCATTGGTGAAATCGAAAGAGCTGACGTCAACACTTTTCAGCGAGCTGCATTCGCAGAACAAATAGAAAAAGCTCGTTACCTTTGAGGTCCTGAACTTGCTGAGGTCAACTGACACCAGATTCTTGCAGCCTCTGAACATCTCACTGACCGATGTTGCACTGTCGGTTCGCAGAGCGGTCAGGTCGAGCTTTGTCAGGCTGCTGCAATTCTTGAACAAAGCGCTCATGGACTTGACCTTGGAGGTATCTGTATTTGTAAGATCGACACCCGTAAGAGAAGTACAGCCATAGAAAAGGCCGTATATGCTCTCGAGCCTGGGGAATTTCATGCCGGACATTTTTACAGTCTTGAGCGAGGTACAGTTATTGAACATTTGTTCAACGGTCGTAACACTTGAGACATTCAGCGGAGTGATATCGACCGCGGTGAGCGAAGTGCAGCCGCTGAACATACCTGCCATATTTGTGACCTTTGAAGTCTTCAAAGCACTGAGACTGATGCTCCTGAGCCCCTTGCAGTTCGAGAACATATAGCCCATATTCGTAACGTTCGAGGTATTGAGATAAGAAAGATCGATCGATGTAAGCGACGAGCTGCCTGCGAACATACCGTACATATCCGTGACCGCAGAGGTGTTCAGAGGGCTAAGATCAATAGATGTGATCGAAGCGAGCCCGCTTAGCATAGACTTCATCGAAGTTACTTTGGACGTGTTGAATTTGCTGAGGCTTATTGATTTCAGGCTCGTGCAGAGCTTGAACATCTCGATCATGCTTGTTACTTTTGAGGTATTGATCTTGGAGAGGTCGAGAGAGGACAGCGAAGAGCATCCGCTGAACAGGTAGTTCATAGAGGCGGCGCTGGAAGTATCAAGGAGCTGAAAATCTATCTTCTTGAGCGAAGCACAGCCGCTGAACATGGCATCGAACACTGCCACCTTGGAGGTATTGAACTTTGAAAGATCAACAGAAGCCAGAGCCTTGCAGCCGTAGAAGATATAATCGCACTTCACCAGATTAGTCGTATCGAAAGCGGACATATCCACCGATGTCAGAGACTCGCATTGATAGAATGTATATCTCATCTCGGTGACTTTATTCGTAAACTTGGGCAGCTTGAGCGTCTTGAGATTTTTACAATCATAAAAAGTACTGTCAAGCAAAGTAACTGCGGAAACATCGGCGGCTGAAAGATCTATCGTCTCAGCCAGAACATACTGAAAAACGAAATTCGAGTTGGAATTCATATATGAATCAGATGCTGCGATGACAGTTTTTACCGATGCATCTCTGATATAGTTTTTCATTCCGTCCTGCGTGATCGCGCCGTGGAGCGTGAGGACTCCGGTGGAGCTGTTGAAATCGTAACCGTTTGCATCCGTTACAGCAAAAACGGTCCCCTCCGGCAGCAGAGCAAACATTGAAAGCATAAGCATAAAAGCGGTAAGCAGCGATAATCCCCTGTGTCTGATATCCATGACCCATTCCCCCCTATGGCCTTTGATACAACCGCATCGCCCGATCCGGGCAACGCCAAGAACATATAAAACTTCATTTTATATCATAGCACAATATGGGGCATATGTCAATAATAGGAATATCTATAAAAATAGGGATACAATAAAAAAAGAAATACCCCGCAGACGGTGTCTGCAGGGTAAAATTTTCGTTGTTTTGAGACAGGGAAAAATCAGCGCTTCGAGAACTGCGGAGCACGACGTGCGGCTTTGAGACCGTACTTCTTTCTTTCCTTCATTCTCGGGTCACGGGTGAGGAAGCCTTCCTTCTTGAGAGCGGGTCTCAGCTCGGGGTTGAACTGGAGCAGAGCTCTCGAGAGACCGTGTCTGATAGCGCCGGCCTGACCGGTAACGCCGCCGCCTGCTACTGTGCAGACGATGTCGAACTTATCGTTTGTATCGGTAACACCGAAGGGCTGACGAACGATCAGCTTCAGTGTCTCGAGGCCGAAATAATCATCTATATCTCTGCCGTTGATGGTAACCTTGCCGGTTCCCTCATAGATGCGGACACGAGCAACGGAATGCTTTCTTCTGCCCGTACCGTAATAATAGGTCTTCTTGGACTCGTACATTTTAGCTGCTCCTTTCCTTAAAACTCGAATGTCTCAGGCTTCTGAGCCTTGTTGTCATGCTCAGCGCCCTTGTAAACTCTCAGCCTCTTTGCAGCAGCTCTGCCGAGAGTGTTGTTGGGGAGCATACCCTCAACAGCGATCCTCATAGCTCTGTCGCTCTGCTCGGCCATCAGCTTGGAGTACTTGATCTCCTTGAGACCGCCGATCCAGCCGGTGTGCCACTTAAAGGACTTCTGATCGAGCTTCTTGCCGGTCAGGACAGCCTTGTCGGTGTTGATGATGATAACGTGATCTCCGCAATCCGCATGGGGAGCGAAGGTGGGCTTGTGCTTACCGCGTAAAATGTGAGCAGCCTGAGCAGCTACACGGCCGAGGGACTTACCCTCAGCATCAAGGATATACCACTTGCGGGTGATATCGCTTGCCTTAGGCATATAAGTTGCCATAGTGTTTCCTCCTTAGTATTTTAGGTGACTGCCGTAAATGCGCGTGAGAACGCACTCCGACTCACAGCAATAGCTATTATACACGAACGGGACAGATAAGTCAAGAGCAAAAAGGCTGAATTTTTAATTTATATCCCTCTCACGCTTGATTTCTCTCTGTTTTTCTCTAATTCTCTCGATTTCTTGATTTTGATTTCATTTTTCGTATTCAACAAAAAAGCGGCGTATTTCAGCCGCTGTACTGTAAATTTACATCATTGTGACCTTGATATTCTCCCTCACGGCACTCATACCGTTGAGCTCGGCAACAACTATCTCGGCAAAGCTCTTGTCCTCAATGGTATCGTAATCGGAGATGATGAACTCGACCTCCTCGGTCATCGAACGAAGGACAGCCCTGAGATCGTCAAATGTAGTGATCTCATTACCCTTGAATGTATTGGAAATATAGCTCATAAAGGTATCTCTGTCTCTGATCTTGATATCGTCAAGCAGTACAAGCATGGCGGCATCCTCTCTTTCATTGTAATATATCAGCGTGACTGCGGCATATAATACCCCTGCCGCACATCTCAGTTATTATATCACATAATTTAATAAAAGTATATAGTTTTAAAAAAATATTTACAATAATGCAAAAGCGGAGGATACCCTCCCCCGCTCAGAGCTCATATACTATTACGCCGTCCTCGGCGGAGCGCGTCTTTCCGTAAGCTATACGGAACTTGCTCAGCTTGTCGGCATTGGTCACGATAACGGCTGCCTCAGCATTTTCCTTGCGGCAGAGCAGATCCCCGGCTTCGATAAGATCTCCGGCGCTGTATCCCGTCTCGAGGACTTCGTTCTTGGAACCGTGATCTATACAGACGAGTATAGTGACTCCGTCGTGTCCCTTTATTGTAAAAGTGTGGCCGTTATCCGACACCTCGGTAACGATCCCGCCCAGCGGCGAGGTGATCTCCGGTGCGGAACAGTGCACGCAGAATCCGTCGCCGAACAGCTTCATTGAGATAGCGGTATTTGAGGAGTTGGAGATATCTACTACCTCGCCCTCGCAGCAGGTTCTGATGACCCTTTTTTTGGATGTGGAATTTTCGTTTCTGCTTTTGAACAACGTCATAAGATCACACCCTCTCTACATAATATATTAACAAATAATTTCACAAATTGCAATAGTTAATTGATAGTTTACTCTTAATACGGCTCATTTTTGTATGTTTTAACAACTTAACGCCGGATACCGGTCTCATAATGTACATATTAGCTAAATACAAATTTGCAGAATGCTTAATAATATGGTAACAATATCCTCTCCTGCTAAGACATCGCCGAAACAGCTCCGCAGCTTGATTTTTGCTTCGGAATATGGTATAATCTTTAAGGCAACACCGCACAACCACCGGCTAACGCCTTTGTACATCATCCGCTTGCATATTTTCCGTCATTATTACCGTGTCAACTTGTTGACACTATTCTCCTTCCCTTGCGCCAGCAAGGCGGCGTCGAATTTAGGCAATCTGACGAAAAATCTCAGCTCAACTTTATTGAGCTTGCGCGCGTCTGACGCACAATGGTTGTGCGGTGTTGCCTTAAGACACACATCATGTTAAAAAGCACAGGAGGACACAATGCTTGTAAGTATTGAACACCTATACAAATATTTCGGCGGAGAGCCTCTGCTGAAGGATATAGCCCTCACTATCGAGGACAGGGAGACCGTCGGCCTTATCGGGCGCAACGGCTGCGGAAAGTCCACTCTGCTCGGTATAATAACCGGGCGTATCGGCTTTGACAAGACTCCGGAGGGCCTTGGCTCGGTGGCGGTCTCCGAGAAGGCAAGGATCGGCTATCTCGAACAGAACAGCGGCCTCGAGAGCAGCTCGACTGTCAAAGAGGAAATGCTCCATGCCTTCGATCAGCTCCTTGACGCCAAGCGCCGCATGGAAGAGCTTGAAACGCTCATGACTACCCTTCCCGCCGACCAGCTCGAGCTCGTCAGCGGCGAATATTCCCGGCTCTCGTCATTTTTCGAGGCTCGGGACGGCTATCGGATAGACGTCCGGATAAACACCGTACTCAACGGCATGGGCTTTGCTGACGTCCCGCAGGACAGGCTCATATCTTCCCTTTCCGGCGGCGAGAAGACCCGGCTTGCCCTTGCAAGGCTGCTCCTTGAGGAGCCCGATCTGCTCATCCTCGACGAGCCCACCAACCACCTTGATCTGCGTACCCTGACCTGGCTCGAGGGCTATCTGAAAGGCTACAAGGGCTCTGTACTTATTGTATCCCACGACAGATACTTCCTTGATAAGCTCTGCACCCGCATCTGCGAGATCGAGAACGGCTCGCTGACCTCCTTCAAGGGCGGATACAGCGAATATCTTGTCCGGAAGAAGATGCTCACCGAGCGCCGCATCAAGGAATACGAGGCTCAGCAGCGGGAGATCGACAAGCTCGAGGATTACATCGTCCGCAACAAGGTCAGAGCATCTACTGCAAAGATGGCAAAGTCGAGGCAGCATCAGCTTGACCGCATCGAACGCCTCGACAAGCCGATGACTTACACCAGACCGCCGAAGATCAAGCTCGAATACGACATCGAGCCGACAAAGGATATCGTCAAGGTGCAGAACTGCCCTGTTGCAGTCGGTGAGGGAGAGAAAAGAAAGCTGCTTATCCCGTCGCTTGACCTGCACATCCGCCGCGGCGAACACGCCGCGATAATCGGCCCCAACGGCATCGGCAAGACCTCCGTGCTCAAGCTCATACAGGGGCTTATCCCCCATGACGGCGGAAGCATAAGCTGGGGCGCTAACATCAAACGCGCCTACTTTGATCAGGAGCATTCCTCCCTCGACCCGCGTGATACAGCCATCGGCTCTGTTGACCGCAAATTCCCGCGGATCTCCGAGCAGCAGGCAAGATCGGTGCTCGGCTCGGTGCTTCTGAGCGGCGAGGACGTCTTCAAGCCGGTCTCGGTACTCAGCGGCGGAGAGAGAGCCAAGCTCTGCTTCGCGCACCTGATACTCACCCGCGGCAACGTGCTCATTCTTGACGAGCCGACGAACCATATAGATCTCGGGACGAAGGAAGTCCTCGAGGATGCTCTTGCCGAATTCGGCGGCACGATCATCCTTGTATCCCACGACAGATACCTTATAAACAAGGTAGCAGACAGGGTCATTGAGCTTTCGCCCGAGGGTGCCCGCTGCTTTGAGGGCAACTACGACGCCTACGCAGAGGTCATAGCCGCCGAGGAAGCCGATGCGGAGCGTATCAAGTCCGAGGAAAAGCAGGCCGCAGCGCTTGCGGAGTACAACGAGAGCAAGCAGAAGCAGTACCGCTCCAAGCAGCAGCGTGCCGAGGACGCCAGACGCAGAGCCCGCATCCACGAGCTCGAGGAAAGCATCGAGGCCGCCGAGCAGCGCATAGCCGAGCTTGAAGCCGAGATAAGCGACCCCGCCGTCGCAGCGGATCATCAGCTCATGGCTGAGAAATGCGCCGAGCTCGACCGCACAAGGACCTCCCTCGACGAAATGATGGAAGAGTGGGCAGGTATGTGAACATAAATAAAACCCGTAAGCAGTCTCCCGACCGCTTACGGGCTTTATTATGCAATGAAAAAGACCGCAGCCTAAACTGCGGTCTCTTTGGAGGCGCCAGCCGGATTTGAACCGGCGATCAAGGTGTTGCAGACCTACGCCTTACCACTTGGCTATAGCGCCGTTTGGAGCGGATTACGAGGCTCGAACTCGCTACCTCCACCTTGGCAAGGTGGCGCTCTACCAGATGAGCTAAATCCGCATAATGGCGACCGGAATGGGGCTCGAACCCACGACCTCCAGCGTGACAGGCTGGCGTTCTAACCAGCTGAACTACCCGGCCGCATAGTATCACGAATCAGCTGACTTCGTGATACCGTGGTGGGAACTATAGGGCTCGAACCTATGACCCTCTGCTTGTAAGGCAGACGCTCTCCCAGCTGAGCTAAGCTCCCGAAACCGTCACTTGTTCAAGTGACGAATATTATTATACACTATTTCATCAGACTTGTCAAGGGGTTTTTGCTATTTTTTGAGTGCAAGTATATCTGCTCTGCTGAAATTGTAGACCTTATCGCAGAAATGACACCTGACCTCGGTATTCTCGTCCTCGGCAAGGGAATCGAGCTCGCTGTTGCCAAGAGAGATCAGCGCCCTCTCGACGCGCTCCTTTGTGCAGTCGCACTTATAGCTGACCTCGAAATCGTCAAGGACGTTGGGCTCGAGACCGTCAAGTGCTTTCATAGCGATCTGCTCGGGCGTCATGCCCTGTGAGAGCATTTTTGTCACCGACTGCATATTCTTGATATTCCGCTCGATAGCGTCTATGGCCTCATCCGGCGCAAAGGGCAGCAGCTGGATCAGAAAGCCTCCCGCCTGCTCTACTGTGAGATCCGGCGCTACAAGCACTCCGAGAGCGCAAACGCTGGGCACCTGCTCGCTTGTCGCAAGATACGAAGTGATATCCTCGGCGATCTCTCCGGAGACTATCGGTATCTGGCCCGAGTAAGGCTCCCGCATACCGAGATCCTTTATAACGGATAACGTACCGTTCGTTCCCACAGCTCCGCTGACGTCGAGCTTGCCCTGCTTGTTGAGCGGTATCTCGACCACGGGGTTGCTGATATACGCCTTGACATTGCCGTAGCTGTCCGACACGGCGATCAGCGTACCTGCGGGGCCGCCGCCGTCCATTCGCAGCGTAACGCTGTTGTCCTCGTCCTTGAGGCCGAAGCCGAGCAGTGAGGCTCCGAGAGCGAGCCTGCCCAGAGCCGCCGTGCATACCGCAGAGGTCTGATGTATCTGCTCAATGCGGGCAACAATATCCTTACCGTCTATGGCGCTGCAAACGACCGAAGCGTCACGGCTTATCGTTCTGACTATACGTCCCATTTACATTGTTCCTTTCGGGTGTTTTCACTTTAACGGATGCGAATCTCTGCGCTTTGTGACATATACCGCCCTCTCGGATCCCTCACGAAGCGGCTCGTCGGTGTACCCGTCATATTTCGCAAGCACATCGAAGCCGGCGCCGTCAAGAAGCTCACACAGCTCCTCATCCGGCCATACCCTCTCGGTAAAGCTCTCGGAGATACGGTCATAGCTGCCGTCCTCACGCTTATCGAAGATATCGAGAAAGATATCCACAGAGCCGTCCGTTTCGTTATACTGGTTCTGCCAGGCGCAGAAAAAGTCGCCCATATCGTAGGTATAGGCGTTCTGAGCAAGGATGTCCCGATGCTTGTGAAGCGTGTTGACATCGAATATGAACAGCCCCTCGGGATAAGCAAACAGCGAGACCCGCCCGAACACACGCTTCAGAGCCTCTGTATCGGGAAGATGGTTGAGGCTGTCGAGCGTACAGACGGTCACATCAATCGTGCCGTACATATCGAGCTCGGTCATTTCCTGCCGGAGATACTGTATCGGCAGGCCGCTGTCGAATTTCTTGTCAAGGGCGGCGCCGAGCATCTGATCCGAGCTGTCCACACCGATGACGTCATATCCGAGCCTTGCAAGCTCCTCACACAGGCTCCCGGTACCGCAGGCAAGATCGAGCAGCACGCCGTGCTCCGCGCCGAAGCGGTCGGCATATCTTTCGACCGCAAGCGCCATGCCCTTGTAATCGACGTTTTCGGTGAGCCTGTCGTAATAGAAGGCAAAGGAGCCGTAACCGCTCATTATTTCTTATCCTTCTTCTCTTTGAGACGGTCAAAGACGATATTGTATCCGCCGCTGCCGTCATAGGAGATCGAGCGGTTCACGCGGCTGATAGTGGCGGTGGATGCCCCAGTCTCGCCGACGATATCGCTGTAAACATGGTTCTCCATAAGCAGCTTGGCTACCTGAAAACGCTGCGAAAGCGCCTTGAGCTCGGGTATGGTGCAGAGATCCTTGAAGAACAGCCTGCATTCCTCAACGGATTCAAGGCAGAGCACAGCCTCGTAAAGCTCATCGAGATTTCCGGTCTCAAGTTTTTCTCTCATATTTATCGGTCCTTTCATATCATAATGTAAAGCGATAAAATCTATTTACAGTTTACCACATTACACCGAAAAAGTCAAGAGGCAAAATGCTGTCATCTCGGGCTCTCTGAAAATCAAAAAGGACACCGCCTCGGGTGTCCTTTCGTCTTATTCGTCAAGCAAGCTTGGTAGGCGACTTCACGCCGATCATACCGCAGATCTTCTCTGCATCGGTATCGAGCACCGACTCGCCGTCATAGCTGACGAGCGCCATGTAGTAGACCTTGTCATCCACGAGATATACGCCTATTCCGGAATTATCTCCGAAAAGCAGACAGGACTTGTTGCCGAATTCGGTCTTGACATTTTTCAGCTTTTCAACATTTTCGGAAATGGCCGTACAGTACTCGGTAAACAGTCTGATAGCCTCGCCGCTGCTGCCGCAGTCGTACTCGAACATAAGAAGCAGCGAATTGGAATCGTAATCATTCTCGGTAAAAGTAAGATCCGGCTTGAAGAAGATCATTATATCCTCGGGGATGCTCTTGACTTCATCGACCAGAACTATGGTATTCATGAATGAAGGCAGCTTAGTCTTCTTGCACTTGATTATGAAGTTCAGCTCCTTGCCCCTGCGGTGGAGCTCCTCGGCAATATCGTCGATGCCTTCGGTGATCGTCGTATCTGTTACGAAATAAGCATCGCGCAGCTGTTTCTCAAATCCGGTATAGTTCTTTTCTTCCTCGGGCTTCTTGTACTCCATACTGTCGAGCAAAGAAGGCGAGCGCAGGCCGAGCGCTTTGCAGATCTTATCAGCTTCCTTTGCATAATTGTATACGGCAGTATACTTACCGCCCACAACTTCATCATCTGTGAAACCGCGGCGGACATCGGAGCCGATCATATATAAGTCGCTGCCCTTGATATAAACTCCGACGGACTCGCCGGATATGGACGCGATCAGATTGGTGCTGTCCTCATCGTAGATCTTTATGCTGCTTACGCACTCCTGCATCTCTTTAAGGTCATTGCGGATGTTATCGGACACCACTTCCTTATAGGCCAGTGCAGCGGAAGCTGCATTATTGCAGTGCAGGCAGATCACAAACAGCTGACCGTCATTATCGGTATAATCAGCCCCGTGATCACTCTGTACATCTACGATCTGAGATAAGCAAAAGACCTCGGCGCTTTCGGAATATCCCTCGATATCCGAGGGCACGGCATCGAGCAGATCGTCAAACGGATCAAAGAGATCCTTTGTTTTGAAAGCCATCGTGACATTTATGATCCCGGCCTTATTTGAAAGCTCGTTGAACTTATGCGGCGCGTCGCTTCCGGTGATATCCTGCGCGGAATACAGCTGCTTAACTGTATTTATGAGCTCTCCTGCCTCAGCGGGCTCAACTGTCCTATGTTCGGACGGCTCCAAAGACGTCTCCGGCTCCTCCTCAGAGGATGTATCCTCCACAGAAGATGAAGCCTCGGTCACTGTCAGCGTGCTGCTCTCGGCAGGCTCAGTCACTTTCTCTGTTACGGTCACAGTTGCCGAAGACTGCGTTGTCTCCTTAACGGAAGACTCGTCTTCGCTGCTGCTGTCATCGTCTCCGCAGGCCGCCAGGGTCATGGCAAGGCTCAGAAGCAGAGCGATGATACTCTTCTTGTTCATTCTTTATTCCCCCAGATTTATGATCGTGCGGGCTCCCCTGCCCGCGGATGCGCTGTTACGCCTCGCTTGCCTGCTCTATGATCTCCCGCAGCTTATCTATACCCTCGCCGGTAACGGAGGACACTTCTATATGCGTGATATCCTCAAAGCAAGGTATCTCCCCGGCAAAGGCAGCCATACGTTCCTTTCTTGCCGTGGGCTTGAGCTTATCGGCCTTGGTGAACACGATCACAAACGGCATTTCGTTGTCTATCAGAAAATCTATCATCGAGAGATCGTCCTCGGAGGGCGCGTGGCGGATGTCTATGAGCTGCACTACAAGCTCGAGCTCACGGTCAGATACGAGATACCCGCCGATAAGATCGCTCCAGCTACGTTTTAAGCCCTTGGCTGTCTTGGCGTACCCGTAACCGGGGAGGTCGGCGATATAGATATCCCCGACCTCATAGAAATTGATGGTCACGGTCTTGCCGGGAACTGAGCTCACTCTCGCAAGAGCCTTGCGGTTGAGCAGCTTGTTGATAAGCGAGCTCTTGCCGACATTCGATCTCCCCGAGATCGCTATCTCGACTTTTTCGGGAGCAGGCAGCTGAGAAAGCGAGCCGAATGAAGTCACAAAGCTTGCATCGTTCCAATTCATAGCTGTCTCTCCTTTCAAGGTATGTTACTTGGCAGCATTCTTTCTCGCCCTGCGGACAGGCTTGTTCACCAGCTCAAAGGGCACCTCCGCCTTGTGCTTGCCGTGGGGTCTGACAAGAGCGGTATCGAGAACGTCGCCGATCGTATCGGCAAATACGAAGTTGAGCGCGAGCTTTACGGCATCGTCTACCTCGTCGAGGTCTCCCTGGTTTTCCTTGGGGATGATGACCGTATTCATGCCGGCCTTATAAGCTGCCATGGTCTTCTCGCGCAGACCGCCTATCGGCAGCACCTTGCCTCTGAGTGTGATCTCACCGGTCATAGCGACATCGTGCCTTACGGGGATGCCGCTGAGTGCGGAGATCAGCGCAGTGGTCATTGTAACGCCTGCGGACGGGCCGTCCTTGGGAACAGCGCCCTCCGGCGCATGGATGTGAAGGTCCTTATTCTCATAGAAGGAAGGATCAATGCCGTACTTGTCTGCAAGTCTGCGGCAGAGGCTTACGGCGATCTTCGCGGACTCCTTCATAACGTCGCCGAGGGAGCCGGTGAACTCGGTCTTGCCCTTGCCGTCGAGCACGAGTACCTCGAGGGGCATGATGACTCCGCCCACCGATGTCCATGCAAGGCCGTTTACGAGACCGATCTCGTCCTCCTTGGAAACGCCTTCGTCCAGATACTTTTTATGTCCGAGGAAATCGTATATGTTCGCAGCGGAAACGGTAACGCGCTTTGCCTCACCCTCAAGGATCTGTCTCGCAGCCTTGCGGCAGAGCGAAGCGATGCTCCTCTCGAGCTTTCTGACGCCCGCCTCCTTGGTATAGTTGTCGATCATGGCATAGACAGCGTCATTGTTGATCCTGAGCTGCGACGCCTTGAGGCCGTGCTTTTCGAGCTGCTTCGGGATAAGATGCAGCTTGGCTATATTGAACTTTTCCTCTCTCGTATAGCTCTGCAGCTCGATGACCTCCATGCGGTCAAGCAGCGGCGGGTCTATGGTGGAGAGGTCGTTGGCTGTCGTAACAAACAGCACCTCGCTGAGATCGAAGGGCACTTCTATATAGTGATCGGTGAATGCAGTGTTCTGCTCGGGGTCGAGCACTTCAAGCAGCGCAGACGAGGGGTCGCCTCTGAGGTCTCGGCTGATCTTGTCGATCTCGTCAAGGAGCATAACGGGGTTCCTTGTGCCGGCTTGAGAAAGAGCGGTCATGATACGCCCGGGCATAGCTCCGATATAGGTCTTGCGGTGACCTCTTACGTCGCTCTCGTCTCTTACGCCGCCGAGAGAAACTCTCACATACTTCCTGCCGAGAGCTCTTGCAATCGACTTGCCCACAGAGGTCTTGCCGACGCCCGGAGGGCCGTAAAGGCAGAGTATCTGCCCCTTGGGAGAGCCTGTCATCTGCATAACGGCAAGGTTCTCGAGCACGCGCTCCTTGACCCGCTTCATGCCGTAGTGGTCTTCCTCAAGTATCTTCTTGGCAGCCTTGATATCATTGTTGTCCTCGCTGGTGTTGTTCCAGGGCAGAGCCGTAACGGTCTCAAGATAATTCCTGAGCACCGAAGCGTCCGGCGAGGAGGGAGCCATCCTCTTGAGACGGCTCACATCGGTCAGCAGCTTCTCGCGGCTCTCTTCGGATATCGCAAGCTCCTTGATCTTGTTGGTGAGCTGCTCCATCTCATCGTCGTCGGGCTCGTCGGCATTGAGCTCGCCGAGCTCGCCTCTGAGCACTCTGATCTGCTCGCGGATATAAAATTCCCGCTGATTGCGGTCAAGATTCTCGTGTACCCGCTCATGTATTTTCTGTTCAAAGGTCATGACTTCTATTTCACGCGTGAGCACAGTGAGCAGCATAGTCAGCTTCTCGCCGGGAGACGAAAGCTCAAGCAGCTCTCGCCTGAAATCGAACTCGATCATGATGTTGAAAGCGATAGCTTCAAACAGGCTGACCGCGTCGTGAGCGGACTCCACCTGCTTGTAGAGCTCGTCGGGCATCCTCGGCATCAGGTCGGCATACTCATTGAAGACCTTTTTCAGCTCACGCATAACGGCTTCGAGATTTGCTTCGGGAAGCTTTTCGCGCCCGTAATTCGGCAGAAGCTTTATCTCGGCTGAATAAAAGGCGCCCTGATCGTGCAGCGATAGAAGCTTGGCCTTCCTGACTCCCTCCACAAGACAACGGTATATCCCTCCGGGAGTTTTGATTATCTGCTTGACCTTGGCAAGAGTGCCGTACTGGTAAAGATCGGATTTGGCGGGACGCTCAACGTTCACATCCTTCTGCGGCACAAGAAATACAGGTTCCGAAGCGTTCATGGCAGCCTTTACTGCCTTGACAGAAGCTGCTCTGCCCACATCAAAGTGCATGATCATATTTGGGAACACCACAAGCTCTCTTGTGGGAACGCAGTAGAAAAGCTGATTGTTAGCTATAAGTTCTTTTTTCTTTGTCATATCTATCTCCTCCTTTTGCAAAAACGGGACGGACACTCAGACGTGTCTTATATCCCATTTAACATTATAACATACCTGTGTGAAAATTGCAAGTAAATAAGATGAACGGCCAATGATAAGGCCGTCCGGAAAAGAAAGCTCCGGCAGCCGGGGGATAACCGGCTGCCGGGCGGTCATTCATGAAGCGGCGGCTGACGAGTCAGTCTGTTTGGTGTCTGACTTGGTAAATAATTCCTTTAAATACTCTTTCCGGGCGTCTCCGGTGATCTCACAGCCGTTCTTTTTAACTGTCTCAAGAGAAAAATCGGTATATGTGAACCCATCGTGAACGACTCTGAAGATAAGCTCTGCGTGGCTGCCGTCTTTCGCCGAGATCCCCGAGGCCGTGATCATCCGGACGTCCCCGTCCGAAACCATTGAGTAGCCGTACTCCTCAAAGGCCTGTGAAAGCAGCGAATCCAGCGACATCCCGCTGCCGTATTTTGCAAGATCGGAGACCGAGCCCGCAGAGGAAGCCCTCACGGAGCTCAGTACCTTATCGTCGTCAACAAATGCGCTGACGGTAAAGCCGTTGCCTATAATGCCGTAGGAAAGGCATATAAGCGATACAACGGTTATGACCATATTCTGCCTTAGCACCATGCTCCGTTTGAACAGATACACCGTCGGCAGAAAGATCAGGTAAACGCTGCCGAGGCCCTCTACCCCTTTTCCGGTCAGGATACGCCTGTCGATAAAGCAGCACAGAGGCCGCACTATCAGTACTATCGCCCAGACAAGCATCCCGAGATACCTGTTCATTGCATATCTTTCAAGCAGCAGAGCCACTCCCGGCACTACCGCAGCATACCAGACGAGTCCGTTTTCCGCCTTTATCTTCGGAGTTTCGCCGGGCGTCATAACGCTTTCAAAAGCCATAAATCATCACCACAATTATATTTTTCAAACATATTTTGTAAACATATCGTAAACTTTGGAAATCAACCAAAAATTCAGAATTTTTAGTATTAAACACACAAAGAACAAATGCTGAATTTTTTGAGCGTATTGATAAACATTGTGTAAAATCGCTTGAAATGATGTCGAACTGAGAGTATAATGTTTTCTGTTACTGTAACAACATTCTATTACACAGGAGGAGATCATTTTGACGATCTACGAGATCAGAACAGCTTTCAGCGATGACTTCGGGAAGCTGCTCGCAGCACAGTTAAAGGAACGCGGCTTTGAGCCGGTATGCAAAGCGGAGGACTGCATCAAGCTTTCCGCTGCAAACAAGGGCCTCAACGGAGTTATATTCATCAGGCCCGATATCAGGATGACGGCGCTCTCCGCAGCAGCAATATACAGGGATATAGACCCCTACTTCTTTATAGTCAACGACGTAAACGACGCTGCGCCCTCCGGCGACGGCGAGGATACCGTAAAGCTCGATATCGAGCCGGATGTTGACACGATAACCGATATCATCTCGGACATCTCCGCCATCAGGCTCGATACCGCCGCAAGAAATGCCGATATAAGGCTCGAGAAGCGCATCTGTGAGCGGCTTCTCAGCGGATGTATCACTCCCGACCTTCCCGGATACCATTATCTGTGCGATGCCATATTTTACTGCGTAAAGCAGAACAGCGGCCAGCTCCTCGCAAAGGAAGAGGTCTACGACTATATCGCCGAGAAAAGAGGCATCTCCAAGAACTCGATAGATCACTGCATCAGAAATTCGATATTCCGCGGCATGAGCCAGTGTACTCACGAATTCATCCTGGATAACTTCGGCCTTATCGGAGTATGCAGGAACACACTGCCCTCTCCTAAGGAGTATATCCACACCATATCCGAGAACATCAAACGCAACATTAAGGAAGAAATGATCAAATAAAGCATCCCGCCGACAGTTCTGCCCGGCGGGATACGATCTATATCATCAGCGCTCCCGCTGCGGACGGCCTTGCTCGCTCCGCGGCGGGAGCATTTTCGTCCGCATCAAAAACACTGCTGATATATTCTATGCCGCAGGGCACTGTATCGGGAAGATATCTTTTCAGCGCTGCAAACCGATATGAAGTCTTAAAGCCCGTAATAGTGTCAAAAGCTCAAAGCCCGTGTTCGGGCAGCGGGATATCCGGGCTGAAAAATTTTATTCCGGCGCCTGACGCCTCATGATCTCAAGAGCAATCTTTATGCCGTCAACGGCGGCGGACATTATCCCGCCCGCATAGCCGGCACCCTCTCCGCAGGGAAACAGGTTGTCGCAGCTTATCGAGTTGAGCGACTCCCCTCTTGTCACTCTGACAGGTGAGCTCGTTCTCGTCTCGGGAGCGGTTATAAGCGCGTCACGGTCGCCGAAGCAGCGCATCTTTCTTGCAAAATCGTTAAGCCCGAACCTCAGCGCCTCGGTTATGCTTTCCGGGAACAGCCTGCTCAGGTCGCAGGGGACGACTCCCCTTGCATAGCTCGGAGATATCTTGTCAGAGATCTCGGCCTTGCCGTCCATGAACCCGCCCACGGAAGCCGCAGGTGCTTTATACGAGCCTGAAAGCGCAAACGCTTTCTTTTCGATCTCCCGGGCGAAATACATCCCGTCAAAGATGCCGGTGCCGAAATCGGCTGTTGATACGGCTGCCGCAACTGCGGCGTTGGCGTTCTCGGCGCTGCGGGCGAACTCGCTCATACCGTTGGTGACAACAGTATCCTTTTCAGAAGCTGCGGGTACGACCACTCCTCCGGGGCACATACAGAAGGTATATACGGCTCTGCCCTTGGGATCGCGGCAGGAGAGTTGATACTCCCCCTTCGGGAGCAGCTGACTGCCGGCCAGTTCGCCGTAAAGGCTCTCATCCACTGCCGTTTGCTTATGCTCGATCCTGAAGCCGACGGAAAACGGCTTGGGCTCGATGAATATACCCTTCTGTGCCAGCATCTCGAAGGTATCTCTTGCCGAATGGCCTGCCGCCAGCACAAATGCCGAGCAGCTCTCGCTGCCCGAGGGTGTCACGACCGAGCTTATCCGCCTGTCGGTCAGGTCGAGATCGGTAACAGGCGAGAGGAACCTTACCTCTCCGCCGAGCTCAATGACCCTCTCTCTGAGCCTGCGGACTATATCGCGCAGCAGATCGGTGCCGATATGCGGCTTTGCTTTGCAGAGTATCTCCTCGGGAGCGCCGAAGCTTACGAACCGCTCCAGCACATATCTGCAAAGCGGATCCTTTATGCGGGTGGTGAGCTTGCCGTCGGAGAATGTCCCCGCGCCGCCCTCACCGAACTGGACATTGGTCCGGGTATCGAGCTCTCCGCCGCTCCAGAAGCCGGAGACCGCCTTGACCCGGGCATCCACATCGGCTCCCCTCTCGAAGACGATCGGCTTGTAGCCGTTCTCGGCGAGGATAAGCGAGCAGAACATACCCGCAGGGCCGAAGCCGGCGATACAGATCCTGCCTTCCGGCCTGGCTGTACCCTTGACAGCCTCTACCCTGCAATCGGCGGCATAGCTGACAGAAGCCCTTGACTTGCAGAGGCGGTTCTCCTCCTCGGCAGAGGAAAGCTCTGCATAGACCGAGCTGACATAATGGATATCCGTTCGTTTGCGGGCATCGAGAGAGGTCTTCCAGACCGAGGCTCTCACCGCATCCTTCACACCGACCGAGCGCAGAGCGCGGGAAATGATCTCCTGCTCTCCCTCATTGAGTGCGGAAATGATATTGTTGATGATAACAGGCATTATATCAACTCCAAAGGGCTGCCCGCGGTCACAGGCAGACGGCACGGAAAGATCCGGTGTTATCTGCTGTTGACTCAAGGCAGCCCGTATTCGTTATTCGGACTCGGATTCCGACGAGCTGTCGGCACCCTTAGTGCTTATTACTACTTCCACCGTCTGCTCACCGACGGACCAGATATTGTCGTACTTCGAGCAGTAGACGGTAACTACATGAGTAAGCGAGCCTGTTGCCGCAACGTCGGAAAGATCGACCACGGCTGTCAGCTCCCCGGCTGTCAGCTTGGAGATCACCGATCTCGGGCCGAACATGGTCACCGAAGGCAGCTGTTTGGTCTCGATCGCTATATTGGTGCCGGTCGGGGCATTGATAATGCTGATCGCATTCGACGAGACGATAAAGTTCTGCTCTATGTAATCATCGGTGTCAAAGTCGAAGGTGAGCGTCACGGTGTCGATGCCGCTCTGATTTATCTCGCCGGACGACAGCTTTCCGTTGACGTCGAAGTCAAATGAAGCGCCCTTCTTTACGGAATTGAGCGAAACGGTCCCCAGCGACAGGGTCTCTCTTTCCTTGTCATCGAGCTTCGGAGTGATGACGCTTATCTCCTTTTCGGACAGGATACCGGGAATAGTCGCAGGCTTGAAGCCCGGCGGACAGTCGGAATAATCGACGGTCAGCTCAACGGTCTTTTTCTTGTAGACCTCGAACGTGATATCGAACTTCTTGTTATTCATGAGCGTATATTTGCTCGAATCAAGCTCTGCTCCGCTCTCGTCGTAGAACATGATAGTCTCGGCAGGAACGACCGTCTGCTCGGAAAGGGTCATTTCGGTATCTATCCTCGCCTCGACCTTGGCTATCTTCTTAAGATCTGTCTCGGCTCCGGAAACGGAGACAGTCGAGGGAGTAACAGTGGTGTTTCTCAGCGTCTTGCCCTGCTCGGCGCTTACGTTCGGAGCGCTCGGCGTAACATCGAACTCATAGTTTCCGATATGCACGAACGATACATCGACCGTATCCGGCGTTACGGAGACCACCGAGATCCTGTCGGAGGCGTGAGAGGATTTGACTTCTATCTCAAGCGGATAGGTACCCTCCTTGGTCACATTGTCAAGGTTAACGGTCGCCACGAGATCGTTGGCTGTATAGGAGCCGATCTCGTAGTTCATGCCCTTTATTTCGACATCAACTGTTATATCCTTATAATCTCTTGCCTGGAGCCCCTTTTCATCGGCGCTCGTACCCTCCATCGAGAACACGACCGGAACATTGGTGATAGTCTTATTGATCGTGGGATACTGTGTGATCGAAAGTATAAGCCATACTATCACGGCAAGAATAAGAGCGAGTATGCGGAGCCCGAAATCGGAAAGCTGCCAGCGGGCAGATCTTTTGGCTTTTACTTTTTCCATTTTGAGATCACCCTCCCCGCAAATGAACTTTCCTTCGAGGAATCCGAGTTATGCTCGGGCACAAGGCGGTGTATCAGGAGCTTTCTGAGGCTCTCCTTTGAATAGCCTCTTGTAAGCTCCCCTTCCTCAGCAACAGAGATCGTACCCGTCTCCTCCGAGACGACGATAACTATGGCATCGGAGTTTTCGCTCATTCCTATCGCTGCTCTGTGACGCGAGCCGAGCTGCTTGTTGATGAACTCCTCCTTCTGGGGCTTGGGCAGGAAGCAGCCTGCTGCAAGTATGTAGCCGTCGCGCAGTATCACGGCGCCGTCGTGGAGCGGAGTATTCGGGAAGAAGATATTTCCGAACACCGCAGCGGAGGGAGTACAGTTGAGTATTGTACCCGTTGCGATCTGCTCGCCGAGCTTGGTAGTGCGCTCGAAGATTATCAAAGCACCTGTCGCCGTAGCCGAAAGGTCGGCAGCAGCCTCGCAGACAGCCTCGATACACTCTTTTATCCTGAGCGTTTCCTCATCATCCTCGCCCTGGCCGAAGAAAGAGAACGGCATGAACTTTGTACGTCCCATTTTTTCGAGTATACGCCTGAACTCCGGCTGGAAAAGAATGAGTATCGCAAGAATTCCCCATTGGAAGCACAGCTTCAGCAGATACCTCATGGTCTGGAGCTTGAGGAATATCGAGATGACATAGAATGCCGCAAGGAAAAGTATGCCCTTGACGAGCTGCTGCGCACGGGTCTCTCTTATGAGCTTGATGCCGTGATAGATAAGATACGAAAGAATGATTATGTCGATGATGTCTGAAAACCGGATAGACTTGAAGACGTTCCATATCGACAGCAAAGCATCGGTAATAACACTCACATCAGCTCACTCCTTTCGCAGCGCCGTAAAAGTAAAATACTTACAGGCACAATTTTTGTACACTTACAGTTATTGTAACACATTATAAAAGAAATTACAAGAGCAAATCAAAAAAAATCTCAAATTTATGAAAATTTTACTTTTATTTTCTGTAAACAGGCCGTGACGCTCCGACGGTCAGTCAAAGCGTCACGGCCTTGGAAATATTACAGTGAAAGCACGGCATCGGCGAGCTGATCGGTCTGCCTCAGAGTATTGAACACTGAGGGCGAGAATCTTACAACGCCCTGCTCGAGCGTACCGAGGGAACGGTGAGCCAATGCGGCGCAGTGCAGACCTCCCCGCAGCGCAAAGCCGAGATCCGAAAGCCTCGACGCTATGACATGAGAGCTCTCATTCCCGACATTGAACGCGACTATCGGCACATGATCGCATTCTGACCTGTAGATCCTGATATCGCCCCGGGCACTTATACGCTCGATCAACCTTCGGCAGAGCTGCTGCTCGTGAGCGCGGATCGCCGAAGGGCCGTATCTCTTTACAAAACGCAGCCCCTCCCCGAAACCGATTATCCCTACTGTATTGAGGGTACCGCTTTCGAGACGTTCGGGCAGCTCGGCAGGCTGTTCAAGCAGCGCCGAGGAAGTCCCCGTGCCGCCCTCGATTATCGTCGAGAGCGGATACTTCCCGTTGGTTATCAGAAGTCCTGTGCCTGTGGGGCCGTAGAGCGCCTTATGCCCGGAGGTGCATATAAAATCGAAGCCGTCCGAAAGTGAGAGGTCAAGCACACCCGCGGCCTGCGAGCAGTCGGCGATAAAGCACAGCCCGTACCGTCGGCAGAGGTCTGCGAGCTCTTTGCAGGGCAGGATCCTGCCGGTCACATTTGAGGCTATGCAGCAGCAGATACACTTGGTATCCTGCCGGATGAGCTTTTCAAAGGCTGAAACGGTCTCGTCGGTGTCGTCGGAGACCTCCGCTACGGAAAAGTCGGCTCTGCCGGCTCGGTAGAGTGCATAGACTGGTCTTGCAGAAGCGTTATGCTCATAGCCGGAGATTATGATATGCCCGCCGTACTGCATCATGCCCTTGATCGCCATATTGAGCGCAAAGGTGCAGTTTACCGTGAATGCCGTATTCTCCGACTCGGCGCCGAACATCCCGGCTGCCAGAGTCCTGACCTCAAATATCTTTGCGGCAGCCTGCATCGAGAGCTCATGACCGCTCCTGCCCGGGTTCCCGCCGTATCTTTCGACCGCCTCCGCCACTGCCCGCCGCACCGACGGCGGCTTCGGGAAGGTGGTAGCAGAATTATCGAAGTTTATCATAAACAAAAGTCCATGCCGGATGAAGCCTTTTGCTCCAAACGGCATGGACTGATCCCCTCCTTTGACCTTGAAGCAGCATTATCGGTTCTCATAGCCCTGCTTATGAGGGATCCTGTTTTTATCGAGCAGAGCGATGACCCTGTCGGCACTGTCTCTGACCGACAGCGAATAGCCGCAGCCGCTCCCGATATTTGAGGGAGTCCTGACCACATCACAGCGTATGCCGTTCTTTCTGCAAAGCTCGCTGGCTTTCATGGCATAGGTTATGGAGGTCATAGCTATCAGTGTTCTGTTCATTTCATCACCTGTCAGATGCCATATTACCGACACTTTATACTATGCAGCAGGGTGATAAAATGACAGCGCCCGGACTTGCCGGACGCTGTGATCTCATACTTCGTACTGTGAATTGTAAAGCTCGGCGTAGAAGCCGCCGGCGGCAAGGAGCTCGGTGTGAGTACCCTGCTCGACGATATGCCCCGCCCGCATGACGATAATGCAGTCAGCCTCGCGGATGGTGGAGAGGCGGTGCGCGATGATAAAGCTCGTTCTGCCCTTCATCATTTCGCCGAAGGTCTGCTGGACAAGGATCTCGGTTCGTGTATCTATTGAAGATGTCGCCTCATCGAGTATCAGCATCGGCGGCAGCGAGAGCATGACTCTGGATATACAGAGCAGCTGCTTCTGACCCTGCGAGAGCGAGCCGCCGTCCTCGGAGATGACGGTATCGTAGCCGTCCGGCAGGCGCTTTATAAAGCTGTGGCAGTGTGAGGCCTTGGCAGCGCGGATGATCTCCTCCTCCGTTGCGTCGGGCTTGCCGTAGGCGATATTCTCGCGGACGGTGCCGGTCTTGAGCCATGTATCCTGCAGCACCATGCCGTACTGCGCCCGCAGCGACGAGCGTGTACACTCCTTTATCGGCACTCCGCTTACGCTTATCTGTCCCCCGGTGACATCGTAGAAACGCATCAGCAGGTTTATGAATGTGGTCTTGCCGCAGCCTGTGGGGCCGACTATCGCTATATGCTGCCCCGAGCTTACCCGGAGATCAAAGTCCTCGATAAGCGGGACAGAGGGGTTGTAGGAGAAGAAAACATCCTCGGCGGACATTGTGCCGTCGCAGCTTTCGAGTACGACCGCATTCTCGTGATCCGCAGGCTCGGTCATCTCTTCGATGACCTCAAAGGTGCGTCTTGCGGCGGCAAGAGCGCTCTGCAGCTCGGTTATGACGCCCGATATCTCATTAAAGGGCTTGGTATACTGGTTGGCATAGGTCAGGAAGCAGGACAGCTGCCCGACGGTAAATCCGCCGCCGATAGCGGTAAACGCGCCGACTATCCCGACAAAGCTGTAAACAAGGCCGTTAATGAAGCGGGTACACGGGTTTGTGAGCGACGAGAAGAATACGGCTCTGACCCAAGCGTGACGGAGCTCCTGATTGACCTCCTCAAAGCGCTTTTCGGCTTCTTCCTCATAGCAGAAGGCCTTGACGGTCTTGCCGCTGCCGACCATCTCGTCAACGAGGGCGGTCAGCTCGCCGCGGGCTTCGGTCTGTCTGCGGAAAAGCTTAAAGGTGTTGCGGGAAATGAACCTTGCCACAAAAAGCGAAAGCGGGGTTATCAGTATGACGATGAGCGTGATCTTAACGCTGATCGTCAGCATGAAGATCAGTGTACCTACAATGGTCACAAGGCCTGTGAACAGCTGTGCAAAGCCCATGAGCAGGCCGTCGGAGATATTCTCGATATCCGAAACGAGGCGGCTTATCATATCGCCCTGCTTGCAGCGGTCGATGTAGGACAGCGGCAGCTTCTGGAGCCTTGCAAAAGCATCGTTTCTCAGGTCGCGGACGGTATTGAACGCAGCCTTGTTGGTACACAGCGACATAAGCCACTGTGCGAGACCGGTTATACCGACAAGTACACCGAGCTTGATAAGTATCACGGCAACGCCCTTGAAATCGACGTTGTCCCTTGTAACGATAAGATCTACGGCATCGCCCACAAGGATAGGCGCATAGAGCGTAGCCGCCACAGAAACCGAGGCCAGCAGCAGCGTCAGGAAAAGCAGAGGCTTGTGCGGTCCGACATATTTAAGCAGCGGAGCGAGAGCTGAGCGTTCCTTATTTTTCATCAGACACCGCCCCCTTTCCGACAGGGTCGCTGTACTGCTGCGAACGGCAGATCTCGTTATACAGCGGGCAGCTGTCAAGCAGCTGCTCATGAGTGCCCGTACCGACGAGCTCACCGTCGTCAAGGACAAGTATCTTATCCGCGTGACGGATAGAGGATATCCTCTGGGAGACGATGAATACAGTCATTTCGCCTTTCTTCTCCCTCAGAGCACGCCGGAGCGCGGCATCGGTGGCGAGGTCGAGTGCGGAAGCGGAATCGTCAAGAATAAGTATCTTCGGCTCGCCGACCAGTGCCCGGGCTATCGTGAGCCTCTGGCGCTGACCGCCGGAGAGATTCTTTCCGCCTGCGGTTATCATCCGGTCGAGACCCTCGGGATCGGCCATAACGAAGTCATAGGCCTGGGCGGTCTTGAGTGCCTTGATGATATCCTCTCCCGAGGCATCCTTCGCGCGGTATCTTAGGTTTTCTTCGACAGTGCCCCGGAACAGCTCTGCCTTTTGGGGAACGTAGCCGATCATACCTCTGAGCTGCTTAAAGGGATAAGCCTTTACATTGTTTCCGAACACGCTTACACCGCCCCCGGAGCAATCGTAAAATCTCGGGATGAGGCTGACCAGAGTTGACTTTCCGCATCCCGTACCGCCGATAACGCCCACGGTTTCGCCGTTTTTTACCGAAAAGGATATATCCTTGACAGCATTCTCGCCGTTCTCGTGATAGGAAAATGACACGTTCTTAAACTCCACCGCAATATCGGAGGCGGTGATATCCTGCTCGGTGCAGCCGTCATCGGTCAGCGTGCTCTGCACGGCAAAGACCTCATTGATCCTGACCGCCGAGGCCTGTGCCTTGGTAAGCGAGGTAACGAGTATCGCTACTGCAAGCAGCGCAAGAAGTATCTGATTCATATAGCTTATCAGAGCTATCAGCTCACCCTGAGTTATGCTGCCGGCATCGACATTTACTCCGCCGAACCAGATTATGGCTATGATGGCGATATAAACTATAACATAAGTGCAGGGATTGGTCAGCGCGGAGATGCGCCCTGCCTTGAGCTGGAGGTCAAGAAGCTCCCCGGAGTTCTCCTCAAAAGCCTTTCTTTCGTCCTCCTGACGGGAGAAAGCTCTGATAACCCGCACGCCGGAGATATTCTCTCCGACCATCAGCGTGGTGCGGTCAAGCTTTTTCTGTATGCGCTTGTACATCGGCACTGTCTTTTTCATAACGAAGAAGATAACCAGTGCCAGCAGCGGCGAGGCCACAAGGAATATCAGCGTCAGCTTCACCGATACGCTGAAAGCCATGATAACGGCGCCGATAACTATGAACGGCGAACGCAGGAATAGTCTCAGGAGCATATTGATGCCCGTCTGAGCCTGATTGATGTCAACGGTCATGCGGGAGACGAGAGTCGAGGAGCCGAGAGAGTCGATCTCCTTATGCGAGAGGGTGTTTATATGCCGGAACAGGTCGCGCCGGAGCTCTGTGCCGAAGCCGAGAGAGGCTCTGGCGGCAAAGAACTGCGCCGTCAGCGAGGCCGCGAGCCCGAGGACTCCGAGCAAAACCAGCACAATACCCTTGCCGATGATATAATCGCTGTCCTCATTGGCGATGCCGACATCTATTATATTTGCCATTACCAGCGGCACGGCCAGCTCGAAGCAAGCCTCCGTCAGCTTGAACAGCGGCCCGAGTATGCTTTGCAGCTTATAATGCCTGAGATACCGAAAAAGCTTTAGCATCTTATCAATCCTTTAACATATCTGTTGTTTGTCGTATTTCATTATAGCACAGATACCTTGGTAATTCAAGCAAAAAAGCCATTATTTTCATAAACTATCCTATCATATTTTGCGCTTGACTTTTTGTCCCGAAATATGCTATAATCAAAAAGTATGATAAGGAGCTGATGATTTGAAATTTATTACCGAATGGGATCTCTTGGTGCTCGAGGCGGTCGGTGATATGCGAAATCCTGTGCTGACGTTTATTCTCAGGATATTCACTCACCTTGCCGACGCAGGGATATTCTGGATATTTGTCTGCCTCATGCTGATACTGTACCCCAGGACACGGCGCATCGGTATTTTCGCAGCCGTCGCGCTGGCGGCTCAGGTGCTGCTCGGAGAGGTCTTGATAAAGCATATCGTCTGTCGTGAAAGGCCGTTTTTTTACGTCCCGTCGATAGATACCATAATCAATCACCCGACTTCCTATTCTTTCCCGTCGGGGCACACCTCGGCAAGCTTTGCGGTCAGCCTTTCGGTATTGTTCCAGAACCGTAAGCTCGGGCTCCCGCTGCTCGTTGCCGCTTTCCTTATCGGGTTTTCGAGAATGTACTTTATGGTACACTATCCCACAGACGTCATCTGCGGGATGCTGCTCGGAACGCTGACGGCGATCGCAGTGTTCTTTATCCTCGGTTATCTGAGCAAAAAGCACAGCATCAAATATCTCGAATAAACATCAAACCGTCCGTAACGCAAATGCGCTGCGGACGGCTCTTTTGTTTACATCGCTATCTCAACGCCCTCATTGAGACGGAAGGAGTAGATATAACAGGCCTTGACAGGCTTGTCAAGAATAAGGTCGAGGGCGGCCTTGTAGAGCTCAAGCTGGGTCTTGTAGGTATAGAGCTGAGAGACGTCCGAGACGTTGTCGGTCTTGTAGTCGATTAGGACATAGCCGTCACCCTCAGAAAAGATACAGTCTGCGACGCCCTGGAGCATCGAGCCTGCGGAAAGGTATTCGCTGTATTCTTCTCCGAGGCCGAGATCGTCATAGGCGGCAAGGAACTTCTTTTCTCGCAGCACGCAGTCCGAGGCCTTGACGCGCTGATAGAATTCCCCTCCGAAGAACTTTTCTATCGCAGAGACATACACGCCGGAGGCTTCCTTTTTGGTAAAGAAGCCCTTGCGCACAAGCTCGTCGAGCTCGTCTCTGACGCTGACCTCCGCTTTTGCGTAATCCGCAAGCTCCATGAACAGGTGGGTGCAGGTGCCGCGCTGTGCCGAATCGAGCTTTTCGAGCTCGTCGCTGAGACGAGGCAGCGAGGGATAGAACTCCGGATCTTTCTCACCGAACTGCTTTTCCTTCTGCATTGATACTATCTCGGTGACAGTGAGCTTTGATGCGGCGGGAGCAGCGGAATGCTCCTGCTTGTATCTGAACCCTGCAAGCAGAGCCTCGACCTGTGCTTCATCGGGTACCCCGGCATAGAAATCGGGTCTTGTATCCTCCGATGCTCTGCCGTCGGTATATTCGCGGTATTCGATCTCGGCCGTCTCATCGACGGTCGGCAGCAGACAGCTTATCCCGAAGCGTCTGAGCAGAGGTTCTCTGCCCTTGCTGCAAAGCAGGGCTGCGGTGAGCCATTCGAGGTAGCAGCTGCTTTCGCGGACTATCCTCGGGGTAACTCCGCCGGCCTGTGAGATCTCCTCCGCAAGAGAGCAGATCAGAGTCCGGGTCTTTGGAGCACCGTTTTTGTCGTATTTGAAGACAATGGGTATGAACAGCCGCTCCTTGGCTCTGGTCAGAGCAACATACAACAGACGGAGCTCTTCACTGAGCAGCTGTGCCCTGCCGACTACCGAGAGCGCGGCGTGAGCTACGGTCTCCGTCCTGGTCAGGCGGCCCATATCGGTGACGGTCAGACCCGCGCCGGAGTATTCATCCAGCAGCAGCGGCTCATTGAGATCTGTCAGACGGAATTTCTTTGACAGCCCGCAGAGGAATACGAACGGAAATTCAAGTCCCTTGGAGGAATGGATCGTCTTGACTATGACGCTGTCGCCGTCCTCCACGGTGGTAACGGCCTGGATAAGATCCTCACCGCAGTCAGCCACAGATTCAAGATATCTTATAAATCCTGCGACAGAGCCGTCGCTGTTTTCCTCGTAGGAGGAAGCGTAGTCGAGCAGCAGCCGGAGGTTCGCACGCTTCTGCATACTGTTCTCGTACAGCGAGGCCGCGGCAAGCAGCTCGGTCTCGTCAAGTATGCGCCTAATAAGCCGGGTCAGGCTCATTCCCGCAGAATAGAAGCCGAGCCTGCTTATGAGCTTCTTGGCATCGGAGCATTTCTGCTCGAGAGCCTTGTCTCCGAGATCGAGCTTGCTGCTCTCCTTGGAATGTACCTCGCCCTCCTGCTGACCGGCAGCGGAAATGATCTGATAGAGATGATCCCAGCTACCCTTTTCGCGCTTGCAGCGAAGCCTTATCCTTGCAAGCTCGTCGGCGGTGAAGCCCATAACAGGCGAAAGCATTACCGCCGCCATGGGGATATCCCGCATGGGATTGTCTATCACCTTTAATAAGCTAAGCATCAGACTGATCTCGCGGGAGCGCAGATACCCCGAGCCCTTTTCGGTCGAGGCACGGAGACCTACGGCAGCCAGCGCGTCGGACAGCGAGTCGCAGGAATCGCCGCTGCGGTAGAGCACACAGAAATCTCCCGCCCGGCAGGGTCTCTGCGTTTTTGTTTTCAGGTCGGTGACAGGCGCCTTCTGATCTATAAGCTCCCGGATACGCGCAGCGATGGCGTAATTTTCGTCTGCGGAGGTTGGAGCGCTGGTGTCTTCGTCGGAGGCATCTGCGGAATCGACAAAGATGACCTCACAGGCGGGGTCGGCATCGGGATACTCTGCGCCGAGCCGGAGCCTCTCGCTGTCGGTGTACTCAAGCTCCCCGATCTCCTCGCTCATAAGCTGCGAGAAGACAAGGTTCACAAAGCCGAGTATGTTGCTGCGGCTGCGGTAATTGTATCTTAGCTCCACAAGCGAGAGCCTGTCGGAATTCTCCGGATCGGCGGCATCTCTGCGGGCTTCGGTGAAAAGTCTCGGATTGGAGAGCCGGAAGCGGTAGATCGACTGCTTGACATCCCCGACCACAAAAACGTTCCGGCCGAGCACGGTGAGGTCGTCGGTGTCCGAAAGCGCACGGAAGATGAGCTCCTGCAGATCGTTGACATCCTGAAACTCGTCGATGAGGATGATCTCGTATTCTCTGTCGGAGACTGTTTCGTTTGCAAGCTCTGTCCTTACGTGCCTGCCGCCTTCATTCTTAACAAGCAGGGTCAGTGCCATGATCTCGACATCCGAGAACTCAAGAGCGTTGCGCCTTAGCTTTTCGGCGTAGGCGATCTCGTTGGCTATGGAAGCATACTGTCTCAGTGCCTTGAAGACCTCCGCCGAGCGCTCCATGGGAGCATAAAGGTCGGAGCCCAGCTTTTCGAGCGATTCGCCGATCTGCTGGAAGATATTTTTTGACTCATCGCGTATATCGCCGATCTCCTTGAACAGAGCTTCGTGTTCGGGTGAATAGTCTGAATTCTTTGCGGGCTTACGCTTGATGGTGTCAAATTTATACGCAGCACACATACGTATAAGCTCCCAGCTGCAGCTCCCCGATGCCTTCATAAACTCATTGAAAGCGTCAAGATCCCTCTCAAGCACAGCTGTATTGTATATCAGAGCCTTATCCGGCTTGGGAAAGCGCTTTATGTATGTTCTTGCACGCTCGTTCAGCTTCATGGCCTTCTCACACAGACCGGTGTTGATGTACAGCACGGTATCGAGCCAGGCGGCTATCGCATCCTTGTCGGTCATGCGGGCAAGATTATCCCCGAACCATTCGTCCGGGAACGGCAGCGAACGCAGAAATTCATAGAGCTTCCTGCCGTATTTCTTTATGTTGGAGATCTTCCCGCCGAGAGCACCGTAAAGGAGAGAAAAGCTTGCCTTGTCCGTCTCGGCGAGCCTGTCGAGAGCAAGCGTGAACGCCTGATCGAGTACGATCTCGGCATCATGCTCGTCGATGATGCGCACGCCCTCCTCAAATTCGAACTCGTTGAGATTGCTCTTTACAAGGTCGAGGCAGAACGAGTTTATCGTCGAGATGCGTGCAAGCGGGAGCCTGTCCTGCTGGAGGCGGAGCCACTTCTTCTCCTCCGGGTCGGCAGAGGATCTGAGCCTCTCCTCAAAGGCTGCGGCAAGCTTCTGCCGGAGCTGCGAGGCGGCATCAACGGTGAAGGTCACGGCAAGCAGCTTGTCTGCGGGGATCTTTTTATGCGGATCGGAGAGCATACGGATAGTACGCTCGATGAGCACGGCCGTCTTGCCGCTGCCCGCCGCCGCAGATACTACGACGCCTTTATCGGTGGTCTCTATCGCGCGGATCTGGTCTTCATTCCAGCCTGCCATCAGTATTCTCTCCTTTCATCTCTTTTTCGATCTCTTCGATCTCTTTGATGAACAGATCCTTGTCGCCCGACTTTATCTCCTCCGGGTCGCCGCGCAGAGCCCTGCCGCAGACAGGGTAATTGTCGCAGGTCGTGCAGGGATCATATTTGCCGAACTTGACAGGTGCCGCGGGTACCTTACCCTTGGACAGCCGCTCTGCAAGAGCGATCATCTTCCGGCGGGCGAATTCCTCCGCAGCCCTGATAAACTGCTCGGTAACAGGCTGCCTGCCCTTTGAAGATATGGTAAGATCGTTCTTGAAGCTCAGCACAGAAAATGCTCCGTTATAGGCTCTGTTGAGCGCCTCGATGAGCTTCTGCTCGCCGACGAACATACCGTCGGGCTTGAACTCGCTGAGCTGCTGCTTGAGTACATCCTCGTCGGAGGCCTTGTCGGGGGAAAGCTCTGCGGTGAATTCCCTGATGTGGGCATACTGCACTCCTGCAGGGTCGCCCTCGCCGTTCTCTGTGAGCGCAAGAAGATAGATCAGCAGCTGCAGGTTTATGCCGTGATAAAGCTCTGCGAGCCTGAGCTCTGTATCTCCGGTCTTATAGTCGGTAATGCGCAGATACTTCTTTCCGTTTTCGTCGGTATAGACATCCACGCGGTCTATGCTGCCGCGCAGGGTTACAGTGAGCTCGTCGGAGAGTTTCAATTCAAGCTTCCTGCCGCCTTCTCCGAGCCGGTATTCAAAGTGCTCCGGCACGAACCGCGAATCGGAGAACTCCTGCTGTATCAGCTTGACGTTTTCGAGAACTTTTTTCTCGTACTCCGCAAGCTCGGCATAGTAGGAGGCGGTCTTTCCGTAGCTGCCGCCTATCTCCTCCGACTCGTATCTGAGGAACGCCTGATGTATTTTTTCGGCAAGCTGTTCTTCTGTCAGATAGCAGAACCTGTTATTGTATGCCCTGCCCTGCTCTGTCTCGACGGTCATGACCGATTCAAGGCAGCGGTGGAGGTAATTTCCCTTGTTGAGATTATCGAGGGTTATCCTTTGCGGCAGCCTGAGCCTGAGACCGTGCTCGAGAAAGAACGAGAACGGGCAGTGATAGAAATCGCTGACCTTGGTCGCGGAGATCTTGAGGCTGTCCTCGAAAAACAGCTTCTTCGCGGTGGCCTGTGTGATGCTGTGATCGGTGGTGTCTCCGAGGGTGGGGAGCGCGGCAAGCTTTGAAGCGTAGAGCTCGCTCTCACCGAGCGCCGCCTCTATCGAAGCGACCTCGTCGGCTCGTCGGCGCCGGGCAGCGATCATGGATAGCCTTTCCTCGTTTATCATCTCCGGATCCTTGATGACCGCAAGCTTTTCCTTGCAGTGTTCAAGATACTTGTTGTAGGCGGACCCGTAAGAGGTGCAGAAAAAGATCAGCGGCAGCTCGGAAACGTGCACCACTTCGGTCTTCGGGAAGAGCTCCCCGAGCTTTCTGACTATCTGAGAGGGAGCGCGGAGCTTGCCTTTGCCGTCAGTCTCGGAATAGAGCACATAGAGCTTTTCTGAGGGCAGAGTCAGAGTTCTGTAAACTGTCAGCCTTTCATTCTCGACGCTGTTCATGGCTGTGCTGCCGAGCTCGAGCTCGAGATCCGAGAGCAGCTGCTTCTCACGCTCGGTGAACAGACCTTCGCTCCTGGGCTGCGCCGGGAATATCCCGTCGTTGACCTCGATGACGAACAGCGTCCTGACATCGTCGAGCCTTGAACTCTCGGCATTGATGCAGCGGACAGCGTCAAGCTTCTGAGGAGGTGCCGAGATCGTCATGCGGGAGGTCATCAGCTTGAACAGCTCGTAGAACCTGCGCAGGCTCAGCGGTTCGTCTCCCATTTCATCGTATATCGACTTCACAGCTCCGAGCACCGTTTTCCACAACTGCTTGTTGGCACGCGCCAGCTCGAGCTGCGTCTCGTTTGCGGATGCCGCCGCTCTCTTCACCACCGAATACACCTGCCGCGAAACGTCGATCTCGCGCAGCAGCTCGAACAGTGCCTTGCAGATCTCGGCGGCGGTAGCGGAGGTGCAGGCAAGCTTGAATTTATTGAGCGGCTCGATGATCTGCGCTCTGAGCTTTTCGAGCCTCTCGGAGATATGCGTCCTGCTGTCGTGAGCGCAGAAGGGCTCAAGCCACATCCCGCCCTCGACGCTGTATCTGATGCAGTATTCCTCCACGGAAGTAATGTCGATATCGAGTATAGGGCAGAGGGGCGATCTTATGTATCTGAGTATCGCATCGGTGCGGTACTCCTTGGTGATGACACATTCAAACAGGCTTTTGAGGAATATCACAATGACCGCAGAATCAGCCTTTATCTGCCGGTCGATGAAGTAGGGTATGCCGCAGCGCTCAAAAGTCCCCTCGATGGCCGAAGCTGCTGTCTCGGGCTGGCGGGCAGCGACGGCTATATCCTTGTAGCTGTGTCCCTCGCTGCGGACGAGCCGCTCGATCTCGGCGCAGACATACTCCAGCTCATCGGGAAGATCGTTGGCCGAAACGACAGTCAGACCTTTCTTCTCACCCTCCGCAACAGCACAGCCGCAGTAAGACCTGTCAATGGCGGAGACCGCACTGCTGTCGTCAGCATAATGCTCGCAGACAAAATTCTCTGTCCGGATATTGTGATCCGCCGCAAGGCGCATTAGTCTGTCCTCGGTGCGGACAGTCACAGCAAACGGACTCTCGGATCTGTCAGCCGACCCGCCAGAAAGCAGCAGAGAAACGGTCACGCTCTCGGCCTGCTGCATGATGATATCTATGAACCGGTATTCGTCATAGGTGAATGATGTGAAGCCGTCGATGAAAACGGTCATACCGTTGAAATATCCGCTGTCGCGGGCAAGATCGCAGGCGGCGCCGACCGCAGTGATACTGTCCCGCAGACCCGAGCCTTCAAGTCCGCTGAGATAGTAGGAATATATCCTCGAGACGTCGAACAGCTTGCGGGAAACGCTCCCCTCCAGCCGCTCGGAGGCTATCCGCAGATCCTCGGGCGTGATGCCGGAACGCAGCAGCTCGCTGACAAGCTCTATCATCTCGCTGATGAACCTGCCCTTTTCGAGGGAGCGCTTGAAATACTGCGCCTGCCTCTCCGCCCGGAAGCTCCTGACAGCCTTATACATCACGATGAGGCGGGAGTTCTCGGCGGCGTTGTCGAATTCACGGCTGCCGCAGCTTTTCGATATGAGCTCCGCGAGCCTGTTGAAGCCGGCGGTCATGATCCTGTTGAAGCGCTTCGCCCCGAGGACGTTATAAAGCTTTTTGTCCGACTCAAACGAATACTGATCGGGCACGATGACGAGCACATTCTTATCCTCCGCTGCCTGCTTTACACGTTCGCAGAAGCAGCTGTCCCTGCCGCTGCGGGACGGACCGGTAATGATCGTAAGCATGGTCTGTACCTCCGCTTTGAGTAGTTTTTCACCTCTATCATTTTATCATATACCGTTCCCGCTGTCAATATGGCGGCAGCTGACTGTCCCGAATATCGGACAGTTAAGAGAACCAGCTCATTATGATCTCAAACAGCCTGAAGCCGTACTCCACCTCGCCTCTGTCCTCGGGCAGCCTCGAGACCGTGAACGAGGGAAAGAGCCTCGGGAAAAAGAAAAACGTGGATTTGTCAAATGCGCTCACCGTCGTGAGCATGACCGCTGCACAGGTACCCGCGGCGGCGGCACGCCTGATCCTCAGAGTCAGCCTTGATGTCATAATAAAAAAGCTCCTTTGCTGTATTTTTCAATACGAGCATTGGAGCTTTTTAGCTTATTTATTCACCGCTGAATACTCTCTTTGCGATATCGCAGCTTTCCTTGGCGTCCCTGGCATAGAAATCGGCGCCGATGGACTCGGCATAATCGGGAGTGAGCACAGCTCCCCCGACCACCACCTTGCACCCGGGATACTGCTCATGCAGCAGGGTTATGGTCTTTTCCATACTCGGAAGGGTCGTAGTCATAAGAGCCGAGAGCCCGACGAGCTTGACCTGCTCTCTGATCGCAGTATCCACAACGAGCTGACAGTCAACATCCTTGCCGAGGTCTATTACATCGTAGCCGTAATTCTCGAGCAGTACCTTGACGATGTTCTTGCCTATATCGTGAACGTCGCCCTTGACGGTGGCAAGAACTATCTTTCCCTTGCTCTCGGAGGTCTTGCCCGAGGCGGCAAGATGCTCCTTGATGACCTCAAAGCAAGCCTGCGCCACACCCGCCGACTGAATGAGCTGCGGAAGAAATATCCTGCCCGCCTCAAAGTCGGAGCCGGTCTTGTCGAGCGCGGGGATGAGCATTGTGTCGATGATCTCCATGGCGTCCTTTTTGCCGAGTAGGTCACGGGTTATCCTTGCGCCCTCACCCTTTAGTCCGTTGAAGATCGCATAAGGCAGATCGTCGGACGCTGCCTTTTCCGCCGGCTTGGCAGCGAGAGCCTCAGTATTGCCGTAGTGGGCTATGAAGTCCACCGAGCCCTTGTCGTGATTGGCAAGCAGCTTATATGCTCTCACCGACTGCATCATCGCATCAATATTCGGGTTGATTATCGGAAGCGTAAGACCTTTTGTCAGAGCCATAGTAAGGAAGTGCGAGTTGACTATCTCTCTCGACGGCAGACCGAAGCTTATGTTCGACACGCCGAGCACAGTCCGGCAGCCCAGCTCCTTGACTACTCTTTCAAGAGCCTCGAGAGTCTGCATAACGCCCTCCTGCTCGGCGGATGCGGTAAGGGTCAGGCAGTCGATAAAGACGTTTCTTCTGTCGATACCAAGAGCTTCGGCGCGTTTAACGATCTTCTCCGCGATGGCAAAGCGAGCCTCGGCGGTCTTGGGGATGCCGTTCTCGTCAAGACAGAGCCCGACCACGCCGGCGCCGTATTTCTTAACAAGCGGCAGCACGTTCTGCAGCGACTTTTCCTCGCCGTTAACGGAATTCACTATCGCCTTGCCGTTATAGATACGCAGCCCGGCCTCGATGACCTCGGGATCGGTGGAGTCAAGCTGCAGGGGCAGATCGGTGATCTCCTGCAAAGCCTTGACGACTCTTACCATCATTTCCTTCTCGTCGATGCCCGGCAGACCCACATTGACATCAAGGATATCGGCGCCGGCGTGCTGCTGCTCTATCGCCTGAGTGAGTATGTAGTCTATGTCGTTGTTGAGCAGCGCCTCCTTGAAGCGCTTTTTGCCTGTGGGATTTATGCGCTCGCCGATAACTCTCGGGCAGCTTATCCTGACGGTGTTTGCAGGTGTGCAGCAGACAGGCTCGAGGGCAGGCACAGTCTTCTGATACTTCCTGCCGGAATAAGCCTTTTTGAGCTCGCGGATAAAATCGGGCGAAGTGCCGCAGCAGCCACCGACGAATTTGACCCCGAGAGGTATCAGCTCGGTCATCAGCTCCGCGAAGCCGGGAGCGTCGATACCGTATTCTCCGGTGACGGAATCCGGGAGTCCTGCATTGGGCTTGAGCACGATTGGCAGAGATGTGTCCCTTGCCATTTCCTCGACTATCGGCATAAGCTCCTTGGGGCCGAGGGAGCAGTTCACACCTATCGCATCAACACCGAGCCCGCCGATAGTGTAAGCCATGGCGCTGACGCTGCAGCCGGTGAACGTCCTCTTATTCTCCTCAAAGGTCATGGTGGTGATGATCGGGAGATCTGAGTTCTCCTTGGCGGCAAGCACGGCTGCCTTGAGCTCATGAAGATCGGTCATCGTCTCGAAGACGATCAGGTCGGCGTCGCAGCCGGCCTCTATGATCTCCTTGTAGATATCGTAGGCCTTCTCAAAGGAGAGAGTTCCGGCAGGCTCGAGCAGCTGACCTATGGGGCCTATATCGAGAGCGACGAGGGTATCCGAGCCCTCCGCAGCGATACGGGCATTCTTTATCGCCGCCCTGACCACCTCGGAGACCGTCTTTCCGCTGCGGGACAGCTTGTAGCTGTTGGCGCCGAAGGTGTTAGCATAAATGATATCGGAACCGGCAGCTATATACTGCTTATGGATATCTATGATCCACTCCGGGCTCTCGATATTCTTGAGTTCGGGGATCTCACCCATTTTCAGACCCTTGTCAAAAAGCATCGTGCCCATCGCGCCGTCAAGGAAGATGAACTCGCGCTCGCAGAGTAAAGTTTTAAGATCCACAGTGATAGCCTCCTTTGCGAAAACTGCAGTTTTCATACATGATACATCCGATACAGCCCTTTACAGCCTTCGGAAGACTTGTCCGTGATATCCCTATCACGGCAGTCACGGATTTTGAGGGTATGAGCATAAGGCTGTCGGTCACGCTGAGACCGATCCTCTTGCCCGCATTCATTACGTTTATGATCTCCGGCTGCAGTGAAAGCGGAAGGTCGCCGTAGCCGGGGGAATAACGCCAGGTCAGAAATTTGCCGGGGAGCTTTTCCGCAAGTTCCTTCTCCGCCTCGTCGCAGACCGATTCTATAGCCGCGCTCGCAAGGCAGTCGGTGACATAGGATGCTGCCATATCCTCTGCGGCAAGGGAGCTGATGAGCCTGTCGGCGCCGAGAGAGAGCGTCGCGCAGAGCAGAGCGCATTCATCGCAGCCTTCAAGGTGGCTCGCTATCGACTCACCGGTAAGCAGGAGCCCGGTGCCGGAAAGCGCTATGCCGGCTTCCGTCCTTTCGATGCCGAAGACCTTCAGGATATAATTCGGGCTCACCGCCTCAAGCAGGCGCTTTTCGCACTCGTCCACCAATGGCATGAGCACGGAAGCGTCCCTGCCGCGTGTACCCATATACACGAGGGCGAGGTCTTTATCTATTGTGATGGTATCCATTCATTTCACCGTCATTTCAGCTGAGCATATCGTCGATAACAAAGGGCAGCTCGACGATAAAGCATACGCCTCCCTCATACAGGTTCTCGACCGAGGCCTTGCCTCCGCAAAGGTCGAGAATTCTCTTGACCAGTGCAAGGCCGAGACCGTTGCCTTCGGTCTTTCTCGAGTGGTCGCCCTGATAGAATTTCTCGAATATCTTTTCCTGCGCGTCACGGGAGATGCTGGGACCGTTGTCCGAGATACGCGCCGTGATGTTCGACTCCGTCCTGAACAGGTGAACGGAGATAAGACCGTTCTCGGGAGTGAACTTGATCGCATTGTTTATGATGTTCTGCCAGATTTGTCCCATAAGATCCTCGTTGCCGTAATAGTAGATATCGTCAAGTGCGATGTCCATTTCGATATTCTTCTTAGACCATTCCGGCTCGAGCATAAGGATGATCTTTCTGATCTGCTCGTCGAGGGAGAAGCGGGTCTTCTGACCAATAGTCTTCTGGTTTTCCAGCTTGGACAGGTTAAGTATGTTAGTCGCAAGCTTAGTCAGACGTCCGGTCTCCTCAATGATTATCCGGGTGTACTCGTTGCGCTCCTCGGGAGTGATCTCGTCGGCCTGCAGCAGCTTGGCAAAGCCCTGTATAGACGCAAGCGGAGTCTTGAACTCGTGGGAAACATTGGAGATGAAGTCGCCGCGAAGGGTCTCGGTGCCCGAGAGCTCCTCCGCCATTCGGTTGAAGTTCTTTTGCAGCGCACGGTACTCCTGAACGCCTGTCTCATCCACCCTGACCTTGAAGTTGCCGTGTGCGACCTCCGAAGCCGCACGGCTCAGGCTCTCGACAGGGCTCAGAACGACTCTCGTTATAAATACGGTGATAAGTGTACCCACGACAAGGCAGATGATAAACGAAAGGATAACTACAAAATAGATGACCCAGTAGTTGTTGTCCTTCGAGGTGCCGCTTATAAGATAGTAGCTGCTGCCGTCGGTATAATACAGCTTCGAGCTGGGGAATATGCCCGTGGTATCGACATAGTATGTATTTCTGCTGTCCGCAAGCAGGATATCGTATTTGATATCCGCGATCTGCTCACTGTCCGACGAGAGCTCCTCTATCGAGATCGGAGGAACGGAGAGCCATTCCTTGATATCGTTCATAGAGATGCCGTCGAGCCGCATCAGCTTTATGGTGTTCGCAATTCCTACTACCTGATTTTCAGAGTTCTCCCGCATGATCGGCTTGAAGATAAAAGCAAGTATCGCAAGCGAAAGAGCCGCAGATATGAACATTACTCCGAAATACATCAGTGCGACCTTCAGGCTCAGACTGAATTTCATACGCGCCTCCTGCGGTCAGACGAGCTTAACAGCCTTATAGCCGAGGCCTCTTACCGTGATTATCTCAAAGTTGGGGTTGCTGTTGTATCTTTCGCGCAGACGCTTGATGTGAACATCCACCGTTCTCTCATCGACCTCTGACTCCATGCCCCAGAGCTCGTCGAGCAGCTGGCGGCGGGTAAAGATCTTGTTCGGATAGGAGAGCAGCTTGAACAGAAGAAGAAATTCCTTCTGCGGGATCGTCTCGGCCTGCGCTGCGCCGAAGCGCACCGACTGCGCATCGTAATCGAGCACGCAGTTGCCGACAACGAGCGAATGCTCCGACGCCATCTTCGCACGCCTGAGCAGAGCCCCGACCCTGAGTATCATCTCGTTGACATCTATCGGCTTGACCATATAATCGTCAACACCAAGCATAAAGCCCCGCTGCTTGTCCTCAAAGGATTCCTTTGCAGTGACCAGCAGGATCGGCATCTCGAAATTGGCCCGCCTGAGACTTGTAGTCAGCTCGTAGCCGTCCATATTCGGCATCATTATATCCGAGATCACAATATCAATGCTTGTCTTCTCCAGAAGATCGAGCGCGGCCTCACCGTCCTCAGCCGTGAAGGGCTCATACCCGTTCTGCTTGAGCGCAGCGGACATGAGTTTTCTGAGATTTCCGTCATCCTCGACCACGAGTACCTTAAACAATCGAATACGCCTCCGTTCCCGTAAAATTATTCCAAATATCAGTATATCATCCACTTATGAACCTGATATTAACAGAATCAATAGTTTGTTTACATAAAGTTCACAATTAAAATTTCAAAACGTCCGTTTTTTTGCCCTGTAATTCATATTCGGTTCACACAGAACTGTTATTATATAGATGTCGAAAGGAACAAGGCTTCCGGAAGACACCTCGAGGTATGATAAAACTTAAAGTCAGACCTTACCTCACTTCCCTCATACAATCCAAATTGTATAAAGGTCATAACTTTAAGTTTTATCATAACTCGAACTTAAATCCCTTTCATAATTCTATAAAAACTAATGCTTATTACAGCCGATAGTAGTAGGCATTAGTTTTTTTATGGGCATTTTTGCAAAAACAGGAGCGGAGACTTTTACGGCCTCCGCTCCTTTTCCTTCTGCGCACTTCGGGACTAATCTGCGGGATCGTTCTTTCTGATCCCGAATACCAGACGAAGTATCCCTGAGACAAAGCGGTTGCTCTTTACTACTACGACCTTCATAAGTATTACCTCCCTGAGTGTGATAATACATACTATGCGTCAGATCAATTATTTGCTCATTCGCGGGAGCAGATCACCAGAAGCCTGCCGGATCTGAAAGATATCCCGGCCTCACGGCCTGCAAAGTGATTGGATACTCCCAGCGGAAATCCCGAGCCGAGCGTTATATCCTGCGCGGGATAATCGGTCCCTGCGAGAGTGAGTCCCCCGACCTCGGGAGAGTAAGCGAACAGAGAGAGCGTGAAGCCCTCAAATGCGGGAACGGTATGGCTCCCCGGATCAAGGAGAAATATCCTCTCGTTTTCGGAGACTATCCTTCCCGACGCTCCGTTATCAAGCAGAAACGCCAAAGACTGTACAGCGGCAAAGGTATGGTCGAGCCTGCCGCCCGTGGCGCCGAAGACGGTAAAGCTGTCCGCTCCGCGCCGCAGCCCCTCTCTTACCGCCAGCATAAGGTCGGTGTCATCCTTCCTGACGGGATAGGTCAGAACGTTTACTCCCTCCGGCTTGTCCGAGGAATCAAAATCCCCGACGACGATATCGGGACGCACTCCGAGAGCCTCACAAAGTCTGTATCCGCTGTCGGCAGCGATACGCAGGGCGCCCGGCACCCTTGCAGCCTCATAGACCTCTCTGCCGACAGGATCACCGCCGCAGAAGATCTCACACGATCCGCTCATTTCTTATGCTCCCATTCCTTGAGGAGCTTGGCCTCCTCATACATCGTTTTATAGCTCTCGTGGCGGGTTCCGGGGATGAGTCCCTTTTCCACAGCCTCTATAACGGCGCAGCCCTTCTCGGAGGTATGGCTGCAATCGGCAAAACGGCAGCCTGAAGTAAACTCCCCGAACTCGGTAAAACAGTCCGCGAGCTGATCCTTGAATATGATATCGTACTGATTGGTCTCGAAGCTTGAGAAGCCGGGAGTGTCGGCGACATATCCGCCCTCCGGCAGCTTGAACAGCTCGATATGCCGGGTGGTATGCCGTCCGCGGCCGAGCTTTCGGCTGATCTCGCCGGTGGCGAAATCGCGGTCGGGAAAGATATTCTGCATAAGTGAGGACTTCCCGACGCCGGTATTCCCGGTGAACGCCGAAAGCTTGCCGGCTATGAGCTCCCTGACCTCCTCACTTCCCTTGCCAGTCACGTTATCAACCGTAACGGCACGGATACCTGCCCTGCGGTAGATGTCCGCATACTCGGAGGGATCCTGCTTGTCGATCTTCGTGAACACCACAACAGGCTCGATATGCTTGAACACAGCGATAGCTATGAACTTATCGAGCAGCAGAAGATTGGGCGCAGGCTCACAGGAGGATGCGACAAACACAAGTATATCGAGGTTTGCGAGCGGAGGTCTTATCAGCAGCGAGCTGCGCTCCCCTATCGTTTCGATGACGCCGCAGCCGTCGCTTTCAAGCGAAAAGCTGACCCTGTCACCGCAGACGGGACTTATGCTGCGCTTCCTGAAAACGCCTCTTGCCTTACATTCATATACACCTTCGGAGGCCTCTACGGTGTAGAGACCTCCGATAGATTTTATAATTATACCCTGCATAGCCGATCATTCGTTGCCCGGATCGTCAGGCTCAGAGTCGTCGGGCTGGGAATCCGGAGTGCTGTCAGGCTGAGAATCCGGAGTGCTGTCAGGCTCCGAGATGACCGGAGGCGGCGGAGGCGGTGCCTCGGTAGAGGTCGGCGTGGTCGGAGTGATCCTTCTCAGATCGTCGATCTTGGCAGCGCCCTTGATCGTAGCCTTGACTGCATCGTAGTCGAGGTCAAATGTTGCATAGTTCTTGACCTGACCGAGCGAGCTCCTGATCCAGATAGTAACGGTCTCGGTCTTCTTGCCGGTAACGGTAACGTTGACGCTTCCGCCTGCAACGGCCTCGCCGTCAGCTACGTTCTGAGTAACGATCGGGTTGCCGTCGCGGTAGACCTCGATCACATAAGCGCCGCGTACAAAGTCGGGCATCGGGATCGGGATCTTGATATCGCTCTCGGCTACCTCACCGGTGGATACGTAAAGGGTGATCTCCTCGCCCTTATCAACATAAGTGCCCTCGGGATGGCTCTGCTCGATCACCTTGCCCTTGTTCTCTTCCTGGTCAACGGGGATCACCTTGGAAACGAGCTTGTTCTCCTTGAGTACCTGGATAGCCTTCTCCTGGGTCATGCCAACGAGGTTCGGAACCTTCATCTGGGTCTCCATGGGTCCGCGGCTTACGAATACGATGACCTCTGCACCGGCCGCATACTGTGTGCCGGCGGCGGGCTCGGTCTCGATGACCATACCCTCGGGGATATCGTCGCTGAACTTGGGTCTCGGTTTGGGTACGAAGCCGACGCTCTTGAGCTCACTCTCTGCGACGGACTGCGTCTTCTTTGTCAGGTCGGGGACTTCGACCATTCGCGGTCCCTTACTTATCGTCAGCTCAAGCGTGAAGCCCTCGCGGACGGTCTTGTTGGTAACGGATTGGTCAATGATGACGCCCTCGGGATAATCGGTGCTCCACTCTTCCTTAACGGAGAACTTGAGCTTATCGCTGTATTCCTGACGGACTCTCTGATAGTTCTGACCGACAAAGTTCTGAACGAGCACATTGGAGCTGTGAGTCTCGTCGGGGTTGAATTCCTTGATAACGGTATATGCGATAACGCCTGCGGCGATCAGCACTACGGCAACGGTAACGGCAAGAAGTATGGGGATGATATAGGAGCGCTTCTTTTCCTCCTCTTCTGCCTCCTCTGCCTCTTCCTCGTACTCATCGGCAACGGGCTTGAAGAATTTGGTAGAGGCTGCATCGTCAACAGAAGCCGTGTTCTTGTAGCCGAACACGATCGAAGGATTTACCTTGAAGGAGCTGATATCGTTTATCATCTCGGCAGCGGACTGATATCTCCTTGCGGGAGAGCGCTCCATGGCATGAAGCACGATCTCCTCGAGGCTCTCGGGGATCGAAGGCATGATCTCGCGGGGAGGTATGGGAGTCTCCTGCATATGCTTAACGGCGATAGCAACGGGGTTCTCGCCGTCGAAGGGCTTTCTGCCTGTGAGCATCTCATAGAGCATAACGCCGACCGAGTAGATATCGCTTCTCTCATCGGTCATTTCGCCCTTTGCCTGCTCGGGAGAGATATAATGAACGGAGCCTATGGTCTTATCGGAAAGGGTCTTGCCGTCGATACGCGAGAACCTTGCAATTCCGAAGTCCATGACCTTGATGGTGCCGTCGGGGAAAAGCATGATGTTCTGCGGCTTGATATCGCGGTGAACGATGCCCTTGTCGTGAGCGTGCTGGAGAGCCTTGAGGATCTGCACCACGAATTTGAGTGCATCCTTCCACCTGAGTACGCCCTGCTGCTCGAGCAGCTCCTTGAGGGTGATACCGTCTATGTACTCCATAACGATGAACTGTATCTCATCCGTAAAGCCGACATCGTAGATCTTGACGATGTTCGGATGCGAAAGCACGGCTATAGCCTTGCTCTCGTTGCGGAAGCGCCTTACAAACTCCTCGTTCTCGGAATACTCCGCCTTTAGGATCTTGACAGCAACGGTACGGTTTTCCATAACGTCGGTCGCCTTATAGACGTCAGCCATACCGCCGACACCGATAAGCTCGATGATCTCATAGCGGCCGTCAAGCTTCCTGCCGATATTAGAATCCATAATTTCAACTCCTATTTCCTATTGATTCTTTTCTTTTGTTCATCAGTTCGCCACGAGCGCGACGGAGATGTTATCCTTGCCGCCCTGCTCGTTGGAATAATTTATCAGATCGTTTACCGCGTTATCGAGGTTCTTTCCGAACACGAAGCCGTAAATGATCTCATTGGTACAGTAATTGGAGAGACCGTCCGAGCAAAGCAGCAGTGTGAAGTTGCCCTCCGGCTCGAACTCAAAGTAATCCACATCCACATCCGGTTCAACGCCGACCGCCCGGGTGATGACGTTCTTCATCTGGTGGGTCTTCATCTCGTCCTCGGAGATCTGACCCTGCTCAAAGAGCATCCGGACGTAGGTATGATCGGTAGTGACCTGCTTTATCCTGCCCTCCTCCATGAGATAGCACCGGCTGTCGCCGACGCTTACCACATAGCAGTGCTTCCCGCACACAAGTGCGGCGACACAGGTGGTGCCCATGCCGTTCTTTTCTATATCCTCCTTGCTCTTTTCGTACACTATGGTATTTGCGGCGTGTACGGCGGTGAGCATAAGGTTGCGGACCTTGTTGGGTGCGAAATCGGGTCTGAAATTGGCCGAGATCCTGTCATAGATGATGTTGACGGCTTCCTCACTGGCTACGCCGCCCGACAAGGCTCCGCCCATTCCGTCGCAGACTATCGAGAGCGAGATATTATCGCCCAGAAATCCGCACCGTACTCTGTCCTGATTTTCATCGCGCTTACGCCCGATGTCCGTCTTGGAAGCTATGAACAAGCAGCTCACCGCCTTTCATCATGAATTTCTTTATCAGATCTCGTACTCGCGCCTTAACTGCCCGCAGGCAGCGTCTATATCGGCGCCGAGAGTTCTTCTGACCGTCGCGTTGACCCCCAGCTCCTCAAGGTACTGCCTGAAGCGCTGGGCGCTCTTTCTGTCGGAACGGAAATCCCGCTCCTTTATCTTATTGACCGGTATTATATTGACGTGACACACGAAGCCGGCAAGCAGCTCCGCAAGCTTCTTCGCGTCCTCACGCGAATCGTTGTGCCCGTCTATCAGGGCATATTCAAAGGATATGCGCCTGCCCGTCCGGCTGAAATAAGCCTTGCAGGCCTTCATAAGCTCTGCTATCGGATATCTGTCGTTGATCGGCATGATCGCCGATCTTGCCTTGTCATCCGGGGCGCGGAGGGAGATCGAAAGCGTCAGCCCGAGCTCCAGTTCCGCAAGCTCGTATATCTTCGGGACAAGCCCGCAGGTGGAAAGCGAAACGTGCCTCAGCGAAAGGTTCATCCCGTCCTTGCAGCTGACCAGCTCAAGGAACCTGATGACATTATCGTAATTATCCAGCGGCTCGCCGATGCCCATAAGCACGCAGCCGCCGATCTTGCGGCCGCTCTCGCGTTCCGCGGCATACACCTGCGAGAGGATCTCGCTCGGGAGCAGATCACGCTTATACCCCGCGATAGTCGAGGCGCAGAAGCGGCAGCCCATCTTGCAGCCGACCTGTGTCGAAACGCAGACGGTATTGCCGTGCTCATACTCCATAAGCACCGATTCGATATGGTTCCCGTCAGAAAGCCTATAAAGATATTTTACAGTATTATCGCGTGCAGATTCAAGTCTTTTAACGACAAATAGTGATTTTATACAAAACTTTTCCTTGAGCGTTTCCCGCAGTTGTGCAGAAATATCGGTCATCGAATCGAAATCCGTCACGCGCTTGACGTGCAGCCAGCCGAATATCTGCTTGGCACGGAATTTCTTTTCTCCGAGCCCGGTAATAAGCTCCGTGAGCTCGTCAAGATCAAGCGAGAGGATGTCGATCCTTCCGTTTTCGTCTTTGTAAAGCGTAGGATCACCTCTCTCTGCGGAACACCGCGATATAAAAGCCGTCCGAACCGAAGCGGTCGGGGGTTATCGTAACATCAAAGCCGTCTCCGAACTGACCGGGGAGCTTACCCTTTGCAAACTCCGGGTGCTCCGACAGGAACCTCTGAGAGACCCCGTCGTTCTCGGCGCGGGACAGCGTACAGGTCGAGTAGACCAGCGTGCCGCCGGACTTCACATAGCGCGAGGATGTATCGAGTATCGAATACTGGATCTCCGGCAGGCGTTCAAACTCCTCCGGGGACTTGTATTTTATCTCCGGCTTGCGGCGTATCACTCCGAGCCCCGAGCACGGGACATCGCAGAGCACGCGGTCGGCAAGCGGCATGGTTTCGCTGTATTTCCTGCCGTCGTTGGCGGAAGCTTTGACTATGCTCAGCCCGAGCCTCTGAGCGCCGCGCTCTATGAGCCGCGCCCTGTTCCCGTGAAGATCAAATGCGAGCACTTCGCCCTCATTGTTCATCATCTCGGCAACGGTGAAGGTCTTGCCGCCGGGAGCGGAACAGATATCGAGCACCGTCTCGCCGGGCAAAGCTCCCAGAGCCGCACAGCAAAGCTGACAGGAGATATCCTGAACATGGACGAGCCCCTGCGAATACGCCCTGCTGCTCTCTATCCCGGCGCCGCCGATCATCAGGCAGTCGGGAACGACCGGGCTTATCTCAGCCGTGAAGCCGTCCTCTCTCAGCAGCCTGATGATACTTTCAAGCGGCTGCCTGAGCGTATTGGCTCTGACCGTCACGGGAGCCTGCCCGAGTGAGGAAGCGAGCATTGTCTCTGCAGCTGCATCACCGTATTCGGAGATCCACTTCTCAACGAGCCAAACCGGGCAGGAGTACTTTACCGCCAGACCATCGCTGTGACCCGAGGTCTCGGGCAGCGGCTTGCCGTCACGGATAAAACCACGGAGCACGGCATTCACAAGTCCGGATATGGAGGGGTTCTTATCCCTCTTGGCGAGCTTCACGCTCTCGTTGACCGCCGCGTTGTCGGGCACGGAATCCATATACATTATCTGATACAGCCCCGAGCGCAGTATGTTCACCGTATCCGCGGTGAGCTTTGAGCGTCCGCTTTTCAACCTCTGATCAAGTATGCGGTCAAGGGTATATCGCCTCTCGAGCGTTCCGTAGAACAGCGCCGAGACAAACCGCTTGTCCTGTGCCGAAAGCTGCGAGCGTCCCAGTGCTTCATCGAGCAGCAGATTGGAATAGGAACCGTCCTTGTCCATTCTTGACAGCAGCCTTACGGCAAGCTCTCTTGCATTGCTCATATCAGTCGGTCAGCTTCTGACCGGGTGTAAGAGGATGTCCGTTGAGATACTGTTCGGCGCTCATCCTCTTTGAGCCCTCTGCCTGGACCTCGGTCAGCCTTACGGCTCCCTCACCGCAGGCCACGCAGAAGCGCGCGGCATCGCATACGGTCCCGGCCTCGCCGAAGCTGCCGGTCTCGGAGACTATCTCCGAATGATATACCTTCAATCTTCTGCCGTCGAGTGAAGCCGTGGCACACGGCCAGTCTGAGAGCCCGCAGATCTGCTTCTGCACTGCTCTTGCAGGCTTTGAGAAATCTATGGGACAAAGCTCCTTTGTGAGCATCGGAGCATAGCATGAAAGCGAATCGTCCTGCGCGACGGGGGTTATCTCTCCCCTCTCGAGGCCGTCGAGCGTGTGGATGATGAGCTCGGCGCCGAGGTCTGCGAGCCTGTCAAAAAGCTCTGCGGCGGTCTCGTTGTTGCCGATCTCGACCTTTGCCTGCTCGAGCATATCTCCGGTATCGAGCCCCTCTGCCATGAGCATAGTGGTGATACCGGTCTCCTTATCGCCGTTGAGCACAGCCCACTGTATCGGTGCAGCACCTCTGTACTTCGGGAGCAGCGAGCCGTGGATGTTCACGCAGCCGAGCCTCGGTATATCGAGCACGGCCTTGGGAAGTATCTTGCCGTAGGCGGCAACGACTATTGCATCGGGTGCAAGCCTCTGCATCTCGGCTATGAACTCCTCGCCGTTCTTTTTGAGGCTTACCGGCTGATAAACGGGCGTCCCGTGAGTCAGCGCCAGCTCCTTGACAGGCGGAGCGGCAAGCTTCATCCCGCGCCCCTTGGGCTTGTCGGGCTGAGTGAACACAGCGAGTATATTATGCTTTTCATAAAGCTTTTCCAGTGCGGGCACGGCGAAATCCGGCGTCCCCATAAAGATTATATTCAAGCGGCAGCACCTCTATTACTCTTCTTCGGGTTCGATGAATTCGACTACCTTCTCCAAGAACAGATGCCCGTCAAGATGCTCGAGCTCATGGCATACCGCCTGAGCGAAAAGCTCCTCGGCATCCTGCTCGTACCACTCTCCGTAGCGATCCTGTGCCTTGAAGCGCACCTTCATCGGACGTATGGTATACCCCCACTCTCCGGGACAGGAAAGGCAGCCCTCCTGCACCCTCTGGGTCTCCTCCGACTGCCAGATGATCTCGGGATTGATTAGCTCGTGAATTCCGGTGCCGTCATAGGTGTTGATTATGACCGCTCTTTTGAGGATACCCACCTGCGGTGCCGCGAGACCGACGCCCTGCGCCTTGTCAAGAGTGTCCGCCATATCGTCGAGCAGGATGTGGAGCCTCTCGTTGAAGGCGGTCACAGGCTTGCAGACCTTGTGCAGAGCCTCGTCTCTTTTATTCAGGATGTTTCTTACTGCCATAACTGTCTCCTTCCGTCAGAGCCCGATATCTCCGTTTATATCCGCATAGATGCTGACCTGCCTGAACTCCTGCTCCTTGCAGAACTCAATGAGCAGCGACGAGATCATCTTCCGGAACTCTGCATTGTTGCGGCATTTGAGAATGAGCCTGTACCTGTACTTTTTGTTTATCATCCCCAGCGTACACGGCGCGGGGCCGATAGTGCGCAGGAACATTTTGATACCGTTGGGTATTATATAACTGTTGATATATCTGCCGAGCTCGGCGGCGAACCACTCGGAAGCGGCTATCGCCTTGCTCTCCAGCACCGATGAGAAGCCCACCACGCAGATATCGCAGAACGGCGGGTATATGAGCGCCTTGCGAAGTGCGATCTCTTCCTCGTAGAATTCGTCGTAATCCTGCTTTGCTGCAAGATTGAGGACGAAGTGATCGGGAACATAGGTCTGCAAGCACGCAACTCCGGGCTTGTCGCCCCTGCCGCTTCTCCCCGCGACCTGTGTCAGCAGCGAGAAGGTGCGCTCATAGCTGCGGAAGTCTCCGGTGAACAGTGCCTTGTCCAGCGACACGACCCCGACGAGGGTAACGTTCGGGAAATTGAGCCCCTTGGCTATCATCTGTGTGCCGAGCATTATGTCGTACTTGCCGTCTTCAAAATCCCGGAAGTTTTCCTCGTAGGAATACCGCGAGAAGGTGGTGTCGGCATCCATTCTGAGGATGCGCGCCTCGGGGAACTGCGCCGCGAGCTCATCCTCTATCTTCTGAGTACCCACGCCGCTGTTATACAGATGCGTCGAGCCGCACTGCGGACACTTTTTAACGTTCTCCATCGAGAACCCGCAGTAGTGGCACATCAGCTTGTCGTTTCGTTTATGGTAGGTCAGCGGGAGCTCACAGTTAGGGCAGCTCACAGGCTTTCGGCAGTCAAGGCAGGAGATATAGGTGTCATACCCTCGCCGATTGAGCAGCAGGATAGCCTGCTCCTTGTTGTCGAGAGTCTTTCGGAGCATCTCCGTAAGCCTCTGACTGAACAGCTTGCCGCCCTCGCCTGCCATGTCGATTATCTCGACCTCCGGCAGAACGGCATCGGCATAGCGCTTTCTGAGCTCGAACAGGCTGAACCGCCCGTGCTTTGCAAAATAGAAAGTCTCGAGCGACGGCGTCGCGGAAGCCATGAGCAGCACGGAATTGTTCATCCCGCAGCGCTGTATGGCGACATCGCGGGCATGATATCTCGGCGAGCTCTCAGACTTATAGGTATGCTCGCCCTCCTCGTCGATGATTATGACGCCGATATCAGAGAGCGGCGCAAATACCGCGCTCCTTGTCCCGATGACAATTTTCGCCCCGCCGGAGCGTATGCGCTTGAACTCATCGCTTCGCTGCCCGAGAGACAGCGACGAATGCAGCACGGCGATATCTCCGCCGAAATACTGCTTGAAGCGCCTGAGCATCTGCGGGGTCAGCGAGATCTCGGGAACGAGCATCATCGCGGTCTTGCCCATTTTCAGCACAGAGTCGATGACCCGGAAGAAGACCGCGGTCTTGCCGCTGCCGGTGACGCCGTAAAGCAGAGCGCCTGCGGGCTTGCCGGCTCTCACGAGCTCCATTATCCCGTCGTAAGCCTGCTGCTGCTCGGAGTTAAGGATTATCGTCTCGGGATCTTTAACTTCCCCGACCTCACCGATCGCGTCACGGAGGATCTTGTTTTCATACTCGGTCAGGATACCAGTGTTTTTCATCCTTACTATTACCGCATCGGTACAGGAGGTCATGTATCTGACTTCCTTAGAGGAAGCACATCCGCATTCGGTCAGCAGGTTCACTACCGCACGCTGCTTCTCGGTGAGCCTCGGTTCCGCCTCAGTCCCCGCAAGGGAAAGATAGCTGTCGGAGAGCCGGAGCATTTTTATGCTCTCGTCACCGACGCGCATCTTGAGCTTATCCTCCTCCTCGACATAGCCCTTGTCTATGAGCGAATCAAGGATATGCCTGAGCTTGGGGGTGGCGGAAAGGTCAAGAAACTCGTCTATCTCCTTCTGAGAGGCGGCCTGCCTCATAAACATAAGGACTTTCAGCTCCTCCTCACTGAGCTCGCTCTCGTCAACTGCGATGTTGGCGGGCTTGTACTTGCAGGAGAATTTCAGACTGAACCCCGAGGGCACCGCGCTGCGGAAGGCATCGAAGTAGGTGCAGAAGGTGTTTTCCTTGAGCCAGAATATGAGCTTCATTATCTCGTCATTGACGAGAGGCTCCGTGTCCGCAAGCCGGAAGACCGGCTTGATCCTTTCGTCGGGCTCGGGATCGGTCTTGAGCCTTGTTACCAGCCCGACGCAGCGGCGGTTGCCGTTGCCGAAAGGAACGATCACTCTCATACCCGGCTTGATATCGTCGGCAAAGGCGGCGGGCACGGTATAGCTGTACTCGCTGTCAAAGTGGTAGGAGGCAGCAGAGACCGCTACCTTGGCGATAAGTGTATCTCCCCGCAACCTGCTCACTCCTCCCTGCCGGACGAGCCGTTATCTGAGGCTCGGATCCTCGATTATCTTGTATTCGCCGGAAGCGAACTCGTCAACTGCTGTCTTGACGGGCTTTTCGTCGAGAATGGGCTTATCCTTGTTCTCGATCGCCTCATCGGTTATCTGCCTTGCTCTCTTGGCCACTGCGAGCACGAGAGAGTAATAGCTCTCATTGTTCTTAAGTATCTGTACAACTGCCGGTCTAAGCATTTTCAAGCACCTCATTTATCATTTTAACTGTATTTTCGTTCTTGGGAGAGAAACGGTCGGCAGAGCCGTCGCCGTTCTTTATGGCATTGTATATCGTGACGAAGTCCGCCAGAGCTGCGTCAAGGTCGTCATTCATCATGACGTAATCGTACTTCACCGAATTCGCGATCTCGGAGGCGGCATTCGCCATGCGTTTCTCGATCGTCGCATCGTCCTCGGTGCCGCGCTTTTTGAGCCTGCGCCGAAGCTCGGCGACAGAGGGCGGGAGGATAAAGATCATCGGAGTCTCAGGTCTTTTCTCCTTGACCTGAAAGGCTCCCTGAGTCTCGATCTCAAGGATCACGTCCTTTCCCTCGGCAAGGCTGCTGTCCACGGGCTCCTTGGGAGTGCCGTAGTAATTCCCGCTGAAGCAGGCGTGCTCAAGGAAGAGATCGTCCTTTATCATCGACCTGAATTTCCGGGTCGAGATGAAGTGATAATCGGTACCGTTGACCTCGCCCTCGCGGGGAGCTCTTGTGGTGCAGGAGACGGAATAGAACATATCCTTCCCCTCGAACACCGAATGGAGTATCGTCCCTTTTCCGCAGCCCGAGGGCGCGGATACGATTATGGTCTTAGGCTCATTCATCGGTATCGCCCTCCGTTTCACCGGTCTCAAACCTGCCCCCGACCGTCTCGGGAGCGACTGCCGACAGGACTACATGGTCACTGTCCATGACAAGCACGGTCCGGGTACGCCTGCCGCAGGTGGCATCTATAAGAGTGCCCTTGTCTCTGGCCTCCTGGATTATACGCTTTACGGGAGCCGACTCGGGGGTAACAAGAGCTATCAGCCGCGCCGCCGAGACCATGTTCCCGAAGCCTATGTTTATCAGCTTCACAAAGCGCTCCTCCTTTATTCGATATTCTGGATCTGCTCGCGGATCTTCTCGATCTCTGATTTCATATCAACGACCATTCTTGTGATCTCGAGTTCCTGAGCCTTTGAACCCGTGGTGTTGACCTCGCGGTTCATCTCCTGAACGAGGAAGTCAAGCTTTCTGCCCACCGGCTCGCCGCTCGCGAGCAGCTCCCTGAACTGGGCGATATGGCTCCTGAGCCTTACGGTCTCCTCATCGACGGCGATCTTATCAGCGAATATTGCCGCTTCGGTAAGTATACGGTTCTCGTCGATGTTCCTGTCGCCCACGACCTCTGCGATCTTGTCATAAAGACGTTTTCTGTAATTCTCAACAGACGCCGGGCTGAGCTTCTCGATCTTCCCGACCGTTTCCTCTATCATATCGAGGCGCGAGGATATATCGCTGTACATCTTCTCGCCCTCGGTGACACGCATCTCAACGAAATGCTCCAGCGCCGCCGAAGCGACCTCGCTGACCTGCTGCCAGATCTCCTCCTCATCGTCGATGACCTTGACGACGGTGAAGACATCCGGGAGCCTCAGAACGTTGGAGAGCTTGAGATCGTCCTCAAGGCTCAGCTCGTCAGCCGAATTTCTCAGAGCATTGATATAGCCCTTCGCGATGTCCTTGTTGATCTCTATATTGGCGTTTACGCCCTCCTGATTATAGATCGAAACGGAGACCTCTACCTTGCCTCTCGAGATAGAGCCGTGCATAAAGGCCTTGAGCTTTTCGTCAAGGTAGCCGTAGGCTCTCGGGGTCTTGGCGGTGAACTCATAGTAGCGGTGATTTACCGACCTGATCTCCACCAGTATCTCCCTTGACCCTATCACTCTTCTTTCTCTACCGAAGCCAGTCATGCTTTTTATCATCACGATCGTTCCTTTCGCAGAAAAGATAGGTTATAAATCATCATTTAATTATAACATTTTTCCGCCGCGATATCAATAGTTGTTAACATAATTTTAAATGATATTTTACCTTGTATTTTCAAATTCCCGCATCAGTTCTTCAAGAGACCCGTACACCCCGCAGCAGGGGTACTCTGCGAACTCGGAAGCAGAGGTCGGGCCGGTGGTGACGGCTGCAAAATCCACCCCGGCAGCCTGCGCGGTCTCGGCGTCGATATAGCTGTCTCCGACATAGAGTATGCTCTCTTTTTCAATGCCGAGCCTGTCGGCGGCGATAAGTATGCCGTCGGGTGCCGGCTTGGGAGCGGGCATATCGTAAAGGCCGATGATCTCATCCACGGGGATCCTGCCGAAGTGCAGCTCGAAGGTCTCGACGATGCGGTATTTCATCTTTGAGGAAACGACGGCAGTCTTTATGCCCCTGCTGCGCAGCAGGTCGAGCAGCGGCAGCGCCGCGGGATAGAATAAAGTCCCGGCAGCCATATACTTATCCGCCTGAGAGACATAGAAACGGCGCATTTCCTCACGGAGGGGGTTGTCCTTGGTGCGGGTCAGGATGTCAAAGGAGTCGAGCAGCGTCTTGCCGATAGTCGAGAAGATCTCCCGGTCATCGGGGAGCTCATAGCCGAAATGCTCAAGGGTAAGCTTGTAGCATCTGATTATCGCCCCGGAGGAATCGCCGAGTGTCATATCGAAATCGAACAGTACTCCCTTTATCCCGCTTCTCAAAGCCGTACCCCTCCCCTGATATTATTAGCAAAAGGATCTGTCTTTCCAGTCGGGTATTCAACGATCGACTGCCTCATCATTTCCGCGGTCTTCCCGTAAGCGGGACAACCGCCGTATCTTATATGGTCGTCACAGAACGAAGAATCGTAGATATCTGTCAGCATCTCTGCGTCTGACAGTTCTGCTTTTCTGAATTCTATGTTCACAAGATACCAGCTCCTCAAAGAATAAAAACAACTACACATTTTATTTTACCACACGATAAGTTACAAATCAAGAACAAAGTATTGTCAAAACAAAACCAATGTGATATAATAGGTCACAGGGAGGGATCGCCATGTCAGATATACGTCAGCTCATGGATAAATTCACGAGCATTTACAAAGCAAACATCACACGTCCGGGGTCGGAGAGGCTGCTTGAATACCTGCTCTCCGAGAACTCGGATTTCTTTGCCGCACCTGCCTCGACCAAGTACCACAGCGCCTATGAGGGCGGCCTCTGCGAGCACTCTATCAATGTGTACGAGTGCCTCAAGGCCTACTGTGAGCGCGAAAGGGTCAAGGACACCTACGGACTCAATGTCTCGGACGAGAGCATAGCCATCGTCGGTCTGCTGCACGACCTGTGCAAGATCAACACCTACGAGACCAGCTTCCGCAACGCCAAGAACGATCAGGGCGCTTGGGAGAAGGTGCCGTATTTTTCCTTCAACGATAACCTGCCCTACGGTCACGGCGAAAAGAGCGTGTACATCATTTCCGGCTTCATGCGCCTGACCCGTGAGGAAGCCTTTGCGATACGCTGGCACATGGGCTTCTCCGGCGAGGAGAACAAGAACACCATCGGCAAGGCGCTGGAGATGTTCCCGCTTGCGCTGGCAGTGAATATCGCGGATATGGAGGCTACCTTCCTTATTGAGGGCGGCAAGACCTGACAATATACGAAACGGAGAAACAATAATGTCTATCGAAAGAGTCAGAGAGTATCTCAAGGGCTTCGGCATGGAAGACCGCATCATCGAATTCGATACCTCAAGTGCTACCGTAGCGCTGGCGGCGGAGGCGCTGGGCTGTGAGCCATGCAGGATCGCAAAGTCGCTGTCCTTCAAGGCCGGCGGGAAAGCTCTGCTTGTGGTCGCGGCGGGAGATGCGAGGATAGACAATCCAAAATACAAGGCGCAGTTCGGCGAGAAGGCAAAGATGCTCACTCCCGACGAAGCCGTTGAGCTTATCGGCCACGCGGTCGGGGGAGTATGCCCGTTCGCGGTAAACGAGGGCACGGAGATATATCTCGACAGCTCCCTCAAACGCTTTGAAACGGTGTACCCCGCCTGCGGCAGCTCCAACAGCGCAATAGAGCTGACTGTCCCCGAGCTTGAAAAGCTCTCGGGCAGCAGCAAGTGGGTAGATGTCTGCAAGCTGCCGGAGTAAGAACTGACAGTTGATAATAACCCCCTCAGTCGGGACAGCCGGCTGAGGGGTCTGTTATTTGTGTCTGTTATTCAAAGAATTCGTACTTCGTTCTGAGCCTGTCAAGCTTTTTGAGCAAGGGCGGTGCGAGGACGAACAGAAAGCCCAGCGAAGCGGCGCCGTGAATGATATCGAGGGGCAGACCCGCAGCGTAAGCCGCCGTGACCGAAGCGACTGTGACTTCGTTGTGCATGATGAAAAGCGTCGAGGGGTTGACTATCCCGCCGTAGATGACGACGGCGGCAAAGAAGCCGAACAGCGCCACGACCTCCCGCTTTTTAGGGAGCATCCCCCGGGAGAACAGCAGCCCGGATATGAACCCGACGATCCCCATTGAGAACATCTGCCAGGGTGTCCAGGGACCCTGCCCGAAGATGAAGTTTGAAAGCAGCATCGAGAGCGAGCCCACAAGAAAACCTGTCCCGCCGCCGAATGCGGCTCCCGAGATCACCACCACCGCAAGCACCGGCTTGAACTGCGGCAGCATATAGAACGCGAGCCTTCCGGCTACCGCCGCCGCCGTCAGTACCGCAACGGCTGCGATCTCACGCGCCTTGGGGCTCCTGCCCTCAAAGAGCAGATAAAAGGGTGCCGAGGCTTCGAGCATCACAAGCAGCGAAACGAAGAGATATTTTCCGGTGTTGAGATAGGTAGCGCCGATGTAAACGGTCAGGGGTATCAGAAGCAGCATTATGACAGAAGCCGCCGCCGACCTTGCCGACACCTTTCGCCGTGCTTTGCGCTGCGGGACTGTCCTGCCGTCGGAAAAGGCAAGGGCGCCGCACACAACGGATGCCGCCAGCAGGATATAGGGCAGCATATAATGCTCTTCAAAGAGCCCGGGTATCAGACCCATGCAGCCGGCAGCGGAAAACAGGAATGCAAATGAAGTTATGAGCTTTGCAGCAAAGCGTGCGGGAGAGCTCTTTTTCTTTTCCGCTGTGCCGGAGGGCTTGTCGGGAGACTTCGGCGGAAGCTCGTCCGGGAGGCTTCGCTCCGGCGGGGTATATCCGAGTGCTCGGATTATGCCCTCCGCTGTGACGGCTCCGTCGATGAGCCCGCGGGACATCCTCGCTGCGGCGGTGGTGTAAAAGGTGTTCTCCGAGAAGAAACCGCAGGGCTCGGATATGCCTATCAGCTCGCCGTCGAACAGCATAGCGCACCGCCCGCAGTTCTCGGCGATGAGATCGGTGTCGTGGCTGACGACTATGACCGTCTCTCCGCTCTGACAAAGCCTGCGTACAATGTCCGCGAGACGGTTCCTTGAACGGGCGTCCATGCCCTTAGTGGGCTCATCGAGCAGCAGGATATCCGGCTGTGCGAGCAGCAGCTTGGCTATGGCAGCACGCTGAAGCTCCCCCCCCGAGAGATCGAAAGGATGCCTGTCCATCAGCTGACCGAGCCCACAGAGAGAAGCCGTCCGCTCAATGCTTTCTTCGTCGGAGCAGACCTCCCGCAGATCGTCGGCGACGGTGTCGTGAGCGAAAAGAGACTGCGGCTCCTGCGGCAGCAGCATAACTTTCCGACCGAACAGCTCGGCCTTGCCGCTGTACTGCCTGCGGATGCCGGCGATCACGGAGAGCAGCGTGCTCTTGCCGGAGCCGTTGCCGCCGATTATGCCGAAGAACTCCCCGCGCCTGACCTCGAGGCTGAGATCTTTGAGCACATCGGGAGAATTCTTTTCATATCTGAACCGGATATCCCTGAGCCGCAGAGCGGCCTCGTCGGACAGCTCTGTGTTTTCCGGGCGGGTGGCTTCGGGTCTGCTGCCGGAGAGCTTTTGCGAGAGCCAGCTTCTCCCCTTGGATACGCTCACCGGGCAGCTGCCCTCTCCGCCGCAGGAAAGCCATACCCGCACAGGCGTCGGGAGCATTTCCGCAAGCCCATCCGGGAGTTCACGGCTACCGAGCTCGGAGGGCGCAGCGTCAAAGACTACCCTGCCGCCGTCAAGACAGATCAGCCTGTCGGCTGCCGGCAGGACTTCTCCGAGCCTGTGCTCGCTGACGATCACTGTCGTGCCGAACTCGCGGTTTATGCGGCTCACGGCGTCAAAGAACTCCCGCGCAGCTATCGGGTCGAGGCGCGAGGAGGGCTCGTCGAGGATAAGCAGCTCGGGATGAACGGTCATCGCCGAGGCAAGAGCCAAAAGCTGCTTCTGACCGCCCGAGAGCTCGTCAACGGGCTTTGAGAAGCTGGAAGTCATGCCGAAGAACTCAGCCATTTCAGCCGTGCGGCGGCGGATATCGCCGTTGCCGGCGCCGAGGCTCTCAAGCGGGAAAGCCAGCTCGTGCCAGACCTTGTCGGTGACGATCATGCTCTCGGGATCCTGCCCGACAAAGCCGATGCGCTCGGCCTGCTCACGGTCTGAAAGCTCGGATGCGGCCTTTCCGAACAGCTCGATGCTGCCGGTCACGGTACCCGAGGGGGCAAGTGCGGGCTTGAGGCATCGCAGCAGGGTCGTCTTTCCGCTGCCGGAGGCTCCGCAGATAACGGTGAGCTCACCTGTGTGCAGAGTGAGGCTTATATCTTTCAGAGCCGCATCGCCGGCGTCCGGATATGTAAAGCTCAGAGCCTTGAAGCTTGCAATCTCCATTTCAAAGCCTCCTTTATCTCATAGAATAGCGGCAGAAAGCACAGCAGCCCGAAGCCTGCTGTCTCAACGACAGCCCCGAAGCATGGGTCGGAATGATAGAGTCTCGGATAGTACCGGAACTCCGCCTGACCGGATATAAGCCCCCAGAGCGCCGCGGCACCGAAGCAGAGCATGAGCAGTATCATCACGGCGTCCCGCCGCCGGAAGCGGAAGCGGTCGTAGGATGTCCTGTGCGGGAGTCCGAAGCCCCGGCTCTTCATAGAGTCGGCAGTATGCACGGAGTCCTCAAGGGAGCGGGTGAGCAGTATCGAGAATATGGCTGCAAGGTTTCTGAGCCTTTGCAGCAGATTGCCGTCGGAGGCTCCCCTGCCGAACTGATGCCTTGCGGAGTTGATCTCACGGAAGCGTCGGACAAACAGCGGGATAAATCTGAGGGTCAGGGTGATGACCGCCGTCAGCGACGGAAGAAGCCTGCCCGTGAGAGACATGAGCTTGTCGGCTGAGAAGACCTTATAGAAGCACCAGCACCATATTATCACCGCGCAGACCGATAATCCCGCTGCGGCGCCGTAGATAAGCGCCTCGAGGGTCAGCGGATTGCCTGTCGGGAAATGCCCGAGGACGGTAACGCCTCTGTGATTGAACAGCACGTTCACCCCTGCCGCTATCAGAGCGGGTATGAGAAGCAGCGGTGCCTTGCGGACAAGTCCCCTGCCGCCTATGCGTAAAGCAAAGCACGCTGCCCCCGTAAGAGACAGCGCAATAAAGCAGGGGTGCATGGTGAATGCACCCGTACAAAGAAGCAATATGAAATAAAGTGCGATAGCTGCGGGATGAAGCCCCGCAAAGCTGCAGCTTTCCATACTCAACCCGCCTTGGTGAAATAGTCGTCGCCCACGTCGGCACCGATGCTGCACGAGTAGACCACCTCGATGACGTCGCCCTTGCTGACCGTTACCTGAGAGGTGCTCAGCTGCGGGAACTTCCCGTTGACCGAATACATCCAGCCGGAGAGGGCTCCCGCATCGAACTCGTAGAGGTTTGCTATGCCTTCTATATACTTGTTGGAGGTCATGGCGATGCGCGAATACTCTATCGGTATGCCGTTGTCGGTACATACCCGCAGGATAAGGTCAAATACCGTCTCTCCCTCTTTTATCTCGATCTCGCTTTTCGGGAAGATCATCCCGTCCGCGGGAAGGATATCTATAACGCCGGGGGTGAGCTTGTCGAGGTTGTCAAAGACGGTGCTGCAGGAGATCATGAACGAACAGGTGTCACCGTGTACGGGCGGCTTTGTCTCCTTTTCGGAGGCAGCGGTCTTCACCGTTGCCGAGGTCTCCTTGACGGCGGTATCTGCGGGCGGCCTGGTCTGAGTCTGAGTCTCGGTAACGGTAACTGTAACCGTACTTTCAGCCGACGTTTCGGTCTGCGAAGTGACGGTCTCAGCCGAAGGCTCGGATACGCTTACCGAAGAGCTCTGCGTGACAGAAGAGGTCACGGTCTGAGACAAGGTCCCGGAGCTTTCAGAAGAAACATCGGCAGACGTTTGCTGCGCTGCCGATGAAGTGTCCGAAGACTTCTGAGGAGTGACCTCGCCCCCCGAAAAGTAGGCAGCAGCAAGCACGCCTGCGACAGCAGCCGCAGCGATAACGCATTTTATAAGCTTGCCTGCCTTCGGGGTCACGCAGATCACTCCCTTGGTCTGATATTACTTTTTCTTATTGAACAGGAAGCAAAGCGCTGCAGCAGCGGAAAGTACGAGAACTATGCGTCCTGCCTTACCGGTGGGAGGGTTGGTGCCCTCCTCGAGCTTGTATGCTTCGAGTGTTACGTCGCTGAGATCGTAGATCGCGGTCTTGCCCTCGCTGAGACGCTTGTTTGCGGTCATGGCAAGGAATGCCTGCTCGGTAGCCATGGAGTCGGCATTTCCGCCGAGGGTATGAGCGAACTCGCCGTTTCCGAGATAATAGGCGGTGAGGCCGTCCATAACGCTGACGCCGTCCTTAACGAAGCGAGGATCGGTAACGGGGTCTATGCCGGCGGTGGCAAGTGCGATGATGACCTGAGCGGTGGACTCGCAGTTGCCGTAGGAACCGTCTGCCTGCTGCTTGGAGGAGAGCCATTCAACAGCCTTTTCAACTGCGTCCCCGGCCTTGTCCTGACCGGCAAGGGCGGTGATGCACATAGCGGTGATATCAACGTCCTCAGTCTTGCCGTCGAAGGAGAATGCGCCGCTTTCGAGCTGATCTGCGAGCAGAGCGTCGGTATAGGCGGCATCCTTGCCGAGGCCGGCGAGAACGGTATTGGCCCAGATGCGTCCGGTTATGCCCTGGATTGAGGTATAGTCCTTATCGAGCACGGGCGAGAGGATATCCTTGCCGGCATAGGCTGCGGGATCGTAGCCGAGAGCTGCGGCGGTCAGGGACTCCTTGGAGTTCTGGGTCGAATAGCGAGCGTGGAGCTTGCCGTCGGAGGACTTGGAGACCTCAACAGCCAGCTTGTCGGCGAAGGTCTTGGCAGACTCCTCGGGGAGCAGACCTGCTCTTGCGAGGCCGAGTATCTTCCACTCGGCTCCTATGTCGGGAGCGACGGTCTTGAGATTTTCGGCAGTAGCCTTGAAGATCTCGTCGAGGGTCGCTTCGGTCTTTGCCTTCTTGAGAGCGGCAAGCTTCTCAACAGCATCCTCAAGGACGGCTGCGTTGCTCACAAGCTTCTTCTCGGCGTCGCTGAGACGGAGATAAGCGGTCTGGGCGGCAGTTATGACATCTTCCTTATCGAGAGTGACCTCGCCGATCTCTGAGATCTGCTTTTCGACTGCCTGAGCAGCTTCGAGGCCGTCGCCGGTGATATCCGAGCTGACATTTACGGTATACTTTGTTTCGGTCTGGCTGTAGTTCATGGAAGGCCATGCGGGGTCGCCGACGCCGATGATGAGCTTATCGCCGTCAACAACGGTTATTGTCTCGCCTGTTCTGTAATGAGCGGAGGACGAGGGAGCGTATTCATTCTTATAGGTACGCACCTGGAAATTCTTATTTGATGCCTCATAGGCTGCGGTGATATCGGTGGCACCGCTGAGAGTGAGGGTATACTCACCAGTCGCGCCGTCGAAAGCGGGAGAGAGCTCTCCTGCGGAGAAGCTGAGAGACTTGAGCGAGGTATCGTTATTTTCCCAACTGCCGCCGATATCGGGGCCGTAATCAAGAGAGTACCTTACCGCGACGGTATCGCCGGCCTGCAGGCCGCCGTTAGCTACGGTATAGGCTGCTGCGCCCTCTGCGGTATACCAGTCGTTGAGAGCAATCATCCAGCCGTAGGAGAGTTCATTGATCGTTTCGATGCCGCCCCACGATGCGAGGGCATAGCTCACGTTCGCGGAGTCGAGGGCGTCGGTAACAACGGTGAGCAGATCCGAGCTGTCGGAAAGGGCGACCTCGGTATCGAGGAGCAGACCTTCCCACGAAGCGCCGGACTCAACTGTATACGTTGTGTTCTCGACGATGACCCTGACAGTATCGGCGGGCTTATCTGCTGCGAATGCGGCTGCGGGTACTGCGCTTAGGACGATCATCAGTGCTGCGGGTAATGAGATGATTTTTTTTGCGTTCATTTTTCTTCCTCCGATTCTTTGGATTTCTTGAGGAGCTTTCTTCTCAGTGCGGCACGGCGGCGCTTCTGTTTGCTGCGCAGGGCTGCCGGTAGTCTGACGGCCGTTTTCAGTCCTGCCTGTTCGAGCGCTCGCGGGAAGGGGCCGAGCTTCTGCTTGATAAAGCAGACGGTCTCGGGAGGAAAATCGCTCCGTTTCGGGAGCCTCCCGAGCTCGGCATACTTCCTTTGAAGCAGAGAGACCGCAAGCTCGCGCTTCTTGTCATCGCTCACCGTGACCTCTCCTTTCCTCATGCCGACATCAAAAAAGCTTCCTCCGTCCCAAACGGAGAAAGCACAGCAAAGCTGACCGAGGCGTCTTTTCCTTCAAACAAGTACAGCAAAGCTGACCCTTCGGCGGATCTGATACCACAGTTTGCTCTGGCTGCACTTCTTCTTGTCCAAGACGGCAATACCGTTCGCCCGGTTACGGGCTCAAGGCTGCGGGAGTATTCCGACTTTTACGGTAATGACAGTTGCGACGGACTTCCACCGTTCTTCCCGATCACACCCCGTCTCTCGGACAGGGAGACCGCAGCCTCATATTCGGTTGTGATTATAGTATATTACATATTTCGTCAAATGTCAAGCGGGATTTCCTATTGGTTTGGTATTATTTGTTTTTGCTGTGCGGTCGGAGGTGTATTGTGCCGACTTTTTCTGCTGTTCCCCGGGAGTACGGGCGACACACTTCCCTGACGGCGCTGCGATCATTTGTCCCCGCAGCTTTGCGGAGATACAGAAAGCGCTGTGCCCTTTGGATCCTGGGCGCAGCGCTTTTGTTTGCTCTTAGTTATCGGCCAGCAGCTCGTTTATCCTGTCCACAAGCTTCTGCATATTCTCCCTCGTGAACGACGGATCATCCGAAAAGCTTACTATCGCTCTAAGCGGCAGCTCATTGGTCATCGCTTCGTTTACTCTTCTCATATTTTCGTCGTCTTCATCAAACCCGCCAGTTGCACTCGTATTCCTGAACAGCTCGTCAAGTATCTCCCTGCCCTCCGGGAACTGTCTGATATCCCCGAAGTTGCTGTTGAGGTCAAAGTGGACCGGCAGTCTCTTGCCCGTATTGACATACACGGTATCTTTCAGTCTTATATCCCTTGACGAAGCACCCACAAGTATATCGTAGGCGCCGTACTCTATGAACCAATCCTCTATCGAGGTCTCGTAATACGCGAAAGCTCTTGCGTCGAGTCTGAACACAACCTTCTTGCTCTCACCGGGTGCAAGTGCGACCTTCTCGAAGCCCTTGAGCTCCTTGACGGGTCTTGAAACCGAGCTCTCCCTGTCGGAGACATAGAGCTGCACTACCTCCTTACCGAAGCACTTGCCTGTATTCTTCACTGTTACATCGACGATAAGTGTCTTGCTGTCGTCGAGCTCGGAATGTGAAAGTCTGAGGTCGGAGTACTCAAAGGTGGTATAGCTAAGGCCGTAGCCGAAGGGATAGAGCGGCTCGATATCTTTTTTGTCGTAATAGCGGTAGCCGACGAAGATATCCTCGGCATAGTTTACGGTATCGCCCTCGCCGGGGAAGTTGAGGAAAGAGGGATTATCCGACAGCTTCACGGGGAAGGTCTCGGCAAGCTTGCCGCTGGGGTTGACCTTGCCGAACAGCACATCGCAGACAGCGCCGCCGGAGCCGTCACCGCAGAGGTAGGCTTCGAGTATGCCCTTGACCTTATCGCGGAAAGGCATTTCTACCGGTGAGCCGTTATGGAGCACGACCACAGTATTCTTATTTACGGCTGCGATCTCGTCTATGAGTCTGAGCTGGCAGGACGGCAGCTTCATGTGAGATCTGTCGTAGCCCTCGGACTCAAAGGAATCCGGCAGGCCGGCGAAGATAACGACGGTATCGGCGCTCCTGGCAGCGGCAACTGCTTCTGCGAGCAGAGCCTCATCTGTTCTGTCGGCGTCGGTGACATAGCCCTGGGCGTAAGTGACCTTTGCGTATTCCTCGGAGGCTTTAAGTGCGGAGTCGATATACTTCGAGTTGATATGCGAGCTTCCGCCGCCCTGATATCTCGGCTCGGCAGCAAATTTGCCTATAAAGGCAACGGACTTGTCAGTCTTGAGAGGCAGCACTCCGCCCTCATTTCTGAGCAGCACGATACACTCGGATGCGAGCTTTCTTGCAAGGTCGTGATCCCTTTTCTTATCCCACTCGGTATCGCCGGAGCCGCTTTCGAGGGCTCTGTCGATAAGCTCGAGGACACGCCTTGCACAGCTGTCAAGCTCTTCCATTGACAGCTCACCCTTTTCGACAGCCTCGACGATATATTTATCGTTCTTGCCGTGGCTGGAGGGCATCTCGAGGTCGAGTCCGGCTTTGACGCCTTCGACTCTCTCATCTACGGCGCCCCAGTCGCTCATAACGAGACCTTCAAAGCCCCACTCGTTCCGCAGAACATTGGTGAGCAGCCACTTGTTCTGAGAAGAATGTACGCCGTTGATCCTGTTATAGGAGCACATTACCGTCCAGGGGGAGGCTTCCTTTATGACTGTCTCAAACGGGGCGAGATAGATCTCTCTGAGGGCACGCTCGCTGATGCGGGCGTCCGCGGAGAAGCGGCGGGTCTCCTGATTGTTGGCGGCGAAATGCTTGATGCAGGCACCCACGCCCTTGCTCTGCACGCCCTTGATATGTGCGGCGGCAAGCTGACCCGCAAGGTAGGGATCCTCCGAGAAATACTCAAAGTTCCTGCCGCAGAGGGGCGAGCGCTTGATATTGCAGCCGGGGCCGAGTATGACGGCAAGCTTTTCGCTGCGACACTCACTGCCTATGGCCTTGCCGAGCTCCTCGAGGAGCGAACGGTCAAAGGAGCAGGCGGAGGCGCAGGCTGTCGGGAAGCAGACGGCTTCGATAGCCTGATTGGGGTTGTCCGCAAGATCGACGTTCTTTCTCAGTCCGTGAGGGCCGTCGGAGACCATTATCCTGCCGATATCGAGCCGCTCCACCGGCTTGGTATGCCAGAAATCGTCTCCGGAGCAGAGCGAAGCCTTTTCTTCGAGAGTCAGCTCGGAAAGTATCCTATCAATATTCATAGATTTTTGTACTCCTTTCGGGATGTTTTTGGTCAAATCTTATTATAGCATATTATCCCGGATAAATCAAGGGGGCGAAGAGGGTTATCTGATGCAAAAAGTTTTAAAAAGTGCTTGAAAAAAATAAAGCGCCGTGATATAATATAATGTTGTGAGATAAACGATCCAGACAAACAGAAAGGAAATGCCAATAATGCTTCTCAGAAAACACGGCAGGCTGTCGATAATTGCAGCGGCAGTCTCGCTTACGATGATGCTTTCATCCTGCGGCACACCGATATTGGACACAGACAAAATAGGCGAAAACGATCTGAGCGTTCTCAGCAGGCTCGACGGCAACAGCAACGATTCCCTGAACAAGCCCGAGGACAGCAGCGCTGACGAGAGCAAGACTGACAGCGAAAGCACTCCCGACGAGCAGAGTTCGGTGCCCGAGGCTGACAGCTCTGTTCCCGACGATACTTCAAGTCAGGCAGAGACCGATCCCAAAGAAAGCCAGTTTGAGAGCGTGCCCGATGACAGTATGCCGACCTCAGGCAAGACCAAGGTGCATCTCTGCTGCGCGGGCGATAACCTGATACACGATAACATCTACGTTGACGCGCAGAAGGCTGACGGCAGCTATGACTTCTCCAAGTGCTATGCTCCCTGCAAGAAGCTCATCGAGGGCGCAGATATAGCGATACTCAATCAGGAGTCGCTGGTAAACGACGCATTCGCTCCTTCCACCTTCCCGCTCTTCTCTACCCCCACCGCCTGCGGCGACGCGGTCGTTGACTTCGGCTTCAATGTTATCTCGATGTCCAACAACCACGTGCTCGATATGGGCGCTACGGGTCTTCTGAACTCCCTCGATTACTGGGATTCCAAGGATGTCGTCCACTACGGCGCTTACCGCTCGGTTGAGGACTCCGAGACCATCCGCACAATGACCAAGAACGGCATCAAGTTTGCGTTCCTCGGCTATATGGAGCATACCAATGCCATATTCCTCGACTCCAACGGCCCCGGAAAGGTTGTTTACCTCTCTGATGAGGCCACGATCCAGAGGCAGATCGAGGCAGCTGACAAGATCGCCGATGTAGTTGTGGTATCCTGCCATTACGGTACGGAGATCATGAACGAGCTCAATGCTCAGCAGATGTATATCACGCCGAAGCTCGTTGAGTGGGGCGCCGATCTTATAATAGGTACTCAGGCTCATGCGCTTTCCACCTGCGAATACCTCGATAAGCCGGACGGCGGTCAGGCATTCGTTTACTACGGCCTCGGCAACTTCCTGCACACCATGTACGACGCCGACAACTCCGACGGCAGACAGGGCAAGTCGCTTGTGGGCATCTTCGGGTCGCTGGATATAATCAAGGACTTCGACAACGGCGGAAAGATCACCATTGAGAACGTCAAGGCGATACCCGTTATCTCCCACTACGAGGGCGAGACCTGGACTTCGATGTGGTACAACTGCGTGGTTTATCCCTACGCCGATTACCCCGATTCACTCTGGGCGAAGCACATGATGCACTGGCGAAGCGGCATACAGAGATCTGATCTCGAGCGCTGCATCTCCTATATCCCCAAGCAGTTCCTTGCGTGGGAATAAGACAGTAACAAAAACGGATATTCACAGTGATGTGAATATCCGTTTCTTTTATTCTATCGTTGCGCCGCAGAGTATGCAGCCTTCGCTGTCATAGAGAACAGCGGCCTGACCCGGGGCGGCGGCTCTGACAGGCTCGTCAAACAGCAGCTTCAACCTGCCGTCAGGAAGCAGCCCGGCCTCGCAGGGCTGAGGTCTGTGGGCGTATCTTATCTTGGCAAAGCCGCGGATACACTCGCCAGGTGAGGGCTCGGATATGCCCATGAAATTGACGTCCCCGCAGATGACGGTATCGCTGTAAAGCGACTGCTCCGTCCCGATTATGACGCGGTCATTGGCGGCGTCGAGCGACTTTACATAGGCTGGGTACCCGAGGGACAGGCCGAGGCCCTTGCGCTGACCGACGGTGCAGCGGTAGATGCCCTTGTGCCTGCCGAGGATGTTCCCCGCCTCATCGACGAAGTCCCCCTCCGGCGGGAGCTCGCGCTCGGCGTGCTCTTCGATATAGCCGATGTAGTCGTCATCCGGCACGAAGCAGAGCTCCTGCGAATCGGGCTTCTCAGCGACCGGGAGACCCGCCTTGCGTGCGATCTCTCTCACCTCGGCCTTTGTAAGCTTGCCGAGGGGCATCAGCGTGCGGGAGAGCTGCTCCTGCGAGAGCCGGCAGAGCATATAGGTCTGATCCTTGGCGATGTGCTCGGCCTGCCGGACGGAATATCTGCCGTTCGGAAGCTGAACGACCGTGGCATAATGCCCGGTGGCGATATGATCGGCATTCATATTGTCCGCCGCCTCGAGCATCTTTGCCCACTTGACATATCTGTTGCAGACTATGCAGGGCGAGGGCGTCCTGCCGGAGAGATATTCCTCCACAAAGGGGCCGGTTATGTACTTTGCGAACTCGGTCTGAACGTTCTGGACGTAATAGGGTATGCCGAGGGCTGCGGCAGTCTGCCTTGCGTCGTCGATCTCGCAGCAGCGGCTCTCGGTGCCGTCGGAAGCCACATAGGTACGCAGGGTCATGCCTATGACCTCATACCCCGCAAGCTTTAAAAGATAAGCCGTAACAGCGCTGTCCACACCGCCCGACAGTCCCACAATAACCTTCTGCATCAAATCACCGCCTTGATAGTATTTTATCACAAAGACGGCTTCAAGTCAATATGCTTTCCGGCACGCAAAAACACCTCCGGCACTGCACCGGAGGTGTTATCTTTTTGGCGGTTATCAGCTGTCGTCATGATCGCCCGCAGCGAATTCGTTGATCCTGTTTTTGCCTTCATCTGTGATCACCGAAGCATCAACCGTGTAGGCATAGAACTTGCCGAACTGCTCATAGTATTTGGCGGTGTGTTCGGTAGTGTTAAAGGAAGCGCTGATGCGGAAGTGATCCATCTTTGAGACAGCTTCTCCGATGCCGAGCCTGTTGAAATCGACAGTGCAGGTGCCGTCCGCACCGAAGCAGGAGGTCAGATCGAGGATGTAGTCGGGAGCGTACTCCTTGCCCCACTTGTACGGCGTCCAGATATAGAGATCTATATGACCTTCGGTTATGCTCACTCCCTCCGGGAGCTCAAGATCGTGGAGCTTTACTGTCGGCCTCTCACCTGTCATGTCAAGGTCGAAGAGATAGGATACTCTGCCGTCTGCGCTTTCAGCCTTGCAGTTTTTCACAGTCTGCGGGGCTGTCTTTTCTGAAGCGGGAATGATTGTTGACCTGCTGCTCGTACTGGTGTCCCAATCGGGAGCAAGAGCCGTTGAGCCTTCAAAGTAAGGATAATGCCCGTCAGGAGATGTGACTTTGTAGTAGTGACAGAGGCCGGAGTCCTTGCCGGAAGCGGCATAGACTACCTGATGGAGCCTCAAATATGCCGACCCCTCAAAGACGGTGTAATCCGCCCACAAATAGGCCGCGGAGGTGTTGTATGTCCTCGGGGAGATGCTGACAAAGCCCTGACCGCAGTCTGTCATCATCGCGGAGACAGCCGGATCAACGGTAGAATCATATCCGTCAGTGTATCCGAGATACTCAGCGTCGGCGGCGGCGAAAAACTCCGAGATACTGTCGGCTGCGTTCACGCCGCTGTCGGGTAAAGCGACCTGATCCTCTGCGAAGCTGTACAGCCTTTCGGCATTTATGCGGAAGCCCTCGCCCTCGTAATTATTGCACAGAGTTCGGTATTTGCTGCTTGCTGCCTTGATCCTGGACCAGAAGCTGCGGTAGTATTCGGCGTTCTTGTCCTTGACCTCGGGCTCCTGCGGCTCGCTTTCATCGACGACCTTCGGCCGGGAGATATCCGTTGCCGAGGTATCGGATCCGGATGCAGCGATATCCTGCGGTACGGAGGCGGTCTCTATCCTGCTGCCGTGCCCGGTGGCGAAGAATATCCCCGCGCCGATGACGAGTACCGCTGCCGCTGCGGCTGCGGCGATTTTCCACGCCGAAGTTCTCACATAGCCGTATTTTCTTTTTGCTCCCGCAGACCTGACCTGCTCCGGGGTAAGGCCGGTAGGGTCGTTAAGGTTCTGCCGGATCGCTTTTTTGTATAGTTCCTTTTCTGTCATGTCATTTCCCTCCTCTGTATTTCCGTCTTAGCTGACGGACGGCTCTGTAGAGCCTGTGGCTTACCTTTCCCTCCGGGATGCCCATGAGAGCGGAGATCTCGGGGAGGCTGAGTTCAAGAAAATAATGCAGATAGAATATCCTCTGCACCTCGGACGGCAGAGCACAGATCTCGGCGAAGATGTCGTCGAGAAGGGTGCGGTCTGCGATGAGCTGTTCGATATCGGTATCGTTGCCGATATCCACCGGCTCATCCGATACGCTGCCGGCGCTGAGGCTGATGCGCGCTTTCAGCTTCTGCGCGGCGGTGTAGTAATGTGAGATGCAGTGTCTGGCGGTGCTGATAACATAGCTTTCGGGGTCTCTGATATCGGCGCCGTTCTTTATGGCGTTATAGATGCTGAGATAGGTCTCCTGATAGATGTCCTCGATATCAGTTATGCGCAGACATTTCGAGGAGATGTATCTGAGGGTGCTGTGCTTTGTCAGCTCGTAGACCTCACCGAATTTTTCGTCGATACCGTTCACTGCTTCTCACCTCCGTCCTCTGATACAGTAGTGGGATAATTGTAGCCGATATTTGTTTCGGAAATGTAAATATACGGTTAACGGTACCCGCTGCACCGTCAGAGCTGTAAAGTTAATACAATTTCTGTTGACAATACTGCACAAAACTATTATACTTAAAACAGAAATCTTATTTACGGCAGGTGTTTTGTTATGTTAAATATAAAGGATATCCAGCAGGAGATAATCAGGCTCAAGGAGGAAAACGACGTCTGCATACTCGCTCACAGCTATCAGGAGCATGAGATACTTGAGGTCGCGGATTTCACCGGCGACAGCTACAAGCTCAGCGTCGATGCCTCCAAGGTGACGAATAAGAACATTCTGTTCTGCGGTGTGCATTTCATGGCGGAAACAGCCAAGATGCTCTCGCCGGACAAGCGTGTGTACCTTGCGAACCCCATGGCGGGCTGTCCTATGGCCGAGCAGATGGATCCCGAGATGATCTCCGCGCTAAAGGTCAAAGAGCCCGACAGAAAGGTGGTCGCCTACATCAACACAACTGCCGCTCTCAAGACCGTCTGCGACGTCTGCGTGACCTCGGCTTCGGCGGTAAAGATCGTGTCGGCTATGGAGGACAAAAAGCTGCTGTTCATCCCCGACTGCAACCTCGGCGCCTTCGTTCAGAAGGCCTGCCCCGACAAGGATATAATGCTCTTGAACGGCGGCTGCCCGGTACACGCGGCTGTGACAGCGGATGAAGTCGCCGAAGCCAAGGCGAAGCATCCCGAGGCGCTGGTGCTCGTTCACCCCGAGTGCAGACCGGCTGTCTCCGAACAGGCTGACTATGTCGGCTCCACCAGCGGGATAATGAAGTTCGCCAAGGAGTCGGACGCAAGGGAGTTCATCATCGGCACCGAGATCAGCATTGTCGAGCACCTGCAGTTCGAGTGCCCGGACAAGCGGTTCTATGCGCTGTCTAAGAAGATCGTCTGCCCGAACATGAAGCTCACCACCCTGCCGGAGGTCTACAACTCGATGCTCTCGATCAGCAAAAACGACGGCGAGGCCTTCGAGATACTGATGGACGATGAGCTCATCGCAAAAGCAAGAGTCTGCATTGACGAGATGCTCAGGCTCGGCGGCTAATATATTGTTATGGTGCATAAACTTTATATTGAAATATCGGCGGTTATACTGTAATATAGAAACATAGGGCTGCGTGCCCGTTATGAACGGATAAGTTAATATTTTTCTATCGGAGGTAATGCTTATGAAATTCGCCGACGGATTCTGGCTCAATCAGAGAGGCTTTGAGGTCAACTACGCCGTACAGGCCTTTGAGATCAAGGAGATCGAGAACGGCTTTCTCGTTCTGGCTACGCCGTTTTTCGGACGTGAGCGCTACAAGCTGCTCGGCAGCGCCAATCTTGAGATCGCCTACACCTCGAACATTGAGAACAGCATAAAGGTGAGCATCGTTCACCATAAGGGCTATGCAGACAACGGCCCGCACTTCCCTCTCAACGAGGGCAGCTACAAGCCGGTCGTAACGATCGACGAGAACGAGGCTGTGCTGGTGTCGGGGGACACCAAGGTAGTCGTTTCAAAGCACAGCTGGAGCGTGACCTACTATTACAAGGACAAAAAGCTGACCTCCGGCGGGTGGAGATCCACCGGTGTTATCAAGGAGAGCGCATTCAGGCAGCAGGCAAGGCTCGCCGTCCAGGCCGACGACACCTTCTGGAGCTATCCTGCCGACGAGAACCGCACCTATATCCGCGAGCAGCTCGACACCACCGTGGGCGAGTATTTCTACGGTTTCGGAGAGAAGTTCACCACCTTCACCAAGAACGGTCAGAATGTGGAGATCTGGAATGCCGACGGCGGCACCTGCTCCGATCAGAGCTATAAGTCTGTTCCCTTCTATGTATCCTCGAGAGGCTACGGTATATTCGTAAACAGCACCGATAAGGTGAGCTTTGAGGTCTGCTCGGACACCGTTTCTAAGGTGAGCTTCACCCTCCCGGGTGAGAGCCTTGAATACTTCGTGTTCGGCGGCAAGGATCTCGGTCAGGTGATGAAGGTCTACACCGACCTCACCGGCAAGCCCGCTCTGCCTCCGGCATTCTCCTTCGGTCTGTGGCTGACCTCTTCCTTTACCACCAGCTACGACGAGGCGACTATAACCAGCTTCATCGACGGAATGGCCGAGCGCGATATACCGCTCCAGGTGTTCCACTTTGACTGCTTCTGGATGAAGGGGCTTGAGTGGTGCAACTTTGAATGGGATACCGAGCAGTTCCCCGACCCGGAGGGTCTGCTCAAGCGTCTGCACGAGGACAAGGGTCTGCATACCTGTGTTTGGATCAACCCCTATGTGGGTCAGCGCTCGAGGCTCTTTGACGAGGGCATGGCGGGCGGCTACTTCATCAAGCGCAGGGACGGCTCCGTGTTCCAGTGTGACGAGTGGCAGCCGGGCATGGCTATCGTTGACTTCACAAATCCCGAGGCCTGCAAGTGGTATGCGGGCTATCTGAGAAAGCTCTGCGAGATGGGCGTCGATACCTTCAAGACCGATTTCGGCGAGCGCATCCCCACCAAGGATGTGGTCTACTTCGACGGCTCCGACCCGATCAAGATGCACAACTATTACACCTATCTCTACAATCAGACAGTGTTCAATGTGCTTAAAGACTATTACGGCGAGAACAAGGCCTGCCTGTTCGCTCGCTCGGCTACCGCAGGCGGTCAGCAATTCCCCGTTCACTGGGGCGGCGACTGCTCCGGCAACTACAACTCTATGGCAGAGGTCGTAAGAGGCTGTCTGAGCCTGTGTATCTCCGGCTTCGGCTACACCTCTCACGATATGGCGGGCTTTGAGGCCACGGCGACCCCCGACATCTACAAGCGCTGGGCTGCCTTCGGTCTGCTGTCCACTCACTCGAGACTTCACGGCAATCAGAGCTACCGCGTGCCGTGGCTGTTCGATGAGGAGAGCTGCGACGTGCTGCGCTTCTTTACCAAGCTCAAGGGCGGGCTGATGCCTTACCTCTGGGCGCAGGCGATCAAGACACACACCGTCGGCGTGACGATGATGAGAGCTATGGTCATAGATTTTGCCGACGACCCCGCCTGCCTCACTCTCGACAGGCAGTATATGCTCGGAGACAATCTGCTCGTGGCTCCCATACTCAACGAGGACGGTATCGCGCAGTATTACGTTCCTGCGGGCAAGTGGACGGATATCATCACCGGAAAGGTGCTCGAGGGCGGCAAGTGGTACACCCACAAGTGCAGCTACTTTGAGATCCCCGCGCTGGCAAGGCCCAACAGCATCATCGCATTCGGCGACTTCAAGCGTGACTTCGAGTATGATTATCTCAGCGGCACGACCTTTAAGATCTACGAGCTTGAGGACGGCATGAGCGCTGTCTGCCCGATCTATGACACTGAGGCAAACAAGGTATTCGAGCTGAAAGTTTCGAGAAACGGCAGCCGCATCGAGTGCGAGTACACCGACACCAAGGCATCCTTCCGCATAGAGATCGCATCGACCGGCAAGGCTGTTGATGTGACCCCGACAGCGGGCGGAAAGGTGATCATCGAGCTGTGATATAAATAACTATGATCCGAAATATAAGTTTGGCACTCCCGGGACTGGGCGTGCCAAACTTCTTATTCTCCAAAAACATATTTTTATTAATCCGTATATAAATGGAGCGTAAATATGAATGAGATTATTGCGTGTGTTATAATAGTTATAAGTATAATTGCTATAATATTTGTACTTTATCAATTTTTCAAATCTCCTTTCAAGTACCCTTATTATATCATTAGCGTTGACATATCTGGAAAAAGAAATGTACAAATTGAAAATGTTATTGATAGCTTCCTTAATGATGGTGGTTATATCGAATTATGCAGCCACAATGAACTAATACAGAATTGGAAAAGCGATTGCAAACGGAAAATTGAAAAGAGCATATTTAAGAAGCTTAGAAAGAAGCAATACATAAGATGCCTTGATGATAACAATGCATATTTATTCAAATTATGCCGTACACGTACTCGCTATAAGCAGACGAATTATATCAAAACTTCTTACCAAGTTTCAGAAACAATTGATTCATTTAGTTGTAGCTTTGAGTGGTTAGAAGAAAGAAATAATAGCCTATCAAAAATCAATCATCAAGCAACATTAAATGAATATTTTAGTAGTAATCAAAGAAAATTAATGACGAAAGAACTAAAAGAGCAGATAGCAAAACGTGACAATTATACCTGCCAAATGTGTGGAAAGTATATGCCAGACGGCGTAGGTCTGCATATAGATCATATTTACCCAATATCAAAGGGCGGAAAGTCAATACCTTCAAATCTTCAAGTGCTTTGCTCAAAGTGCAACGGAAAAAAATCTAATAAAACAAGATAAAAAATAAAACGTAATATTATATTTAAAGCTTGACCTGTGACTCAAAATAATATATAATAAGAAAAAACGGAGGAACTGCTATGTACAAGTTTGATGTCAAAAAGACCGCCGATGATGTTATCGAATGGGTCAGAGACCTGTTTGAGAAGACCGCTTCGCCTTCGACCAAGGTTGTGATCGGCATATCCGGCGGCAAAGACAGCTCGGTAGCGGCAGCGGTATGCGTGGCGGCGCTGGGCAAGGAGAGAGTTATAGGCGTGCTCATGCCTCAGGGCGAGCAGCACGATATCGACTGTGCAAGACTGCTCTGCTCGCATCTCGGGATACAGAGCTATGAGATAAATGTGGGCGAGACCGTGGCGGCCGAGCTCAAGGCCGTGGGCGAAAAGCTTGAACTGACCGATCAGGCGAGGATAAATACTCCCGCAAGGATCAGGATGACCACGCTCTACGCTGTGGGCGCCTGTGTGGGAGGCAGGGTATGCAACACCTGCAACGCTTCCGAGGACTATGTGGGCTACTCGACAAAGTACGGTGATGCGGCGGGAGATTTCTCTCCGCTTTCCGACCTGACTGTCACCGAGGTCATCGCGATAGGCGACGAGCTGGGGCTGCCCTATGAGCTGACCCACAAGACTCCCATCGACGGGCTCTGCGGCAAGACAGATGAGGAAAATCTCGGCTTCACCTATGCTATGCTCGACAAGTACATAAGAGGCGAGATCACTCTTGACGATCAGCCTGAGATCAGAGATCACATCGAGAGGCTCCACAGAGCAAATCTCCACAAACTGAGACTTATGCCGAAGTTTGAGTTCACACCCGAAAAGTAATAAACTTTGCGAAAAAGGGATATCTTCCCCGCCTGCGGTGAGAAGATATCCCTTTTTTCGCCTGATACTCGCTTCGTGCAGCAGCTGCAATTTCTGAAAAAATATCCCCCTGCCGGGTGACAGGGGGATCGGTATTCGATATCAGTCTTCCTTGGGAAGCTCGATCGGAGCATCGGCAGCGTTCTTTCTTACGCTCTCGATACCGTTCTTGCACGCGGGCTTGGTAGTATAGCCCTCGGATGCGCAGATGACCTGACCGTTGGTGGCCTTGAGACGGAAACGGAACTCGCCCTTCTTGTCGGTGTAGATCTCGAACTTCGGGCACTTCTCGGTGGCGAAGCCCTCTACGGTCTGATCCTCAAGATTGGCTACGGGTGCATTCTTTGCAACGCTCTCGCATCCGTTCTTGCAGCTTGCTACCTTGTTGTAGACCTCGCCGCCGATGGCGATGATCTCGCCGTTGCCGGCCTTGAGGCTGAAGGTAAAGCCTGTCTTGGTAGCCTTGATTATAAATTTGCCCATGTGAAAAACCTGCCTTTCAAAATAAGATAATGATAAATTATCGTCTGCTTATATTATAATATGTCTTTGTCGGTTTGTCAAGAATTTTTAAGAAAATGCAGATTTTTTATTCAATATCACATAAGCTCGCAGTTCTCGGGATAGTCGAGCATTATCTCGGTATAGTAGACCTCCTCGGGGACGGCTCCGTTTTTGATCTCGTTGTCTATATCGTGATAGAGCCGGCTGCGGCGCAGGATATTCATGGAGTAATCCCGGCTGGGACGCTTGCTGTTTAAAAATCGCTCCACCGCCTGCTGCATATACCCGAAGACGCTGAGCTGAGACTTCTTTATCAGCGACTCGATATCCCCGATCATCAGACGGATATCGTCGCCGCAATAGATGCCGAAGAGCATCATGGTGTAGACGTCCGGCAGCATCATGAAGACTATCTCCGATAGGGGGCCGTACTTGCTGAACACAGAATCGAGGAAGGCCTTGTTTATCGCATCCTCCTCGGCGCTGAGGCTCTCGCCGAACAGCCCGATAGCCGTCTCGGTGACGGTCATGACCGCAGAGGCGTCGAAGGGCGGCTCGCTGCGGGTACCCGAGCTGTCGAGCAGCATCATGAACTGCTTTTCGGTGCAGAAGCTCTTTTTGTCCTTCCACTCGCTGACGTAATCGCAGATCCGTTCCGAGAGCCCCTGCATGACCGCTCCGTTTATCCTGACCTCGCAGTTGATCTCGTCGTCGGCGCACATGGCGATGAGCTTGATCCAGTAGGCCTTCTTGACCCCGAGATATTCGGACAGGTAAGGCTCGATGAGGCTGAACAGCTCGATCTGCTGGTGGCTGGGCTCGCCGGTGGTAAGGGTGGGGGCATAGGAGGAGCAGCGGAAGGAGCGGCTGACTCCGCAGAATTCAGATGTCACCGACCTGCTGCCGTCCGAGCCGAAGCAGGACATAATGCTCTCGAGCACGACGCTCTCGAACTGCATCGCTGCCCTGCCGATAGCCTCGTCGATAGTGTTTCCGAGCCCGGCGACATACTCGCAGAGGGGGACGTCAAAGCTCTCGTGGAACACGAAAAACAGCAGCTCCACCGAGAAGTGACCCTTCTTTTCGGTCACGCGCTGAACGGTACAGGCGACCTTGAGATCGTATTCGGTTATATAGATACCGTCGCTGATACGCTTGCCGCCGAACCTGCTGTTGATCAGGCTCAGAACGATATCGCAGGCAAGCTTGGTGAAATCATCGGTAAAATCGCCCTCGGTCTCCGGCTCGCCGTCATAGCGTGCCGCCGAGATATCGTAACAGCTGCTCATCCTGCCGCCTCCTTTCAGTCTATGATGCCCCGCGCAGCGGGACATATCCGCCGCTGCGCAATAAGATAATAACAGTATAGCACATAAAACGCGAATTGTAAAGCGGAAAGATACCGACAGAACAAAAAAGACCGCGCTCTTTCAAAACGCGGTCACAGGCTGTTTAGAATGATCCTCCAGCTTTCAAGGAGGCGGTCAAGGCTCCAAGCCGCATTTGCCGGGCTGGTGGAGGGCAGCTTTACGGCGGGTATGCCGGTGAGGGGGAGCTGATATTTCTCATAGACGGCTGCGGCCTTGCCTCCGTTTACAAAGATACGGGTGATGCCTGTCTTTTCGAGCAGAGACTTTATATCTGCGGGGACGGCGTTTTTTATGCTGGCGTCGCTGGAGCCCCGGATATCGCACTGAGCGATCACATCCCAGACGGCAATGCCGTGAGCGAGAAGCAGACGCTTCTTTTCCTCGACAGTTGACGGCGTCGCCTCGCCGAAAAGATATGCGATCAGCCGCCAGAAGCGGTTCTGGGGGTGGCCGTAGTAAAAATCCGTCTCCCGGGACTTGACGCTCGGAAAGCTGCCGAGTATCAGCACTTTGCTGTTTTGATCGTACACAGGCTCAAAGCCGTGGACAAGATGCTCGTATTCCATAATACGCCTCCAAAAAAATATCACACCGGATAAGCCGGTGTGATATCCTGTTTCAAACCATCAGGTTATAAGATTTGGCCTTGCATCATCCGTCCAGTTATCGGGATTAAGCAGTGTACCGAGCACGACAGTAGCCTGATCCGCATCCTCTGCGGGGTTGGGGTACTGACCGACGATCGTTTCGGAAGTCTCAACTTCAGCCCACTGCGCACAGGTGATCCTCTTTGCCGAGTCGATGGACCAGCAGACATAACCGGATGTGATACCGTTATCGCCGAGCGCGACCTTGCAGGCATGCTCAAGATCATTGGAATCGTTCAGCGACCTTACCGCGATAGGCGAGTGCATTTCGATATCGGAGATCTGCCCGTCACAGGTAAGAGACGTGATAGCGTAAGTCAGCGCATTGAAAGCGTTTTTCGCGTTCATATTCGCCGTCCTGAGCTTGCTCTTCTTGACATAGCCCATCAGTGAAGGTATAAGGATAGCAGCCAAAATAGCGATGATGGCTATAACTACTATGAGCTCTACGAGTGTAAAGCCTTTTTTGTTGGTTTTCATAATATTACCTCCTCACTTCCCGCGTTCATTATAACAGATTATAATGCACTTGTCAACAACCGCCGGCGGTTCGTTAATAAATTGTAATCAGATTTAGATTTAGTTAACAGAATATTTACTATTTATACACACAAAACGGCTCCGCCCGGAGGCAGAGCCGTGAAATATGTATATCAAATGATAATAGATCCTGAGAAAACCGTTACCGCGTCGCCGGTCATGAACACTGCATTGTCGGTGTACCTGACCACAAGATCGCCGCCTCTGAGCCGGACGATGATATCGGTATCCTTCTTGCAGTAGCCGTTGAGCACTGCTGCAACTGCCGCAGCGCAGGCGCCCGTGCCGCAGGCCCAGGTCTCGCCGGAGCCGCGCTCCCATACTCTCATCTTGAGGGTATGCTCGTCGATGACCTTGATGAACTCGGTGTTGACCCTCTCGGGGAACATCGGGTCAAACTCGAACTGCGGGCCGACCTTTTCGATCTCGAGACCGTCGATGTTCTTCATGAACACAACCGCGTGGGGGTTGCCCATGGATACGCAGGTCATATTGTAGTTCTCGCCGCCGACAGTGACCTCCCTGTTGACCACGGCGCCGTTCTTGTCGGCCTTGAGCTTGACGGGTATCTTTGCCGGGTCGAGGACTGCCCTGCCCATATTGACGGTAGCGCCGTTGACCTCGCCGTAGTGGCGGGTAAGGCTTATCTTCATGATGCCGCTGAGCGTCTCGACAGTGAAATCGTCTCTGTCTACAAGGCCGTTGTCTCTCATGAATTTAGCCACGCAACGGATGCCGTTGCCGCACATCTTTCCTTCGGAGCCGTCGAGGTTGAACATCCTCATCCTGCCGTCGGCGACCTCGGAGCGCTCGATAAGGATGATGCCGTCGCCGCCGATGCCGAAGTGCCTGTCGGAGAGCTTGAGTGCAAGACCCTCGGGGTTGTCGATCTTCGAGTCGAAGCAGTTGAAGTAAACGTAGTCGTTGCCGCAGCCCTGCATCTTGGTGAAGTCAAGGCGCTTCTTCTCGGTACGCATATTGTTGATATCGACGATCTCGGTATTGTCCTCGGTGAACTTGCTCCTGATCGAAGATGCTATGGCGTTGGCTGTATCAATGGAAGTCAGGCAGGGGATGTTTCTCTCTACCGTCTTTCTTCTGATCTTTACCGAGTCTCTTGTGGGGATACGCCCCTTGGAGGAGGTGGAGATAACGTAGGCTATCTTTCCGCTCTCGATAAGGGTGAGGGTGTTCTCGTCGGCCTCGTGGATCTTGGCGACAGCCTCGCATGGTACGCCGTGCTCGGTGAGAACGGCTGCGGTGCCGTGGGTAGCGTAGATCTTGAAGCCGAGGTCGTAGAACATCTTAGCGGTCTGGGGGATCTCGCGCTTATCGGTATCTCTTACGGTAATGAGTACGCCGCCCTTGCTGTCGAGCTTATAGCCGGCAGCGGTAAGACCCTTGTAAAGCGACTCCTCAAGGCTTGAAGCTACGGCGAGCACCTCGCCTGTGGACTTCATCTCGGGGCCGAGGTGGTTATCTACATCTATGAGCTTCTCGAAGGAGAATACCGGCACCTTGACCGCCACATAGGGCGAGTTGGGATAGAGCCCGGTGCCGAAGCCCATATCGGCAAGCTTCTCGCCGAGCATGGCTCTCGTTGCGAGATCCACCATGGGAACTCCCGTGACCTTGGAGATATAGGGGATCGTTCTTGACGAGCGGGGGTTTACTTCGATGACATACAGCTCGTCCTGATAGATGAGGTACTGTATGTTGACGAGACCCTTTGTATTGAGGGAGACCGCAAGCTTCTTGGAGCAGTCGATGATACGCTCGATGAGCCTGTCGGAGACGTTCCAGGCGGGATATACGGCGATGGAGTCGCCGGAATGGATGCCCGCTCTTTCGATATGCTCCATGATGCCGGGGATGAGGATATCCTCGCCGTCGCAGATCGCATCGACCTCAAGCTCGGGACCCATGAGGTACTTGTCTATGAGCACGGGGTTCTCGATGCCCTGATCGAGTATGATCTTCATATACTCCTTGATGTCGGCATCGTTGAAGGCGATTATCATATTCTGTCCGCCGAGAACGTAGGAGGGTCGCATGAGCACGGGGTACTCTATGCGGTTTGCGACCTCAAGAGCCTCCTCGGTGGTCATTACGGTGAAGCCCTGCGGGCGCTTGATCCTGTGCAGCTCAAGCAGCTCGTCGAAGCGCTCTCTGTCCTCTGCGGCGTCAATGGAATCGGGGGGAGTTCCGAGGATGTTTACTCCCTGCGAAGCCAAGAACTTCGTCAGTTTGATAGCGGTCTGTCCGCCGAAGGCGACTACCACTCCGAAGGGCTTCTCCACGCGGATGATGTTCATTACATCCTCGTCGGTGAGGGGCTCGAAATAGAGCCTGTCAGCGGTGTCGAAGTCGGTGGAGACCGTCTCGGGATTATTGTTGACGATAACTACGTCGAAGCCTCTCTCCTTGAGAGCCCATACGCAGTGTACCGAAGCGTAGTCGAACTCGATGCCCTGACCGATACGGATAGGTCCGGAGCCGAATACTATGACAGTCTTGTTGCCGGTATGCACCGACTTGATGAAGCCGGAGGCCTCGTCCTCGCTGTCATAGGTGGAGTAGAAGTAGGGGGTCTGTGCGGCGAACTCTGCGGCGCAGGTATCGACCATTTTATATACGGCGTGCAGCGGCCTTTCGACCTTGCTGCCGGTAAGCCTCTCGATCACCTTATCCGGGAAGCCGAGCTTCTTGGCCTGATGATAGGTCTCGAAGTTTATGCTGCCCTTCTCGAGCTCACGCTCCATTCTGATGAGGTTCATCAGCTTGTAGGTAAACCAGGTGTCTATCTTGGTGATATCGAAGATCTCTTCGGGGGTGATGCCTCTTCTCAGCGCCTCGTAGACCACGAAGATACGCTCATCGTTGCAGTCGTGGAGCTTGGCGGCGATCTCCTCGTCGGAGAGGGGTGCGAGCTTGGGCGAACGCATACAGTCATGACCGATCTCGGCGCCTCTTACAGCCTTCATCATGGCCTGCTCGAAGGATGTGCCTATGGACATTACCTCGCCGGTAGCCTTCATCTGAGTGCCGAGCTCACGCTTGGCGTATACGAACTTATCGAACGGCCACTTGGGCATCTTTACAACGATATAGTCTATCGAAGGCTCGAAGCAGGCGTAGGTCTTGCCGGTAACGGCGTTTATGATCTCGTCGAGGCGGTAGCCTATGGCGATCTTGGTAGCGACCTTGGCGATCGGATAGCCGGTGGCCTTGGACGCCAGCGCCGACGAACGGGATACACGGGGGTTTACCTCGATGACCGCATACTCGAAGCTGTCGGGGTTGAGTGCGAACTGGCAGTTGCAGCCGCCCTCTACCTCGAGGGTATCAACTATCTTGAGCGCGGCAGTGCGGAGCATCTGGAACTCCTTGTCCGCGAGGGTAACACAGGGAGCTACAACGATAGAGTCGCCGGTATGCACGCCAACGGGGTCTACGTTCTCCATTGAGCAGATCGTGATGACGTTGCCTGCGGAGTCGCGCATTACCTCGAACTCGATCTCCTTCCAGCCGGAGATGCACTTCTCAACGAGCACCTGAGTGATCGGCGAGAGATAGAGGCCGTTGCGTGTGATCTCACGCAGCTCTTCCTCGTTGTGTACGATGCCGCCGCCGGTGCCGCCGAGTGTGAATGCGGGACGGATTATAAGCGGATAGCCGACGCCTTCGGTATCAGCGAACTTAACGGCGTCCTCAACATTGTTTACGACTGTCGAGGGGATGCAGGGCTGACCTATGGACTCCATAGTGTCCTTGAACATCTGCCTGTCCTCGGCCTTGTCGATGGTGAGGGGCTTTGCACCCAGAAGCTTTACGCCGTACTCCTCGAGGAAGCCGGACTTTGCCAGCTGCATGGAGAGGGTAAGGCCGGTCTGGCCGCCGAGAGTGGAAAGAACGCTGTCGGGGCGCTCCTTCTTGATGACTCTCTTCACAGTCTCAAGGGTAAGGGGCTCGATATAGATCTTGTCCGCCATGGCCTTATCGGTCATGATCGTTGCGGGGTTGGAGTTTATGAGAATTACCTCGAGGCCTTCTTCTTTAAGAGCGCGGCAGGCCTGTGTGCCGGCGTAGTCGAACTCGGCAGCCTGTCCGATAACGATAGGTCCCGAGCCGATAACGAGAACTCGTTTGATTTCAGGATTCAGCGGCATTTCTTATTCCCCCTTCCTGTTTCTGTCGATCATTTCAACAAAGCGGTCGAAAAGGAAGCCGGGATCCTTGGGGCCGCCGCAGGCTTCGGGGTGGAACTGTACCGAGAAGGCTTTTTCCTTGAGGTACTTTACACCCTCGCAGGTGCCGTCGTTGGTGTTGACGAAGGAGACCTTGGCATAGCTGCCGATCGAATCGTTCACTACCGCGTAGCCGTGATTCTGGCTGGTGATGTACACCCTGCCGGTCTCCTGATCGGTGACAGGCTGGTTGGCGCCTCTGTGACCGTACTTGAGCTTTTCTGTCCTTGCGCCGTGGGCGAGGGCATAGAGCTGATGCCCGAGGCAGATCGCAAAGGTAGGTATATTGAGGGGGATGAGCTTTTTGAGCTCGGCGATGATCTCTGTATTCTCAGCCGGGTCGCCGGGGCCGTTGGAGAGCATGATGCCGTCGGGGGCAAGCTCCTTTACGCGCTCGGCCTTGGTGAACGCGGGAACTACCGTGACCTCACATCCGCGGGAGGTGAGCTGGGCAGCGATACTGCGCTTGGTGCCGAAGTCATAGAGCACGATGCTCCGCTTCTTCTCGCCCTCCGCCTTGAGGACATATTCCTTATCACAGGTCGTGTTCTTAACGGCGTCGGTGATCGTGTAGTTGCGCAGCTCGTCAAAGCTGAAGCCTGCGCCCTCACAGACGATCTTGCCGTTCATAACGCCCGATTCGCGGACTATCTTGGTGAGCTGCCGTGTGTCGATACCACAGAGACCCACAATATTGTTCTGTTTTAAAAAAGTGTCAAGATCACCCTCGCAGCGGAAGTTGCTGGGCTCCTGACACCATTCTCTGACAATATAAGCTTTGACCTGCGGACGGCTGCTCTGGAAATCTTCGGTCATGATACCGTAGTTTCCGATAAGAGGAAAGGTCTGTACGACTATCTGACCGTAATAGCTGGGGTCGGTAAGTGTTTCAACGTAACCCGTCATCGAAGTGGTGAACACGATCTCACCGACGGCTTCGCCGACAGCACCGAAGCTTTTACCTTCAAATATCGTACCGTTTTCGAGGATAAGGTATGCTTTCTGCACGATAAATTCCTCCTTCTGATTTTTTTCTAAAATATTATAGCACAATGTACACCGTTTGTAAATAGGGATAATGTTAATTTTCTATAACACAAGGCAGGAAATGAACAGAAGTCGGAAAAATACAGGGAAACAAAAAAACGTGCCTGTCAGGGCACACCTCAATTATCCATTATTCACTATTTTTTTTAATTCTTCATTTGCGCCCCGGCGCGCACAAAAAAAGGCCGCCCCCGCTCGATCGAAGCGGAGGCTCCTTTTTTGGATCTATGTAGGATCTATGTTCACCCGAACCTGCTGTCAGCTTGCCGCGTCCGGCAAAGCGGGTTCGAGAGTATCGCGGTCGAGCACTGTCTGTCCCTCGAAAACAGTCTCGCCGCTTTCCTTGTCGGTAAGCACGAGGCCGAGCTTGTAATCGCCGCCGTAGGTGAGTGCGGCGCTGCACAGCCTGCCCTCGCAGATACCGTCAAAGGCCTTGTAGTAGTCTTGCTTGACCGTCTGTCTGAACTCATACCCCTCAGAAGACTCTTCGATACAGAGAATGTACACGACCGGGAATTTGTTTTCGGCATTGACCGTATCGTCAGAGACGACTACCCTGCCGTCCTCGGCGGCAAAGGTTTGGAGCCTGCCGTTGTCAAACTCGGCCTGGCCGGACTGTACCCAGCTGCCGCCGCCGTTGACTGTATAGTAATTCGCAAAGTAGATGTGCCCCGCAGCTGTACCCATCGGAACGAGACAGTAGGCGATGCCGTCACCGATAACGTTGCCGCGTCCGGCTTCAAGACATTCACCGAAGGTAACGGTGCCTTCCTGAGTCTGAAACTCGCTGTTAAGATCCACCGTGCCCTTGAGATCCTCGTAGGTCACGGGAGCCGCCGGCTGCATGGGGGGCGTGGTCGTGGTCTCGGGCTCCGCTGCCGTTTCGGACACCGGCTCGGTGGTAAGTCCCGTTTCTGTCTCGGAGGCCTGAGTCCCGGGAGCCTCGAGGGTCTGCGCAACGGACTGTGTACCCGTGCCGGCTTCTATCGGAGCCGCGCTGCTTGTGCTCTCGCCGCAGGCCGAAAGTGCCAGAGCCGCGGCTGCGAGCAGGATTAAGTATTTTCCGGACATAGTTTTTTTCCTTTCGCTTCCGTGGGATCGTGATCCCCTGTATCTGCTTGAATTATAGCACGGGGGATATCCAAAATCAAGATAAAAATAATGACAATTACGCTTCCTGTTTTACACTTCAATTACAATTATTGCTAAAATGCGAAAAAACCGCCCGCATTTCGCAGACGGCTTTTACTGTTTGTTAATCTTCGGGGGTATCCTCCGGGGGAGCGGGGGCATCGGATCCTGTCTTGGGGACGGGGTCCGACCTGCCTCCGGAGACGTATTTTATCAGCATCACGCAGAACACGGTAACAGCGATACCGATAAACAGGCAGGGTATCCAGCTTTTTGCGAGTCCGGCGATAATATACATAAGGAATGAGATCACCGCAACGATTATCGCATAGGGCAGCTGTGACGAAACGTGTTCAACGTGGACGCAGCGTGCTCCGGCGGAGGCCATGATAGTCGTATCGGAGATGGGCGAGCAGTGGTCGCCGCAGACAGAGCCTGCCATGCAGGCGGAGATAGCGATTATCATAAGGGTCTTGTCGGATGAAGCAAAGACGTTCACAACTATCGGGATGAGTATTCCGAAGGTGCCCCAGGAGGTACCGGTGGCAAAGGACAGCAGCGCCGCGATCACGAAGATTATCGCCGGCAGCAGCCATTCAAAGCCGGCAGCGCTCTTGTCAACGACAGAAGCTACATACTCTGCGGCGCCGAGACTGTCGGTCATAGCCTTGAGCGTCCAGGCAAAGGTGAGAATGAGTATTGCGGGCACCATAGCTTTGAAGCCCTCGGGCAGGCTCTCCATACATGATCTGAAATTTATAATGCGTCTGCACATATAGAAGATGATCGTGAAGATCAGCGCTCCGAGAGAGCCGATAACGAGGCCCTTGGAGGCGTTGCAGTTGGCGAAGGCGTCAACGAAGCTCTCGCCGTCGAAGAAGCCGCCGGTATAGATCATACCGAGCACGCAGGTGCCGATAAGAACGACTATCGGAAGTATAAGGTCGATGACCTTGCCCTTGGTCTTGCGCTCCTCTGCTTTCTCGTTAAGTATCTCAGCTTTGGCTGCGATCGCTTCATAGCGCTTCATGGGACCGAAATCGACCTTGAACAGCACCAGCGAGATCATAAAAACGATAGTCAGCAGGGCATAATAGTTATAGGGTATCGCGCGGACGAACAGCGAGAAGCCGTCCTCGTCCTTGACGAAGCCGGTGACGGCGGCAGCCCATGAGGATATGGGGGCTATGATACACACCGGTGCGGCTGTGGCGTCGATGAGGTATGCGAGCTTCTGCTTTGAGATCTTATGCCTCGAGGCAACGGGAGACATAACGCTGCCGACGGTAAGGCAGTTGAAGTAATCGTCCACGAAGATGAGCACGCCGAGGGCGATAGTTGCAAGCTGGGCTCCCACTTTCGTCTTGATATGCTTCTGCGCCCAGATGCCGAATGCAGCCGAGCCGCCTGATTTGTTCATCATGGCGACTATCATGCCGAGTATGACGAGGAATATAAGTATCCCGACGTTATAGGAGTCGGCAAGCGAGGCAACGAAGCCGTCGTCGATTATATGGTTCATAGCTTTAAGCGGAGAGAACTCGGCATAGAACAGTCCGCCGAGAACTATACCGATGAACAGCGAGCTGAAGACCTCCTTGGTCAGCAGGGCGAGCAGGATAGCAACGATAGGCGGAACGAGCGCCCAGAAGGTACCTGCCATAAAACATCACATCCTTTGATTTACTTCCAAAACAAAAAGCCGACTTCAAAAGCCGGCTTTCGGTCACTTAACATTTTTGTTCGGCGGATACCCCTGCGGATCTGTGTACCTGTCCGCCTCGGAAGCAGCGGAGCAAAGGCACATAGTCGTAACACCGACAGCGCCGCCGAACAGAGCGCCGAACAGAAAACCCAACATAACCATCCCTCCGTTTCCGAGAGATAGTATGTCTCAAAGCCGCAGTATTATACGTCAGCTGATCGAGATAATGAACTCGACCTCACCGAAGGCGAAGGCAACGGGGATGCAGAACGCCTGACCGTCATACTTTACTGTACCGTTATGGATATACTGCTGAGGATCGAGGCTTAGCTCAATGCCGAGCTCGTTGGACTCATTAACCACGAACAGGCCGTTGTTTACGTTCAGGAACTCGCCGACTACCTCGTTGACATACTCATCGACATCAGTGAAGGTCTCCTTGGCAAATCTTTCGGCGAAGGCGATATACTCAGCCTTGGGGCAGGCAACGCAGATCTCGGCGTTATACTTGCCGTGGATCGTCTGGCAAACGATATACTCTGCCTCGGCGGTATTGACCACGCTCGACTCGAGGGGCGTGAAGTCGTCGCCGATAAATCTGATGATATTCTTGAACAGAAGGGTGACATACTCGGTATAGATACGGGCGTTCTCTGCGGTATTGAAATGGAAGAAGTCCTTTACTATCGCGGAGAGCTTATCGTTCTGATTGTTGGAGATATCGTCGTCGGAAAGCTGATAATGGGACTTATAGGCCGAGATCGCGGCTTCAAAGTCGGCATTGGAGAGCGAGCCGTTGTTGACGAGGGTCTGCCCGAGGAGCAGATAGTCTGTGGGCTGCTCGGAGAGCAGTCTGTCCACATCCGCGGGAGTAAGGTAGCCGAGGTCAACACAGAGGTCGCCGAAGCGCTTATCCACGCTCTGCTGAGCTACGTTTACGTGCTCTACCTGATCGGCGGTCATGAGGCCGGCATTGATAGCGAGCACGCCGAGGCGCATACGGGTATTTTTCTTGTCGTCTATCGCCTGAGCGAGAGTCTCGGGCGAGACGAGCTTATTGTTGAGCAGAAAAGCTCCGAAGAACTGTGCAAACATCTAAGTATCTCCCCTTTCCGTCATTTCATGACATTGCGGATTATTTTTTCGACCTGAGCATCGTCGATGGGCTTCTGAACGAAATCATAGGCGCCGAGAACAATAGCCTGCTTCAGGTGGCTCTGGGTGCCGACGGAGGAAGCCATAACGACCTTGGCGTTCTTATCGAACTCCTTGATCGCCTTGAGGGCGTCGATACCGGTGAGCTTAGGCATAACTATATCCATAAATACCAGGTCGGGGCTGACCTCTTTATACTTGCTGACAGCTTCCTCGCCGTCCGCAGCCTCGGAGATATTAACGATCCCGAGAGAGGAGAGAAACATTCCGAGCTTCTTGCGTGCGAACATGGAATCGTCGCAAAGCAGTATCTTGATGTCCTTGAAATCCATATAAAAATCCTCCTGTTGAAACAGATTGTGCCGCTGCAATACCGCTCAACGCGAAATGCAGTATAATACATATATAATTTTATCACAAAAACAATAAAAAATCAAGTACCCTGAAAGTATTTTTTGTTGTAAATGTGCATAAATTTTACAGTTAGTTTTTTTGCGTTATGCCCTTGACTTTGTATATACGATATGATATAATTAACAGGTATTTAGCCGGCGTGATGGAATTGGCAGACGTGACGGACTCAAAATCCGTTGGTAGCAATACCGTGCGGGTTCGACCCCCGCCGCCGGCACCATGAAAGAAACCTGGTTTGTCTACTAACAAATCAGGTTTCTTTCAATGATATCCGTTCCTTGTCGGAACGGATGATATACCTTCGGTATGATATCGCACTTCGTGTGATGATATACGCCTGCGGGCGTATATGGAACGGATATTATATCATGTTGCGACGAAGGAGCAATATATCATGCCGTGTTCTACTGCGAAAGGAATCACAAAAAATGATCAATAACGTTTCGTCGCACTACGACGCATTGATTGACGAAAACAACGATCCAGTTTTTGATCCCGAACCGTTAAAGAAATATATGGATCGTTGGGATGGCAGCGCGTTTATTGATTTGTTGGACTTAAATGTTAGCAAATCGGTGCTTGAGATAGGCGTTGGCACGGGCAGATTGGCAATACGTATCGCTCCTCTTTGCAGAACATTTACAGGAATTGATATATCAGAAAGAACTGTTGAAAAAGCAAAACAAAACTTAAAAAGATTCAACAATGTTACATTGATTCACGGTGATTTCAGCACGTTCGTTTTTTCCGAAAAATATGATGTGATCTATTCCTCATTAACTTTTATGCATTTTAATAACAAAGCCGATACGATTGCAAAGATCCATTCGTTGCTTGTTCCAAACGGATCTTTTGTTTTATCAATCGACAAAAGCAAGAATAAGTATATTGAATGCAATGGAAGAACTATTGAGATATATCCTGATGATCCGGAAACAACAAAAACGCACTTGCACAATGCGAAATTTGTTGTTGAAAGCGTGATAGAAACAGAAGCCGCTTATTTGTTTTCGGCAAAAAAATGATTCTGTGGTGTACTTTTTGGTGTTCTTAGCTCGGTTTTGTACCTTTTGGTGATTCTTAGACATAAAAAAAGCACAGCACCCGCCGGCAGATCTCCCCGGCGGGTGCTCCTATATCTGTAAAGAAAAGACACTTCCGTCTCCGATCTGGCGAAAGTGTCTTTTTGCATCCCGGCGATACTGCCTGCGGCTCAGTTTTCCTCGTAGTCGTAGGTATTCTCGCTGCGGCGCATACGGAAATAGTTTTCACGGTACTGCTTCGGGGTCATGCCGGTCTTGCGGCGGAAGCAGTAGATGAAATGGCTGTGGGAGCTGAAATTGAGATAGTTGCCGATATCGAGGGGCGAATAGTCCGAGAATTTCAGCATATTCTCCGCCGCCTGTATCCTTCGGGACATGATATAATCCGAGATCGTCACGCCGACCTCCTGCTTGAACAGCTTGGAAAGATACTGCGGGGTAAGCCCGAGCTTGTCGGCAAGCTCCTGCACGCGGACTCCCTTATAGATGTTGTCGTAGATCAGGTCGAGGCAGACGAGTATATGCTTTGAATATGCCTCGCCGGAGTTGAGCTTCTGCATACGCCTTGCGTACTCTAAAAAGGTCTCGCGGTGGATATCCGAGAGCTGCTCCTTGGTGGTGCTCTCGTCGAGACGGTTGATGAAGATATCGCTTATGGTATAAGCCGTCTCGGTAGGCATACCAGCCTCTATGCAGAATCTGGCGATCAGAGCGATGGTTATGATAAGGTGGTACTTGATGTTGCGTATCGGGTCGCTGCTGAGCTTACCGTAGCCCTCAACTGCAAGAGGGGTATAAAGCTCCTTTACCCTTTCGATGTTTCCCGAGCTGACTGCCGCGTAGAATTCAAGCTCCTTTTCGTAAGGAGAGTGCAGAAGGCCGTGTTCGCGCTGATAAAATTCCCTGTAATTGAGCTCCCGGTTGATACTCATAGGTGACACCGCCTTTCTATAAATGATTATACATCACAAACGGACGGATGTAAAGAGAAAAATGAATACTTCGGGACAGGTCGTGTGCAGCGTCAGCATCCTTATACAGTAACTGCGCCGAACAAGGAAGATGTCCGGCGCAGCCCTATGATGATAAGGAGATATTATGAATTGACCTTTCTTAATATCAGTCAGCGACCGCTTCCTTGGCCTCTTCGATAAGAGCATCGAGAGCAAGCCTGTTGGAGTCAACGGTGGACGCCCAGGTCGCAGGGTCGGAGGGATGCATCGTTGCCTTGATTATATTGTCGGTAATGCTGGAGATATCCTTGGAGATGCCCTGAGCGAACTCGAATACGGGATGCTCTGCTGCAAGAGCATAGATCTCGTCTCTCATGTCGATCATTTCGTCGGTCCAGCCGTAGTCTTCCTTGAGCTGGTTAACGGTGATCTCCTTAGCCTTGGGATCAGCCTCGGCATAACGTGTGCAGTCGAGCCATGCAGCCACGCCCTCGGGGTTCTTGGCGTTCTTTACGATGCAGAAGCCGTGTACTCTCGAAGGAACATACTGAGTGTCGGAATCCTTGGCGCAGGGAACGGGAGCGAACATAACGTCGCCGTTTGCGATATCGCCGAAGGGCTCGGTCTTGCTCGGAGCATCCTCGATAGCCCAGAAGCCGATAGGATAGAACAGGGTAAGTCCGGAAGCCAGACCCATGCCCCACATATCCTGGCCGCCTCTGACGGTCCAGCCGTGCTCGTGCTTGGGATATACAACGTTGTTTCTCTGGAGCTCATACATCATGTCCTGAGCCTTTGCGATCAGCGGAGAGTCGATATTGTTCTTGATATCGCCGTTCTCCATGCCGATGAGCGGCAGGCCGGTGGACTCGGTCAGAGCGTTCTCATAGTACCATGCGTCGAGAGCGTACTTATCCTGATCGGGATCGGCGAAGTCCTTGCACATCTCGGACATGGTATCCCAGTTCCACTCACCGTTATGGTACATATCGGCGGGCTGGTCGATACCGAGCTCTTCGAGGACCTTCTTGTTGTATACCCAGATATAAGCGGGGTCTACACGGGAAACGCCGACATAATGCTTGCCTTTGTAAACGAACTGGTCGTTTGCATTCTTGATATCCTTCCAGAGGTCGGAATCAAAGTCGATGTAGTCATCCAGAGGCTCGAGCATATTCTTGATAGCGCCCTTGGGGAACATATCCATATCGTCTGCGCCGCAGAAGTCGGGCGAGTCGCCGGACATTACACGGGTAGCAAGATCGTCGAACTTGGTGTTGTAAGTGGTGGAGATATAGGTGATGGTGCCGTTGTACTTGGACTTGAACAGTGCGAGGTCAACGCCGATATCCTTGTCATCGCTGGAGGTCGGGTTGATGTCCCAGAAAGAGAACCACTTGATCTCGGTGTTCTCGAGCTTTCTGTCATCCTCCTTGCTGTCGTTGGCAATGGAGTCTACGACCTCCTGCTGGCTGTCCTCAAGCTTCTTTTCGGTGGTGGTTGCAGCAGAATCGGAAGTGCCGGAGCTGTCGCCGCTGCCGCAGGACGCCATGGTGAGCGCCATAGTCATAGCTGCTGTAAGTGCAGCAATTCTCTTAAATTTCTTCATTTCTTTTCCTCCGTTTTACAAAGAGCAGGTAATTACTTCTTTACCTTCGATACTGTGAATACTGTTGCTGCGCAAACAGCGAGAGCAAGAACTCCGCCTGCGGCTGCGCCGGTAGGAGCGCTGTCGCCTTCGGTAGTTTCTGCTGCGGGAGCGTCACCCTCGGCAGCGCCTGCAGGGCTGACCTGATCGGCGACCTCGGGGCAAGCGGGAGCGTTCTTGAAATCAACGCTGATCTTGAGCACGCCGCCCTTGAAGGAGCCTTCCTGATCCCAGCCGGCTACCTCGGGAGTAGCTGCAACGATAACATTGCCGCTCTCGTCAACGTTGTCGGTAGGTCTGATGTGGATGCGCACGCCGGTCTCTGCGTCGTGATAGCCGCCCTTGATGTCAAGCACAGACTGAAGAGTGATGGGATCGCCGCCCTTGGGAGTAAAGGTAGCCTCTGTTACCTTCATATCATAGGGATAGCCTTCCTCGGGAAGGTTGCAGATCATGATACCCATATCGCCGAGGTTGCCCTTGCCCGACATAGTGGTATCGGTGAGTACCTCGTTGATGGAATACTCAACAGTGATCGTACCGTCCTCGGTGATGCCGAACCATTCGCTCTCGTTCCACTTCCACTGATTGCTCATGTAGAAGCCCATGGCGCCGATGCTGTAATAAGCGTCGGACTCGGGATCAACTGCGTCGTAAAGGCTCTTGGCGGATGCGCCGATAGCAAGTGTCGAAGCTGCGATGACTGCCGCTGCCATGCCGGCAAATAAACGTCTCAGTTTCATATCAATTTCCTCCGTTAAATATAAATCTAAGGGGAACTCTTCCCCTTTGCCATTTAAATTATAGTACAATTTCATATTGTGGTATATCAGAAATGTAATATTAACATCGAAATTTTAACCGTGTTATAAAAATTAAATATTTATATTAAAAATTTATCCGACGGAACTATTGCCCCGCCGGATAAATTTTGGATGGAATATTATGAAAATCAAGGAAGAAATGATTAAAGCTTGGTTATGAGCTCGGGGAGCACATCCTTGAGCCTTTCGTCGGTGAGGCCGAAGTCCATCGCCTTGTAGCTCCAGGCCGAACGCCCGATGCCGTACTTGTTGAATACGGTGCTGATATCGCTGTACCATCTGAGGCAGTCCTCGGCGGAAGCGTGCTCTATGACGCCGTACTCGCCGCAGTAGAGTGAGCAGCCTCTCTCCTCGCAGAGCCTGACGGCGTGAGCAAATCTGCCGTCAAAGTAATCGGCGGTGAAGCCTGTATCGGGGACATCGTTGTAATCCTGGATCCTCGTGAGATTGAGCTCGACCATCATCCTGCGGTACTCTTTGATATCGCCGGGATAGGAGGCTCTTACCTCGGAATTCATCTCGGGCACCCAGTAGGCTGCCTGATGAGTGAAGAGGAAGGGATCGTAGCAGTGGAAGTTATAAACTATCTTGTCATCATAGGGAGCCTCAAGATCCTTGAGAGCGTCAACGGAGTTGTTCCAGTAACCGCCCACAAGAATGTAGGTATCGGGAGCGGTCTTTCTGATCCTTCCGATAACGGTGCGGATAATGCGGTTCCAGGTATCGGAAAGCGAAGCGTCGTTGACCTCGTTGAGCAGCTCGAAGGCTACCGTCTGAGGCTTATTGCCGAATCGCTCGGCTATCCTCTCCCAGAGCTTGTAAAATCTCTCCTGCAGCGGCTCGGAATCGAAAAAGCCCGACTCGCCGTAAGTAGTCTCGTAGGAGTAGCCGTAGGTCTTGTGCAGGTCGATTATCATGCGAAGTCCGTACTTCTCGCACCATTTGCAGGCGGACTCGAGGTACCCGAAGCCGATCTCGAGAGGCTCGCCCTCTGCGGTCTCAAAGATATTGTAATCAACGGGGATACGCACATGATCGAGACCCCACTCGGAGACGGTCTTGAAATCGTCCTCTGTGATATAGGTATCCAGATGCTCCTTATCGTAGGTGAGCTGAGAAAGCCAGCCTCCGAAATTGACGCCTCTCATGAAGCCCTCAAATCTTTTCATAGCATATCCTCCGTCCGGATTAAATTTCATTCATTGATGTTAAATCTATTATATAGCAAACCACAGAAAAGTTATATCATAAATGCAATATATGTATCGAATGTTTAACTATCATATTAAATATTTGAAATACCGTCCGCAAATCTAATATTTCAGCCGGACATCGGGAATATCACAAAAGCAGCCTTGGGCAAGATCCTCGGACTCGAGGATGCGGTTGATCTCCTCAAGGGCTCTGTCCTTATCGGAGACCCATTCCGGCGACACGAGCAGGTCGGGGGTACAGCTGCCGACAAGCCTGTGGATGACGACCTCCGGGCGGATATGCGTGAGCGCATCTGCTGCGAGCCGGGCGTACTCCGAGCGGGTCAGCGGGGTATAGCTCCCCTCTTTATATATCCGCTCGAGGGCGGTGTTTTTCATGACATACAGCGAATGGAGCTTGATGCCGCTGATCCGGAAGCGGCCGAGGTATCTGACCGTTTCGGCGAAGGTCTCTGCGGTCTCGCTGGGCAGGCCGGCCATGATATGTACCACAACGGGGATATCCCTTTCGCCGAGCAGTCGGACGGCTCTTTCAAACTCGGAGAGCGGATAGCCTCGGTTGATGAGCCGGGCGGTCTGCTCGTTTGAGGTCTGGAGGCCGAGCTCGACCCAGACGTCGCAGCGGGACTTATACGAAGCGAGGAGGTCTGCGTTCTCGGCATTGATACAGTCGGGGCGCGTAGCGACGGCGAGAGCGGCTGTCCTGCCGTCTATGACGGCGGCATCGTAGCGGCGTTTGAGGACGTCAACGGGGGCGTATGTATTGGAAAAGCTCTGGAAGTAGGCGATAAAGCTGTCTGCTTCGGGGTGCCTTTTGAGAAATCCGGCGACCTGCTCGGCGACGGAGCTGTCGGCGAACTCGATATGGTCTCCGGCTCCCCTTTCGCCGCAGAAGATACAGCCGCCGGTACCGCAGGAGCCGTCGCGGTTGGGGCAGGTAAAGCCGCCGTCGATGCAGACTTTTTTGACTTTGCCGGGGTACCTTTGCTTAAGCCAGGCGCTGAAATTATTATACCGCACCGTACCGCCTCCTTTGACCGGATCACAAAAGCGACCGCCCTTTGCATTATGCAAAAGGCGGTCTGAACTGGAGCAGATAACGGGAGTCGAACCCGCATCCTCAGTTTGGGAAACTGAAATAATAACCGCTATACTATATCTGCATCGTTAACTATTATAGCAGATATGATGATATTTGTCAAGGGGAAAAAGGACAGAGTTTTTAGCGAAGCATGGGGACCAGACGCGACAGCTGTCCTCGGCGCGGACGCCTTCCTGCACAAAAACAGCCGGAGCTCTCACTCCGGCCTGTTATTCTTCTCTTTACGCTTATTCAGCCTGTCAAGTATCGGGTCTTTAAGCACAAATCCCAATATCGCCAGTGCCGCGCAGACCGAAAATACTATCACCGCGATCTTGAAGTTCCCGCTCACTACGTTGCTCCCGAACACCGTCGAAAGCACTACCGCAGGTATCCGGCAGGGCATGACGAAAAGGAAAAAGTCACGGCGGCTGACCTTCGTCAGCGGGACTATATAGCTTATTACGTCCTTCGGGACTCCCGGGATGATATAAAGTATCATCAGTATGCGGATGAGCTTCTTTTCGTCGCTGAGGAATTTGTAGCGCTTCATCAGCTTCTCGTCCACGAAAGCCTCCGCAAGAGGTCTGCCGAGCTTGCCGACGATCACGAAGATGATGAACGTGCCGATCAGTATGCCCAGAAACGACAGCACCGCTCCGAAGAACCAGCCGAAAAGCATCCCGCCGACTATCTGTATCGCGGGGATTACGGCTATTACAACCTGCATCGCCTGGATACCAGTGAATATCAGCACTCCGGCTATGCCGCTGTAGCTCCCGAGCCGCTCCTTCATGCGCTCGAGACCTTCTTCTGTCCGCAGATCCCTGATAAGCGGGATGGACAGCACGGCAGCGAATATGATAAAGGCGGCGAAAACCGCCAGACTTATGATCCTGACCCGCTTTTTATAGCGTTCCGACCGCTCGCTGCGGCTTTCTGTATCCTCCTGCATTTTATCTCACTTTCTTTTCAGTATCTTCTTTCTGAACCAGTTGACGTAGATATCTATAAGCTGACCGAGCAGATGGTCATAGATCACAAAGAACACATTTGCTCCGCCCCACAGCACGTAGACCGCATACTTCCCGAATCTTTCAAGACCCTCGAGCAGACCCTCGGTCATAAAGACGAACTGGAACAGCAAATAGAATACTACCGCTGCGGCATTGAACACAGCCAGCTTGATGATCCACGCAAGGACCCTGCTGCTCAGACGGTCGAGGAAGTATCTGAGGATGGGATAGTAGCCCATGAACAGCACAAACAGCAGCGAGGCCTGTATATTGGGCGTTATCAGCACCGCCATGAAGCTGACGGCAAAATAGGTCAGCACAGCCCATCCCGGGCTCGTCTCGACGATCATGATGACCATGAGGAAGCCCGCAAAGGTGGGTATGGTATAATCGAGCATCGGGAAGATGCCGGAGCAGAACATGAAGAAAATGCAAAGAGAGCTTATGACTCCTCCGAGAGCCACCCGGAATGCAAGCTCATTTCTCATAGGATCTCCGCCTTATATACATCTTATAAGGTCTCCGCCCATCATCTCGCAGCAGCAGTCGGCGATACAGAGGGTAGTGCAGCAGTCGCAGGCGTCGGAGCTGGGATTTGTCCTTACGGGGCCTCCGGCCATATAGCCGTTGCGCTGGGAGTTCATACGGTTGAAGGCGGCGTTGTACTCGGCGTTGTTGGGGTCGAGGCGGCAGGCCTCGCCGAACATATTATAGGCTTCATCGAGCCAGCCGCGGGCATAGCATATATTTCCGCGCAGGAAGAACCACTCAGCTGTCCTGTCCTCGGGAGGGATGCTTTCAAGACGGCTCTCGGCCTCGTTGTAATTGCCGTTGGCGACCATTCTTCTGATATCGGCGAAGCTTGCGGAGCTTGAGCTGTAGCCGCCGCTGTAAGTACTGCTGTTATCGTAGCTCCTGCTGCCGTAATTCTGGTCGTAGTTCTGGTTATAGCCGCTGCCGTAGTTGTAATCGTAGTTATAGGTGAAATCGGTGCCGCTGTTATAGCCGCCGCCGCGCCTCTGGGCGACGATCTCGTCATAGGCGGCGTTGATCTCGGCCATTTTCTCTTCCGCGAACTCGGAAAGCGGATTGTCCTGATACTGGTCGGGGTGATACTTGCGGACAAGTGCCTTATATGCTGCCTTTACCTCATCCATTGATGCGTTGGGCGAGATGCCGAGCACCTGATAGGGATCCTTTCCGTTTGTCATATTACTACCTTCCTCTCTTCGTTCTTTTTGTTGAAGCTCCCGGCCCTGACTCTCTCAAAGACATCGTTGAGGCCGAGATATATGATATTGTCGATTATGCTTTTATATAGCCTGAGATCGAGCTTTAAATACTGCTCTGCCAGCTGACCGAGGGTCATGCGGATGCTGAAGGTCAGGCTTTGAGCCGCCTCCGCGAACTGCTCGTCGGTAAGCTCGCCGTCGAGGCCGAGCTTTACGGCTATGGGGTTATACCTGTGGGCGGCGCAGTCGGCGCGGAGATCGTCGAGGGCGTCCACGAGATAGACATACCTGCCGATGAAATATCCGAAGCTGCCCAGCTTTTTTGACATCGCCTTATCGTCGGAGATCTCCGCAAAGACGGCCTGTATCATCCTTGCCGTGGGCTCGCAGGCGCGGTCAATGCTCGGGGTACGCTCGGCTTCAGCTTCCGCCTGCATACGCATACACTTCTCGACCGCTGCACAGAGCTTCGGCTTGACCTTTCGGGCTTTGATATAAGCCCCGGTAAAGGCCGTAACGGAGGGCCGGGCGATGGCACGCTCTTTCAGGCTGCCGTCGGCGAGGTCGTCCCTGAGCTTATGGAAAAGCAGTATTACCGAAGCGCAGGCGGTATTCTCAAGGCCGCTGTTCACGGCGACTCTCCGCTTGACAAAGGGATGGGCGGGGCATCTCTGCTGCTCCGCTTTCAGCTCTATGCCGTTGACGGACATATCAATGAGCGCCATGAATGCTGCATCAAAGCTGAGCGTAAGTCTTGTGAGTTCGCCGTACTCTCTGCCCATGGTCTTGCAGACCCCGCAGTAGACGCTGCGGTAGGCTTCGTATTCGCATATCCGAAGATACGGCTTATAGGGTCTTATGTATCCGAACATTTCAATTCTCCGTAATTCCTGCCGACAATACAGTTATCCTCTCTATTATACTCTTTTTTCGGGATATTGTCAATAACAGGCTGATGCTGCCGCAAAAAGTATTATAGGCAATACCGCACAATCCCTGTGCGTCAGTATGCGCAACCTCAACTGGCGTTGAGGCACAGATTTTTCGTCAGATTGCCTAAATTCGACGCAGGCTTGCAAGCGAAGTTCACTTCGCTTTACGCAACGTCAAGGAGAATAGTGTCAACAAGTTGACACGGTAATAATGACGGAAAGCTGGCAAGCAGATGACGTGCAGAGGCGA
>JAFXVY010000090.1 GCA_017534595.1 Ruminococcus sp.
ACGACGAACAAGGGGAGGCCCTCTCTTGCAGGGCCTCCCCTCTTTAAAAACAGTCCACCGGACTGTTTTTAAATTCACCCCTCTCGGAGCGCCCTCCGGTAAGGGGAGTTTCGCCGTCTGCGGACGGCGACGAGGGGAGCTGCCCCTTGACCCCGCGAGCCTCTGGCGCGAGGCTCGACCGCGCGCTTTATTTCGCTTCGCGTTTGGGTCTTGCACTTTGTTCTGCCCGCCGTCAAACCGAAGTGATTTCCTGCACTCCATAAATCAAAGGCGGAACTGCGCCGTCCGCGCCGAGGACCCGTCCGCGTTAGGACCGCGGTTGGGTCTTATCCCAGATCCGCCCTCATCCTCTTCGAGAATAAAAAGCATCCCAATGCCGTAAGTATCCCCGCACATATTATCACTATCAGAAGCGGCAGGAAAAAACCCTCTCCCGTAAAGTCTGATGCAAGCGCCGCCCTCGAACTCTTCGTGCAGTAGTAAAAAGGTAAACATTTGCAGATCGTCAGCATTACCCCGCCCGTGCTGTCGGGATCGTACCAGATCCCGCCGAGAAATGATCCCAGAGAGATTATCAGCGACGATACCCCCGGTGCAGATTTCTCACTCAGCAGGACCCCGAATATCAGCCCGAAGCCTATGAACATCAGCGCCGACGGCATCAGCGTCAGCAGGCACAACAGCATACCCCCGACATTCAGCGCCGACCCCACTATCAGCGAGATGATGAATCCCGCCGCCAGCGTGATGAAGTTCTGTACCAGCGCCACTGTAAGCATCGGCAGGATGTACCCCGCCGTCAGATCGGCAGCCGTCATCGGCGTCGCGTAAAGTCTCATAAGGAATGCGCCCGACCTGTCCGTCGCTACGGTTATCGAGGTGAACAGCATTACAAAGGTCTGCCCGAATACCGCGACTCCCGGCGCAAGGTTCTCAATGTGGAAGACCGTCGGCCCGTTCTCCTTGGGGATGCTCGAGTCGATGACCGTCATGATGACAAGCATGATGAGCGGCAGCCCGATGCAGAAAATGTACCCGAGCGGGTCGCGTATCAGTTCTTTTATGTTGCGTGAGGAAAAAGCAAGCGTTCTGTTCATTTCAGAGCCCTCCCCTCTGCGATAGCCACAAATGCGTTCTCGAGACCCTTTTCCCCCGTCGCCGCCTCGAGCTCGGCGAGAGTGCCTATGGAGGCCAGCCTGCCGTCGAGCATGACCGCTATCCGGTCGGCGAGGTGCTCGGCCTCTTCCATATAGTGCGTGGTCAGTACCACGGTGATCTTGCCCTTGAGAGCTTCGATGACTCTCCACAGCTCGCGCCTTGCCAGCACGTCGAGACCGAGGGTCGGCTCGTCGAGGAAGAGCACCTTCGGCTCGGAGATCAGCGCCATGGCGATCGAGAGCTTTCTCTTCCAGCCGCCCGACAGCGTCTTTGCGCGGGACTCTGCATACTCCTCGAGGCCGAACCTTGCGATCATCTCGTCGGCGGAGCGGCTGCACTTTTCCTTATCGAACCCGCAGACCTTTGCTATGAACATCAGGTTCTCCCTGACGGTGAGCTTCTCCGCGACGGCGGTGTCCTGCGGGGAAATGCCTATCAGCTCCTTGACCGCGGCCTTTTCGGTGCAGCAGTCCTTCCCGCAGATACGCGCCTCTCCCGAGTTTGGCTCCGAGAGGCAGCAGAGCATACGCACCGTTGTGGTCTTGCCGGCGCCGTTCACGCCCAGCAGAGCGAACAGCTCCCCCTCCTCGATAGAGAGGCTGAGGTCATCAACTGCGGTCTTCATACCGTATTTCTTTGTGAGGTTTACAGCTTCAACAGAGATCATCCCGATCACTCCTTGTCTATATCTGATCCGATCAGGTTCTTTCCCATCTTCACGATGGCTATGCCGCCCTTGTTCTCGTCTCCGAGGATGAGCAGTATATCCCCGGAATTTATCCCGAAGAGCTTGCGGCAGTTCGAGGGCAGAGTTATCTGACCCTTCGCGTTTACTCTCGAAAGCCCGAAGATATGCTTTCCGTCGCCGGAATGCACCTGCTTGCCGATGCTTCGCACGAGCATATCCACGGTGGTGCCGTAGATGTCGGCGAGCTTGATGCAGCTCTCAACGTCCGGCACCGACTCGCCGCGCTCCCATTTGGCGACAGCCTGCCTTGACACGCCGAGCTTTTCCGCCAGCTCCTCCTGAGTAAGTCCGCTCTCTGTGCGGAACATCCGAAGTCTTGAAAATGCTATACTCACGGGCTTTTACCTGCCTTTCGTCATGTTCTGGGATAATTATATCACTGCGAAAATGTTATGTCAATCACCCGAAGCTGACATCAATGTTATGTTCGGTAGCATTGTGAGAAAATGTTTTGCAGCGCAGCATTCTCCCCCTAAAAAACTATTTTGTAAAATAGACTTTACTTTTTTAATAAAGTATGTTAAAATGATTTCAGGCCTTTACACTGATAAATCAGTCAGTCAGATATATGAAAAACGAAAGGAATGTTTTGAAATGCCGATAACAGAGCTGTTATCAAGAAATGCCGAGCTTTACGGCAGCGAGGTCGCTCTTGTGGAGGTCAATCCCGAGATCACCGAAAGAAAAAGAGTCACATGGAAGGAATATGAGCTCATCGAGTCCGACTCGGTAAGCTACTACCGCCGCGAGATCACCTGGAGGGTCTTTGACGAGAAGGCCAACCGCTTTGCGAATATGCTGCTCGCAAGGGGCGTCAAGAAGGGCGACAAGGTCGGTATACTGCTGATGAACTGCCTCGAGTGGCTGCCGATCTACTTCGGCATACTCAAGACCGGTGCGCTTGCAGTGCCGCTCAATTTCCGCTATGCTCCCGACGAGATCAAGTACTGCCTCGACCTTGCAGAGGTCGATATACTGATGTTCGGCCCCGAGTTCATAGGCCGCATCGAGGAGATCGCCGACGATATCAGCCGCCACAGGCTGCTGTTCTATGTGGGTGAGGGCTGCCCCTCCTTCGCAGAGCACTATGACAGTCAGGCTGCGAATTATCCGTCTATCGCTCCCGATATCAAGCTCTCCGACGAGGACTATGCCGCGATCTATTTCTCCTCCGGCACCACCGGCTTCCCCAAGGCCATACTCCATAAGCACATGAGCCTTATGCACTCCGCGAAGTGCGAGCAGGCTCACCACGGCCAGCAGAGAAACGACGTCTTCCTCTGCATCCCCCCGCTTTACCATACCGGCGCCAAGATGCACTGGTTCGGCTCCCTCTATTCGGGAAGCAAGGCAGTGCTGCTCAAGGGCGTAAAGCCGAGATCAATAATCGAGACCGTTTCCCGCGAGCACTGCTCGATAGTCTGGCTGCTCGTGCCCTGGGCGCAGGATATCCTTGACGCCATCGACCGCGGCGAGATCAACCTCGAAGAGTACGAGCTCGGGCAGTGGAGGCTCATGCACATCGGTGCGCAGCCCGTTCCGCCCTCTCTTATAAACCGCTGGAAGAAGATCTTCCCCAAGCATCAGTACGATACCAACTACGGCCTCAGCGAGTCGATAGGCCCCGGCTGCGTCCACCTCGGCGTGGAGAATATCCATAAGGTCGGCGCTATCGGCAAGGCCGGCTACGGCTGGGAGGTCAAGATCGTTGACGAGAACGGCGTGACCGTGCAGAGGGGCGAGGTCGGCGAGCTCTGCGTAAAGGGTCCCGGCGTCATGACCTGCTACTACCGCGACGAAAAGGCCACCGCCGAAACTATCAAGGACGGCTGGCTCTTCACCGGCGATATGGCTCAGGAGGATGAGGACGGCTTTATCTTCCTCGTTGACAGAAAGAAGGACGTCATCATCAGCGGCGGCGAGAACCTCTACCCCGTACAGATCGAGGACTTCCTGCGCTCCAATCCCAAGATCAAGGACGTTGCCGTTATCGGCCTGCCCGACAAGCGTCAGGGCGAGATCGCGGCTGCCATAATCTCGGTCAAGGAGGGCATGACCCTCACCGAGGACGAGGTCAACGAGTTCTGCTATAAGCTGCCGAGATACAAGCGCCCGCGCAGGATCATATTCGCGGACGTTCCGAGAAACCCCACCGGAAAGATCGAAAAGCCCAAGCTCCGCGAGATCTACTGCGGCGAGAGCCTTGTGGCGGCACAGATCAAATCCTGAGATCGGGAAAAAGCATAAAAGGGAAATGCTATGGATAACGAAAATGTCAAGCTGAGGATCCTCAAGGACTATTTCGGCCACGACTCCTTCCGCGACGGGCAGGAGGAGCTCATCGACGCCGTGCTGGCGGGTCGGGATGTGCTGGGCATAATGCCGACCGGCGCGGGCAAATCCATGTGCTATCAGATACCTGCACTTATCAGGGACGGGATCACTGTCGTGGTCTCGCCTCTGATCTCGCTTATGAAGGATCAGGTCAACGCGCTGATACAGTCGGGGGTCAAGGCCGCTTACTTAAACAGCTCGCTGACCCAGCAGCAGTACGAGACCGCGCTGCGCTATGCCGCCCGCGGTGCCTACAAGTTGATATACGTCGCTCCCGAAAGGCTCTGTACACCGTCATTTCTGAGCTTTGCGGAGAATGCGCCCATCGCCCTCGCCGCCGTTGACGAGGCGCACTGCGTATCCCAGTGGGGGCAGGATTTCCGCCCCTCATATATGCGCATACCCGAATTCCTGTCCCGCCTGCCTTACCGCCCGCCCGTGGCAGCCTTTACGGCTACCGCCACCCCGGAGGTCAAGGAGGATATCTGCCGTATGCTCGGCCTCGAGGATCCCTTCTGCGTGACCACCGGCTTCGACAGGCGCAATCTTATGTTTTCTGTCGTGACCCCGAAGGATAAGTTCGCCGAGACGCTTGCCGTCATCAAGCGCAACAAGGGCCGCAGCGGTATAATCTACTGCGCCACCCGCAAAAAGGTGGAGGAGGTCTGCGGGAAGCTCCGGGATCTCGGCTATGCCTGCGGGCGGTACCATGCCGGCCTCACCGACGAGGAGCGCCGCAGCAGTCAGGACGATTTTATCTACGACAGGATAGATATAATGACCGCCACCAACGCCTTCGGCATGGGCATAGACAAGTCGAACGTCGGCTTCGTGCTGCATTACAATATGCCGAAGAATATCGAGAGCTATTATCAGGAGGCCGGCAGAGCCGGGCGCGACGGTCAGAACGCCGAATGTGTCCTGCTCTACAGCCCGCAGGACGTGAGGATAAATACTTTCCTCATCGAGCAGAACGAGAACCCCGACCTCGATGACGAGACCGCCGAAATACTCAAAAAGCGCGACCTCGACCGCCTGCGCAGGATGACCGCCTACTGCACCACGACCTCCTGCCTCAGAGAGTTCATCCTCGGCTACTTCGGCGAGCAGAGCGACAACTACTGCGGCAGCTGCTCCAACTGCCTTGCCGGCTTCGAGGAGCAGGACGTCACCGTCGAGGCGCAGAAGATACTCTCCTGCATATACAGGCTCAGACAGCGGCGGACATCTGTCGGCGCGGGTACCCTCACCGATATACTCCGCGGCTCCAAGGCCGAGAAGATACTTTCCCGGCATTACGACACCCTCTCCACCTACAACATCATGGCGGACATACCCGCCTCGAGGGTGCGGCAGATGATAAACCACCTGATTGCCCTCGGGTATGTCAAGGTCTCGGGGGAGTTCTCGGTGCTCGAGCTGACCGCAAAAGCAAAAGCCGTCCTCACGGACGGCGAGAAGGTATATATGAAGCTGCCAAAGGAAAAGAAGCGCAGCCGCTCGAAGGACGTCTCCGACGGCATCTATGCCCTTGACTCCGGGCTGTTCGGCAGGCTCAAGGCTCTGCGCTCGCGGCTGGCGTCGGCGGCAAGGCTGCCGGCCTACACTATCTTCACCGATACCGCCCTGCGGGATATCTGCGTCAAGCGCCCCACCACCGAGGAGGAGCTGCTCGACTGCTCGGGTATAGGCCGCAGCAAGCAGCAGCGCTACGGCAAACAGATAATCGCCGAGGTCAAGGCCTATCTTGAAGAGACCGGCGGCAGCCCGGAGGACAGCTCCCTCATCGGCAGGCGGGAGCGCTCGCAGCAGGCGGGCGGCAGCGATATGCTGATGAAGCTCGTGCGGTTCAACCGCTCAAAGCTCACCCCCGACGATAAAGCGCTGACGATACCCTCCCTCTGCGACAGGATACTCGAATGTCTCGGCATAGCCGCAGACCGCGATCTGCTGCGCAAGGCCATCGAGGACTGGTATCTCGATAACGGCTACCTTGCCAAAAAGACCGAGGCAAAGAGCCTCTCGCTGACCATTCTCTCAGAGGAAGCGGGCCTCACCGAGGAACGCCGCTTCACCTCAAAGGGTTTCCCCTACGTCGCCCTCGCCGTGACGCCGGAGGGGCAGAAGTATCTCTTTGAGAACGCAGAGGAAGTATTCAGATAACTGACAGAAAAAAACAAGAAAGCCGGTGAAGCCATGAACGGTACCCCCGAAGCACCTCATATCGGGCACAGAGAGCGCATGAGACGGCGCTTCCTCGAGGACCGCGATCTCTCGGGCTTCGCCCAGCACGAGATCCTCGAGATGCTGCTTTACTGCTGCTATCCGAGGACGGATACAAACACCCTCGCCCACAGGCTCATAGAGCATTTCGGCTCGATAGACGCCGTGCTCTCGGCGGAGCCGGAGGAACTGACCGCTACCGGTCTCATCGGCGACAAGCCGGCGGCAACGCTGTCCTTTATCTGTTCGCTGAGCGCCTATCTCAGGCGGGGAGGCTCCGAACCCATCGAGGCCTTCAACTGGGGCGAGGTCAGGGAGTATGTCGCCGGGTGGTATTCCGGCGAGACGCGGGAGATCATCAAGCTCTTCCCGGTCAGCGACAATATGCGTATCATAAGGTGCATCCCGTTGATGCAGGGCGGTACCGCCGCCGCAAGGGTAACGGTCAGAGACGTCGCCGAAAAGCTGATGCCTCTCGGCAGCAAGGCGCTGTTCATAGCCCACAATCATCCCTTTGCCGAGGCCAGACCCTCCCAGAGCGACATCACTGCCACCAAGCAGCTCAGCGACGGCCTGCTCGACGCGGGGATAATGCTGATAGATCACTTCGTCGTCGGAAACGACGGCATCTGTTCGTTCAGAGAGCTGGGGCTCATCCACGACTGAGCCGAGACCGCCTTTGCCGTCCGCTCGGGTATGGTTATGCGGAACTCGATGACGCCGTCATGCTCGGTGCGGTCAAGGGTAGCGTCCACTCCTGCAAGCTTCATAACTTTGACGGCCTTGTCTACCGTGTTCGCAAAGAGCCGGACGTCCCCGAGGACGGCTGAGCGCCGGCGGTAGCTCTGTATGCGCTTGTGTTCCGAGGTCAGCTCGGAGATATACTTTTCCGTCTGCGCCACCGAGAGCTTCTCGGCTATGACGTGTTCAAGTGCCTCGCGGCGCAGGGAGTCATCGGTGAGGCGAAGCAGCGCCCGGGCGTGACGCTCCGAGAGGGAGTTCTCCGCGATGAGCCGGCGCTCCTCCTCCGAGAAGCGCAGCAGCCGCAGCTTGTTCGACACCGTTGACTGCGCCAGCCCGAGCCGCACGCAGACCTCGTCGCGGGACATCGAGTAGAGCTCGATAAGCGAGGCTATGGCCTCGGCCTCCTCGAAGCAGTCGAGCTCCGCACGCTGTATGTTCTCCACCAGCGCCACCACCGCAGAGCGCTTGTCCGAGATATGCACCACCACGCAGGGGACAGTCCTGCACCCCGCCAGCTTTGCGGCGCGCAGCCGTCGCTCTCCGGAAACAAGGGTGTAGCCCTCGCCGTTCTCTCTTACCGTCAGCGGCTGGACGATGCCGTCCTGCGAGATGCTTTTCGCCAGCCCGGAGAGGGAGTCGGCGGAGAAATGCCGCCTCGGCTGATCGGGGTTCGGCGAGATCCGGCTCACGGGTATCTCCACCACCCGCGCAAGCACCGGCGGCTGTTCTCGGTCCTCGGGATGTGAGAGGTCAAGGAGCTTTGGGAATTTCATTATGCAACACCTCCGTGTGAGTCTGAGCACCGCAGCTGCGGTACTGATATAATGATATCACGGGAAACGCAGCTTTTCCATAAAATATTCCGATAAAAAATCGTATTTTCCCGACCCTTTCCGACAGCGCAGCGCCCCGTTCTCCCGGCTTCGTCAGAGACCGGCAGGGCGTTTGCCGAAGGCTGTCGGGAAAGGTATCCCACGAAAGGCGGTGAACGCAGAGTGAGAGCACCGAGAAAGGTCTCGGAGGTCAGGCTCAGGTTCTCAACTGTTATATTCGAGCTTGACAGCAGCCTGTTCGTATCGGGTGCCGAGGAAGTCAAGAAGCTCGCGCTCGAGCAGACCGCAGAGCTCATAAGCCGCGAGGGCTTCGATAAGCTCGCCTTGCTCTCGGCGATGTACAAGGCGGAACGCTGCCTCGATCAATGCGACGGCTCAAAGACCTGTGAGGACGCCCTCTGGGAGCTTGAGGCTTCTGAGGTCGGCGGCAGGCTGCACCTCGAAAGGATAAACGCCGCATCCTACTGGAGCGGGGATTTCAAAGAGCTGCTCGGCCTGCTCGAGCCGCTGGCCTACGCTCCGGGCATACTCCGGGGGCTTCGCAAGTACGGCAGAAAGGTCGTCATATCCTCCGACCCGATGTTCCCCGAGGCGGCGGTCACAGCCAAGCTCGGCAGGCTCGGCGTTGACAGTGACGCCGCGGATCTGACAGTCCATTCGGGCAACAGCCGTTTCGGCAGGGGCAGGGAGGAATACTATCTCGGCATCTGCGAAAAGCTGGGGGTCAGCCCGCAGGAGTGCATAATTATCGGCGGCGGCAGCATCATCCCCGCCGCAGGGGCAGGTATGCAGGCAGTGCTGGTGAGCAGAGCAAGCGCAGCTTTTGCGGGAGAGCAGGATGCGCAGCTTTATGTGCTCAATGAGGAATACCCGCCGCAGGAGCGGCTGTTTAGGATGTTCGTCTCACAGTTGAAAGGAGAGCTTTGAAGTGGCAATGAAAAGAGTAATGCTGTTTACCGACGGCGCCTGCTCGGGAAATCCCGGGCCCGGCGGCTGGGGAGCTATACTTCGCTTCGGTGAGCACGAAAAGGAGCTCTCGGGCGGCGAGGCGCAGACCACCAACAACCGCATGGAGCTCACGGCAGTGATAAAGGGTCTTTCGGCGCTGAAGGAGCCCTGCCTGGTCGAGCTCTATTCCGACTCGAAATATATCATAGACGCCATAGAAAAGGGCTGGGCGGTCAAGTGGAAGAATAACGGCTGGGTCAAGCCGGACAAAAAGCCCGCCCTCAACCCCGACCTCTGGGAGGAGCTCCTGCGCCTTGCAGAGATACACACCCTTGAGCTCCACTGGGTCAAGGGGCACGCAGGTCATCCGGAAAACGAAAGGTGCGACGCTCTTGCCGTAGCGGCAAGCAGAGCCGCCGCGAACACGAACTGAGGTGAGTCAGATGACTTTTGCTGAAAAACACGGCGCCCTTCATGTCGAAGGGGTACAGCTTGCCGATGAGCACGGAGAAGCCGTAAGGCTCTGCGGGATGTCCACCCACGGACTTGCCTGGCGCAGGGAATTCGTCTGCGAGGAGACCTTCCGCGAGCTTCGGGACGTCTGGGGGACCAACTGCGTCCGGCTCGCGCTCTACACCGCCGAGCACATGGGCTACTGCACCGGCGGCAACAAGCAGGAGCTCTTCGGCCTTGTCCGCAAGGGGATAGACCTTGCCAAAGAGCTGGGGATGTACGTCATAGTTGACTGGCACGTCCTCGACGAAAAGAGCCCCCTCGTCTACGCCGACGAAGCCGAGCGCTTCTTTGACGCCCTCGCCGCGGAGTATGCGGGCTGCCCGAACCTGCTCTATGAGATCTGCAACGAGCCCAACAAGGGCACCGGCTGGGATGAGATCGTGCAGTATGCCGAGAGGGTGATACCCGTGATCCGCAGGCACTCGCCGGAGGCTGTCGTGATCGTCGGCTCACCCGACTGGTCGCAGCACCCCGACTGCGCCCTCGATCAGCCGATAGGCTTTGACAACCTGCTCTATTCCCTGCATTTCTACGCCGCCACCCACCGCGACGGTCTGCGCGAGCGTGTAAAGCGCTGCCTCGACGGCGGAGTGCCGGTATTCATAAGCGAGTGCAGCTTGACCGAATCCACCGGCAGCGGTACTCCCGACCTCGAGAGCGGGGAAAAGTGGTTCGGGCTGCTCGACAGCTACGGTGTCGGATACATCGTCTGGAGCCTTGCCTCGAGCCCCGAGACCAGCGCCGTCATCGCTCCGGGCTGCCGCAAGCTCTCCGGCTGGCAGGACGGCGAGATCAAACAGACCGGGCTGTGGTTCAGGGAGAAGTTCAGACGGAAGTAAGCAGTTAAGAAATTCAGGAAAATACTTAAGAATTTATGCGCCGCGGGACGTCATCAGCGCCTCGCGGCGCTTTGATTTGCCCGAAAATACGCGGTTTGCGGGATTTAATGATTAGTTAATAAATTCTGTGCTACAATGTAGTCACAGCAAGAGAAAACCCGAGACACGAAAGGCGGTAATCAGAATGACAGAGAAACAGTTCAAGAACAGAATAATGAAAAGGACCGGTATAGACAGCACACAGTGCGATGAGCTGCTCAAGCTCATGGGCGAGGGCAAGCTCTTCTTTGAAAAGGACAAAAACGTCCGCCGCGAACTGGTCAGCGAGAGGCTCGGGGTCAGCGGCGAAAAGGCCGACGAGGTAAACGGCGCAGTGTCAAGCCTCATCAAGCGCGAGGCTGCCTGCAAGATACCCGCTTCGCTGGCACTGATCGCAGCAGTGATAGTTGTGATAAAGATATTCAGGGGGAAGAAAAATGTTTCTGAGAATTCTTAAAAAGGATATACGCCGCAAGAAGACGATGAACGTCATACTGCTGCTGTTCGTTATACTGTCGGCAATGTTCGCGGCTTCGAGCGTAAACAATATCATCACGGTGGTCGGGGGTACCGATTACTTCTTCGAGCAGGCCGGCATGGCGGATTACTACTTCATCACCATAGACGGCAAGAACGGCGACACCCTCTCCCCAAAGCTCGAGGCCGAGCCCGCAGTTTCCGGGTTCAGACGCGAGGGCGTCCTTTACACCAACGCGGAAAAGATCACCGTGGACGGCAAGAAGGCTATGGAGTTTTCCAACTCGTCTATCCTGCTCATGTCCGTTGACGGCATCAAGATAAACTACTTCGACAAGAACAACGACGCGCTTACCGAGGTGCCGGAGGGCAGCTTCTATATGTCGGGCTCGGCTCCCGAGAATTCGGGCATAAAGATCGGCGACAAGCTCGATTTCAGCCTCGGCGACGTGACTGTCTCCCTTGAATACAGGGGCAGGATCAAGGACGCTCTGCTGGGCTCCGACTTCATGGGCAATGCCCGTGTACTGCTCAACAGCAAGGACTACGCCAAGTTCTATGACGATCCCTCGACCGAGGGCTACCGCGGCAGCGTGTTCTATGTGGACACAAACGATACCAAGGCCGTTGAAGAGGCGGTAACGGATGATGTGAGCATTGCCTTTGACGGTTCTCACAGCGTTATAAAGATGACCTACGTTCTCGAGGTCATCACCACGGGGATGCTGCTTGTGGTCTCGGTGGCACTGATACTCATTTCCTTCGTGATACTCCGCTTCACCATAGGCTTCACGATCACCGAGGAGTTCAGAGAGATCGGCGTTATGAAGGCCATAGGCATCAAGAACCGCCACATCAGAGCCCTGTATCTTGTAAAGTATCTCGGCATAGCGATCATCGGTGCGGTGCTGGGCTACTTCGTGAGCATCCCGTTCGGCAACCTGCTGCTTGAATCGGCCTCCAAGTCCATGTACCTCGGCAACGACAGCAACGTGCTGATCGGCTCTCTGAGCTGTGCAGCGATAGTCGGGATCATAATGCTCTTCTGCTGGGGCTGCACCAGAAAGATCAAGAAGCTCTCCCCGATAGACGCGGTAAGGAACGGCCAGACCGGCGAGCGTTTCAAGAAGCGCAGCTTCATGAACCTCGGAAAGTCAAAGCTCCCGGCGACAGGCTTCCTCGCAGTCAACGACGTGGTCTCCGCACCCAAGCAGTACAGCATAATGACAGTGGTATTCACCCTCTGCCTGCTGCTCGTTATGGTCTTCGCCAACATAGCCAATACCCTCGGCGGCAGCGACAAGATGCTTTTCCTGCTCGGCAACACAAAGAGCGATCTCTACTATTCCAGCAAGGACGCCATGGATCTTCTGGGCGGCGTAAGGACGATCGAAGAGCACTGCTCCGGCATAGAGAAGGAGCTCGCAGACCTCGGTATGCCCGCAAAGGTGCATATCGAAGGGCAGTACAAGGTGCCGGTTGAGTTCGGCGGGACCAGGCAGAACATCACCGCTCTCTGGAGCGCCGATACCAAATGCTCGGATTACGTTTACGAGCGCGGCACGGCTCCTCAGAACGAAAATGAATTCGCAGCAACGACGCTGATCTGCGACAAGTTCGGCTTCGACATCGGCGACAAGGCAAAGATCACCGTAAACGGCGTAACGAAGGAATATCTGCTGACGGCGGTATTCCAGAGTATGAACCAGCTCGGACAGGTCATCAGGCTGCATGAGGATGCGCCCCTTGCGGATGTTACCCCCGGCACCACCTTCCCGGCGCAGATAGACTTCGACGATCACCCCGACGCGAAGACCATAGAGGAGCGCAAGGAGTTCCTCAAGGATCACTGGGACACCGACAAGGTGCAGAACGTCACTGAGTTCGTAAAGGAATCCACCAACTCCGCCGACGCTATCGCAGCGGTCAAGAACCTCGTGCTCATAATCTCGGTAATGATAATCATTATGATCGTGGTGCTCATGGAGCGCTCGTTCATAGCCAAGGAGAAGGCCGAGCTGGCGCTGATGAAGGCTCTCGGCATCAAGGACAGATATATCATCGGGCAGCACACCTTCCGCTTCGTGATCGTGGCAGCAGTTTCGGGTCTGCTCTCCGCAGCCCTCTGCCTGCCGCTGACCAAGCTCGTCGCAGACCCGATCTTCGGGATGATGGGCGCCTCGGAGGGCATCGGCTACGAGCTCAACGTCCCCGAGATATTCGCACTCTATCCCGCGATCATACTCGCAGCTGTCATCGCGGCGGCAAGGATCACGGCGATCCTCACCAAGGCCGTCAAGGCCAGCGACGCCGCGAACATCGAATAAAAAACTACGGAGGAATACACCATGAACAATATACTTGAAGTAAAGGATCTCTGCAAGACCTATGTAGTCAACAAAAGACAGAACAACGTGCTGCGCAACGTCAGCTTCTCGGTGGCCGAGGGCGAGATGGTAGCTATAATGGGGCCCTCCGGCTCCGGCAAGTCCACACTGCTCTATACCGTCTCCGGTATGGACAGAGTGACCTCCGGTGAGGTGCGCTTCACCGGGCAGGATCTTTCCGCCCTGCCCTCCGACCGCCTTGCCGAGCTCCGGCTCGACCACATGGGCTTTATCTTCCAGCAGATGTATATGCTCCGCAACCTCTCGGTGCTCGACAATATCATCCTGCCGGCGATCCGCTCGGAGAAGGATAAGTCCTCCCGAGCAGACAAGCGCCGCCGCGGCCTCGACCTTATGAACAAGCTGGGCATAAACGAGCTTGCCGACAACGATATCAACGAGGTCTCGGGCGGACAGCTGCAGAGAGCCTGCATCGCCCGCAGCATGATAAATTCCCCCGAGATGATCTTCGCTGACGAGCCCACCGGAGCCCTCAACCGCACCTCCTCCGAGGAGGTCACAGACGAGCTGTGCCGCCTCAACAGCGAGGGAACTACCGTAATGCTGGTCACTCATGACTCCCATGTTGCCGCAAAATGCGACAGAGTATTATTTATAGTTGACGGGAACATAAAAGAGGAGTATAATTTAGGTAAGTACGGCGGAGCATCCACACTCAGGGAAAGAGAGCGTAAGCTCAATGACTGGCTGATGGATATGGGCTGGTGATCCCCCGCCGAGTTTTGAGGTGAAGCTCCCATGACCGATATACTCATAGTTGAAGACAGCACGGAGATCTCCACGCTCCTGTGCGACCTGCTGCGCGCAGAGGGCTACACGGTCTCCTGCGCCGACAGCGGCGAAAAAGCCTTGACCCTGTTTGAAAAATACGGGGCAAGGCTTGTCCTGCTTGATATAATGCTCCCCGGCATCGACGGTTTTGCCGTCTGCGAGCGGGTCAGGAAGCACAGCGATACGCCGATCTTCATACTCAGCGCCCGCACCGAAAAGAACGATAAGCTCAACGGCCTCATCACCGGCGCCGACGACTACATCGAGAAGCCCTACGACATAGACCTGCTCGCGGCAAAGATAGCGGGCGTCTTCAAGCGCAGGTATTCCCTCGACGAGTTCAAGTGCGGCGAGCTGACCCTCAACCGCGCCGAGAAGACCGCCTCCTGCGCAGGAGTCCCCCTCGAGATGACCGCAAAGGAGTTCGAGCTACTGCTTCTGCTCTGCGAAAATCAGGGCAAGACGCTGACCAAGGAGTATATCTTCTCGTATATCTGGGGCAGCGATTCGGAATCGGAGCTCCAGACCGTCACGGTGCATATCAAGCATCTGCGGGAGAAGATCGAGCGCGACCCGAAAAAGCCGGAGCATATCCAGACCGTGTGGGGAGTGGGGTATAAGTTCGTATGAGCAGCTTCAACAAAGTGATTGCGCTGACCGTGATACTCTTTGCGGCGCTGTTTACAGGAGCGAACCTGCTGATCTCCGGCGCAGGAGAGGCAAAAGGCAGACAGTGGGACGTCGAAGCCGAAAGGCTCGTCCGCGCCATAGAGCAGGGCAGCGGACCCGACCTCTCCGGCTGCGAGAGCATCATCAGGGTCACAGCCGACGACGGCACGCCGGAGTTCTACTCCCGGCCGGGAACGGCAGTCTACCGTGAAGCCGCCGGGACGGTCTACCGCTTCGATTACGATACCGCCGCCGGCAGCGATCATACAAGGCTCGTGATGAACCTCTCCATCGCGGCGGCGGCAGCGGTGAGCCTGCTGCTGCTGATACACCTCAAGCGCAGGCTGATAAAGCCCTTCAACAAGCTCTCCGAGCTGCCCTTTGAGCTGAGCCGGGGAAACCTTGCCGCCCCCCTCAAGGAGGAAAAGAGCCGCTACTTCGGGAAATTCATCTGGGGCACGGATATGCTCCGCGAGTCGCTTGAAAAGCAGAAGCAGCGGGAGCTCGCCTTCCAGCGGGACAAGCAGACCATGCTGCTCTCCGTATCCCACGATATCAAGACGCCGCTCTCGGCGATCAAGCTGTCGGCAAAGGCGCTCTCGAAGGGCATCTATACCGACCCCGCCAAGCTTGCGGAGGTCTATGAAGGCATCGGCGCCCGTGCGGACGAGATCGAGAAATACGTCTCGCAGCTCACGGCTCAGGCCAGCGACGATTTTCTCAGCCTCGAGGTCGGGAGCGGGGAGATGTATCTCTCCGAGCTGATAAGCGGCATCCGCAGCTACTATACCGAAAAGCTCTCCGTCCTCGGAACGGAGCTTGTGACAGCCGAATTCGGCGACTGCCTTATCAGCTGCGACCCCGACCGCGCCGTTGAGGTATTGCAGAACGTCATGGAGAACGCCATTAAGTACGGCGACGGCAGAAGGATAGAGATCACCGTCTCCGAGGAGGAGGACTGCCGCCTCGTCACCGTTTCAAACGGCGGGTGTACTCTCCGCGATGACGAGCTCATACATATCTTCGACAGCTTCACCCGCGGCACCAATGCCCAGAACAAGCCCGGCAGCGGCCTCGGCCTCTATATCTGCCGAAGGCTCATGAACGCCATGGACGGCGACATCTTCGCCCGCACCGAAAACGGCAATATGCACGTTACCGTAGTTTTCCGCAAGGCATAAGGAGGGGTGACAATGACAAAAAAGGAAAGAGCGCTGCTCGTCTGCGAGGCGCTCGAGAAAAGATATCCCGACGCGCTCTGCTCGCTGGTCTACACCAAGCCCCACGAGCTTATGATCGCCGGCAGGCTCTCGGCGCAATGTACGGATGAAAGAGTGAACATCGTAACAAAGGTGCTGTTCGACAGATACCGCTCGATAGACGATTTCGCGGCGGCGGAGGTCTCCGATATCGAGGAGATAGTGCGCCCCTGCGGGCTCTACAAGACCAAGGCGAAGTCGATAGTGGAGATGTGCAGAGCCATAAAGGAGCGCTTCGGCGGGGAGATACCCTCCACCATAGAGGAGCTGACCACTCTCCCGGGAATAGGCCGCAAGACCGCGAACCTCATCCTCGGGGACGTGTTCCATCTGCCGGCAGTGGTCACGGATACCCACTGCATCCGCATAACCGGGCGCCTCGGCCTGACCTCCGAAACCGAGCCCGAGAAGGTCGAGAGCGATCTGCGAAAGCTGCTGCCCCCGGAGAAGTCCTCGGATTTCTGTCACAGGATAGTCCTGTTCGGCAGGGATGTCTGCAAGGCGAGGGGAGAGCGCTGCGGAGAGTGTCCCCTGACCGAACTCTGCAAGGCATACAAGAAAAAGCAGAAGGCATAGAAAAAACCGGATCGCCGAAGCGGTCCGGTTTTATTGTTCTGTTTAGGCAACACCGCACAACCACCGGCTAACGCCTTTGTACATCATCCGCTTGCATATTTTCCGTCATATTACCCAAATTCTCCTTGCCTTGCGCCAGCAAGGCGGCGTCGAATTTAGGCAATCTGACGAAAAATCTGACTGCGC
>JAFXVY010000091.1 GCA_017534595.1 Ruminococcus sp.
TACAGATTTTTCGTCAGAGTGCATAAATTCGACGCAGGCGGGCTGACGCCCGGCAAGGAGAATTTGTGTGCTATGACGGAAAATATGCAAGCAGATGACGTGCAGAGGCTTTAGCCGTGGGTTGTGCGGTGTTGCCTTTATATCATGTGGATATCGAATATCAGCATCGCGATGTTGAAGAACACGAGAGTGGTACAGGTATCGACGATAGTTGAGATCAGCGGGGCTGCCATAAGTGCAGGGTCGAGGTGCAGGCGCTTGGCGAGCATCGGGAGCATACAGCCGATCAGCTTTGACATGATGACCGTTGAGATTATCGCAAGGCTGACCGTCAGTGCCAGCAGGAAGGGCTCGTCAATGCCTCCGGGGGAGATATAGGCGTAGGTTATATAGATCCTTATGCCATTGACGAGAGCCAGTATCACGCTGACTATCAGCGCTATACGGAACTCCTTGAACACGACCTTGAAGAAGTCTCTGAGGCGTATCTCCCCGAGGGACATCCCGCGGATTATCATGGTGGAGGTCTGCGAGCCGCAGTTACCGCCCGTTCCGGTGAGCATGGGTATGAACGACACGAGCAGAGGCACCGCAGCAAACGCCGCCTCATAGCGGGTGATGATCGTTCCGGTCAGCGTAGCCGAGAGCATCAGCACCAGCAGCCAGGCGATACGGTTCCTTGCGTGCTTGAAGACGGAGGTCTTGAAGTAGCTGTCCTCAATGGGCTGCATACCTGCCATGTGAGAGAAGTCCTCGGTGTTCTCATCCTGCATAACGTCCATAGCGTCGTCGAAGGTGACGATGCCGACGATGCGGTTCTCCTTATCGACCACGGGCAGCGCGAGGAAGTCGTACTTCTCGAACTGCTTGGCAACGAGCTCCTTATCCTCGAGGGTATCTACGGTGATGACATTGGTCTCCATGATATCCTCGATAAGATCGTCGTCGTCGCTGGTCAGCAGCTCGAGCACCGAAAGCACGCCGATGAGCCTTCTGCTCTCGGTAACATAGAGAGTATAGACCGTTTCCTTGACAAAGCCGACCTGCCGGATCTTCTCGAGAGCCTCCTTGACGGTCATCGACTTGTTGAGGTAGACGTACTCGGTGGTCATTATGGAGCCGGCCGAGTCCTTGGGATATTTGAGTATCTGGTTTATCTGTTTTCTGGTCTCGCTGTCCGTACTCTTGATTATACGCGAGACGACGTTCGCAGGCATCTCCTCGATCATATCGACGGTATCGTCGATGAACAGGTCGTCGATGACCTCCTCAAGCTCCTTATCGGTAAAGGAGTTTATGAGAAGCTCCTGCATATCGGGCTCCATATAGGCGAAGACATCCGCCGCCGCGTCCTTGGGCAGCAGCCGGAACAGCACGGGGAAATCCCGTTTGTCCACGTCCTCGTTATCGTGGAAGTTGCCGAAAAGGTCGGCTATATCCGCCTCGTTCATCTCCTCGAAGATCTCTTTGATCTCTTTGAAATTGCGTTTCTCGAGGAGCTCTATGACAGTATCGTAAAGCATAACTTTCCCCCTTGTCCCTGCACGTCAGGGCATGATCTGCCGCAATGCGGCGATAAAGAGGGCGCAGTTTTCCCGAGCAGCTCAGAACGGCCCGATGCTCCTGATGATGCAAGCGGGCGCGAACAGGCACGATCGGGGCTTGCAGCCCTTGCCGTTACTTCCTTCGTCCACTTATATCACCTCTTTTTACTGTCGTTTCACGCGGCCCCGGTCACAGGACCCGTACTAATCATAATACTACTTTTTGGCTTTTTTGTCAAGTGCGGATGTGCCCGGGGGCTTTATTTTATGCGGGTTTGTGTGGCTGCGGTGCTTGACTTTGAACACGGATTATGCTATTATAATAAGAGTATCATTATGCAGTAAGGAAGGACAAGTATGAAAAAACAATTATCCGCGGCGGTGTGTGCTGCGGCGATCCTGATGACGGGCTGCGGCAATAGCATTACTCCCCTCGACCCGCTCAATCCCATAGACCGTGAATACACGCAGATACCCACCGTGACTACCACCACTGCCGCTGCTCCGCCGGAGGAGTCGGTAACTGCTTCCGTGACCGGGACATCGGCTCCCGAGCAGTCGGAGAGCGTCACCGAAACCGAGATACCTCCCGAGCAGACGACACCCTCTGTGACCGAGACACCTGCTCCCACCGAGACCGAAAAGCAGACCACTCCGGCAGTTACCGTTCCCATGGATCCCGTGCCGGTGGATCAGAACGTCATAGCTTCGAGCTCTGTATGGTTCTCCGGGATCACCACCGTCGGCAACAATGACGAGTTCAGAGCCTGCGTCGATGAGCTCAACAAGCTGGTGGCCTCCTACGGCTACAAGATCGGCTTCGCTTACGAAAATATGGTCACGGGCGCATCCATCCGCTACAATGCCGCGACCCGTTTCCCGAGCTGCTCGACGATAAAGGTACCCTATGTCAAGAGCCTTATCGACAGCGGCATCGACCTCGACGAGCAGATACCCATAATCAAGGCGTGGTACAACGCCGAGCCCGAGCCGGGGCATCTGACCGGCGCCGATATCGGCAAGAGCTATCCCGCACGCAAGCTGATCGCCAACGCCGTCAGCCTCAGCGACAACACCGCATACATCAACCTTATCGAGCATTACGGCAGATACGTATTCAACGCCTACGCTCAGAATCACGGGACGAATATCTATCTCACCCAGGGGTACTACTTCACTCCCCTCACTGCCGGCGACCTGCTGACCTGCTACAAGGACGTCTACAAGCTGGGTGAGGCCACCGAGACGGGCAAGTGGCTCTGCGAGCTGATGCAGCAGTCGAGCTTCAATATGCAGATAGGTGCAGCCCTCGGTGACAAGTACCCCGTATCCCACAAGTACGGCACCGACTGCGAGACCAACTCCTACCACGACGTTGCGATCTGCTATGCCGAGAAGCCCTTTGTACTGGTCATCATGACAGAGCAGGTCCCCGAGACCGAGGCCGCCAACAAGATGTTCCGCGATGCGGCGCTCGTATTCGACAGGCTCAACAACGTGATACTCGGGTAATATATTATCGGCAGACTGCTGACAGAATATCCATCGCCGGAGGCGATATTATGAAGGTGCTCCATGCACCTGATAAGGAGGAAGTAAGATGAAAGACTACAAGGCATTTTCCGTTCACATGGGAAAGGCGAAGTGCGCGGTCGATCTCGGAGACGGCTCCGAGAGAGGCGAGTATGTTAATCAGGACTATATCCTGCACAAGCTCGGCAGACCTCACAGAAGCATCTCGCTGATGTACTGCTACTATCCCCTCGACGAGCAGTTCCCCGCAAGGATCTCCGAGGCCATGAAGGACGCAGAGGTAGCGTTCCAGTGGGACTACCCCTACGATGACTATTTCCCCTACAAGGGCGGCCTTAACGGCAATACCGAGGGCGAACCGTTCACCTGTATGCGGGATATCCGCCGCCACGGTCAGGACGTTACTCTTACCATCACCATCGACCCGAACGTTTCGGACGATCACCTTACAGCCATCGCCAAAGACCTCAGACCCTTTGGCAGAATGATGCTCAGGATCAATCACGAGGCCACAGGCAACTGGTTCTCCTTTACCAAGCGTGCGACCTATCAGCAGATCGCCGATTTCTACTGCCGCTTCAACAGGATCCTCAAGGAGCACGCTCCGAACGTCTCGACGATACTCTGCATCGGCGGTATCGAGGATCTCAACGCCACCGAGATCGTAATGGAAAAAGAGTTCGCTCAGGCGGTCAGGGAAACGGATATCTGGTCTGTGGACAAGTATATGGCGCTGCACTGGGGCTGGCCTTACGACGTAGCCCTCAAGGGCGCGGTACCCAAGAATTTCAGCCGCAGCCGCGTTGCGGACGTCTACGCGCTGACAAAGATGAGCTACCGCCGCTTCACCGAGCTCAACGGCGGCGAAACCAAGCCGATGGTAATGAGCGAGTTCAATGCCGACGGCGACGTGACCGGGCCTTACGAGCAGGCTGACATGGTCAGGGACTTCTGCGACCTGCTGAAATACGATCCCGAGCAGTGGTTCTCGGGCTTCACCTTCTATCAGTTCCGCGACAGGGGCAGGCTGGGTCTTGAGATCGAGGATCCCAACTATCCCGACTGCGGCATCGAACAGCCGGTGATGAAGACTTACAAGGAGATCATCCACGACGACTTCTTCAAGCCGGAGATGACCACCGGCGACGAGATCAGCTTCCCCGTGAAGCTGCGCTGGGGCGGCTCGGAGGATGCAGAGGGCATAGAGATCCCGATACATCTTGACGAGGCTCCGCAGTTCTTTGAGCTGAGATTTGAAGATGACTCGAACCTTATGATCGAGCTGGGCGGCAAGTGGTTCTACAAGTCACCGAAGGTCAAGACTCTGGATCTTATGAGTGTATTCTTTGAAAATCCGATAGAGCCTCCGGAGGAGATGACGCTGAGGATCTTTGCGCCTCCGGCGACCGGAGAAAACGATCTGACGCTTGAGGACGGCCTGACCAATGCATATCAGACCATAGAGAAGCTGCCGGACATCAGGATCGAATACGGGCCGGTGGAATGATCCTCAGAAGGCCGCGGCTCCGCACAAGGCAATAGTTCAATACAAACAAAGGCGCTGCGCCCATAGATCAAAGGGCACAGCGCTTTCTTTCTCTCTGTGAAGCTGCGGGGATAATTATCCGCAGCGCCGACTGACTCCCCATGTCGCCCGCAGGGACAGAGAATTCGCAGTAAGTGTGCGGTTCTGAGTTTCACGCTTGAAGTTATGTTTAGGTTGAAAGACAGACACCCGCCGGTGGAGAAAAGCTTGCGCTTTGTCCTGCCAGCCTTTGAGAGTCTTGCGGGCGACAAATTTTTCAACAGTATTTTGAGAGATTTGTGCAAAGCGCTGAAATTTGTTAAAAAGCCCTCTATCCCCTTGCATTTTTATAAAATAGGATTATAATAATAATTAGCACTCAGGCAGTCCGAGTGCTAACACTTGAAGCACAGGTCTGCTAAACCCGAGTCAGTATAATCAAAGGAGAGGAAATACCATGACAATCAAACCGTTGCAGGACAGAGTCGTTCTTAAAATGTCAGAGGCCGAAGAGACTACCAAGAGCGGTATCATTCTCGCAGGCTCCGCAAAGGAAAAGCCCGAGATCGCTATCGTTGTTGAGGTCGGCGAGGGCAAGAAGGATGTCGCTATGACAGTAAAGAAGGGACAGAAGGTCCTGATCTCCAAGTACAGCGGGACCAACGTTAAGCTCGACGGCGAGGAGTTCATCATCGTTAAGATGGAAGACATCCTTGCGATAGTTGAGTAAACAGAACATACAGAAAGGACAGATGATCTATGGCTAAGGATATCATTTACGGCGAGGACGCAAGAAAGGCCCTCCAGGCAGGTATCGACAAGCTCGCCGATACCGTTAAGATCACACTCGGCCCCAAGGGCAGGAATGTGGTCCTCGATAAGAAATACGGCGCTCCCCTCATCACCAACGACGGCGTTACAATCGCCAAGGAGATCGAGCTGGAGAACGCTTTTGAGAACATGGGCGCTCAGCTCGTCAAGGAGGTCGCTACAAAGACCAACGACGCTGCCGGCGACGGTACCACCACCGCTACCCTGCTCGCTCAGGCTCTTGTGCGCGAGGGTATGAAGAACATCGCTGCGGGCGCTAACCCCATGGTTGTAAAGAAGGGCATCGCAAAGGCTGTTGAGGCCGCTGTTGCCGAGATAGTTGCAAACTCCAAGAAGGTCGAGGGCTCTGCCGATATCGCAAGAGTAGCTACCGTTTCCTCCGCAGACGAGAAGGTCGGCGAGCTTATCGCTGACGCTATGGAGAAGGTAACTGCCGACGGCGTTATCACTATCGAAGAGGGCAAGACCGCCGAGACCTACAGCGAGGTCGTTGAGGGTATGCAGTTCGACAGAGGCTACCTCTCGCCCTATATGGTAACAGATACCGAGAAGATGGAGGCTGTCATCGACGACGCTCTCGTTCTCATCACCGATAAGAAGATCTCGAACATCCAGGAGATCCTCCCGCTGCTCGAGCAGATCGTCAAGACCGGCAAGAAACTGGTAATCATCGCCGAGGACGTTGAGGGCGAGGCTCTCTCGACTCTCATCGTAAACAAGCTGCGCGGCACCTTTACCTGCGTTGCAGTAAAGGCTCCCGGCTTCGGCGACAGAAGAAAGGAAATGCTCCAGGATATCGCTATCCTCACCGGCGGTCAGGTGATCTCCGAGGAGGTCGGCCTTGAGCTCTCCGAGGCTACTATGGATCAGCTCGGCAAGGCTCGTCAGATCGTTGTTTCCAAGGAGAACACCATCATCGTAGACGGTGCCGGCGACCAGAAGGCTATCAAGGACAGAGTAGGCCAGATCCGCAGTCAGATAGAGTCCACCACCTCCGACTATGACAGAGAGAAGCTCCAGGAGAGGCTTGCCAAGCTCTCCGGCGGCGTAGCCGTTATCAAGGTCGGCGCTGCTACCGAGATCGAGATGAAGGAGAAGAAACTCCGCATCGAGGACGCTCTCGCTGCTACCAAGGCAGCTGTTGAGGAAGGCATCGTAGCAGGCGGCGGCACTGCGCTCATCAACGCTATGCCCGCAGTAAAGAAGCTCTGCGAGAAGCTTACCGGCGACGAGAAGACCGGCGCTCAGATCGTGCTCAAGGCACTTGAGGAGCCTGTACGTCAGATCGCAGTAAATGCAGGTCTTGAGGGCAGCGTCATCATTGACAAGATCGTTCGCTCGAGGAAGATCGGCTACGGCTTTGACGCATACAATGAAGAGTACGTTGATATGATCCCTGCGGGAATCGTAGATCCTACGAAGGTAACACGTTCGGCACTGCAGAATGCAGCTTCGGTCGCTTCGATGGTACTGACCACGGAGAGTCTGGTAGCTGACATCAAGGATCCGGCGGCTGATGCGGCTATGGCAGCAGCGGCAGGCGGCGGAATGGGCGGAATGTATTAAGTTCCCGGCGCGGACGGCGCAGTTCCGCCTTTGGAAATAGAGTGCAGGAACGCACTTCGGTTTGACGGCGGGCTGAACAAAGCTGCGGCTCCAACCGCGAAGCGACTTGGGGTCAAGGGGGACGCTTCCCCCTTGCAGGGTCAAGGGACAGAGTCCCTTGCGGGGTACAATTTTTCCGAAGGACAAATTTGCAGAGCCCCGCACGGCTCCGCAGGCACTAATAATTCAATACAAAACAAGGCGCTGCGCCCAAGATACAAAGGGCACAGCGCTTTCTGTATCTGTATGCAGTTATAGGGACTATCATTCGCAGCGCCGACCTACTCCGTCCGTCGCCTGTACATACAGGAATAGTGAGGATGCGAACGCATCCGAGGTAATTCCGTCCGGCTGCTAACATAGTCAGCGGTACA
>JAFXVY010000092.1 GCA_017534595.1 Ruminococcus sp.
GCCCATTCGGGCGCTGTAGTTTTTAAGTGGTCAATACATTGTTCGTTTATTACGCATAATTGTTAATTGTGAATTTACCCGCTTCGCGGCAAAATAACGTGCGCCAAAGGCGCACACCTTCATTGTGCATTGTGCATTGTGCATTGCAAAGCTAAATTATTATTTACAGCAATACACATCAAAATTGGGAGTTGTTTTATATACATTATAAAACCTAAGAACGCAGTTACCCACCATCATCAAAATATAAGGAGTGCTGAGTATGAAGCTCGAAGGCGAAGTACGCATCCCGTCGGGGTGCGCGATAGCGGCAGTAATTTCAAGAGAGGGCAAGGGCATCACGGGCGACGTCATTTACGAGGCTATGAAGCCCATGCACGACCGCTCGAACGGTCTCGGCGGAGGCTTTGCGGCCTACGGCATCTACCCCGAATACAAGGATCTGTTCGCGTTCCATATGTTCTTTGACCACCGCTCGACCCGCAAGGAGTGCGAGGCTTATTTAAAGGAACGCTTCGAGATCGTAAAGGGTGAGCTGATACCTACCCGCAAGATCCCGCAGATCACCGACGAGCCCATTATTTACAGATACTTCTGCGCTCCCCTCGGTTCGGCTGTGGCCTCCGAGCAGGTGGACGAGAACGAATTTGTCGCTCGCACCGTTATGAAGATCAACACCGAGATGAAGGGCGCTTACGTCTTCTCGAGCGGCAAGAACATGGGCTGCTTCAAGGCTGTGGGCTTCCCGGAGGATGTGGGAGTCTTCTACCGGCTCGAGGAATACGAGGGCTATTCCTGGACGGCTCACGGGCGCTATCCTACCAACACCCCCGGCTGGTGGGGCGGAGCTCATCCCTTCTCGCTGCTCGACAGCTCGGTGGTACACAACGGAGAGATCTCCTCCTACGATGCCAACCGCCGTTATATTGAAATGTTCGGATACAAATGCACCCTCCAGACCGACACGGAGGTCATCACATACATCCTCGACTATCTGCTGAGAAGACAGGGGCTCACCCTTGAGGAAGCGGCTTCCGTTATCGCGGCTCCGTTCTGGACGACGATCAACTCCAAGCCGGAGAAGGAAAAGGAAAAGCTCACATACCTCAGAACGGTATTCCCGAGCCTGCTGATAACCGGCCCCTTCTCTATCGTCTACGGCTGGGACGGCGGACTTATGGCGCTCAATGACCGCCTCAAGCTCCGCTCGATGATTACCGCCGAAAAGGACGACAAGGTATTCATCGCCAGCGAGGAGGCCGCCGTAAGAGTCATGGAGCCGGATGCAGAGAACTTCTATGCTCCGGCAGGCGGCGAGCCTGTAATAGTCAGAGTCAAGGAGGGCAAATTCTGATGAGAGATCATTTCATATATCCCGAATTTGAGGTCGTGCGAAACGAGAACAGGTGCATACAGTGCCGCGTCTGCGAGAGGCAGTGCGCCAATGAGGTACACCGCTTCGACCCCGACCTCGGCATAATGCTTTCGGATGAGACAAAGTGCGTCAACTGTCAGAGGTGCGTATCCCTCTGCCCCACACGGGCGCTGAAGATAGTAAAGAGCGACTGCCGGCTCAGAGAGAACGCCAACTGGTCGGACGAGACGATCAAGGAGATCTACAAGCAGGCAAACAGCGGCGGCGTACTGCTTTCGTCAATGGGAAATCCCAAGCCGCTGCCGGTCTACTGGGACAGGATACTGATAAACGCCTCGCAGGTAACGAACCCGCCTATCGACCCGCTGCGTGAACCTATGGAGACCAAGGTCTTCCTCGGCAAGAAGCCGGAGAAGATCCGCCGCGACGCGCAGGGCAATCTCATCACCGAGACTGCACCGCAGCTCGAGCTCTCGATGCCGGTCATGTTCTCGGCCATGAGCTACGGCTCGATCAGCTACAACGCTCACGCTTCCCTTGCAAGGGCGGCGACAGAGCTGGGTATCTGCTACAACACCGGTGAGGGCGGTCTGCACGAGGACTTCTACGTTTACGGCCCCAACACCGTCGTTCAGGTGGCCTCGGGACGTTTCGGCGTACACAAGAACTACCTCGAGGCTGCGGCTGCGGTAGAGATCAAAATGGGACAGGGTGCAAAGCCGGGTATCGGCGGACACCTGCCCGGAGCCAAGATCGTCGGGGACGTTTCCCGCACCCGTATGATCCCCGAGGGCTCGGACGCTATCTCTCCCGCACCTCACCACGATATCTACTCCATCGAGGATCTCAGGCAGCTGGTATTCTCCCTCAAGGAAGCTACCGAATACAAGAAGCCTGTTATCGTAAAGGTAGCGGCGGTTCACAATATCGCGGCTATCGCCTCCGGCATCGCACGCAGCGGCGCGGACATCATCGCTATCGACGGCTTCCGCGGCGGCACCGGTGCAGCTCCCACACGCATCAGGGACAACGTGGGCATCCCGATAGAGCTTGCGCTGGCAGCTGTGGATCAGAGGCTCCGCGACGAGGGTATCAGAAACAATGTTTCCCTTGTGGTCGGCGGAAGCGTAAGATCGGCTGCGGATGTGGTCAAGGCGATCGCTCTCGGCGCCGACGCCGTATATGTGGCGACGGCTGCTCTGCTGGCGCTCGGATGTCACCTCTGCCGCACCTGTCAGAGCGGCAAGTGCAACTGGGGCATAGCGACTCAGGATCCCGAGCTGGTAAAGCGTCTCAACCCGGATATCGGCTCGCAGAGGCTCGTAAATCTGATGAACGCATGGCGTCACGAGATCAAGGAGCTCATGGGCGGCATGGGGATCAACTCGGTAGAGAGCCTGCGCGGAAACAGACTTATGCTCAGAGGCGTGGGCCTTACGGCAAAAGAGCTTGAGATACTCGGTATCTCCCATGCGGGCGAATAAGGAGGGACATCGGAATGAAAAGAGTATATGTAAACGAAGAATGGTGTCTCGGATGTCACCTCTGCGAATATAACTGCGCATTCGCCAATTCGGGGCTCAACGATATGGTCAAGGCGCTCAAGGGCAAGCCGATCTTTCCCCGGGTGCATATCGAGGAGGACGACGGCATCACCTACGCCGTTTCCTGCCGGCACTGCAAGGACCCGCTTTGCGTGAAGAGCTGCATAGCCGGAGCTATCAGCGTCGTTGACGGAACGGTAAAGATCGACAGGAACAAATGCGTCGGGTGTCTGACCTGCGTGCTGGTATGTCCCTACGGAGCAGTGGCTCCCGGACCCTCGGGCGCTGCGCAGAAGTGCGAGCTGTGTCTCGAGAACAGCTGCGGGGCTCCCGCCTGCGTGACGGGCTGCCCGAACAACGCGATAGTATATGAGGAGAGGTGAGAGATATGGCTGAATATGTTATCGTCGGCAACGGGACGGCTGCGGCAGGCTGCATCGAAGGCATCAGGAGCACCGACCCCAAGGGCAATATCACCGTTATCTCCGCGGAGGAGCACCATGTCTACTCCCGCCCGCTGATCTCCTATCTCCTTGAGGGCAAGACCGATCTCGAACGGATGAAATACCGCCCTGACGATTTCTACGAGAGAAACAACGTAAAGCTCATCTTCGGCAAGGCCGAGAAGATAGATACCAAGAACCAGAAGGTCGCACTTGCAGGCGGCAAGAAGATCGTCTACGACAAGGTGTGCCTGTGTACGGGCTCGTCGCCTTTCGTACCGCCCTTTGAGGGGCTCGACACCGTAAAGAAGAAGTTTCCCTTCATGACCCTTGACGACGCCCTTGCTCTCGAAAAAGCTCTGACCCCCAAGAGCCGCGTGCTGATCGTCGGCGCGGGACTCATAGGTCTCAAATGCGCAGAGGGCATCGCCGAGAGAGTCGGCAGCATAACCGTCTGCGATCTTGCGGACAGAGTGCTCTCCTCCATACTCGATGCAGAGTGCGCCGCCTATATGCAGCGTGAGCTTGAAGCTCACGGTGTAAGCTTCCTGCTCGGAGACACCGCCGTGCGCTTCGACAAGAACAAGGCATACATGAAGAGCGGAGCCGAGGTTGGCTTCGACGTACTCGTGCTGGCGGTGGGCGTGAGAGCCGAGACAGGCCTCGCCAAGGACGCCGGCTGCACCGTGAACAGGGGCATCGTCATCGACACGAAGATGCAGACGGATGTTAAGGATATCTACGCTGCGGGCGACTGCGCCGAGGGCTATGACAGCTCGATCGGTGCGAACAGAGTGCTTGCCATACTTCCCAACGCCTATATTCAGGGGCACTGCGCCGGCGTGAACATGGCGGGCGGGTCTGCGGATCAGAAGGACGCGATACCCATGAACTCGATAGGCTTCTTCGGGCTCCACTGCGCCACTGCCGGGAGCTATCCCGCTGACGGCGAGGTCTGCGAGGAAAGAACAGAAGGCGGCATCAAGAGGCTCTACTTCAAGGGCGGCAGGCTCGCGGGATATATGCTCATCGGAGATGTTGCAAGGGCGGGTATCTACACCTCTCTGGTGCGCGAGCAGACTGTAATTGATGAAGAATATATTGACAAAGTGAAAAAATTTCCTTCACTGGCAATTTTTTCGTCCGATATCCGTAGAAAAAAACTCGGAGGTGTGGTATAATGAATATCAATGCGACGGGGCTCGACTTCAAGGAGCTCAATGAAACTCTCAGACAGGCCAGAGGCAGCTGCACTATCACAGACTGTCTCGGGCAGAGATTTATCGCGGCGGGCATCTCCGAGAAGACGCTGAAGATCAGCGGCATACCCGGCAACGCTCTCGGAGCCTATCTCAACGGCGCCAAGATCGAGGTCATGGGCAACGCTCAGGACGCTGTCGGCGACACGATGAACGACGGCACGATAGTCATCCACGGGAACGTGGGCGACGCTGTCGGCTACGCCATGAGAGGCGGCAGGATCTATGTTCAGGGCAGCGCCGGCTACCGTGCGGGCATCCACATGAAGGCCTACAAGGACAAGCAGCCCGCACTCGTCATCGGCGGCAGAGCCGGAAGCTTTCTCGGGGAGTATCAGGCGGGCGGCACTATCATCGTGCTGGGTCTGAACACCGATGACAAGCCGATAGTCGGCAACTTCCCGTCAACAGGTATGCACGGCGGCAAGATGTATCTGCGCTCCGACTGCAAGGGCATACACTTCCCGCATCAGGTACACACCCGTCCCGCCCAGGCGGAGGATCTTGAAGAGATCGCTCACTATCTGCGCCGCTTCTGCTTCTACTTCGGGCACGATCTCAACGAGCTGCTCGATCACCCCTTCACGGTAGTGACCCCCGACAGCAGCAACCCGTACAGGCAGATGTATGTGGCGAACTGATCAATGCACAATTCATAATGCACAATGCACAATTATTGTTTTCATTGTGCGGTACAGGAAGCTATGTAATGATCAGATCTTTAATGCCCGAACGGGCAAACCTTCATTGTGCATCGTGTGCTCGTGAAGGTATAAAAAAACAAAAGAGAAAACCAATATGAATTGTGAGGGTCGAGAAACATGAATTACACAGCTGACGAAATAATCGAATACTGCGCGGAGGAGGATGTAAAGTTCATAAGGCTTGCATTCTGTGATGCTTTCGGGGCGCAGAAGAATATTTCCATTATGCCCACCGAGCTGCGGCGTGCCTTCGAGCAGGGTATCGGCTTCGATGCTTCGGCTGTAAAGGGGTTCGGAAACGAGTCCAAGTCCGATCTGCTGCTGTTCCCCGACCCGGATACTCTCTCGGTGCTGCCGTGGAGACCCGAACAGGGGCGCGTTGTCAGGATGTTCTGTTCCGTCCGCGAGCCGGGCGGAAAGGAATTCGAGTGCGACACCCGCAGCCTGCTCATCAAGGCTATCGCCAACGCCAAGGAGGCCGGGCTTGAATTCTCCTTCGGCTCGGAGCTGGAGTTCTATCTCTTCAAGCTCGACGAGCACGGCATACCGACCTCTATCCCCTACGACAGCGCGGGATATATGGACATAGCCCCCGACGACCGCGGCGAGAACATCAGGCGGCAGATCTGCCTGACCCTCGAGCAGATGGGCATATTCCCCGAGAGCTCCCATCATGAGGAGGGCCCCGGTCAGAACGAGATCGACTTCCATTATGCCGACGCGCTTAAGGCAGCGGACGACGCCATGGCGTTCAAGACGGTGGTAAAGACCGTCGCCAACGCCAACGGCCTCTATGCGGACTTCTCGCCGAAGCCTCTGGCTGACAAGCCCGGCAACGGCTACCATATCAATCTGTCGGTCAAGGACGACAGGAACCATGTTATCCTGCCCTCTGTGATCGCGGGCATACTCGAATACATCAGCGACATCACGCTGTTTTTAAATCCCACCGAGCAGAGCTACAAGCGTCTCGGAAAGAACAAGGCTCCGAGATATATCTCCTGGTCGGGTGAGAACCGCTCTCAGCTGGTAAGGATACCTGCGGCGGAGGGTGAATACAGGCGTGCGGAGCTGCGCTCGCCGGATCCGTCCGCGAACCCGTATCTTGCGTTTACGCTGCTGATCTACGCAGGGCTCTACGGCTACAAGAACGGTCTGTTCCTGCCGCCCGTTTCGGACATCGACTTCTTCCGCGCCGACAAGTCCGTCACCGACGGATTCAGGCAGCTTCCCCGCAGCCTCACCGAGGCAAGGACTGCTGCTGCCGCCAGCGAATTTGTCAAAGAGCATCTTCCAGAGCGCATCACCGAGATATACTGCGAATAAAAGGAGGCTGTGCCTATGGAGCTGAAAACAAGGCAATACAAGGTACTGATAGTTTCTGCGCAGCCAAAGTTCAACGAATCGCTGGTCGAGCTGATAAGCTCCCGCAGCTATTACGAATACGAGCTCGAGCAGAGCGTCAGCGCTGCAAGACAGCTGCTCACAGAACGCACCTTTGATATGATCCTTATAAACGCGCCGCTCCCGGATGAGGACGGCGTGCGTCTTGCTGTTGACAGGTCTTCGCAGGACAAGTGCTCCGTACTGCTGCTGGTCAGGAACGAATACTATCAGAGCATATTCGATCAGGTCTGTCCCTACGGGGTATACACGCTTCCCAAGCCCTCGCCCAAACAGATGGTCTCTCAGGCCTTCGACTGGCTCGAGAGCTCCTGCGAACGGCTCAAAAGCATACAGAAGCGTGCTGTATCCCTTGAGGACAGGATGCAGGAGATACGCATCGTGAACCGCGCAAAGCTTCTGCTGATCTCCAAGGAGGGTCTCTCCGAGGACGAGGCACACCACCGCATAGAGCACCTCGCCATGGACAGGTGCATAACCAAGAAGGCGGCGGCGGAAGAGCTGATAGCCCTGTATAATGAATAATGAAGAATGAATAGTGAATAATGAATAATTAAGGTATCGCCTGCGGCGATGGTTTTTAGGTTTGGACAATACTGCGGATCGGATCCCCTTGCGTTTGCGGGGGATCCTTTTTTGCGCCCTCGATTTGTGAACGGGATTGCAGGATGAGTATACAGATAATTCATAATTTTCTCGATTTTGCACGAAATAATATGATATCTGAATATTTATGTGTATCAAAATGCAGAAAATGACAGATCCGGCTTGACAAACCGGTTGGCAGGGTGTATAATACGAAGCATAGAGGCAAGGGCGTCCGGAAACAAGATCCCTGCCTCTGTATTTTTTTAATAACGGAATCTAAGGCAACGGCGTCTTCGGCAGAAAGTGTATCTGCCTGAGATACCGTTTTTTTGATCGGAGGCGGTCGTTATGGTCACGGACAACGGTATCAGGAGTATGAGATGATTCATCCCGGCAAAATCATACAGCCGGGACAGAAAGCCAACGAAAGAGGGAATAATTTATGACAGTCGAATTTTGGTTCCTGATCGGAGCCGCACTTGTTTTCTGGATGCAGGCAGGCTTTGCCATGGTGGAGACAGGCTTCACCCGTGCGAAGAATGCCGGCAACATCATAATGAAGAACCTTATGGACTTCTGTATCGGTACCGTGGTCTTCTCGCTGCTCGGCTACACGCTGATGATGGGCGAGGATACGCTGTTCGGACTTATCGGTCTGCCGAACATGGATATGTTCACCAACTTCAAGGAATTCATCACCTCCCCTGCCGACGGCAGCTTCACCGGTGCTTCGACCTTCGTGTTCAACCTGGTGTTCTGCGCGACCACAGCGACGATCGTTTCGGGCGCTATGGCAGGAAGAACAAAGTTCTCGAGCTACTGCCTCTACTCGGCGATCATCTCGCTGGTCGTTTACCCGATCGAGGCTCACTGGATCTGGGGCGGCGGCTGGCTCTCCGAGCTGGGCTTCCATGATTACGCAGGCTCCTGCGCTATACACATGGTCGGCGGTATCGCTGCTCTGATCGGTGCGATCTTTGTAGGTCCCCGTCTCGGCAAGTACGAGCGCGACAAGGACGGCAAGGTCATCAAGGTAAACGCGATCCCCGGACATTCGATCACTCTCGGTGCTCTCGGCGTGTTCATTCTCTGGCTCGGCTGGTACGGCTTCAACGGCGCAGCTGCAACGAGCGTATCCGAGCTCGCTTCGATCTTCATGACGACCACGATCGCTCCTTCGGTCGCAACAGTCGTTACCATGGTCTACACCTGGATCAGAAACGGCAAGCCCGATGTTTCGATGTGTCTCAACGCTTCCCTTGCGGGTCTTGTAGCAGTAACGGCGGGTACCGATGCGTTTGATGCGATCGGTGCCGCAGGAGTAGGTCTGGTATCCGGCTTCCTGGTAGTATGGGTAGTTGAGTTCCTCGACCTCAAGCTCCACATCGACGACCCTGTCGGCGCAGTCGGCGTACACTGTGCAAACGGTATCTGGGGCACCATCGCGGTAGGCCTGCTGGCTAACCCCGACGCTCCCGCAGGAGTTGACGGCCTGTTCTACACCGGCTCCTTCAAGCAGCTCGGTATCCAGCTGACCGGCTTCGCTTCCGTAGCATTCTACACAGCTATCATGATGTGCGTAACCTTCGCTATCATCAAGAAGACCCACGGTCTGAGAGCTTCGGCAGAGGACGAGATCCTCGGTCTGGACATCTCCGAGCACGGACTTCCCAGCGCATACCCCGACTTCATGCCCGCAGTTCACAAGTACACCACCTACGAGGAATATGCAGACGCCACCGTTGTTACGGGTGACACTCCCGAGGCTGAGGCTGTTCCCGTTACCAAGCTGCCGAGCCTTGCTCCCGAAGGCAGACCCAAGATGACCAAGGTAGAGATCATCTGCAAGGAGGCCAAGCTCGACAAGCTGAAGAACGCTATGACCAAGCTCGGCATCACGGGTATGACGGTATCTCATGTAATGGGCTTCGGTACTCAGAAGGGCAAGCCCGAGTATTACAGAGGCGTTCCTGTTGAGATCAACCTGATGCCCAAGGTACAGGTGGATATAGTAGTGGTAAAGGTTCCTGTAAGATCGGTAGTCGAGACCGCCAAGAAGGCGCTCTACACCGGACATATCGGCGACGGCAAGATCTTCCTCTACGACGTGGAGAATGTTATCAAGGTCAGGACCGGTGAAGAAGGCTTCGACGCCCTGCAGGACAGCGCAGATTGAGATTTAACATATATGATATCCGAAAAGAGTCGGAGGATCTGATCCTCCGGCTCTTTTCCTGTGTCCGGGGGCGGAAAACCGGGCTTGAAATCGTTATCGGAATATGTTATAATAGTCAAGGAAAATAATTCTGGTTTTTTTGTAACGTTTTGCTTTTATGTCCGTCTAACAGACAGAAAGCCGGAAAGGAGGTGCGATGATTGGATAAAAAGACCGCCGAAAAGCTGTATGACGCCTGCTATATGAAGGTCTACTCTTACGTTATGACTCTTGCCAGAGACAGAGACAAGGCCGAGGAGATAACTCAGGACACCTTCTACAAGGCGATGACCGCCAAGCAGACCTTCCGCGGCGAATCGGAATGCTACACCTACCTCTGCGCGATCGCAAAGAACATATTTATAGATGAGACCCGCAGAGCCTCGAGATATCAGGACGAGCCCGACGAGCAGCTTGCCGACGAAAACGCCGATATCGCTCAGAGCATCACCGATTCCGATACAGCGTTCAGGATACACGTACTGCTTCATTCCATGGAGGAGCCGTACAAGGAGGTCTTTGAACTCCGGGTGTTCGGGGAGCTGTCCTTCAAGCAGATCGGTCAGATCTTTCAGAAGACAGAGACCTGGGCACGGGTCACCTATCACCGCGCCGGCTTGAAGCTTAAAGAAAGGATGGATAACTATGAGATATGACTGCGATATGATCTGCGATCTCCTTCCGCTGTATGTGGACGGCGTGTGCAGCAAGGCAAGCGCCGACGCCGTGGAAGAGCATCTCGCACAGTGCGGGCCCTGCTCGCGGATCTACAACGATATGAAACGGACAGAGTCCACCATAAACACCGAGATAATCAAGGAGCGCGACGAAGTGCTGGTCAAGCAGGCCAGGACATTCAAGCGCAGGAGCGCGGCGGCGGGAGCCGTTATCGGGGCGATCTTCTCGGTGCCGATACTGATCTGCCTGATCGTAAACCTTGCGACCGGTGCGGGGCTCACCTGGTTCTTCATCGTGCTCACCGCGATGTTCATTCCCGCCTCGCTGACCGTCGTTCCGCTGATCGTCACCGAGAACAAGGGCCTGTGGACGCTCGGAGCGTTCACGGCGAGCCTGCTGACGCTGCTCGGTGTCTGCTGCATCTATTCGGGGGGCAGCTGGTGGTTCGTGGCGGCATCCTCGATAGTCTTCGGGCTGTCGGTACCGTTCACACCGTTCATCGTGGGCTCGAAGCCGGTGCGCTCGCGGATAAAGAAGCACCGCGGGCTGCTGATCCCGCTGATCTGGTCTGTGACCTTTATACTGATGCTTGTCTGCATCGGGATACGCTCTGAGAGCGAGAACTTCTTCCGCTACGCATTAGCCTACACGATCCCCACGCTGGCTTATGTCTGGACGATCGCGCTGCTGATCGTCCTGCCGAAATGGAGCCCGAGACTCAGGCTTGCAGCCTGCATCTTCGCTTCCGCGCTGTTCTACTTCCTCGGCGACTCGATGGTGCTGCTGCTGCTCGGCAGAGGCATCCGCATCCCGACCTTCGACTTCACATCCTACGATTCCAACGCGATACTTGACAGCGTAACCTGGACGGTATTCATCCTCGGGACGGTGATCGCGGGCATCATCGCAGCGGCGGAGCTGCACAGGATAAAGAAAAACAACAAAAAGAAATAAGGAGACGGTAACAATGAAAAAGACAGCACTGATCCTGCTGATAGCCGCGGTGCTCTGCGCCGCACTCAGCCTCACGGGCTGCATCAACATCTCGAGCACCTACGACAACGCTGACAAGTACACTTCCGGAGACCGCGAGATCGCAGATAAGATAACAAGGCTCGACATCAACTGGAACACCGGCAGCGTCACCGTAAAGAGGGGCGATACCGACAAGGTGATCGTAAAAGAGACCTGCGCCGGGAACCTCAGTGACAAGGAACAGGTACACACCTGGGTGGACGGAGAGGTGCTGAGAGTACAGTTCTCGGCGTCGGGAGAGATAATCACTACCCGCGACAGCAAGAACCTCTCTATAACCGTTCCCAACGGCCTTGCACTCACCGAGATCGACTATGACGGCACCACTGCCGAAGTGGATATCGACGGCTTCGATGTGGACATCTTCAAGGCGGACACCTCCACCGGCAGGCTGAACATAACAAACTGTTCGGCGCGGGAGTTCAAGCTTGAGAGCTCAACCGGCGAGATAGATCTGGATCAGCACGGCACCTCCGATCTCATACAGGTGGATTCCTCCACCGGAGACGTAAGGATCACCGCCGAGGCTGTCAAGGATTTTAAAGGCGACCTCTCCACCGCGAAGCTCCGCTTCGAGACCGGCAGCATAGAGACCGTTGCCCTTGACACCTCCACCGGCGACGCCACACTCTCGCTGGGTACCGTTCCCAAAAGCGGCGAGATAGAATCCTCTACCGGAGACATCACGGTCTGGCTGCCCAAGGATCCCGACCTCGAGATCGAGGCGGACACCTCCACGGGCAAGTTCACAAGCGATCTTCCCTGCTCCTCCCGCAACGAGAGCTACGTATACGGGAACGGCAGCAGCAAGCTCAGGATCGACACCTCCACGGGAGATATAAAGATCAAGGAGCTGTGATCCTGATACAGCGAAAACAAAAACCGGAGCCGAGGGAATGTATCCCGGCTCCGGTCGTTTTCTTTAAGGCAACACCGCACAACCCACGGCTAAAGCCTCTGCACGTCATCTGCTTGCATATTTTCCGTCATAGCACACAAATTCTCCTTGCCGGGCGTCAGCCCGCCTGCGTCGAATTTATGCACTCTGACGAAAATCTGTA
>JAFXVY010000093.1 GCA_017534595.1 Ruminococcus sp.
CCGTCCAGATTTTCGTCAGATTGCCTAAATTCGACGCAGGCTTGCTGACGCAAGTCAAGGAGAATTTGGGTAATATGACGGAGAGCTGGCAAGCAGATGATGTGCAGAGGCGTTAGCCGCGGGTCGTGCGGTGTTGCCTTTGCTCTTACGGTCTGTTACTTCTTATAGACCGCAGCGATCTCGCCGATGTAGGCGGTGTGGTAGTCCTCGCCGGAGTACATGGACTGTATCAGCGAGGTGTCGATGAAGCCGCCGGCTTCGAGAGGTGCGGCGTAGAGCTTCCTGCACACGAATACCAGCTTCGCCTGCTCGAAGGCAACGGAACCGTCAGCCTCAACGGGAACAAGACCCGTCGCAGCGCACTTGTCGGTATCCCTGCCGCTCTTTGAGCCGCAGATGCCGAGCGCCTGCCTGCACTCCTCGGGGTAGAAGCTGAGAGTGAAGGTCTCCTCACGGTCGATGAATTCCTTGGTGTATCTCTGCGGACGGATCACCGTCACGGCGCAGGGCTTGCCCCACATTATCCCGGCAAAGCCCCAGGACGCGGTCATCGTGTTGAAGCCGTCAGCGTTCCCGGCAGTTACGAGCATCCATTCGGTGCCGATCTTCTTAAAGACGTCAAAGTCCTTTCCCGCCTCCTCCGGCGATACCTGTACAAATCCCGCTTCGAGTATGTTTTTCACAGCGATCCCTCCAGTCAGATCATGATGTATGACATTAATGTCTCACAGGCCGGAGCACTCCCGGCCGTCTATGTTATTATATCAAAAATCCCGGCCGCTGTCAACACAAAGAAAAATGCGTCCGGCACTTGATTTTACCGCGAAAATGTGCTATACTGTCAGTATGGCACGGGTTTTGTCCGGCTTGTCGCGGAGCGCGGGATGTATTTATGCAGAAAAGAATGTATATTTTCAGCGCTCGGATGTTGATTATACGTATATTTTTTGGAATATACAGAGAACAGTACAAATTTGTGTATATTTTTGAAATATTTGCGCATCGGCTATTGACAAAGCGGATAAAAAGTGTATAATGGTATTTATGATATTCAAAAATTCAGGAATACCGTTTTAACTACATATCAAATTGGAGGCAGTAATTATGGCAAAGGAAATCAAGAAGGTCGTTCTCGCTTACTCGGGTGGTCTCGATACCTCGATTATCATCCCGTGGCTCAAGGAGAACTATAACAACTGCGAGGTCATCGCCGTTTCGGGAGACGTAGGCCAGGGCACAGAGCTCGACGGCCTCGAGGAGAAGGCTCTCAAGACCGGCGCATCCAAGCTCTATATCGAGGATCTTACCGAGGAATTCATCACCGATTACGTTTACCCCACCCTGCAGGCCGGCGCTGTTTATGAGAACCGCTACCTGCTCGGCACTTCGTTCGCAAGGCCGATTATCGCAAAGAGGATCGCCGAGATCGCTCTGCGTGAGGGTGCAGATGCTATCTGCCACGGCTGCACCGGCAAGGGCAACGACCAGGTAAGATTCGAGCTGGCTATCAAGGCCTTCGCTCCCGATATGCAGATCATCGCTCCCTGGAGGATCTGGGACATCAAGAGCCGCGATCAGGAGATTGATTATGCTGAGGCTCACAACATCCCCCTCAAGATCAACCGCGAGACCAACTATTCCAAGGACAAGAACCTCTGGCATCTGTCCCATGAGGGTCTCGACCTCGAGGATCCCGCAAACGAGCCTCAGTATGAGAAGCCCGGCTTCCTTGAGCTCGGCGTATCTCCCCTGCAGGCTCCCGATAAGCCCACCTATGTGACCATCCACTTCGAGAAGGGCGTTCCCACCGAGCTGGACGGCAAGAAGCTCTCCGGCAAGGAGATGGTAGCCGCTCTCAACAAGCTGGGCGGCGAGAACGGCATCGGCCTTGCGGATCTCGTTGAGAACCGTCTTGTCGGCATGAAGAGCCGCGGCGTGTACGAGACTCCCGGCGGAACTATCCTCTACAAGGCTCACGAGGTGCTCGAGACCATCACCCTCGACAAGGAGACCATGAGGATGAAGGCTTACCTCGGCATCAAGTTCGCCGATCTCGTTTACAACGGCCTCTGGTTCACTCCCCTGCGCGAGGCTCTGTCCGCTTTCGTGACCGAGACTCAGAAGACCGTTACCGGCGACGTTAAGCTCAAGCTCTACAAGGGCAACGTTATCAACGCGGGCGTAACTTCTCCTTACACCCTCTACGATGAGGAAGTCGCCACCTTTGATGAGGACAATGTTTACAATCAGGCTGACTCCGCAGGCTTCATCAACCTGTTCGGCCTTCCGATCAAGGTAAGAGCCAAGCTCGAGCAGAAGAGGAACAACAAGTAAGTCATACTTATGAATATCTAAGGGAGGTTTTTGATATGACAGACAACAACGGTATTTTTGAACCCGCAATAGACAAGAAGGTAGAGCTGACATACGACAGCCTGCCGAACTCCAGCTTTGAGGACGTCAACTTCTCCGGTGCAAAGTTCTCAAACGTAAATCTTAAGGATGCCGTCTTCGACGATGTGAATATGGACAAGGCGAAGTTCAACAACGTCAGCCTGACCGAGGGCGATTTTACCGATATGTATATGGTGAGCACAAGGTTCCTCGGCGTGAACCTTTCCAACTCCCGGTTCGGCTGCTCGATCATGAACAACGTCGAGTTCAAGAACCCCGATCTGAAAAACTCGCAGTTCATCCACTGCGATCTGTCGAATGTGGAGATCAACGACTGCAAGATCGACGGTCTCAAGATCAACGGCATAGACGTCTGCAAGCTGCTGGAGCAGCACGAGAAGAGCTACACCGAGTAATTTATCGACTTTCAGGCAGAACGCGCCTGCGCTTTGCGGGCGTGCTCTGCCTTACAATTTTAAACGGTCAGGACATCAACATATTTTAAAAGGCGGTAATCATTATGGGAAACAAAATGTGGGCAGGGCGCTTTACAAAGGAAACAGACGAGCGCGTCAACGATTTTAATTCGTCTATTTCCTTTGACGCAAGAATGTATAAGCAGGACATCGAGGGCTCGATAGCCCATGCGACGATGCTGGGCGAGTGCGGTATCAACTCGGCGGAGGACACCGAGAAGATCGTCTCGGGGCTCAGAGGCATTCTTGCGGATATCGAAAGCGGCGCTTTACAGTTCGACCCCACCGCCGAGGATATACATATGTTCAACGAGGCAGTGCTCACCGAGCGTATCGGCGACGCGGGCAAGAGGCTCCACACCGCCCGCTCGAGAAACGATCAGGTAGCGCTCGATATCAGGATGTATCTCAGAGACGAGATACCGGTCATAAAGAGTCAGATCGCCGAGCTCATCGAAACGCTGATTCGCCTCGCCGGGAAGAACCTTACCACAGTAATGCCCGGGTACACCCACCTTCAGAGAGCGCAGCCCATAACCTTTGCGCATCACCTTATGGCTTATGTACAGATGCTGCTGCGCGACCTCGGCAGATTAAACGACACCTACAAGAGAACCAATATAATGCCCCTCGGCTCGGCGGCGCTGGCCTCCACGACCTACCCGATCAACAGACAGAGAGTCTGCGAGCTGCTGGGCTTTGACGAGATCACACAAAACTCCCTCGACGGCGTTTCCGACAGAGATTTCTGCATAGAGCTCGCCTCGGCGCTTTCGATGCTGATGATGCACCTCTCCCGCTTCTCGGAGGAGATAGTGCTGTGGTGCTCCTGGGAGTTCAAGTTCATCGAGCTCGATGATGCCTACGCCACCGGCTCGTCTATCATGCCCCAGAAGAAGAACCCGGATATCACCGAGCTGATAAGAGGCAAGACCGGGCGCGTCTACGGTGATCTGACTACCCTGCTCACCATGATGAAGGGGCTGTCCCTTGCCTACAACAAGGATATGCAGGAGGACAAGGAGGCGATCTTCGACGCCATAGATACCGCCAAGCTCTGCCTTACCACCTTCATCCCGATGATAGACACGATGAAGGTCATCCCCGAGAATATGAGAAATGCCGCGGCAAAGGGCTTCATCAACGCCACCGACTGCGCCGACTACCTCGTAAAGAAGGGGCTGCCTTTCAGACAGGCCTACAAGATCACGGGAACTCTCGTACACATCTGCATCGAGAAGGATCTCACCCTTGAAACGCTGCCGATCGCCGATTACAAGGAGGTCTGCGAGGTGTTCGATGAGGACGTCTTTGAGGCGATAAGCCTTGACACCTGCGTTATGCAGAGAAAGGTCCGCGGCGGCCCCGCACCGGAGAGCGTGAAGGCACAGATAGAGTATTCGGAAAAGGCTCTCGAGGCTCTGAGATAAGAGGACAAGGCTATGAAAAAGCTGTTCGATAACCGTAAGCTCTGCCGCAAGTGCGGCAAGGAGCTCCGCGACGACGCCTACTGCCGCTACTGCGGAGCGAAGAGATCGGTAAAGCTGTTCAACCCGGTGAATATGCGGGTCGAGTGCGTTTACGGTCCGCCGCCGGTCCCGAGAGTGCATCACTGCGATAAATGCGGCTATGAGTGGACGACCTGCATGATGATCGACCGCGAGGAATACTGCCCCAAGTGCGGCGGCAGCGCCCCCGGCAGGGAGACCCTGAAAGAAAAAGAAGAATAGAAAAGAAGGAAAGCACAATGTCAACAAAGGTTTTTATAGACGGTAAGGAGGGCACCACCGGCCTCCAGATATTTGAAAGGTTCGAAAAGCGCACCGACCTCGAGATCCTGCTGATCGACGAGGAAAAGCGCAAGGATATCAACGAAAGAAAGCGGCTCATCAACGAGTCGGATATCACCTTCCTCTGCCTGCCCGATGCGGCGGCAATAGAGGCGGTAACGCTTGCGGAGAACCCGAACGTCCGCATCATCGACGCCTCCACCGCCCACAGAACGGATCCCGCCTGGGATTACGGCTTCCCCGAGCTTTCGGCGCAGCACAGAGCGAACATCGCAAAGTCAAAGAGAGTCGCCAACCCCGGCTGCTATGCAAGCGGGTTTATCAGCATCGTCTATCCGCTCGTTTCGGCGGGCGTGCTGCCGGAGGATTATCCCCTGACCGCTCATGCAGTTTCCGGCTACAGCGGCGGCGGCAAGAAGATGATAGCCGCCATCGAGGGCGAGGGCAAGACCTTCGAGATGCAGTCCCCGAGGCAGTATGCGCTGACACAGCAGCACAAGCACATCCCGGAGATGCAGAAGATCTGCGGCCTCAAGCACAGACCGATGTTCAACCCCATAGTTGACGATTACTACGCGGGAATGGTAGTCTCGGTGCCGCTCGTGACAAGAGCGCTCTCGAAGAGCTACACCCCCGCAGACATACACGAGATACTCTCGGCGCATTACGAGGGTCAGAGATTTGTTAAGGTAATGGAGCTCGGCGGCAAGGAGACACTTCCCGACGGCTTCCTCCCCGCGAATACCCTGACCGGTACCAACGATATGCAGCTGTTCGTTTTCGGAAACGACGAGCAGATACTTCTCTGCTCGCGGCTCGACAACCTCGGCAAGGGCGCGTCGGGCGCCGCGGTGCAGAACATGAATATCATGCTCGGTCTCGATGAGGGTACAGGGCTGTGAGACTTAAAAGATTACTGCCCGCAGCTGCGGCGCTGCTCATGCTCTGCTCCTGCGGCGGCAGCGAAACGGACGGCGAACTCACCGTGACCGCGACCGTAACTGCGGCTCCTGTTACCTCGGCTTCCGAAACGCAGACCTCGGCGTCTGAGACCGTTACGGAAAAGAGCGTTACCGAGACGCAGACCGTTTCCGAGACGCAGACCGTAACAGAGACCGAAACGCAGACAGTCACATACGAGAGCTCGATGCCGGAGACCGAAAAGCCCGCCGATACCCATACCGTCACCGAAACGCAGACGCAGAAGCAGACCGAGAAGGCAACGGAGGCTCCCGCCGGGGAGCTGACCGCCGAGAAGGCGCTCTCGATGCTCTCGCTGCGCGAGAAGGTCTGCCAGGTGTTCATGCTGAGATTTGACGGCCTGCTGTTCAACGACAACAGCGACCACGCCGTCCGCTATATGACCGACTACTTCAAGCGCTGCGTGGCGAACTACCCCATAGGCGGCTACATAGCCATGGGCGACAATCTTGTGAACGCTGCGCAGATAACCGCCCTCAACCGGGATGTCTCGGCGCTGTACACCGTCAAGCCGTTCCTCTGCACAGATGAGGAGGGCGGGCTGGTATCAAGGATCGCCAACAACAAGGGCTTTGATGTGCCGACCTTCCCGAATATGAATTCCATAGCGGCAAGCGGCGACACCAACAAGGCATACGAGCTCGGCAGCACGATAAGCGGCTATCTCAAGGAGTACGGTTTCAATCTCGATCTGGCTCCGGTAGCCGATGTGAATACCAATCCGCTGAATATAGTGATCGGGGCGAGAGCCTTCGGCAGCGACCCGGCCAAGGCTTCGGGATTTGTCAGCGCAGCGGTGGACGGCCTCCATTCCGGCGGCATTATGAGCTGCCTCAAGCACTTCCCCGGCCACGGCGACACCGCCGAGGACACACACTATATGACCGCAGCGGTCAACAAGACCTGGGAGCAGATGAAATCCTGCGAGCTGATACCCTTTATCGGAAGCCTCGACAAGACCGATATGGTCATGGCGGCGCACATCATAGCCCCGCAGGTAACGGGGGACGATACTCCCGCTTCCCTCTCCTACACGCTGCTGACCGAAAAGCTCAGAAAAGAGCTGGGCTTTGACGGAGTTATAATCACCGACGCTCTTGCGATGAAAGCGGTCTCCAAGCTCTACTCCCCCGAGCAGAGCTGCATAGAATCCTTCAAGTCCGGCGCGGATATACTTCTCGCCCCCGAGAAGCCCTATCAGTGCATCGAGGCGATGATCGCAGCCGTAAACAGCGGCGAGATCAGCACCGACAGGCTTGACGAGAGCGTGCTGAGGATACTGAAACTCAAAGAAAAATACGGAATGCTGGGATGATATGACTAAGCTTTATTTTGTAAGACACTGCCAGCCGGATACGAGCAGCGGCTACAACCCGGGCTTCCCGCTCACCGAGCAGGGCAAGCGCGACGCTCTGCTCGTCGCGGACATACTCAGTGATAAAGATATCACCGCGGTATATTCCTCAAGCTACCCGAGAGCCGTTATGACCGTCGAGCCCTTCGCACAGAGCAAGGGTCTTGAGATACACAAGGAGTTCGGCCTCCGGGAAAGAGACGGCGGCCGTTGGCAGGGCAGCTTTGACAACTACGCCGATTACATCGCCGCACAGCTTGCGGACTTTGAATGCAAAGTCCCGGAGGGCGAGAGCCTTTATGAGGTACAGAGCCGCTGTATGGAGGCGGTGAACAGGATCCTCGCTTTGCACGAAGGCGAGTCTGTGGCGATAGGCATACACGGCATGGCGCTGAGCACCGTGCTGAGATACTACTTCCCCAACTTCGGGGAAAAGGACTTTTACCGCATAGTCGATCTTATGCCGCTGGTGCTCCGGCTCGATGTTGAGAACGGCACCGTGACGGGCTATGACATAGAGCTTGCGGTAAAGCGGGTATACCCCAACGGTTATCTTAATACGTAAGGGATGATCACAATGATAACCTACAGGCTCATGACGGCTGACGACCACGACGCTCTGCATAAGGTCTGGCTGAGCACGGGGCAGGAGACCAACGGCGCGGTCTGCGCCGACGACGATCATGCGGGGCTCGCCAAGTACCTTGAGCGCAACCCCACCACGAGCTTCGTCGCCCTTGATTACGGCGAGGTCATCGCCTGCATAATGGCAGGCCACGACGGCAGGCGCGGCTTCTTCCACCACGTTTCGGTGGCGAAGGAGTATCAGGGCAAGGGCATCGGAAAAGCCCTCGTCGAGCTCGCGCTGGAGGCGCTGAGAAAAGAGGGCATCAGAAAGGTCGCGCTTGTGGCGTTCACCGACAACGATCCCGGCAACGGCTTCTGGGAGAAAATGGGCTTCACGGTAAGAGAGGATCTCTACTACCGCAACAGGTACACCGGGATCTGAGAATATAATAAAAGAGGTTAGTAAAATGAAAGAGCTGAACAGTTTCAAATACATCGAGGGCGGCGTGTGCGCCGCAAAGGGCTTCAAGGCAAGCGGATATTACTGCGGCATCAAGGCATTCATGCAGACAGGTGCCGACGGCAACGAGAGCCCGCTTCCCGGTAAGAAGAACGATATCGCACTTTTGGTCGCCGATACGGTCTGCAACACTGCCGGAGTATATACTTCAAACAAGGTCAAGGGTGCGCCGGTCGTAGTCACCAAGAAGAACCTTGCCGCGAACGGCGGACACTCCAAAGCGGTCATCGTAAATTCCGGCAACGCCAACACCTGCAACGGCGACGGCGAAGAGAAAGCACAGGCTATGTGCAAGCTCACAGCCGAAAAGCTCAGTATCTCACCCGATCTGGTCATCGTTGCCAGCACCGGAGTTATCGGGCAGGTGCTCCCGCTCGAGCCTATCCGCAAGGCCATAGACCCGCTCTTTGAGGGACTTTCCTACACAGGCAACATCGAGGCGGCTACCGCCATAATGACTACCGATACCGTCAAGAAGGAGTACGCCGTGACCTTTACTGCCGGCGGCAAGGAATGCAGGCTCGGCGGCATGGCAAAGGGCAGCGGCATGATCCACCCCAACATGGCGACCACTCTCAACTTCATCACCACCGACTGCGCTGTCTCTGTCGAGATGCTGCAGAAGGCTCTCAGCGATGTTGTAAAGGTAACATACAACTGCCTGTCCGTTGACGGCGACCAGTCCACCAACGACACCTGTATGCTGATGTCCAGCGGCCTTGCCGGAAACGCTGAGATCACAGCCGGGGGTGAGGACTATCAGACCTTCAGGGATGCGCTTTATCAGGTAATGGCAAATCTCACAAGGATGCTTGCCAAGGACGGCGAGGGCGCCAGCAGGCTCGTTGAGTGTACCGTCAAGGGTGCGCCCGATCTCGACACCGCGATCGTAATCGCAAAGAGCGTTATCTGCTCACCGCTGGTAAAGTGCGCAATGTACGGTGCCGACGCCAACTGCGGACGCATAATGTGCGCTATGGGCTATGCCGACACCGACTGCGATGTCACCAAAGCCGATGTATATTATATTTCCAAGGCCGGAAAGATACTCGTCTGCGGGAACGGCCTCGGGCTGAAATTCGACGAGGACAAGGCCAAGGAGATACTTATGGAGGATGAGATCGAGATCCTCTGCGAGCTGCATCAGGGCGACGCGGAAGCTACCGCCTGGGGCTGCGACCTGACCTATAACTACGTCAAGATCAACGGAGATTACAGGAGCTGAGCTTCCCTGCTCTGAAGGAGGACTTCGATGATACCTGATTTCACACCGTATCTTATGGCGGGGGAACAGCTGATGTGGCAGGGCGAGAGCCACAAGGACGGCCCCGCACCGCAGGCTTCGGGCTCGCACAGTTTGTTATTGTTTGCTGTCATCTGGACACTGATGAGTGCGCTGATCTTCGGGGTCGTCTTTATGACCTCCGGCAGTGAGCTCAAAGGCGGAACACTGGCCGCCACGATCATCGGTGCGGTGCTGTTCATCGGGATAGGCGTGTGGCTGTTTATTTACACCTTCCACTTCACCCATGAATACTACGCGCTGACCGACAAGCGCTTCCTGTGTATGAGCGAAAAGGGCGTGATGATACATCAGAGCGAGCTTTGCCGCGTTGTCTCGGCGGAGCTTGTGGGTATAAAGAACGGCTGCGGCTCCATCGTGATGAGAACGGATATCACCCACCGCCGCCGCGTAAACGGCCACACCCACACCACCCGCGAGTGCTGGAGCATGAGAGGCGTCGAGGAGCCCTCGGAATGCTACCGCATCCTCACCTCGGTGCTTGCACTCAACTATCAGACGGCAAATCCCGCAAATTTCAGATAAAGGAAGTATGAAACAATGGAAATAGCCAACAACATCCGCAGCCAGATCCTTTCCGACGCGCTGCCCTACATCCAGAAGTACCACAACAAGGTGGTCGTCATCAAGTACGGCGGCAACGCCATGACCAATGACGAGCTCAAGGAAGCCGTTATGAGAGACATCGTGCTGCTCACGGAGGTAGGCATCAAGGTCGTACTCGTTCACGGCGGCGGCCCCGAGATCAACGCCATGCTCAAGAAGGTCGGCGTTGAGAGCAAGTTCATCGGCGGCCTGAGATACACCGACGCCGAGACCATGGAGATCGTTAAAATGGTGCTCGCCGGAAAGGTCAACAAGGAGCTCGTTTCGGCGCTCCAGCTCCACGGCGGCAAGGCTCTCGGCCTCTGCGGTATGGACGGCGAGATGATCGTCGCCGAGAAGAAGGGCGGGGACATCGACCTCGGCTTCGTGGGTGACATCAAGAGAGTCACCACCAAGCCCATCATCGACGCCCTCAACGACGGCTATGTTCCCATAATCGCCACCGTCGCCACCTCTGTTGACGGTCAGGCATACAACATCAACGCCGATACCGCCGCTGCGCGTATCGCAAGCTGCCTCAGAGCCGAGAACCTCATCCTCATGACCGATATAGCCGGTCTGCTCGAGAATAAGGACGATCCCTCGACCCTCATCCCCACCGTTCAGGTCAGCGAGGTGCCCTACCTCAAGAGCACGGGGATAATCTCCGGCGGCATGATCCCCAAGATCGACTGCTGTGTGGAGGCTGTCAGACGCGGCGTCAAGAAGACCTGCATCATAGACGGGCGCATCCCCCACTCGATACTCATAGAGCTGCTCTCAAGCGAAGGCATAGGTACACAGTTCGTATAAGTCCCCCCGGATAAGGAGGTACAAAAGCTATGGATATACTGTTCAGAAACGAAACGACCGTTGAGACCATAACCCCCATGGCGGGCTTTGCCTCCGATGAACGGAGAAAACGCTCCAAGCTCGTGATGATCGCAACGGCGGTAATGGTCGCCGTCGCGGTGGCGATGGTGATATTCATGCCCAGGAGCTTCAAGATCGTCGGCATACTGCTGGGCGGAGCGATAATCGCCGTGACGGTCATCGAGTTCTGGATCGGCTCCTCCAAAAGCAGGAACAGAGACTCCAAGCTCTCCAGTGCCGGCTTCATCCGCACCGGCGACACCAGGACCTATATCTACGAGTTCACCGAGGAAACGGTAACTGTCAGCATCGACGGCGAAAAGGAGACCTTTGACCTCACCGAGATACAGAGCGCCCGCGACATCGGCGCAGCCTTCCAGCTTCGGACAGCAGCCAACAACTACACCGTAAAGAAATCGGGCTTTGCCAAGGAGGACATAAAGCGCTTCCGCGACCTTATGATCTACAAGGGCATACCGATAAAATAGACACTGATCTTCATACAGGAAAGAAGGAAAAGTAAAATGAGCAAGACAATAGATAAGTTCAACGAGCACGTCATCCACAGCTATGGCAGGTACGATCTGGTGCTCGACAAGGGCGCCGGCAGGACTGCCGTTGACGAGGACGGCAAGGAGTACACCGACTTCGGCTCGGGCATCGGCACCAACTCCCTCGGCTACTGCGACGATAAGTGGGCAGAGGCGGTATGCGCTCAGGCTCACGCCGTTCAGCACACCTCCAACTACTACTACACCAAAGTCCAGGCCGACTTCGCCGCCAAGCTCTGCGAGCTGACCGGCTACAGCAAGATGTTCTTCGGCAACTCGGGTGCAGAGGCCAACGAGTGCGCGATCAAGATCGCAAGGAAATACAGCTTCGACAAATACGGCAAGGACGCTGAGAGGTGGGTCATCATCACCCTCGTAAACTCCTTCCACGGCAGGACGGTAGCCACCCTTTCAGCCACCGGTCAGGATGTGTTCCACAACTATTTCTTCCCCTTCGTCGAGGGCTTTGTGAACGTCGAGGCCAACAACACAGCCGACCTAAAAGCCAAGCTCGATCAGTACGACGGCAAGGTATGCGCCGTTATGTTCGAGTGTGTTCAGGGCGAGGGCGGAGTAGTTCCGCTCGATAAGGAATTCGTCAAGGCCGTGTCCGAGGAGTGCGCCAAGCGTGATGTGCTGATGATCTGCGACGAGGTACAGACCGGCGTCGGCAGGACGGGGACCTTCCTCGCCTGCGAGCAGCTGGGCGTCAAGCCGGATATCGTAACGCTGGCAAAGGGTCTTGCGGGCGGCATACCGATCGGCGTCTGCCTGACCAATGAGAAGACCTGCGAGGTACTTACCCCCGGCACCCACGGCTCCACCTTCGGCGGAAACCCCATAGCCTGCGCAGGCGGAAACGCCGTGCTCGACAGGGTGTCCTCGGAGGGCTTTCTTGACAGCGTAAAGGCCAAGGGCGAATACTTCCGCGCAAAGCTCGCCGGGATAAACGAAGTTGACGGCGTTGACGGAATGGGGCTCATGATCGGCGTAAGGCTGAAAACAAAGGACGCTCACGACGTCGCAAAGGCCTGCCTCGACAACGGCCTGCTGATACTCACCGCCAAGGAAAAGCTCCGCTTCCTGCCCCCGCTGACGATCACCACCGAAGAGATCGACAGGGGCATGGAGATACTAAAGAAGATACTCGATAACTGATATACGAACAAAGAACAGGAGGAATTATTATGAAGCATTTACTCAAGCTGCTCGATCTTTCCAAGGAGGAGATCATCGACATCCTCAACCTCGCCGACCAGCTCAAGTATGAGAACAAGAACGGCATCGAGCACCACATCTTAAAGGGCAAGACCCTCGGCATGATCTTCCAGAAGTCCTCGACCCGTACCCGCGTCTCCTTCGAGACGGGTATGTATCAGCTGGGCGGTCAGGCGCTGTTCCTCTCCAACCGCGACCTGCAGATCGGACGCGGCGAGCCGGTGCAGGACACCGCCCGCGTGCTCAGCCGCTATATCGACGGCATCATGATCCGCACCTTCGCTCAGAAGGAGGTCGAGGATCTCGCACAGTACGGCTCTATCCCGATAATCAACGGCCTTACCGATTTCTGCCACCCCTGCCAGGTGCTCGCCGACCTTATGACCATCCGCGAGCATAAGGGACGCTTCGAGGGACTCAAGATGTGCTACATCGGCGACGGCAACAATATGGCCAACTCGCTGATCGTCGGCGGACTCAAGGTCGGCATGAGCGTTTCCATCGCCTGCCCGGAGGGCTACCGTCCCGACCCCGAGGTGCTGGATTTCACCAAGCAGTACGGCGACAAGTTCTTTATGACCGATAAGCCCGCAGAGGCCGCCAAGGGCGCAGATGTCCTCTTTACCGACGTCTGGACATCCATGGGTGAGGAAGCCGAGACCGAGAAGCGCAAGCTCGCCTTCGCCGGTTATCAGATCAACGACGAGATCATGGCTGCCGCCAACGAGGGCGCTATGGTGCAGCACTGCCTGCCCGCTCACCGCGGCGAGGAGATCACCGAGAAGGTCTTTGAGGATCACGCCGACGAGATCTTCGACGAGGCCGAGAACCGTCTCCATGCCCAGAAGGCAGTAATGGTAAAGGTAATGAAAGACTGAAATAAGGTGATAGCATGAGCAATGCTCAGAAACCTTCAACTATATCCGAGCTGCTGGAGTTCTGCAACAGCAAGGGTCTGCAGCTGCGGAAGATGCGATTTTTCATCGGCGAGGACTACCCCGAGCCCAAGGCCTTCGGCATCTATCAGGCCGCGGACGGCGACTTTGTGGTCTACAAGAACAAAGCGGACGGCTCCCGGGCGGTCAGGTACAAGGGTCCCGACGAGGCACACGCGGTTGGCGAGATCTACAACAAGATAGGTGAAGAGATCGCCAAGCGCAAGCCGCCAAGGCGCGGGAACGTCCCGCGTCAGGCCGGGGATCAGACCATGCCTGTTTTTTCCTCGCAGAGCCATGTCAGCAAGACGCAGGCCGCGCGGAAAAAGAAGAATAACGCCTTCAGCCTGTTCCTGATCTTTGTGATGATCTTAGCAGCGGCAGTCATCATTATCAGAAACATCAACGATCAAAACAAGCCGAAGCGGGGGTACTACAAGCGCAACAACAGCTATTACTACTACGATTCGGATGACTGGTACGTGTACGGTACGGCGTGGGATCTTGCGGAGTCGGGGGAGCTTGACTTCATAGATGACGCGGGGGACTACTACGTCTCGGAGTACTATGATGCCGGCTACGACATCGGGAATTTCATGTATTCGGACTATTATGACGGGTACTATGAGCGAAGCACCGATTACGATGATGATGACGATGACGACTGGGATTTTGACTGGGACGACTGGGATGACTGGGATGTCGGAGACACGGATTGGGATACGGACTGGTAAGTAAGACGCCCGCAGAAAGCCGCAGATCAAAACGCGAAGCGAAATGGGGTCAAGGGGGGTCTCCCCCCTTGCGGGTTCTTAGGGCAGAGCCCTAAGCGGGTCGAGGGCAGAGCCCTCGCACGGCTCCGCAGGCACTCGTAATTCTATACAAATAAGGCGCTGCGCCCAAAAATCAAAGGACTGCAACGCCTTGATTTTTTGCTATGCTGTGGGGACAGATATTCGCAGCGCCGTCAAGGCAGTTCGTCGCCCGCAGGCACAGGAATAGCAGGGTGCAAAGCACCCGAGCGAATTCCGTCCGTCTCCAAGCATAGAGGCGGTTCTGAGTATCACGCTCTCAACTTTGTATAATGCGAAAGAAAGACACCCGCCCTGTCTCGGGGGCTTTCCGGTCGCCCCCGAACCCCTTCGGGTGGATATCTCCCCTCACAGTGCGGAGCCGTATGTAACGCTGACTTTCTGCGGAGCCGGACGAAAAACGTTCGCTCGCTGCGCTCGCTCTCTGTTTCTGGGAGTGCGGACGCCGGACAGAGTTGACGGCGCTGCGATTATCTGTCCCCGAAGTATAGCAAAATGATAAGGCGCTTGTGCCCTTTGGATTTTGGGCGCAGCGCCTTGTTTGTATTGTATTATTGCTTTGTGCGGAGCCGTGGTCGGAGCTGACGCTCCGAGTGAGACGCTGTCTCACACTCTGCAAGGGCTCTGCCCTTGACCCGCGGGGCTCTGCCCTCGACCCGCAAGGGGGAAGCGTCCCCCTTGACCCCATTTCGCTTTGCGTTTTGGTCTTACCTCTTTCTGTCGGTTTCTGTCAGCAGCCTCCCTAACATGACCTCCCTGCACTTCTCCTCTAACTCATCATTCAATGCCTTCAGACTCACAGCCTCTCCCGCCTGCCTCGACAGGCAGTACCCGATGATGTGATCCGCAAGCTTCGGATTCTTCGCTAAAAGCGGACCGTGCAGATAAGTGCAGATTACGTTCTTTTCACGGTAGCCCTCTGTGTCAGAACCGAATTTGTTGCCGTTGCCGAACAGCACTTTGCCGAATGGCGTGCTGACATTGTCCGTCATGCCGCCGTGATTCTCAAAGCCGATGATCTTGTAGCTCTCCCCGCCGATCTCGGACTCGATCACAATGTTCCCTATGCACCTCTCCCGCTTGTTCGTCGAGGCTACGGTGTAGTAGTCGAACAGCCCGAGACCCGGGATCTTCTCACCGTTGGAGTCCTTGTAGTACTGCCCCATCAGCTGATAGCCTCCGCAGATCATCAGCATAAACGTGCCGTTGTCATAAGCCGCTTTGATCTTGTCCCGGCAGGAGAGCAGATCGTCCGCAAGGAGCTGCTGCTCGAAGTCGGCGCCGCCCCCGAGATAGATCAGATCGTAGGATGAGAAATCGGTCTTTTCACCGTCGCCGATCGTGTAGCTGTCCTTTATGCAGGCATAGCCCCGCATACGCAGACGGTAAGCGATGATCTCCATATTGCCGCTGTCGCCGTAGAGGTCGAGCATATTCGGGTACATATGAAGTATCCTCAGTGTTTTCACTTGCTGCCGCCCTCCCCGTCTATAAATCTTTTGAGCGCCGCTCTCGTCGGCTGGACTGCCGTATAGTTCGCCACCGCGAATTTCCGCCCGGTGGTGGAGAACAGCTCCTTCACGGCGTCGTCAAGGTCGGGGCGCACGACTATCTTGTCGGCGTCGTAGCCCGAGCACTTGATCCTGACCGCGATATCGTAAGCCCGCCTGCCGCTGGTCACGACGCGGGTGACGTCCCTGAACACGCTGAAATTGATGTCCCAGATCCAGGAGACATCGTAGCCGTCGGCGAGGTTGTCGTTGAGCACGAACAGCAGCTCCTTCTCCCCCTCGCACTCGTTGAGCATCCTGACGGTCATATTCGCGCCGACAGGGTTCTTCGCAAGGTTGAGCATAAGCTTTGAGTCGTTGTACTCGAACTTCTCCATGCGCCCGTTGTTGACCCGGAACTCCTTGAAGACCTTTTTCACGATCTCCTTATCCATGCCGTAGAGCTTGGCGGCGGCGTATACCGCGCAGAGATTGTACATATAGTATATAGTGCTGTCGGCGGTGGGATACTCCTCGCCGTCCGCGGTGACAGAGGGCTTGTCAAGGTCGATATCGGTGAACACCGCAAAGGGGCTGACCTTGCCGTAGGAGCATTTCGGGCAGGCGAACCGGCCTATATGGGAATACTGATAGTAGTCGTAGACGAGCTCGGTGCCGCAGCGTGGGCAGAAGCGTCCCTCTCCGGCTTCATGGAGGGTATCGGTGGCGTACTTGTACTTCTCCACAGTGAAATACTTTACGTTGGGATTGTTGGGGTTCGCGAGCCCGAGACGCGCAACGTTGGGATCGTCGGCATTTAGGATGAGGTTGCCCTCGAAGGTCTCGCAGAACTTGTTGACCTTGAGTATCAGCGTTTCCACCTCGCCGTTGCGGTCGAGCTGGTCGCGGAAGAAGTTTAGCACCACAAGGGTCTCGAGCTTGAGCTTGGAGTACACCACCGGAACATGGGACTCGTCCGTCTCGAGAATGAGATAGTCCGCCTTGACCTTGCCGGTCAGCGAGCAGTGGTTGAGCAGCAGCGAGGTTATGCCGGTATCGAGGTTGTTGCCCTCGGGGTTGGTGATGATGTTTGCGCCCTTCTGCCTGAACATCTCCGCGATGAAGTTGGTCACAGAGGTCTTGCCGTTTGTGCCGGTGACGGCGATTATCGGGCAGTTGATCTTGAAGGCCTTGAGGCAGTTCTTGTTGAGCGTCCACAGCACGAGCCCGGGCAGGTTGCCTGCATTCCTGCCGAGCAGGTGCAGCACTCCCGAGATGATCTTGCCTATAAGTATGATGAAGAAATATATGATGAACAATAGTGTCACTCCGTTTCAAGGTCGTAACGGCAGAGCCGCCGTATATAATAGTACATCATAATACGGCTTTTGTCAACAAGGGCAGGGCTCATGTCACGGAAACGCCAGCCGAGTTCACAAAAAAGTCACAATGTTGACATTCCCGGTATTTGGTGGTATAATATACTCTGTATCATAGTGTGAACACTATCTTATCAAATCGGAAGAACGAGGACAGATTATGAAGATCGTTGTTATAGGAGCCGGAAAGCTCGGAGGCACCCTTGCTGCGCAGCTCGTGCAGGAGGGGCATAATGTCACGGTCATCGAGAACAATCCCGAGGCCATAAAGCGGCTGCTCAATTCCCAGGATCTTATGTGCATAAACGGTAACGGCGCCGTAGCCGACGTCCAGAATGAGGCGGACGTCCGCAAGGCTCAGCTGCTCATAGCCGCCACCGCTCAGGACGAGCTCAATATGCTCTGCTGCATCGTCGGCAAGAAGCTGGGCGCAGAGCGTGCTGCCTGCCGTGTCAGAGACCCGCAGTATTACAATCAGATAGATCTCATAAAAAACGATCTCGGCCTCTCAATGGTCATAAATCCCGAGCTCACCGCTGCGGGAGAGATCGCAAGAGTGCTGGTCTTCCCGCCTGCCGCAAAGGTCGAGGTGTTCGGCAAGGGCCGCGTAGAGCTCGTGCAGAACAGGCTCCCTGAGGACTCTCCTCTCTGCGGGCTGTCCCTCGCCGAGCTCTATAAGAAGCTCAAGCTCCAGTTCCTTATCTGCGCCGTCCTGCGCGGGCAGGAAGTGTTCATACCCACCGGTGATTTCGTGCTCCGGCCCAACGATATAATCTGCGTTGCCGCCTCGCACGTTGACCTCGAGAAGTTCTTCCGCCAGAACGGCAGTGTCAAGCTCAAGGTCAAGACGGTCATGATAGTCGGCGGCGGAAAGATAGGCTATTACCTCGCCAGCCAGCTGACCGGCATCGGTATGAGAGTCAAGCTCATAGAGAAGGATATGCAGCGCTGCAACGAGCTTTGCAGCCTTATCCCCAAGGCCACGATAATAAACGGCGACGGCACCGATCAGGAGCTGCTCGTGGACGAGGGCATCGCCGAGGCGGACGCCTTTGTCGCCCTCTCGAACATCGACGAGGAGAACATCATCATGTCGCTGTTCGCGCAGAACAATACAAATGCCAAGGTCGTCACCAAGATCAACCGCGACACCTATTCCGAGATCGCCGACAAGCTCGGCATCGAGTCGATAATCTCTCCGAAGCAGCTCTCGAACGGCATGATACTCAGCTATGTCCGTTCCCTCGAGAACGCTTACAGCGAGAGCCGGATAGAATCGCTTTACTATATCGTCGGCAACAGGCTCGAGGCGATCGAGTTCAACGTCAACGAGAAGATACAGGGGCTCACCGGGATGCCTCTGCGTGAGCTCAGGCTCAAGCGCAATATCCTTATCTGTGCGATAATCCGCCGCAGACAGGTGATAATCCCCAACGGCAACGACAGGATAGACCCCGGCGATTCGGTCATCATCGTTACCAAGGAGCACCGCTTCTCCGAGCTCAAGGATATTTTAGAGTAGTTTAACGGGAGACGATAGCTTGAACAAAAAGTTGGTTTTCAACACCCTCGCCAAGATGGGGCTTATTGAGACGGCGCTGATGGTGCTGCCTCTGCTCGTCGCGGTGTGGTATAAAGAATATCCTTCGCTCAAGGTATTTCTTTTCGTCGTGCTGATGATAGCTGCGGTCAATCTGCTGATGCTGCTGTTCATCAAGCCCGACAAGAAGGATATGACAGCCCGTGACGGTATAGCGGTCGCGGCGCTCGGCTGGATATTCCTCTCGGTGTACGGCGCGATACCCTTCTATATCAGCGGGCAGATCCCCGACTTCATGAACGCGCTGTTCGAGTCGATCTCCGGCTTCACCACTACCGGAGCCTCGATACTCAGCAACGTCGAGTCGCTCTCAAAGAGCATGATGTTCTGGCGCTGCCTCACCCACTGGATAGGCGGCATGGGAGTTCTGGTGCTGACCGTGGCGCTGCTTCCCTCCGACAAGAAGTCCTCCGGCCTGCAGCTGATGCGTGCCGAGTGCCCCGGGCCTACGGTGGAAAAGCTGGTGCCCAAGGGCAAATCCTCGGCGATGATACTTTATTTCATCTATGCCGCACTCACCTGTATAATGGTCACGCTGCTGCTCATCGGCGGTATGCCGCTTTATGACAGCGTCTGCCACGCCTTCGGAACTGCCGGAACGGGCGGCTTCAACGTCAAGAACGCCGGCCTCGCCTTCTATGACAGCGCCTATATCGAGGGCGTCGTGACAGTGTTCATGATACTGTTCGGCGTGAACTTCAACATCTACTATTTCCTGATAATGCGCAAGTTCGTCGGCATCTACAAGAACACCGAGCTCAAGGTCTATCTCGGGACGATAATCGCGTCAATAACCGTTATCATCATCAACACGATGCAGTACGGCATCTTTGACAGATTCTCGAAGGCTCTGAGGTACTCCGCATTCCAGGTCGGCTCGATAATGACCTCGACGGGGTACGCCACCGCAGACTTCGACGCCTGGCCGGAGTTCTCGAAAACGCTGCTCATCTGTCTGATGTTCGTAGGAGCCTGTGCAGGCTCGACGGGCGGCGGCTTCAAGGTCTCGAGAGTGATAATCCTCGCCAAGACGGCGAAGCGCAGCCTGCGCAAGGCCATGCACCCCAAATCGGTCAACGTCGTCAAGGCCGACGATAAAGCCCTCGACCTCGAGACCGTTCACAACGTCAGCAGCTACCTGATAATCTATATCGCGATCTTCTTCGTTTCGCTCATGATCATAGCGCTCAACAACTTCGACTTCGGCACCAGCTTCTCCTCCGTGACGGCCTGTCTCAACAACATAGGCCCCGGTATCAGCAGGGTGGGTCCGACCTGCGATTACAGCGCTTTGAGCAACCTTTCAAAGAGCGTGCTCAGCATAGATATGCTGCTCGGAAGGCTTGAATGTCTGCCGCTGCTTATGCTGTGCGCACCGTCGATGTGGAACAAAAAGCTCTACTGATATGCTCTCCCTCAGCCCGGACGGCAGCAGACCTCCGGGCTGTATTTGTGCGCAAAAAACACCCCCGCCGTAAAGCGGGGGTGTGAGCTGATGCTTTATCAGTATTTCACATCCGAGAAGGACAGGCCGACCTGCTTGCCCTCGTAGGTGGTGGTGTACTCGAAAGCGGTGTACAGAAGCTCTGTATTGTCGCAGACGGCTATCGGAGAACGTGTGATATAGATCTCCTTGACCTTGTCGGGATAGTTGGTATCGTATACCTGAAGGATGTACTTGCGGTGTGCGTTGGAATCCTGGATGAGCCCTATGGCGTTTACGGTGTGGCTGTCATCTATCGTGGTGACTACCGGAACGCCCTCGGAGAGCAGCTTCTTGAGTCTCTCGAAGCCCTCGTCGCCGGAGGTCAGGTTGAACTCGTATTCCTTGTCGTTCCACTGGAGCGCATTGAGAGCGTGGAGCGTCTTGTAGAGCCCCGCCTCCCAGGACGGATACTTGGCTGCGATCTTGTCGTAGGAGCCGGAGATGTCCAGCGAGAGCAGCTCGAGCTTCTTCCATTCAAGGGAGTTGCCCTTGATCGCATACTCTACCGGCTTCCAGCCGGCTGCCTCGGCTTCGACGAGCTTGTTGCTGTCCACCTTGAGGACGTCGCCGCTGCTGCTGAAATCAAGATACTGTCTTGCATCCGAGAAGTCGGAGGAGAACGCGGTGGTCAGGATAGACCTGAGCGTCTTCTTGTTACTGTAGGCGTCGGCCACCGTGGTACCGGAGAGGTCGTAGCCGTCGGAGCTGTACTTGAGCTTGCTCTCCTCCTTGGGCTCTACCGAGCCGAGGGAGAGCTTGAGGTCTCCGAGATACCAGTCTCTTGCGAATACCGCCATGCCGAAATCGACGCCGGAGGAATCGGTAGTTCTGAAATCCTTGAAGGAGAAGCCGTTGACATCGGGCTTGAAGCCGGTGTTGTAGAGTGAGTAGCCCTCGATCTTATCGTCGCTGCTGTCATAGGAGACCATATCGTAGTGGAGAGTGGTCTCGATCTGCTTGTAAACGTCTGTCAGAGCGTTTGCCTCTGATGCGGAGTAGTACTTTCCGCCGGTCTTGGAGGCGAGCTGCTGGAGCCATGTTCTGTCGATATCGGCTCCGAGACCTACATTGAGTATGGTTATCGACCTGTCGCTCGCGAGCTTGGCAAGCTCCTCAAGGGTCTTGCCGCCCTGCTCGTCCGACTCGCCATCGGTGAGCATAACGATCATGTCGCGGTACTTATTGCTGCTGTCGGCGGAGAACTCATCCATGCAGCGCACCAGCGAGCTCTGGATATGCGTGCCGTTGAAGGTCTCCTTATTGTTCCGGATGCTGTCGAGAGCTGCGGTGAGCTGGCTCTTGTCCTTGGTGAAGGACTGGAGCATCGTGTAATCCGCGGTGAACTTCGAGATCAGAAAGCTGTAATCGCCCTCGAGCTTGTCGATAAGGTCACGTGCGAAATCAAGACGCTTGAAATCCACGTCGTAGCCGTTGAAGTCGGCGTACATCGAGCCGGAGTTGTCGATGAGGAAGGCTATCCTCGTCACGGGCTCGGTATTCGCGGTCTTCTCAACGCCGACCACATAGGTGCCGATAGCGTCGAGCTGAGCGGTAACGGTGCCCTTGCTCTCATCCGCGGCGGAAGCCACCTTCTCGTACATCTTATCGCCGCTGTTGAATTTCAGCACGGTGAGATCGGAGAACTTGGCGCCGGTCTTCTTGAGGGTATCGCGGTCTACCGTAAAGGTCGCCGTCAGCTTCTCGAAGCTGAAATCGGTGTAGATATCGTAAGCCTTGGTAACGATGCTCGAGTTGGAGCTTATGCTTGTGAGCTCGAGCTTTTCAATGGTGATATCCGCAACGTTGGGAGCGCCCGTGATCTGCACGGATACCTCGCCGAAGGTGCGGTCGATAGTCACCTTGCGGTTGCCGTCGGGATTGGTCCCGTCCGACTTGGGGTTCTTGGGGTCGGTTCCTGCCATGAGCTCATAGCCGTCGAGCATACCGTCCTTATCCGTATCGGGATTGAGCGGGTCGGTGCCGAAGGCAGCCTCGTCGCCGTCGGAGAGACCGTCGCCGTCGGTATCCTCATTCTGGAGGTTGGTACCGCTCTTGCCCTCGCTGCCGTTCTGGACACCGTCACCGTCCCAGTCATCGGCATCAAGGAACTCGGACTGCTTGTAGGTGGAGTTGAGCTCTATCTGAGCCACTACCGCCTTGGCCTTCTCGACCTTGTTGTTGTTCACTACCTGTATAGATGTGATGATCGCAATGACCGCGATGATCGCCGCGATGATACCGATTGCGATCCAGATCTTTTTCTTGGATTTCATCCTGCGGTTGCGTATGCTTATAGCCTCCGCAGCTGACATTTTTTCTGCCATATATCTATCCGCTCCTTTATCTTTCAGCATTTAAGATAACTATACTATATAAAATTTTACCACATATCCGTTCATTTTGCAAGTGAAATTTGTGAATTTTTATTACAATTTTATGTCTATCATCAAAAATTTATCCTAATTTTATGTAAGAAGCCCAATATTCATCCATATAACGACATTATCCGAAAGGAGCATCCCGATGCTTATCGACGCACATTTCCACGCCTTCGCTGACAGCATAGCCAAGCGGGCGATCGAGACTTTGGAAAAGAACTGTCACCAGCCCGCCCTCACCGACGGCACCCTCTCCTCTACCCTTGCCCTCTTTGACAAGTGGGGCGTGGACAAGGCCGTACTGCTGCCCATAGCCACCAAGCCCACCCAGCAGAGGGTCATAAACGACTGGGCTGCCGCAAATAATACAGACAGGGTCATAGCCTTCGGCAGCGTCCACCCCGACGCCCCGGATCTTGAAGCCGAGCTTGAGAGGATAAAGTCTCTCGGTCTTTACGGTATCAAGCTGCACCCCGACTATCAGAACTTCCGCATCGACGACGAAAAGGCCGACCGTCTCTTTTCGCTGATCGAGGAGCTCGGCCTCCCGGTGACGGTCCATGCGGGGCTCGACCCGATCTCCCCTCTCGATATCGCCTGCACCCCCGAGCCCTGCGCCCGTATGCTCAGACGTCACCCGAAGCTCAGGATCATCCTTGCACACCTCGGCGGCAACGAGCTGTGGGAGCAGTCTCTCGAGCATATCTGCGGGCTGCCGGGAGAGATCTATCTTGACACCGCCTACCTGCTCTATTGCCCGGACGAGCTGCTGCTGAAGATCATCCGCAAGCACGGCGCCTCACGCATACTCTTTGCCAGTGACTGCCCCTGGTCGGGTTCCCTTGACACCTTCCGCAAGCTCGACGCCCTCCCCCTGACCGAAGACGAGAAGGATATGATCTTTTGGAAGAACACTGCATCGCTGCTCGGGATCAGGCTGTAATTATCAGCAGTCAGCTCTGTACGCCCCGAATTATCCGCAGTATTTTGAAATTGTGAATAGAATCCATCAGAATATATATATATTTAAAAATATTGGCTATTTTTGTCATTGACACCCCGATAAAAATAGTATATAATAGAATTTGGTATTGTATACTCTCAAAGAAAGGATCGTTTCAATGGAGAACCAGGAACAAGAGATAAATTTAGTCGAAATATTCTACCTTCTGCTCAGCAGGATCAAGTTCATCATCCTGCTCACGGCTATCGGCGGCGCCGCTTTCTTCTGCTATGCAAAGTTCTGGCTGCCGGTCAAGTATACCTCGTCAGTTTCGATCTATGTTAAGAACTCAAATGAATCCACAAGCCAGACGGCTACGGCCTCCGACCTGTCGGCTGCGAAGTCCCTTGCTTCGACATATATCGTTATTCTCGATGACGATGTGGTGTACGATAAGGTATCCGAGCTGCTGCTCGCCGACTACGGCGCCGACCAGCTCAAGCAGTTCTTCACCATCGACAAGGACAAAGAGGGCAAGGAGTATATCCCCGCAAGCCAGATCAGGAGCCTCGTAAGCGCCAAGGCACTCAACAACACCGAGGTCATCCAGATCTCCGCCGTAACGAGAGACCCCGGCCTCTCCGCTGCGATCTGCAACGATATCGCTTCCTTCGCCAAGGAGTTGCTCATGGACGTTACCAAGGCCGGTTCCGTTGAGACCATCGGCTACGCTAAGCAGCCCAATTCCCCCTCCGGCCCCAACAAGAAGAGATATACAATGATCGGTGCCCTCATCGGCTTCGTGCTGGCTGTGGCATTCGTTATCATCACCAAGCTCCTCGACAACAAGATCCGTACCGGTGAGGAGATCAGACAGAAGTTCTCGATCCCCGTTTTAGGCGAGATACCCGATCTTGAAATGGATAATAAGGAGGCGGCGAAGTATGAGTATTAACTCCAGGAAGAAAAAGAAAGGCTCCGATTCGACCAAGGTCAAGCGAATGACGATGCTTGACAAGGAGTTCCCCTTTGCCGTCACGGAAGCTTTCAAGGCGCTGAGAACGAATATCATGTTCGCGCTCTCCACCTCCCCCAGAAACAAGAAGATAATCGCCGTTTCGTCGGCGCTGCCCTCAGAGGGCAAGTCCACAATGGCGGCGAATATAGCCCTTACCTTTGCCGAGACTGATGCCAAGGTGCTCTTTATCGACGCCGACCTCAGAAAGCCGGTCGCTCACCGCACCTTCAACCTGCAGAACAAGCTCGGCCTCTCGACTCTGCTCTCCGGCATCGACTCTTTCAGAGAGGTGCTCAATTCGCAGGTCACTGCCGGCCTCGACGTCATCACCAGCGGCCCTATCCCCCCGAACCCCTCCGAGATGCTCGGAAGCGAGAACATGAAGGTGCTGCTCGAGAAGCTCTGCGAGTTCTATGACTATATCATCATTGATACCCCGCCTATAAATATCGTATCCGATACGCTGAATATGATGCCGTTCGTTGCCGGCGTTGTGCTCGTGGTACGTCAGGGCGAGACCCCCACCGATGCTTTCCAGGACGCTATCGACGCCGTCAAGTTTGCTGACGGTCATGTCCTCGGAGCTGTGCTCGGTCAGGTGCAGACGCTCGGCAAGAGCAGCTACAAGCGCGGCTACCGTTACAGCAGATACAGCAAGTACGGTTACAGCAAGTACGGCTACGGCTACAGCTACGGCGATAGTACGGGTCAGATGAAGAAAAAGCAGAAAGCCAAGTCCAAGCAGGCAACCGAATAAGGATCCCCGAGCCGCCGCGTGCGGCTCTCTTTGTATTTTTTTAAGGAGGAAACATCATGCTCAAGACCGTTACCAACGGGATACTCACCGTCTCGGCGGACACCGCAGGAGCCGAGCTCCACTCGCTTAAAATGGGCGGCACCGAATACCTCTGGCAGGCCGGTGACGCCTGGAAGCGCTGTGCGCCCATACTCTTCCCGTTTATATGCTCCCCGAAGGATAAAAAGTACCGCGCCGGAGGCAAGGAGTACACCATGCCCGCGAACCACGGCTTCGCAAGGGATACGGAGTTTGAAGAGGACGCCTGCACCGAGACCTCGATCTCATATATCCTGCGCTCGACGCCCGATACGCTGGCCGTCTACCCCTACCCCTTTGAGCTGCGGGTAAGCTATACCCTTGACGGCAGCAGGCTCACCGTGAGCAATACCGTCACCAATACCGGAGACAGCGATATGTACTTCTATCTCGGCGGACACCCGGCCTTCAACTGCCCCCTCGAGGACGGCCTCGGCTTTGAGGATTACTATGTAGAATACGAAAAGCCCGAGACGATAATACAGGTCTGGAACGGCACGAGAACGATAATCGAGAACAGCAGCCGCCTCCCCATGACCCGCGCCCTGTTCGACAACGACGTCGTCATGAAGGACGCCCCCGCCTCCGGCAAGGTCACGCTGCGCAGCGACAGGGGCTCAAAGCGCGTTGAGCTCAGCTTCCCGGACAGTAAATGTATCGCCGTGTGGTCGCCGACAGGCAACGATAAGGCGGCGTTCGTCTGCCTCGAGCCGTGGACATCCGTCCCGGTCTATGAGGATGACGGGTACCCCGACCTTGAGCAGAAGCCCCACGCCGTTAAGCTCCCCGCCGGCGGCAGCTTTGAGTATAAGTATATGATAGAGGTGTTCTGATGAAAGCGGTTATACAGCGTGTGCTCGAAGCATCGGTCAAAGTTGACGGCGAAACGGTCGGCGAGATCGGAAAAGGGCTGCTGATACTGCTCGGCGCCGCCGAGGACGATACCGAGCAGGAGGTTCTCAGAATGGCAGACAAGATCGCGGCGCTGCGCATCTTTGAGGACAGCGAGGGCAAGACAAATCTCTCGATAAACGACGTCGCGGGAGAGGCTCTGATCGTCTCGCAGTTCACCCTGCTCGCAGACTGCCACAAGGGCAACCGTCCCAGCTTCGTAAAGGCCGGGGACCCCGCCAAGGCAGAGGCACTATATGAAAATTTTATCTCTCTCATGAACGAGCGCATCGGCGGGCGTACAGCGCAAGGCGTTTTCGGAGCCGAAATGAAGGTCAGCCTCGTAAACGACGGTCCCTTTACAATAGTTCTCGACTGTGTGGACGGCAGGATACTGTAACGTTCAACAATTATTGCGATACTGTATGATAGTTATGTGTCGGTTTTGTGTAAGGTTCACAAAAGACTTATTCAAAGTTTGTGCAAAAATCAGTCCGTAAAAACAAGAAAAATACTACAAACCCCTTGATTTTCGCTTTCAAATCTGTTATAATACAGGTATGAATTGAAATCAATTCGTAACCAAACTAAAAATGGAGGAAAAAATTATGAAGATGCGTAGAGTATTCGCTGGCTTCGCTGCAACCCTTATGGCTGCTTCGATGGCTATGGTAGCTGCTGCTGACTACACGATCCCCAAGGATTATGTACGTGTTGGTAAGAAGGACGACGTTAACTATCTCGGCGATCCCGATGATACCCGCGGTCAGTTCAAGGTAGCTATCTACGGCGGCGACGATTATTGCTGCTGGCCTAAGATCTACACCAACAAGGAAGATCTGAAGGACATCACCAATGTTAAGGTCAAGATCAACTACAAGAAGGGCGTAACGGTTCCCGAGGGCAACTGGTGCAACGGTGTTACCGTTACCAACGATAACGTTCTTGGCTGGAACGACGGCCGTGGTACCTGGGAGTATGATCCTGCCAAGGACTCCGATGAGTTCGAGTGGAAGACTTCCTACAAGAAGCTGTTCAAGGACAACGATTCTGACTATGTTCAGATCCTCGTTAACACCTATTTCGACAAGGAGCAGGATTGGAATCCTGACGTTATCGACAGCGTAGAGTTCACTCTCGTTGGCGCTAATGCTCCTTCTACCGATCCCGTATGGCCTGAGGGTCAGGGTGGCCAGACTGAGCAGCCTACTGACGGCGGCGAGACCCAGCAGCCCACAGACGGCGGCGAGACTCAGCAGCCTACTGACGGCGGCGACAAGAAGGAAGAGACTCCTAAGGCCGGTGCTGCAGCCGGTATCGCTCTTGCAGGTCTTGCAGTAGCAGGCGCTGCTTTCGTAGCAACCAAGAGAAGATAATCTTTTCACAACAATTTAAAGAACTCCCCTCGCGGGAGTTCTTTTTTTGCGTACTTTTGAAAAAAATCCGTTATTGCCCTTTACAAACGCGAAATTGTATGTTATAATGATATGTGGTGTGCTTTCAGGAGCACCCGACATATTCGTTTTGTAAAAAATCTGGCGATCGCACAGCTCCGAGCCGCGTCAGCGGCAAGGAGAAAAAGTACAGTTATACCGCAAGATTCAGGGTACTGCGATCGGCTGTTTGAAAATTATCAAGGAGGAAAACTTAATGGTAAGAGCAATCGTAGGCGCTAACTGGGGCGACGAGGGCAAGGGCAAGATCACTGATATGCTCGCTCAGGAGTCGGATATCGTCATTCGTTTTCAGGGCGGAGCCAATGCGGGACATACCATAGTGAACCACTACGGCAAGTTCGCGCTGCATATCCTCCCCTCCGGCGTATTCTATGACCACACGACAAGCATCATCGGCAACGGCGTTGCACTCGATGTAAAGAGCTTCTTTAACGAGGTAAATGACATCACCTCGAAGGGAGTACCCATGCCGAAGATCATGATCTCCGACCGCGCACAGATCGTTATGCCCTACCATGTGCTTTTCGATCAGTACGAGGAGGAGCGTCTCGGCAAGGCAAGCTTCGGCTCCACCAAGTCGGGCATCGCACCCTTCTATTCCGATAAATATGCAAAGATAGGCTTCCAGGTACAGGAGCTTTTCCATGAGGACACCCTCAAGGTCAAGATCAAGCGCGTACTTGAGCAGAAGAACATCCTGCTCGAGCACCTCTACCACAAGCCCGCGATCGACGCCGACGAGCTGTTCAACACCCTTATGGAGTACCGCGAGATGCTGGCTCCTTATGTGACCGACGTTTCCGCGTTCCTGTGGAAGTCCCTCAAGGAGGGCAAGAACATCCTGCTCGAGGGTCAGCTCGGCTCCCTCAAGGATCCCGACCACGGCATCTATCCGATGGTAACATCGTCCTCTACCCTTGCCGGCTACGGCGCTATCGGTGCAGGTCTGCCGCCTTATGAGATCAAGAAGATCATCACCGTTGTAAAGGCATATTCCTCCGCAGTAGGCGCAGGCGCATTCGTTTCTGAGATCTTCGGCGAGGAGGCTGAGGAGCTCAGAAAGCGCGGCGGTGACGGCGGCGAATACGGTGCCAAGACCGGCCGTCCGAGGAGAATGGGCTGGTTCGACTGCGTAGCCACGAGATACGGCTGCCGCATTCAGGGTGCGACAGATGTAGCGTTCACGGTACTTGACGTACTGGGTTACTTGGACAAGATCCCGGTATGTGTAGGGTACGAGTGTGACGGCAAGCCTGTTGACGAATTCCCGACGACGCAGATCCTTGAGAAGTGCAAGCCTGTGATCGAAGTCCTTGACGGCTGGAAGACGGACATCAGGGGCATCAAGAGCTATGAAGACCTGCCTGAGAACTGCCGGAAGTACATAGAGTTTGTAGAGGCACACATCGGCTTCCCGATCACCATGGTAAGCAACGGTCCGAAGCGTGAGGACATTATTTACAGGGAGAGCAAATTAAAGTAATAACACAACGCTGCACCACAACTCAAAGGGCTGCAGCGTTCTTTTCTATACAAAACAACAGGGACAACGGCGCCGGTTGGAGGTCGCCTGCGCATGGACTGAGAACTGGCGCTTCTGCGATGTAACGTAGGCTGGAGCCGGACGAAAAACGTTCGCTCGCGGTGCTCGCTCTCTGTTTCTGGGAGTGCGGGCGACGGACGGAACTGGTCGGCGCTGCGATAATTAGTCCCCACAGCACAGCAAAATAATAAGGCGCTGGTGCCCTTTGGATTATGGGCGCAGCGCCTTGTTTGTATTGAATTGTGATTGCCTGCGGAGCCGTCGGGGCTCTGCCCCGTACCCCGCAAGGAGGGCTCTGCCCCCTCGACCCCCGCAAGGGAGCAAAGCCCCCTTGACCCCATTTCGCTTCGCGTTTGGGTCTTATACTATGTTCAGCCCGCCGTCAAACCGAAGTGCTTTCCTGCACTCTATTTCCAAAGGCGGAACTGCGCCGTCCGCGCCGAGGACCTTTTATTTTCTGCGGAGCCTATCTCTCAACACATATAAACTTCATCCCGGTGCGCTCTTCATCATTGATGATGACCGTCGCAAACGCCGGGATCGTTACCATGTCTATCCCTACCGGCGCAAGGTATCCCCTCGCTACCGCACACGCCTTTACCGCCTGATTGACAGCTCCCGCGCCTACCGCCTGTACCTCAACAGACCCGCTCTCTCTTATCGCCGCCGCTATCGCTCCCGCGACCGAGTTCGGCGCCGACCTCGACGAAACTTTCAGTATCTCCATATCAATGCCCCCTATCTGATTATCAGCCGCTCTATCGCTCCGGCTCTGCCCGTTTTCTCGTCAAACGTCACGACGACGCCGTTCAGAAAACACGCGCTCGAACTCTCTCTGAACGTCACCGGATGCCTCAGCCTCATCTTCTCAATGGCTATCGAGCTCTCCACTCCCAGCACCGAGACCTCCGGCCCTGTCATGCCCGCATCGGTGATGTACGCTGTACCCCCCGCAAGGACGGCCTCGTCAGCGGTCTGGACATGAGTATGCGTCCCGAGCACCGCCGTTACCCTGCCGTCAAGATAAAAGCCCATGGCCTTCTTCTCGGCGGTAGCCTCGGCGTGAAAATCAACTATAATATTCGGAGTATCTATCTCGGGGAGTATGCTGTCTATCACCGTGAACGGATTGTCAAGGCTGTCCATGTACGCAGTACCCATAAGGTTTATCACAGCCACCCTCGCCCGCCCAAGATCGACGGTGCAGGATCCCCTGCCGACTACCCCCTCGGGATAGTTCGCGGGTCTTAACAGCAGCGGCTCTCTCTCATAGCAGGCGGACATTTCCTTTCTGCGGAAACAGTGGTTCCCGGTGGTGACCACATCAGCGCCTATACGCATCAGCTCCCCGAAGGATTCCGGTGTGATGCCGTTTCCCTGCGCGGAGTTCTCTCCGTTTATAACGGTGAGATCTATCTCATAGTCGCGCTTGAGCTTCCAGAGCTTTTCCTTGACAAAAGCTACTCCGGCGCTCCCCACGACATCTCCTATAAACAACAGCTTCATTCCAAGACCCCCGTTTTTTTCCTTTACGTTCATTATACCCGATAACGGTTGTAAAGTCAATACGGCTGCTTTCCCCCGGGCATTTTTCATTTTTCATTATTCATTAAGGCAATACCGCACAACCCCTGTGCGTCAGTATACGCAACCTCAACTGGCGTTGAGGTACAGATTTTCGTCAGAGTGCATAAATTCGACGCAGGCGGGCTGACGCCCGGCAAGGAGAATTTGTGTGCTATGACGGAAA
>JAFXVY010000094.1 GCA_017534595.1 Ruminococcus sp.
ATCATCCGCTTGCATATTTTCCGTCATTATTACCGTGTCAACTTGTTGACACTATTCTCCTTGCCTTGCGCCAGCAAGGCGGCGTCGAATTTAGGCAATCTGACGAAAAATCTCAGCTCAACTTTATTGAGCTTGCGCGCGTCTGACGCACAATGGTTGTGCGGTGTTGCCCTAACGGCTTCAGGCAGAAAACGGTACCTCACCCCGAGGGGGGGAAGGTACCGTTTTTGTTACTTTGTGTGTTATCAGTCCTCGAATTCGATATCGGGCTTCATGTATTTCTTCTCGAACTCGGCGACGGAGATCGCCTTGTCGAAGAGCCAGCCCTGAGCCATCTTATGACCGGAATCGGCGAGGATCTGAGCCTGAGCTTCGGTCTCGACGCCCTCAAAGACTATCGACTTATTGGTGAAGTTTATCAGCGAGCAGATCTGGTTTACATAATTTCTCGCCTGGGTATTGGAGACGATATTGTCGATGAAGACCTTATCGACCTTTACGATATCAACGGGGGCATATAGCAGGACGCTCAGGGAGGAATAGCCCATGCCGAAGTCGTCGATGTCGATCTTGAAGCCGTGGTCGCGGAGCTTCTTCATATCGTTATAGAGGGCGTTGAAGTCCTGCATGAAGGCGCTCTCGGTGATCTCTATCTCGACGAGCGAGGGCTCGATGCCGTAGAACTCGGCGAGGGCACAGAGGCGGTCAACGAAATTCTTATGGCTGGCGTGGTTGCGCGAGAAGTTGATCGACACGGGGAACATCCGATAGCCGAGGCGCTTCCAGCGGGCCATGGTCTTAAGCAGGGTCTCGTAGATATACATATCGAGATCCACTATATAACCGACCTTTTCGAGCACCGATATGAACTCGTATGGGAGCTTATAGGTGCCGTCGGGATTTCTCCAGCGGCTGAGAGCCTCGGCGCCGATGATCTCTCTCTTATCGAGGGAGAACTTGGGCTGCAGGAACAGCTCGATCTGGCCTGTGAGCAGGGCGTTCTTGAGCTCGGCTGCGATCTGCTGCTCGTGGCTGCGCTGCTTGCGCATACGCTCGGAGTAGATGCCGCAGGGGATCTCCTTGACGCCCTTGACGCTCTTGCGGGCGAGGTCGGCGTTGTCGATGGCTATGGTGATGTCGGTATCGGGACCCGGCAGGAAGTAGAGACCTGTGGAGATGTGGAGGTCTGCGGCGGGGTAAAGGAGCCTCTGCTCGTTATGGAAATGGGTATTCGTGTCCTTAATGAGATTGATGACCGCGTCTCTCGACTCGCCCTTTATGAGAGAGGCGAAGAAGTCGGAATAGATCCTGCTTCCCGTTACGAAGATCGGGGACTTGGTGATGCTCGTGCCGAAATCGTGGAGCATCTGGTTGCCGGCCTCGAAGCCGAAGTTGTCGTTTACATAGGAGAAGTCGTTGATATCGGAATAGACTATGGCGTAGCAGGCCTTGGGGTCGTAGTTTTCCGCAAGGATCTGGGAGACCTTCTCCTTGAAGGCTTTTCTTGTGAGCAGGCCGGTGACCTGATCGGTAGTGAGCAGCCTTTCGATCTCGGCCTTATCGCTGCGGATACGGCTCTTGAGCTTCTGCTCGTGCTCGGCGCTGAACAGTCTGCCGAAGATAGTGGAGACCTTGCCCTTATCGTCGGCGACGCTGACGAAGATGACCTTATACCAGGTATATTCGTCGTCGAAGGCGCGGGTACGGTAGGTGAGGTTGCCCCGCACGGTCCTGACTGAGGCTTCCTTGAAGCGCCCGCCGATAGCATCCTGATCGTTGGGGTGGACGAAGTATTTGTATTTTTCCTTGGAGAGATACTCGGGTATGCGGTTATCCTCCTCGCTGTATCTGTTGATGCAGTTGGAGAAGATCAGGGTATCCGTTGCGATGTCGTATTCGTAATAGATCTCGTCGGTATTCTCGGCGATGAGCCTGAAACGCTCCGACTGGTTCTGGAGCTGGCGCTCTATGCGCTTGGAGGCGGTGATGTCGATGAACACGACGCAGATTATGAAGTTGCCGTTCTCGGAGCGGCCCATGAACTTGGATCTGAGCCTGATCCACACGCCCTCGCTGTCGGGGCGCTTGAACAGGACGTCTTTTTCAAAGACTTCGTTGGAATGGATATGATCCGCGGCGTCGCGGGTGAGATCCGCGATCTCCTCACGGAAAAAGCCCTTGCCGCCGAAGCCCGGATGTTTCTTGGGGTCGTCATAGCCGAAGAGTTTATAATACTCCTCGTTGGCTTTGAGCAGCACAAGCTTATCCCCGACTATCTCATAGACGGCTACGCCGCCGGGGACGTTTTTCATCAGCGTCTCGAACTCAAGGCGGGAGGTGGACACCTTCTCCTCAAGCTCTTGTCTGTCGGAGACGCTGCAGATAGTTATTCTTGTGCAGTTATGGCCGCGCCCGTCAACGAACTCGTCGCCGAAGCAGAGCACGAGCATAACGCTTCCGTCCTTGCAGACAAAGGGATGCTCGAGATAGGCGCCTATCTTCCCTTCGCCGATCAGTTTGAGGAGCTTCTTATACTCATCGCGCATATCGTCGGGAACAAAATCTATAAATGTCATCTTTCCGCCGAGGACATCCTCGTCGGAATAACCGGTAAGAGCTGAAAAACCGTCGCTGGTCTCGATAATGATACCGCCGTCGGTAATATCTACCACATAGCGGCCGTAATCGACGGGAGCGATCTTGCTTGCAGGTCTCACAGCCCGCACCTCCTTTCGCAAGTGTATGGCACACTTTGGGCGCAAATATATATTATATTATACCTCATTACGGTATGTTTTTCAAGGGTGAGCAATTTATTTCGGCACTTTGTACAGTATTTTGGTGATTTTGAACAAATAGCATTCCCGGCTCCGAGATTTGTATAATTATGCGGTTGATTTTTTTCGGCGGATGTGGTAAAATACAAATGATCATTTTTATGAACGGAGGGTAATCATGAAGGAGAAGAAAAAGCCGCTCGTTATGAGGATAATCGTGCTTGCGGTCGCCGCTGCGATGGTAGTCGGCATAATCGTCGGCGCAGTTATAGGTGCCGGCTGATGGTGCATCTCGGTAACAGCTGGGACAGCATACTTGCAGAGGAGTTCTCGAGCAGCTGGTATATGCAGCTGAGGGAGTTTCTCAAATACGAATACTCGCATTACCGCATCTATCCGGGGATGTACGACATCTTCAACGCGCTCAAGCTCACCGATTATGACAGCGTAAAGGCTGTGATACTGGGGCAGGACCCCTATCACGGGGCGGGTCAGGCGCACGGGCTCTGCTTCTCGGTAAGAGAGGGAGTCGAGCCGCCGCCGTCATTGAAAAACATTTTCCGCGAGCTGCATGAGGACACGGGGGTACCGATACCCGTGAGCGGGGAGCTGACCAAGTGGGCGCAGCGGGGAGTGCTGCTTTTGAACACTACGCTGACCGTCCGCGAGGGAAGGCCGCAGAGCCACAAGGGTCACGGCTGGGAGCTGCTGACCGACGCGGTCATCCGCAAGCTCAACGAACGCGAGCGCCCGGTGGTGTTCATACTCTGGGGATCCAATGCGAGAGCGAAAAAACAGTTCATAACGGCGCCGCAGCATCTTGTGCTGGAGTCGGCGCACCCCTCGCCGCTCTCGGCCTACAACGGGTTCTTCGGCGGCAGGCATTTTTCAAAGACCAACGCTTTTCTCGCCCGGAACGGGATACCTCCGATAGACTGGGATCTTACTCACTGAAAGGAAAGATAATAATGAATTACGCAGAAGAATCACTCAAGCTCCACGAGCAGTGGAAGGGCAAGATAGAGGTAGTCAGCCGCGTCAAGCTGGAGACCAAGGACGATCTGTCGCTGGCTTACACCCCCGGTGTGGCACAGCCCTGCCTTGAGGTACAGAAGGACATAAACAAGAGCTACGACCTGACCCGCCGTTCAAATCTCGTGGCTGTCATCACCGACGGTACGGCTGTACTGGGTCTCGGAGACATAGGCCCCGAGGCGGGTATGCCTGTTATGGAGGGCAAGTGTGTACTGTTCAAGTCCTTCGGCGATGTTGACGCGATACCGCTCTGCGTCAAGAGCAAGGATGTTGACGAGATCGTAAGGACGATATATCTGCTTTCCGGCTCCTTCGGCGGCGTGAACCTTGAGGACATCTCGGCGCCCCGCTGCTTCGAGATCGAGCGCAGGCTCAAGGAGATCTGCGACATACCGATCTTCCACGACGATCAGCACGGCACGGCTGTGGTTTGTCTTGCGGCTATGATGAACGCTCTCAAGCTGACCGGCAAGAAGCTCGACGAGGTAAGAGTCGTTACGAGCGGTGCGGGTGCTGCGGGTATTGCGATAATCAAGCTGCTCATAGCTCTCGGGCTCAAGGACGTTGTGCTCTGCGACAGGAAGGGTGCTATCTACAAGGGCAGAGAGGGTCTCAATGCCGAGAAGGCCGAAATGGCGGAGATCACCAATCAGCAGATGCGCAAGGGAAGCCTTGCGGACGTTATAGCGGGTGCGGACGTGTTCATCGGAGTTTCGGCTCCGGGGTGTGTTACACCTGAGATGGTGAAGTCGATGGCGGACAAGCCGATCATCTTTGCCATGGCTAATCCGACACCCGAGATCATGCCCGACCTTGCCAAAGAAGCGGGAGCTGCGGTAGTCGGCACGGGAAGGAGCGATTTCCCGAACCAGATCAACAACGTGCTGGCGTTCCCGGGGATATTCAGGGGAGCGCTTGACGTAAGGGCGAGCGAGATCAACGACGCGATGAAGATCGCGGCGGCGAAGGCGATAGCGGCCTTTGTTACTGATGACAAGCTGACGCCTGATTACATTATTCCTTCGGCGCTTGACAGGAGCGTAGCGGCGGCGGTAGCCGAGGCTGTGGCACAGGCTGCGAGGGAGACGGGGGTAGCAAGGATCTGAGCAAAAGCCATAGACCCAAACGCGAAGCGAAAGAGGGGTCAAGGGGGACGCTTCCCCCTTGCGGAGTCAAGAGGCAGAGCCTCTTGTGGGGTACGGGGCAAAGCCCCGACGGCTCCGCAGGCACTAAAAATTCAATACAAACAAGGCGCTGCGCCCAAGAAACAAAGGGCACAAGCGCCTTGATTTTTTGCTGTGCGGCGGGGACTGTCAATCGCAGCGCCAACCAGCTCCGTCCGGCGCCCGCACTCCCAGAAACAGAGAGCGAGCACCGCGAGCGAACGTTTTTCGTCCGGCTCCGCTGAAAGTAAGCGGTACAGTGCGGCTCCGCACCCGAAGGGG
>JAFXVY010000095.1 GCA_017534595.1 Ruminococcus sp.
ATCATCCGCTTGCATATTTTCCGTCATTATTACCGTGTCAACTTGTTGACACTATTCTCCTTGCCTTGCGCCAGCAAGGCGGCGTCGAATTTAGGCAATCTGACGAAAAATCTCAGCTCAACTTTATTGAGCTTGCGCGCGATCTGACGCACAATGGTTGTGCGGTGTTGCCTAAAAAAGAAGCTGATGCACGAAGCAGACATCAGCCAAAAAAAGGGATATCTCCACACCGCAAAGGCGGGGAGATATCCCTTTTTCGCAAAGCTGCAGCAGCCCTGTTTTTCAGTGAAACGAATTCTCAATGTATTCCCTTACGGCCTTTTCCGCCGCCTCGACTTCGAGCAGGAATTCCGATGCCGATACGCGGAGGGCTCCTCCGCCCATGATCACCACCTGCTCCACGGCGTCGGAGGTGGCAACGCGCACACGGTGTTCCCTGGAGAGATCGTGCGCGGTCTTTTCGATGTAGGTGTCGGCGGTCTCGGCCTCCTTGGTGTAGACGATGCTGATGCCGCTGTGCTGCTCGACCTCGCGGGTCTCCCCCTTGACGCGGTAGGCGTCAAACACAAGTATCAGCTCGCATTGCATGAAGCCGCGGTAGTTCGCCATGCGGTTTATTAGCGCCGAACGCGCAAGGTCGAGGCTCTTGGCGGCAAGCCTTTTGAGCTCCGGCCACGCGAAGATTATATTGTAGCCGTCCACCAGCAGATAGGTCGGCCCCTTGAGGGGCAGGCTCGGCTTGGAGCGCGGCTTCGGCGGCTCCTTCGGGGTTCGCAGTACCTGATCCTTCCGTCGGGAGACCGGGCCGTAGGTGCGCTCGAAGATAGCCATGAGCTCCTCGTCCTCGGCAGCACGCCGCACGAAGCTGTCCGCCCGGGCGCGGATCTCCTCAGCTTCCTCCTCGACCGAGCGCTTGGGTGCAGCGCTGACGTGCATCATGGCGTTGGCTTCATCCCACGGGACGACATGACCCGCGCCGTTCTTGCAGAAGACAGAATCGGCGGTGTTGCGCAGGTCACTGTCGGGGTCGTAGGCGGTCTGCGCGATGACTTCCTCTGCGCTGCGGCAGATATCGTAGCCGTCGGATTCTGTATACAGGCTGCCGAGCCCCTTGGTGTATGCCGCGACCTCGGTATGGTAGAAGCGCAGCGCCGACACCGGGGCCCGCCCGGTTATCAGAGCGGTCTCACCGTCGGATTCCTGAGCCGAGGCGGTGCCGCCCATGCGGTCAAGGTCGGTGAGCGCACGGCCTATCGACGCCGCGGGTATCTCCAGCCGGAAAGAATAGTAAGGCTCGAGCAGTACGCTCTCGGCATAGCGAAGCCCCTGCCGGACGGCGCGGTAGGTCGCCTGACGGAAGTCTCCGCCCTCGGTGTGCTTTAGGTGGGCGCGGCCTGCTGTCAGGACGATGCGCATATCTGTGATCGGCGAGCAGGTCAGCACGCCCTTGTGTACTCTCTCTTTGAGATGCGTGAGTATCAGCCGCTGCCAGCTGCGCCCGAGGACGTCCTCGCTGCACTCGGAGCCGAACTCGAGGCCGCTCCCCCTCGGCAGGGGTTCCAGCCGCAGATGAACCTCGGCATAGTGGCGCAGCGGCTCAAAATGCCCCGCACCCTCGACCGGAGCCGCGATGGTCTCGCGGTAGGCGATCTTACCCTCGCCGAACTCAGCGGCAAGTCCGAAGCGTTCAAGCAGCTGCCGTTTGAGCACCTCGAGCTGAACCTCTCCCATCACGGAGACGGTTATCTCCCGGGTCTGCTCGTTGCAGACGCAGGAGAGCATGGGGTCCTCGTCCTCGAGGACGCGCAGCGCCGTCAGTACGGCGTGATCGTCGGCGCCCTCCGGCGGCTTGACGCAGTAGCTCAGCACCGGTTCGAGCACAGGCCGGGTCTCGCCGCCGCAGGCTCCGAGCGCCTGACCCGCATAGCAGGCGGTCAGCCCCGGCACCGCGCAGACCTCGCCCTGCGATGCCGTTTCGGCATTTGTGTATTTCTCGCCGTTGTATATCCTGATGCGCCCGACCTTTTCGCTGTATTCCTCACCGTCGCGGCCGGTGTAGCTCAGCACGCTGCGCACGGCAAGGGTGCCGCCGGTGATGCGAAGATGAGTTAGCCGGGCTCCCGAGCTGTCATTGGAGATCTTGTAGACCCTTGCGGAGAATTCTTCTCTCTGCGCCGGGACTGTGATATATCTGTCAAGGCAGTCGAGCAGAGCCTCGATGCCGGTGAGCCTCAGCGCCGAACCGCAGCAGCAGGGTATGACCTCTCCCGCTGCGACAGCCTTCGCTATGCTCTCATCGGTGAGGGTACCCGTTTCAAGGTATTCCTCCATAAGCGGTTCGCTGAGCACAGAGAGCGCCTCGTCGAGCTCATCCTTGGGCAGGGACATATCCACGCAGCCCGCCGAAAGCCTCGCCTGCACCGAGCGCAGAGCAAAGCCCTTGTCGGCGTTGGGCATATCGGTCTTGTTGATGAAAACGAAGGTGGGTACCGAGTATCTTCTCAGCAGCCGCCAGAGCGTTTCGGTGTGGCTCTGGACGCCGTCCGTCCCGCTGACCACCAGCACCGCCGCATCTATTACGGAAAGTGTGCGCTCGGTCTCGCCGGAGAAGTCAACGTGGCCGGGGGTGTCGAGCAGGGTGAAGGAGGTGTCCTTCCACGCAAACACAGCCTGCTTCGAGAACACGGTGATGCCCCTGTCCCGCTCTATGGGGTCGTTGTCGAGGAAGGAGTCGCGGTGATCCACCCGCCCAAGCTTCCTTACGGCTCCGCTCTTGTAGAGCATAGCCTCCGAGAGAGTGGTCTTTCCCGAGTCAACGTGTGCGAGTATGCCTATGACAGCTCTTTTCATCCTGTCACCTCCGTTTACAGTCTGCCGCCGATTTTATTTTGACGGCTGCGGCAGCGCTTTATCCAGCAGCTTGTTCCAGCCCTTGTCGAGCAGACCCGTGAACAGCTTGAACACCACCGACATCGCTATCGTGGCGGCGAAGCTTGCCGCAAAGAACAGATAGAGATTGTCTATCCTGTGGACGAGCAGCCTCATGGGGATTCGCTGGAGTATATAGACCTCAAAGGTATAGTTGCCGAAGAAATGCAGCACCCGGTTGCCGATCTTAAACTTCATGGTCAGCAGCACGGTGAACGCCATAAAGCAGACCGCCTTGCACTCAAAGGGCATGAGCATCCATTTCGAGGCCGGCCAGATATAGGAGAATGCGATCAGCAGCAGGGCGGCGTTTATAAACGCTTTCCAGTAGGAGGCGCCGCTGTTCATGACGGCTGACTCTATTTCCTTCTTTTTGCAGGCGTAGAGCATACCGAAGGGATACATTATCGCGGTGTTGTACCAGTGTACCTCCTTGTACCGCGACATCACCGCGATGTAGGCTCCCGTCAGCAGGAACATACAGAGCAGAGCGCGGGTATGCGAGCTGCGGAAGATAAGGAATGAAACTATGGTGAACACATAGAGCGCGAGTATGCAGAAGATGTACCAGTTGCTGTTGCCTATCGACGACCACCCGACGAAGGAGAGCAGGGTGTCCTTGAGAGAATATTTGTAGCCGAGGATAAGGTTCGAGATCATGAACAGCAGCAGTGCCAGCGCGAAGTGCGCCCAGACGGGCAGCAGCCTGCGCAGCGGCATCTGACGGACATAGCGCTGACCCTTGCGCATTATCGAGCACATTATCCCGTAGCCGGAGTAGAACAGGAAGGTCACGACCACGAGCTGGCTCAGCTGCGACTTGACATCGTAATAGACGCTGTTTTTGTCAAGGGTGATATACTGTGCGAAGTGGGACATGAAAATAAGGATGACAAACACGCCGTTTATGTTTCGCGTCTGCTCCCTGTCGATATAATCGGTATTGAAGCCGCTGCTGTTGTATCTCAGCCCGAAAAGGCTGACGAGCACGGCGGCAAGAAGTATATAGCTCATCTTTGTTCCTCCGAAGTGTTAGCTTACAGGCATATTATAGCACAATGCCCCGGATATTGCAAGCGCAAAAAAAGAGCCGCCGCGGTGAAGCGGCAGCCCCCCTGATGGCAGACAAGCAGCCTGATGACATACTCTGCCGCTCTCTCCGCACGTGGAGTTGTCCCTAAAGACAACCAAAAGGAAGTCATCTTTAATGAGCGGCACGAACGCTTGCCTTCCCCGCATACAGCCCTGTATGCGGAGCATCGTTAAGGGAAAGCAATCTTACAGCAGACTTGACCTGCACAAATAATTAGGAAGAATTATTAAAAGGATGCTGTGAGTGCAGCAAACGCTTTCCCTTGTTTTCCATTATACCGTATTTCCCCCGGGATGTCAATTCCGGGGCTTGTTTGTTTTGATTTTGCGCTGAGAGGGCAAGCCGCTTTACAGCAGCTCACTGCACGACTGGCCGTAAAAGTATGCTGTATGTGGGTGCAGCGACCGCTTGCCCTCCTTGCGCGTGGGGTCTCACGGCAGACTGTCATGCAGCATACTTGCTTTGCCTGCAAGTCAACCTTTCGGTTCAAAAGGACGCTGCAAACCAGACTTCCGGCAGACAAGCAAACGCCTGCCGTGAAATTATCTTTAAGGCAACACCGCACAACCCGCGGCTAACGCCTCTGCACGCCATCTGCTTGCCAGCTTTCCGTCATGATCACCAACGTCATCAAAGATGACGTCAATTCTCCTTGACGTTGCGTAAAGCGAAGTGAACTTCGCTTGCA
>JAFXVY010000096.1 GCA_017534595.1 Ruminococcus sp.
ACGACGAACAAGGGGAGGCCCTCTCTTGCAGGGCCTCCCCTCTTTAAAAACAGTCCACCGGACTGTTTTTAAATTCACCCCTCTCGGAGCGCCCTCCGGTAAGGGGAGTTTCGCCGTCTGCGGACGGCGACGAGGGGAGCTCTGCCCCCTCGACCCCCGCAAGGGGGAAGCGTCCCCCTTGACCCCTCTTTCGCTTCGCGTTTGGGTCTCTACGCTTGTTCAGCCCGCCGTCAAACCAAAGTGCTTTTCCTGCACTCCATAAACTAAAGGCGGAGCCGCAGCTCGGTCAGTATCTCCTCGCCATCCTCTTCCTGTATTCCCTCGGCGAGATGCCGTATTCCCTTCGGAAACACCGCGAAAAGTACAGCGGATCTGCCATGCCCGCTCTCTCAGCGACTTCCCCTACCGGCAGAGCCGTCGTGCGCAGGAGCGCCGCCGCATAGCTCAGTTTGTATCTCTGATGCACCCTCTGCATCGGCATCCCCTTTTCTGCGGAAAACACCGCCGCCAGCCGCTTGTAGCTGAGGTAGAACTCCCTCTCGAGCCCCGCTGCCGAAAATGCCCCGCAGCAGGTCTTTTCAAGGTATCGCTCTATCCTGTCCGCAAGCGAGGGCTCCCGCGATCCGGATGCCGCCGCCTCCGCAAGCAGCCTGCCGAACTCATAGTTCAGCCGGAACCGCTTGTCCCCCGACTGCGAACGCCCGAGCTCCACAAGCTCACGCAGGCTCCGCTCGGTACCGCTGCCTGCCAGCGAGAACAGCTGCTTCGGCAGCTCCACCCTGCTCTCGAGCCGCTCGAAGACCCCTATATCTCCGGGGTCGGGACAAAACTCCGGCGCCTCCGGCTCGTCAAGGTAAAAGTGGACGAAGATCCATTCCGTGCCGGCGGGGATCTCCTGCTTGCCGAAGTGACGGATGCCGTGCCGCAGGAACAGCAGGCTCCCCTCCCCGACGGTGTAATCGGTGCCGTCCTCGGTGACGTAGATCGCGCCCTTGGAGACATAGACCAGCACGTTGAAGTCGAGTACTCTGTCGGCATGAAAGAAGGGCTCCGGCGCGGTGCGCGAGTCGAGGGCGCAGACCACCGGCAGCACGCTGTTGCACAAATACAGTTCGTTCAAGATGATCCTCCATATTTTCAAGCAAATTTTCTATTGTAAGCCGCGTTTGATAAGATTATAATACATATATGAGAGCTTGTCAATACCGAAAGGAGTGCTTGGGATGAAAATTCAGCATCAGGCGGGGCTCGGAGCTTACAAGGCGTCGGGCTTCATAGGAGACTATTGCAGACTTGTCCGCGGGACGGTGATACCCTATCAGTACGAAGTGCTCTGCGACAGAGCGGGCACCGAGAAGAGCCACGTTATCGCCAACTTTGAGAACGCTGCCCGTGCCCTGCGCGGTGAGGATACCGCCGACGGCTTCTACGGGATGGTCTTTCAGGACTCTGACGCCGCGAAGTGGCTGGAGGCTGCGGCCTGCTCCCTTGCAAATGAGCGCGACCCGGAGCTCGAAGCCCGCGCCGACGAGCTGATCGCGCTTATCGCCTCGGCGCAGGATGAAGACGGCTACCTCAACACCCGCTTTACCGTCTCCGACCGTGAAAAGCGCTGGACTAACCTGCTTGAGGGTCATGAGCTCTACTGTGCGGGGCATCTTATGGAGGCCGCGGCAGCCTACTTTGAAGCCACCGGCAAGCGTACCCTGCTCGATGTCTGCCTCAGAAACGCCGAGCATATCTACAAGCGCTTCGTCACTGACGGAGCGGAGGGGTACCCGGGGCACCCGGAGATAGAGCTTGCGCTGATGCGGCTCTACCGTGCCGGCGGGGATGAGCGCTGTCTCGAGCTTGCACGGCATTTCATCGACGTCCGAGGAGTTGACCCCGAGTATTTCCGGCGTGAGCGCGAGAGCCGTGACTGGACGGTCTGGGGCTCCGACGGCAGGGACAGCTGCTATCAGCAGAGCGACCGCCCTGTCCGCGAGCTGAAGGACGCCACCGGTCACGCGGTGCGGGCGGTGTATCTCTACACTGCCATGGCCGACCTCGCCGCCGAGCTTGAGGACAAGGAGCTCGAGGCTGCCTGCCGGCGCCTCTGGGAGAGCATCACCCGCCGCAGGCTCTATGTGACCGGGGGTATCGGCTCGACCGTCCACGGCGAAGCCTTTTCCGTGGATTTCGACCTCCCCTCCGACACCGCCTACGCCGAGACCTGCGCCTCGCTGGGGCTGATGTTCTTCGCCTCGCGGATGCTCGAGCTCGACCCCGACTCCCGCTATGCGGACGTCATGGAGCAGGCATTCTACAACACCGTCCTCTCGGGGATGTCCCTTGACGGAAAGAGCTTTTTCTATGTCAATCCCCTTGAGAGCGTCCCGGGGATCTCCGGCAAGGCGCCGACCCACCGCCACACGCTGACCGTCCGTCCCGGGTGGTATGCCTGCGCCTGCTGTCCCCCGAACGCGGCAAGAACGGTGATGTCCTTCGGCAGATACGCCTACGGCGAAAGCAGCGACACTGCCTACTGCCACCTCTACGCGGCGGGCGAGGTGAAGCTCTCAAACGGCATGGAGTTCACCTGCGAGACGGCATACCCCTTCGGCTCGGAGATACGCTACCGTGTTGCCAAGGGCGGCAGATTTGCCGTAAGGCTGCCTCACTGGAGCAAAAAGACCGCGCTGACCCTTGACGGCAGGGCCGTCAGCCCGGAGATACGCAGCGGCTACGCATATCTTGACGTTCCCGGCGGCAGCGAGCTGACGCTTACCCTCGACTGTGGACCGAGGTATGTTTACGCCTCGCCGGAGGTCCCCGAGCTGACCGGAAAGGTCTGCATCTGCGCGGGACCGCTGGTCTTCTGCTTTGAGGACAGGGACAACCCGTTCGGAGCGCTGAGGCTCATCCTCGACACGGGATCGAAGCCGGAGCCCTGCACCGCCGAGGGCCTCGAAGGCATCCCGGCGCTTGAAGTGCGCGGCTACGCCCTGCGCGGCGGAGATACCCTTTACTCCGACGAGCCGCCGGCATACGAGCCGGTGACGGCGAAGGCTGTCCCCTACTATGCCCGCGCGAACCGCGGAGAAACAGGGATGAGCGTATGGAGAGGGTACGTCAGGAACTAAAGGGCACCTCTAAAAACCCCTTTTGAGGAAAAACAGCTATGCACGTCATCTGCTGCGTCAAGCCCTCTTGGAGTACGAAAGTACGCCTTCGAGGTCTTTCCTTGCAGCTGACGCACCTATCTGTTTTTCCTTGACCAAACGGGTTTTTAGAGATGCCCTGAATATAAAAACCGGGTCAGGGGATATCCTCTGACCCGGTTTTTCTGCCTTGCGGCATTCACTTCTTTGTATAGAACTCTCTGAGCACCTGCTCCGCCTGCTTGCCGTATACAGTGAAGTCACGGTTCTCGTGCGCCTTGTCCTCCGGGGGGAGCTTGGCTTTCCAGTCCCACCAGAAATAACCCGCGAACCAAGGCTCCTCCCAGCTTATCTCCATGGCGGTGCGGTAGAAGTCCGCCTGCTCGCGCTCGTCTGCGGGCAGCTCCGGCCGGTTGCGGAAATCCCACGGGTAGCCGGTACAGCCCTGCTCGTTCCTGACGCCTATCTCAGCGAACATCACCGGCAGACCGTATTTCTCGTGACACTTCCTGACCCGCTCGAAGTGGTACTGCCAGCTTTTGCGCATCATCTCGATGCTGCGGTCCTGCGGGACCGTCACCGGGTAGTAGGCCGAGATGCCTATGACGTCCACGGCACCGAGCCAGTCGAAGCGCAGCTCGTCGCCGTGATTGATGTTGTGCATGATGAGCCCGGAATAGACTCCCCTGACCTCCTCGATGACCTGCCGGCAGTGCTTGGAGTTCTTGTCCATGCCCGCCATCTCGCAGCCGGTGCAGAGCATCTCGCAGCCGAGGCGTTCGGCAAGCGCGGCATAGTGCAGCATGAAGCGTGTATAGCTTGCGAACCAGCGTTCAAGGTACATCGGGTTCTCGCGGGGGAAGTCTATACGCGCTCTCCACGAGCGGTCGAGGCAGTCTACCATCGGCTTGAGACAGACTTTCAGCCCGAGGCTCTTTGCCTTGCGAACGGCAAAGATAACGTCCTCATCGGTCTGGGTACGCCCGAACATCGAGAAGATGTTGAGGGAATAGAACGTCTCCTGAAAGCAGTTCACGGGTATACAGATCCAGTCGAGGCCGAGGGAGGCGAGGCGCTCCATCGAATGCTCGGCTTCCGCGGTCTGATAGGTGCCGCTGCCCGAAAAAAATCCCCAAGTATAGCCCTTGCAGAAGAGCCTTTCATCCTGCTGCATAAGATACCTCCGATCCTGAAATACCGATCCTTTTGTCAGATAATGAAAAGCAGACAGCCGATAATGAACGTATCAAAACGATCTGCCGCACCGGGGGCGCACTCCTTTTATCATCTGCTGTCAACTGTTAACTGAAACGTATGTCTGTATGAGAAACCCGCACTCTGCCGTCAGCGGGGCGGAGCCGTCGAGGCGGGCTGCCGCTTCGGGAGAGGTCTTGTAGTAATAGGGGGTCATGGCGAACAGGTCGCGGACCTCCTTGTCCGTACCGAGGGTGACGGTGTACTCGAGGCGTTCCTCGGAAACAAGCTCGAACCGCCGCAGAGAGTAGATGTTCTTTTTGTTTTCGTAGGGCTCGTCGTAGAGCAGAGCCTTGAGAGCGAAGAGATGCCGCTCGGTGGGCGAGACGACTGTCAGAATGCCGCCCGGCTTGAGCACTCTCGCATATTCGTCCCCGGAGACGGGCGCGAATACGGAGATCACAGCGTCGGCAAAACCCTTGCGGAAGGGCAGCGAGAACGCCGAGGCCGCCGCCAGCTCGAGGTTCTTTATCCCCGCCGCATTCCTGCGGGAAGCAGCGTGAGCGACGCCGCTCTTGGAGATATCTATGCCGCAGAACTGCACCTCCGGCAAATCGGAAGCCCAGCCCACGGTATAGTATCCCTCGCCGCAGCCGCAGTCGATGACGCAGGGCTCACGCCTGCCGGCAAGCCGTTCGGAGAGTATCTGCGAGACCTTATCCCGCAGCGGGAGGTAATGCCCCGCATCGAGAAAGGCGGTGCGGCTCCGGATCATTTCGGGATCGTCGCCGGCTTTGGCGGGATTCCTGCCCTTGGAAAGCAGGAGGTTGACATAGCCTCCGCGTGAGAGGTCGAAGCAGTGGCGGTTTTTGCATCTGTACGATTTTTCGGACAGTTTCAGCTTCTCGCCGCACACCGGACAGATATACATCAGCTTTCTTCCTCCGCTGTACTGCGTACACGGCAGCGCGTGAAGACATACACGAGCCATATAATACCGATCAGTGAAGCGCAGATCACCTCGGGGATGCTGCTGCTCACGGTATTCTCAAGTATCAGCAGCGCCGCACCGTTCGCAGCCGAGGCCGCGATAACGGAGAAGATCAGCTTCCTGACATTGTAGTTCATTCTCAGTCCTCCATGATCTCATCTGTATTCCCGGGGAGCTCGCGGCTGTTTTCAAGCTGCTGCTCCGAGGTCTTTTTGTCGGGGCGGACTATGAAGCTGACCGCACGCTTGTGGTTCTGTATCTCCACGACCTTATGGGCTCCGCCGGCCTCGCCGTCGAGCGACCACGCGATCTCCTTTTCGGAGGTGATCTTTATATGCGAGGTCTTGAAGGTGACGAAGTTCTTTTCGGAGAGCTTGTTCATCGCCGCCTCCGCCAGCAGGCTCTGGATAGCTATGGCGCCCTGCGGCGTCTTGACGAGTATGACCTCGTAGAGGCCGTCGTCGAAGTTGACCGTCTTGGCGATGAGCTTTCTCATGCCGCCGATAGAGGTGGAGTTGGAGACCATTCCGAGGATAAAGCTCCCCTCGACCTTTCCGTCGTCGTACTCCACGGAGATATCGTAGCCGGAGTAGGTCGGCAGGCGCTTTATGCCCTCTGCGATATAGGCCATGTGGCCGAAGCGGTTCTTGGCGACCTGCGAGGTCTCGTAGGAGACATCGGCAAAGGCACCGAACGCCGCGACATATACATAATACTCCCCGTTGAACTCCCCGACGTCGTAATCGAAGGTCACGCCCTCGACTATCGCCTTGGCGGCCTCGGTCATCTTCTTGGGGATGTTCATGCTCGTGGCGAAATCGTTGGTCGAGCCCGCAGGGATATAGCCTATCGGGATCTTGCACTCAAGGCGCATCATGGCGCGGACAGCCTCGTTGAGAGTACCGTCGCCGCCCGAAACGGCAACGACGTCATAGCGGGCGCCGTCGCGGATGATCTTGTTCATGCCGTCCTTGGCGGCCTGTGTGGGATAGGCCGTTACCTCGTAGCCGCCCGCCGTGAAGATATTGATTATCTCGTAAAGATAGTTTTTTATCTGTCCCCTGCCTGCATGAGGGTTATAAACAAAAAGCAGTTTTTTCATCTCTGTCTCCCCTTATATGTATTTTGAGCATACAGATAAATTATACCATATATCTGTGATTTGTCAAGCGCAGATACGCCCCGCTCTTCCCTTTTTTTGCACTTTCGGCGGAGTTTTTTTCGTCCGGTGCTTTACAAGCGGCGGGAATTGTGGTATAGTATTCTGTGTACGGCATTCTGCCTGACGGAAAGGAGGGGTGAGCTGTGCCTGCCGCAGAGGAATTCTGCTTTGTCATCCTTTTCGGATCCTACTTCTCGATACTGCTCGAATTTTTAAAGAGCCTGATATCCGGCAAGCCGCTGCTGCCCTCCGAGGCTGTTCATTCGGCGGGGATAACGCTGCTCGTTATCGTGGGGATATGGGCGGTGCTGCTGATAATACGGATCACAGTCCGGGGAGCCAACAACCGGCGCATAGAGAGGATCGTCAACGAGCAGGGAGTGACACCCGAGGTCATCGCGCTGCTCGCCGCAAGAGTAAGGCGTTCGCGGGACAGGAGCGTCAAGGCTCATGCGAGACTGGCGCTGGCCTCCTGTCTGAGCGAGGGCGGCTGCTACGACCGCTGCTTCGAGGAGCTGCGGGAGATCGACCTCGCCTATCTCACGGGGAGAGCCGCCGAGGAATATTTCAACATCTATGTGTATACAAATCTGATGATAGGGGATGTCAGGGCTGCGCTGAGCATCTACGAGGGGGCGGACGTCTACTTTGAACGCGCCCTTTCACGCCGCAACCCTGCCGCCGTCATGCATACCCTCGGGGTGCTGAGCATGGCTAAAGGTGATCTGACCTCCGCCGAGACGATACTGCTGAGTGCCCGGAGCATGGCTGCCGACTCCGCGGCCATGTGCGACTGCGATATGTTTCTGTCGCTGTGCTATATGGAGCTCGGGAAGCCGCAGCTCGCCGTGGGTGCCGCAAGGACAGCCGCCGCAGAAGCGGTGAGCCTCAATCAGAAAAGGAGCGTCGAGGGGCTGAGAAGACGGCTTGAACAGAGATACGCCCCGCATACCCCCGCACAAAGAAAGGAAGATAACAATGAAATACCTGCTTACTGCACTGATCTCGATGGTGCCGCTCATTGAGCTGAGAGGAGGCGTACCCTTCGGCATCGCCAACGGCATCGACTGGAAGGCCGCGCTGCCGCTGTGCATGGTGGCGAACATGATACCCGTACCGTTCATATTCTTCTTCGCGAGGAAGGTGCTCGAATGGGGCGCCGACAAGAAATACATCGGAAAGTTCTTTACCTTCTGTCTTGAGAAGGGGCAGCACGGCGGCGAGAAGCTCAAAGCCAAGGCCGGCAGAGGCGTTTACGTTGCGCTGCTGCTGTTCGTAGGCATCCCGGTCCCCGGCACCGGCGCCTGGACGGGCACTCTTGCGGCGAGTATGCTCGACCTCGAGTTCAAGAAAAGCATAGTCGCGGTAGTGCTCGGAGTGCTGCTGGCGGGAATAATAATGACGGTGCTCTCGCTCATCGGAGTCAAGGCGCTGACATAAAGGCAAAGCACCTGTCCAAGAAATTGGACAGGTGCTTTTATCATATCTTATTCATCACGAATATCGAGCCGACCACAAGGGCATTTGAGATGAGCACCGCGAGGAAGAAGGCTGCCCACGAAACGCCGCCGCTGCGGGTGATCCGGGCGTTTACCGCCTCGGCCTCCTCACCCTCCGAGACGGAGCGGATGGACATGATCTGCTTGCGGGCGTTCTTGTAGTACCAGTAGTTTGCGAAGATCGCGGACACGCACTGCAGCGCCATGAGCGCCGTGCTGGTCAGATTGAGTATCATAGAGAAGTTCTGCGACTTGACTAAGCTCTCGCTGACAAAGCTGATGCTCGGCAGGTAGCCCGCCACCGACATCACCATGATCGTCGGTATCGAAAGCGTCAGCGAAGCGATCATATAAAGCACGCCAAGCAGAGGCATCTTGCGGTAGAAGAACCAGTACTGCGGGAAGATCAGCGCACAGAAGTTCAGGCTGGCCTTTCCGCCGAACTTTCCGAAGCGGATGAAGTGCGTGAGGAACGAGAACTGATTTTTCCCGACGAAGCGGGCATAGTCCCCGAGCTTTACGCCGTCGATATCCGAGTCCTGATCGAAGCGCATGGCGTTCGGGCCGTAGGGAGAGGCACCGTTCTGGGGGCCGAAACCGTTCTGAGGGCCGTAGCCGTTGTAGCCGTTCTGAGGACCGTTCACAGGCCCCTGCTGTGCGCGCTCGTTGAAGCTGCGCTCGGCGTTTAGGGTCTCGTTGTTGAGCGGCAGGCCGCAGCGGTTGCAGAACAGCCCGTCTGGGGGATTTTCCTGCCCGCAGCGGGAGCATCTTACCGGCTCGGTACGCTCCTCGAATTCGGGAGCCCATGTCCCGCCGGAGGCGTGGAGATCACCGTTTACACATTCGCCCCTTTCAAGATAGCAGCTGCGGTGATAGGGAGTGCCGCAGTCGGGACAGACCACAACATCGTCCGAGCTCTTGAAGGCTTCGCCGCAGATAAGGCATTTACAGCCGTCATACTTTCCCATTAGCATCATTCCTTTCAGGGTATTGACCGTTGAAATAATTACTCATTATGTATTATAGCATACTTTTTTCAAAAATGCTATACCCTTTATAAATTTTTCATCAGCTTTTCACTTTGTATAGTTTACAGAAAATTTACATTCATACCCGAGAGCCTTTGATTGACAAACCGGGGGTCTTATGATATAATGATTAAGTTATCCTTGCTTGTACCGTAAGAGTACAGGCGAAATCCAAAAGGAGGTGCTATCAATAATGGCAAAGGTCAACGAAACTTACGAGGCTGTCGTAGTTTTCAGCTCTAAGCTCGGTGAGGAGGCTGTTGCCGCCCTTACTGCCAAGTTTGATGACATGATCAAGGCAAACGCACAGGAGGTCACTGTCAACGACTGGGGCAAGCGCAAGCTCGCTTACGAGATCAACTACGAGACAGAGGGCAACTATGTTCTCTGGAACTTCACCGCTGAGCCTGCATTCCCGGCTGAGCTCGAGAGAGTTCTCGGAATCACCGACGGCGTGCTCAGATTCCTGATCACCATCAAGTAATAATCAGGGCGAACAAGACTTAGACAAGTTGAAACAATGAAAAGAGGGTAATGAACAATGCTGAACAAAGTTATTTTAATGGGTAGGATCACAAGGGACCTGGAGCTCAAGACCACTCCGCAGGGTGCAAGCGTGCTTTCGTTCACGGTAGCCGTGGACAGGAGCTTCGTCAAGCAGGGTGAAGAACGTCAGGCGGATTTCATCAACTGTGTTGCGTGGAGACAGACTGCCGAGTTCATCAACAGATTTTTCGGCAAGGGCAGAATGATCTGCATCGAGGGCAACCTCAGGACACGCACCTATGACGATCAGAACGGCAACAAGAGATATGTTACCGAGGTCTATGTAGATAACGCATCGTTTACCGGTGAGCCCAAGCAGCAGGGCGGCTACCAGCAGGGCGGATATCCGCAGGGCGGCGGCTACCAGCAGGGCGGTTATCAGCAGGGCGGCTACCAGAACAATAACTATCAGCAGAATCAGGGCTATCAGAATGCTCCCGCGCCTTCGGCTCCTGCGCCGCGTCAGAACGACCCGGCTCCGAGCATAGGCGACATGGATGATTTTGAGATCATCAATGATGACGGAGTACCTTTCTGATCTGCCTGCCCGCGACAGTAAGTTAGTAAGGAGGATCTAACCATGGAAAGAACCGGCAGGCCTGTTAAAAGAGGCCGCAAGAAGGTTTGTATGTTCTGTGTTGACAGAGCTGAGAAGATCGACTACAAGGATATAGCCAAGCTCCGCAAGTGCATGACCGAGAGAGCTAAAATTCTCCCCCGCCGTGTTACCGGTACCTGTGCATATCATCAGAGAGAGCTCACCTCTGCTATCAAGAGAGCTCGTCATCTTGCTCTTCTGCCCTACGTTGCAGACTGAGGCGCAGTACAGACACACTTATAAAAACACACACCGCTTGCTTGGCAGGCGGTGTTTTTTTCTGTTTGCAGTTAGTTATAGGGATTGTTATTCGCAGTACCGTCCGGGTCCTAACGCGGACGGCGTATTTCCGCCTTTGGTTTATGGAGTGCAGGAAATCACTTCGGTATGACGGCGGGCTGAACAAAGCAGTGTGCCCCAAACGCAAAGCGGTCCTAACGCGGACGGCGCAATCCCGCCTTTGGTTTATGGAGTGCAGGAAAGTACTTCGGTTTGACGGCGGGTCGGACAAAGTGTAAGAACAAAACGCGAAGCAAAATAAGGGTCAAGGGGACTCGATCCCATTGACCCCGTTTCGCTTCGCGTTTTTCTTTGTCTTGCGGGCTCAGTGCCGCTCGAAGTCGTTCTCGTAGACCTCGCAGAACCTCGCCGAGAACGCCGGCGGCTCTCCCTGCGCATACAGGTGGGAGATATCCCCGATCCTGGACGCGCGGAAGATCACCTTACCCTTTTCGCGTTCTTCGCTGTAAAGCTCGGTAACGGATGTCGGCGCGGCGGCAAGACAGTGTACGAGTATATGGGGCGAGACCCCGAACAGGTGCGAGAGCAGCATACAGGTCACGCCGAAATGGCAGAAGAACGCAAGCGTCTGTCCGCTGCCCTGCTTGGTGATATACATTGAGCCGCTGCGCTCGTAGCCGTGAGAGGCAAGCAGCTTGTCGAATTCGGCGGTGACGCGGTCGTACTCGGCGGAGTAGTCGCTGCTGCGGGCTACGGGAGTGTCCCGCCAGGAGTCTCTGCCGTAATAAGCGCTTTCATTTCGCCAGTATCCCGGGAGCATATCCCAGACGATACGCTTGCCGTTTTCTCGTGTGTCGGGGTACGCCTTGGTGAGCAGCTCGGAGCCCGTGACGTCGAGCACCGCCCCGAATTCCCGCAGCCACGGCAGCGTTTCGCCCTCGGCGCCGAGTGCCTCGAGCGTCGGGCGGGCGGTAGCCTGAGCTCTGCCGAGCGGGAGAGATAGAAGCGGTCGATCTTTTCTTTTGTGAGCCGGGGTACGAGCAGCTCAGCCTCGCGGAAGCCCTTTTCGGTCAGGGAGTCATGCTCGTAATCGGGGTCGCCGTGACGGATAAAAAGCAGTCTCATTTCAGTTACCTCCCTGTTCTTCGAGCTGAGTCAGAAGCGAGAATATCAGCTCGCGCTTTGCAAGACCGTCCGAGAACGCCGTCGCACCGCCGGCAGCCGTGCCGAGCCTGAGAGCGCAGCCGTAGTCTCCGCTCTGCGAGCCTGCAAGAAAGCCCGCAAGCATGGAGTCTCCCGCGCCGACGGAGTTCCTGACCGTCCCCTTGCACACCCCGACCCGGTGTGTGATACCGTTGCTGTCGATGAGCATAGCTCCGCTGCCCGCCATGGAAACGAGCACGTTCTGCGCACCTGCTTTTTGCAGCTCCCGGGCACATTCCTCGATCTCGGCATCGGTCTTTAATTCTCTGCCGAACAGCTCGCCGAGCTCGCGGTCGTTGGGCTTGACAACGAAAGGCCTGTATCTCAGCACCCGCTTCAGAAGCTCACCGGTAGCGTCCACCGCGGTGACGATCCCTCTGCCGTCAACGGCGGCAAGTATGCGCTCGTAGATGTCCGGGGGCAGGGAAGAGGGTATGCTCCCCGCAAGCACGAGAGTGTCCCCCGGCTCGAGCACGGAGAGCTTTTCAAACAGCGCGTCCACGGCCTCCGGCGGGATGTCGGGTCCCTGACAGTTTATCTCCGTCTCGGCATCGGACTTGATCTTCACGTTGATGCGGGAGTTTCCCGCGCCGAGTTTTACGAAATCTGCATCTATACCCATTTCGGCGACGCCCTTTGCGATAGCCTCACCGGTGAACCCCGCGATAAAGCCGAGGGCTCTGGATCTTATCCCCAGCTCTGCCAGCACCGCGGAGACATTTATTCCCTTGCCGCCGCAATAAAGCTCCTCGCCCCGCGACCTGTTGACCTCGCCTATCGTCAGCGTCCCGGGATGAACCACATAATCAAGCGCCGGATTGAAAGTGACCGTATAAAACATAAAAGTCAGGCTCCTTTTCAAATCAATACCCTAATCATACCACAGAAACAAAGAACAGTCAACCAAAAATCCGTCCGTGCAGCGGACACCTTGATCGAGCGGGCGCGATACTCAAAAAAGTAAGGCACCCCCGTCACAGCCGTGACAAAGGCGCCTTGGACCGACTTGAGATGATCGCCCGCGTTTGCGCGCTTACGCTTCCGCGATGACCTCTACCTCAACGAGCACATCCTTGGGGAGTGCAGCCGCAGCAACGCAGGAGCGTGCGGGCTTGGAGGTGAAGTATTCGCCGTAGATGCCGTTGAAGGCGGCGAAGTCGCTCATGTTCTTCAAGAAGCAAACGGTCTTTACTGCCTTGTCGAGAGAGCTGCCTGCTGCCTCGAGCACAGCCTTGAGATTCTTGCATACCTGATGGGTCTGCTCCTCGATAGTCGTCGCCTCAACTGCGCCGGTGGCGGGATCGATAGCGATCTGACCCGAGGTGAATACCAGCCCGCCGACTACCTTTGCCTGAGAATAGGGGCCGATAGCGTCGGGTGCGTTCTTGGTGTAAACTGTTTCTGCCATTGTGATTTCCTCCTTGATGATTGATCAGAGATATTCCTCTGTAAAACTGTCTCTTATGTATTCCAGCGCAGACTTCCTGTCCGGGAAGTCCTGCCTGATCGGCCAGCCCTCGCGTTCACGGCGGCGTGACCAGGTAATGTGGTATATCCTCCACAGCTCCGAGCCGTTCTTGCCGGCGGAGCAGAACAGCATATCGTCGCAGGACTCGCACTTTGCGGCGAGCGATATATTTCTGTTCAGGACGAACGGGTCATCCTCACCGAGCTCGGTGATAAGCTCCCTGACAAAAGTCTCCGTACCCGTAGGGAGGCACCAGTTGAACTCGTCGCCGTAGGCTTCACGCATAAGGCCGATAAATTCGTCCGCCGTCATATCTTCCGTGATGACCATACCTGCCGCCTCATTTCTCGTCCCAAAGCCTTACCGAGACATCCGATGCCCCGCAGCCGCCGCAGACCTTCTGTTTCCAGTTCTCCCGGAGCCACTTCGTGTCTATGCCCCGGACTCCCTCTGCGAGCGCCTCCACAGGGAAGACGTATTCCAGCGAGCCGGAATGATAGCCCCAAACGCAGTACAGCGCAAAGGGACAGCGTCCCTCGCTTGCCGCAGGATAGTCGCAGAGCATGAACTGCGCAGCCTCACGGTCAAAGGGATGTTCGCCTCTGAATACCAGCACCGTCCCCGCAAAGAGAGCGGGCTCCGGGTATCTGTCCAGCGGGATCACTTGTTAACGAGCTTGAAGCCGGCGTCGGTAAGAGCCTGCCTGATCTGACGGATATGATCGTAGTCGCGGGTCTCCATAACTATGCGCAGGATGCAGTCGGTGATATCGCTGTCCTCGCTGGCACGCTCGTGGTGGATAGATACCACGTTTCCGCCCAGCTGAGCGATGATCTTGGAAACGCCGAGGAGCTGGCCGGGCTTGTCCTCGAGCTGTATAGCCATTGTATCGCTCCTGCCCGACTTGAGCAGACCTCTCTTGATAACGCGGGAGAGGATCGTAACGTCGATGTTGCCGCCCGAAACGAGGCAGACTACCTTCTTGCCCTTGACGGGTACCTTGTTGAACATAACAGCCGCAACGGATACCGCGCCCGCGCCCTCGGAGATCAGCTTGTGCTGCTCGATGAGCGCAAGGATAGCAGAGGATACCTCGTCGTCGGTGACGGTGACGATCTCGTCAACGTACTGCTTGCAGTATTCAAAGGTGTTCACGCCCGGCTCCTTTACCTTGATGCCGTCGGCTATCGTCGATACCGACTCAAGGCACTTGATCCTATCCTCGGCAAGGGACTCCACCATTGAGGGTGCGCCGCTTGCCTGAACGCCGTATACCTTGACATTCGGGTTGAGGGTCTTGAGTGCGAAGGCCACACCCGAAATAAGTCCGCCGCCGCCGACCGGTACAACTACCGCGTCGAGGTCGGGGAGCTGGTCGATAAGCTCGAGACCGATAGTACCCTGACCCGCGATGACGTTCTCGTCGTCAAAGGGGTGGATGAAGGTGTAGCCGTGCTCGTCGCGCAGCTCGAGAGCCTTGTTGTAGGCGTCGTCGTAAACGCCCTCCACGAGGCATACCTCGGCGCCGTAGCCCTTGGTGGCCTCCACCTTGGAGATCGGAGCGCCGTCCGGCAGACAGATTATCGACTTGATGCCGTTCTTCGTGGCGGCAAGAGCGACGCCCTGAGCATGGTTGCCGGCAGAGCAGGCGATAACGCCGTGGCTCTTCTCCTCATCGGAGAGCTGAGAGATCTTGTAATAAGCTCCGCGCACCTTGAAGGAGCCGGTGATCTGGAGGTTCTCGGTCTTGAGATAAACGTCGGCCTCGGGATTGATCTTGGGAGCCTTTATGACCTCCGTCTCCCTGATGACTGCCTTGAGTACGTGCCTTGCATGATATACCTTGTCGAGAGTGAGCATTGTGATCTATCCTTTCTGATATTTTGATGTCAATTAAGGCAACACCGCACAACCATTGTGCGTCAGACGCGCAGTCAGATTTTTCGTCAGATTGCCTAAATTCGACGCCGCCTTGCTGGCGCAAGGCAAGGAGAATTTGGGTAATATGACGGAAAATATGCAAGCGGATGAT
>JAFXVY010000010.1 GCA_017534595.1 Ruminococcus sp.
ATTCGACGCCGCCTTGCAAGCGAAGTTCACTTCGCTTTGCGCAACGGCAAGGAGAATAGTGTCAACAAGTTGACACGGTAATAATGACGGAAAATATGCAAGCGGATGATGTACAAAGGCGTTAGCCGGTGGTTGTGCGGTATTGCCTAAACAGGGAGTGATACGTTATTCCGATCTCAGTGCGGCGACAGGGTCCTTCTTGGCGGCCTTCTTTGCGGGGATGAGTCCGCCGAGCATGGTGGTGGCTATGCTTATGAGTATGAGTACCGCAGCCGGCAGCAGGGGGAGCTGTGCGCTGACGTCCACGCCCTCGGCGAAACGTCTTATCACGGCGTTGATCGGAATGAGCATAAGCAGCGAGAGGATTATTCCCAGCGTTCCCGCGAACAGGCCGATGATAAAGGTCTCAGCGTTGAACACCTGCGAGATGCTGCGCTTGGACGCTCCGAGAGAGCGGAGTATGCCGATCTCCTTGGTGCGCTCGAGCACCGAGATATGCGTGATGATGCCGATCATTATGCTCGACACCACCAGCGACACCGCGACGAATGCTATCAGGACGTAGGTGATCGCGTTGACCATCGAGGTTATGGATTCGGTCAGCAGGGCGATATAGTCGGTATAGGTTATCCTGCGGGCTTCGTCAACCGAGTTGTTGTAGGCGGTTATGCACTCGCTGACCCTGTCCTTGTCCTCAAAGCTGTCGGTATAGATGCTTATGGAGGCGGGGGCGTCGCAGCTGACCTTTCCGAAAAGCTCCATGTTTTCCTCATAGCTTGCGCCGGCGATATACTCGTCGTAGATCTTTAAAAGGAAGCTGCGGCTCTGCTCGCTCTCGAGCCAGCCGGAGAGCAGCTTTGCCATGATGTTCTCGTCGGCGCCCTCGCTGCTCTGACCCGAGAAGCCCATATACTGCGCCATGGTGAACAGGCTCGCCATATCCGAGATGCCGAGGGAGTTTATGTAAGCCTTGGCGTCGGCGAGCTTCTTTTCATCGTCGGCGGCCTCGAAGCTCATGCCGGTAAAGACGTCGATATCCTTTGAGGCCTCCTGCGCCCTTACCGCCTCGCTCTGGTCTGTGTGTCCGATGATGTATTCTGTCAGGGCGTAGGTGTAGGCTATGGGGGTGCTGATGCCTCCCCTGCCGTCCTCCTTCTCGCGGACTATTCCCGATACAGTAAGCTCGGCGGCATTTTTGAGGAGCTTTTCCTCGTCGAGCTCGCTGATAAGAGCGTAGGTGCCCTTATCGGTCTTTTCGTAGCGGTCGCAGGCCGGCACGAGCCAGAACTTTCTCCCGCAGATATCGGGATACTGCCAGCTGAGCTCATCGGGAGCCTCGCCGTTGTCTATCTTGTCGGCGGCGGCGGTGTACTGCTCGGCGGTGATGATGCCGAGCTGATAGAGCTCCTCTGCGGAGACGGTGCAGTCCTCTCCGAGGACGAGCACTACCTCATTGTAATCGCTGCACCACTCGCCGTACACGAGCTCGTAGTTATCGGTTATCACGGCGCTGACCGCTCCGCCCTTGGAGCCCTTTAACAGCTGTGAGAAGTTATCTGCGCCGTAGGTCGTCTCGCCGGTGAGCTCGGCGAGCATCTGCCGGGGAGTTCGGGTGCTGCGGCTCCTGCCGAAACGGTCCTCGATGAGGGAGTTGGTATCGGCGGAGGTATTGACGAGCCTGCCCTCGCTGTCCCGGGCATAGACCTCAAAATTGACGTTATAGGTATAGGCTATGCCGTTTTCGCCGAGGTATTTATGTATCTCGCTGTTGGGGTCGTCGAGGTACTTCTTGAAGGAGGTGAGGTCGTTCTCGACCATGCTCGTGGAATGTTGTTCCCGGCGCTCGAACCTTTTATAGTTTGGGTAGACGGCGCCGCTGTGCTTGACCTCCTCGCTGTCGCTGCTGCGTCTGTTGCCGGAGAGCATGGAGGACAGGTCATAGCCTGTGGACTCTATCGTTATGGGGTAGGAGGACATGGTATCCTTCTGCATATCGGTTATGTAGTTATTGACGCCGGTGGAGAGGGCGAGTATCAGCGCGATGCCGATAATGCCTATGGAGCCGGCAAGTGAGGTAAGGATAGTTCTGCCCTTTTTGGTGCGCAGGTTGTTGAAGCTCAGGGAGAGCGAGGTCAGGAAGCCCATCTTCGACCTGCCCGCGCCGGTGTCGGAGGTCTGCGGGTCTGCCCCGGGGGTATAGGGGTCGGAGTCATCCTCGATACGGCCGTCGCGCAGGCGGACAATTCTTGTTGAATATCTTTCGGCGAGCTCGGGGTTATGAGTTACCATTACCACAAGTCTCTTTCCCGCGACCTGTTTGAGCAGCTCCATGACCTGAACGGAGGTCTCGGTATCGAGGGCTCCGGTGGGCTCATCTGCGAGGAGGATATCCGGGTCGTTGACGAGGGCTCTTGCTATGGCAACGCGCTGCATCTGACCGCCGGAGAGCTGATTGGGACGCTTATGGAGCTGGTCTCCGAGGCCGACCTCGTCGAGGGCTTTTTTTGCTCTTTCTCTGCGCTCCCGGCGGGAGACCCCGCCTATTGTGAGTGCGAGCTCGACGTTAGCGAGTATGCTCTGATGGGGTATGAGGTTATAGCTCTGGAACACGAAGCCGATAGTCCGGCAGCGGTAGGTGTCCCAATGCTTATCCTTATATTTCTCGGTGGAGACGCCGTTTATCATCAGGTCGCCGCTGTCGTAGCGGTCGAGCCCGCCGATGACGTTGAGCAGCGTAGTCTTTCCGCTGCCCGAGGGTCCCAGCACTGCGACGAACTCGTTATCCCGCAGCGCAAGGCTGACGTCGTCGAGGGCTTTCTGTACGAGCTCCCCGGTCTTATACTGTTTCGAGATATGCTTCAGTTCAAGCATGGGCTTCCTCCCTATAAAGTCAGCCCCGGTCTCCGACAGTGAAGCCCGGGGCGTATATTTCTGTTTTTCGAGCCGGTTTTATTATACTCCTTTTCGGGCGGGATGTCAACACGAAAGCGCTGTGCTGCATTGCGGGTACGATCGTGACAGGAAAAAGGCTTCCTGTGGGGGGGCGAGTAATACTCGCCCAAACAGCGCCCGTTGTGCGGAGCCGGTCGGCGCTGCGGTAATTTGTCCCCGCGGCTCAGCAAAATGAGAAGGCGCTGCGCCATTTGGTTTTTGGGTGAAGCGCCTTGTTTGTATTTAAGGCAACACCGCACAACCACTGGCTAACGCCTTTGTACATCATCCGCTTGCATATTTTCCGTCATTATTACCGTGTCAACTTGTTGACACTATTCTCCTTGCCGTTGCGTAAAGCGAAGTGAACTTCGCTTGCAAGGCGGCGTCGAATTTAGGCAATCTGACAAAAATCTCAGCTCAACTTTATTGAGCTTGCGCGCGATCTGACGCACAATGGTTGTGCGGTGTTGCCTATAACATTTTGAAACAGAGATGACAACCCTTTTGGGTAGGAATTCTGATGATGTCAGTTATTTAGTTTTCAAAAAGTCTTTGGGCAGGAACGCGCAAAAATACGGGAAGGCGGTTTTTGTTTTGAATATTCCGGTCTTCATTTTCGCAGCTCCTGAAAAATTACATCAGTTTTATTCCGAGCGTATAACGATACATTCTGAAAAACTCAGCTCCGCTTTGCCTTTCAGGTAAGCCCAGGTGCAGATATCGGCACCAAGGGAAATTGACAGCATACGCTTTGCTCCCATTTCCCTCAGAGCCCCCAGGACCTTGCTGTACTCTGTCGAGTACACCGCCTGAAAGGACGGTGCTATGAGGAGAGATATCTGCTCCCCGTTTTTAAGATCCTCAAAAAACCCTGTCCGTATCGTCATGATAGGATCTGGCTTTGCGGGAACATATATTAATGCAGGCTCCTCTGCTTGACAATGCCCGTCAGCGGAACGGAGAAGCCCCACAGCACTGTCCGAGCCTGCGCAACGTAAAACTCTAACCGCCTGAAAAAGAAAGCCCTCAGAAACGCTTGCAGGGCGTTTTACGAAGGCTTACGGTTTGTATTCTGTTTCATTTGGGTATGTGCTGATTGTGGTATACATCCAGCACGGAGAGATAGCGGGGAGGCTGCGATGTGTTTTGTTGAGTTTCCATATCTGCGCCTCCGTTATTTGCGCTGGTCAGCTTCCCAGATCAGCTCCTCCAATGTCTGATACAGGCGCTCCGGATCAACAGGCTTGGAAAGATGTGCGTTCATACCG